>CASJPF010000004.1 GCA_949383255.1 Lachnospiraceae bacterium | reverse complement strand
GCGGTAAAAGTCGATAAAATCAAGTGTTTTAAACCTAATCAGCAGACACTAAGTATCAATTTATTATTATGAAGAAATGAGGATACCGAAATGTTTAATAAAAAAAGTAAATCAGTTCTTATGAAAGCCGTATCAGAATTAAAAAAAGCCGATTATTCCAGAGAACCAGAATTAAATAATATATACAACAGATTATCTGACGGCAGAAAACAGTTCGCGGAAGTATTTGATAAAAATATTAACGCAGTCATGCAGATTAGTTCTCTTGATCTAACCATGCAACATCAAACACAGAAGATCATTGATATCTCAAAAAAAATTGCAAAGGCGACCGAAACCATCTTTGGAACAACCACTGGAAGCACTAATAATCCGCAGGAAGAATTAACCAACACAATCATTCAAATCTCAGGCGAGACAGACGAAGTGTATAAAAAGATTGAAGAAGGGCAAGATGAACTGACTGCCATCAAAGAACTATCTTCTCAAACAATTCTCTCTGCTGGAGAAATGCAGTCAGATATGGATGAGTTGGTTAACATTATCACACATATTAGTTCTATTCTTTCAGGCATTGATACCATATCTCTCCAGACAAATCTGCTTGCCCTAAATGCTTCTGTGGAAGCGGCAAGAGCAGGTGAAGCTGGAAAGGGATTCGCTGTCGTTGCAGGCGAAATTCGAGAGCTTGCGGAAGAAACTCAGAAATTGACAAAAGACATGGGAACATTTGTAGAAAATATGAAACATGCTTCCAAAAAGAGTGTGCAGAGTTCTACAATCACAATTCAATCTCTAAATTCAATGGCTGACAAAATTGGCAATGTCTGGGAATTGAATGACGAAAGCAAACGTCATGTGTCACAGATTAATGACTCCATAAGCTCAATGGCATCTGTCAGCGAAGAGATTAGCAGTTCCATGACAGAGATGGAAAATCAGCTCAACGACAGCACAGATTTTATGCGCAATGTTGGCCGGGATTTAAGGCATGCCATAGAACCAGTTATCAATATTGAAAAAACGCTTGATGAATCTGTCAAGAAAATGGGGCGAATGTCAAAAGATGCATTTTATCATATTGAAAATCAAGAGTTTATTGAATATATGCGCACTGCCATCTCATCCCATCAGACATGGCTAAGCAACCTTAAAAAGATTGTGGACAGTCGCAATGTCACTCCATTACAGCTAGATTCTTCCAAATGTGGCTTTGGTCACTTTTACTATGCTGTCACTCCTGATATTCCGGGTGTCCTCCCTATCTGGGAAGAACTGGGGAACAAGCACAGGAAATTCCATACATATGGGCAGACAGTCATCAATGCAATCAATAATCAGGACTACGGAAAAGCAATGCATGTTTATCGAGAGACTTTAAATTATTCAAAAGAATTGATTGCAGATATGGAAAAAATTATTCAACTGGCTGAAACTTCTGCGTAGAATTGCCATAAACTTATGTTTGATTGAATAGGGTGTCTGTCAGATTGCTGACATATTTTATTTTGACGTCCGTGTGCATCAAAAAATCGAGTAGGGAAATTCCTCTACTCGATTTTATATTGTTTTACTTTGCAGAAAAAAGTTCTTTCCCTACAAAACATAATGGACAAACAAAATCTTCTGGTACATCTTCCCATTTTGTTCCCGGCGCGATCCCTCCCTCTGGATATCCTTTCTCTTCATCATACACCCAATCGCAGACATCACATACATATTTCATGACTTTGTTCCTCTCCTTTTACTATTTTTTGTAGTATGACCCAAATTTCTATTTTATATGCACAGACCCGCGCGGAAGAAATATACCACTAACGTGGCACACGGGTCCGCGGCGAGTAAAGAGAAAAATTTTCCAATCCCTATGGCTATTTTTAACATTTTTATTCCCCCCTTATAACAATGGCAGAAAGTCCCCAGAGGCACCTTCCTTTTGTACACCCCAAATTGTCCTTTCTCCCCCTTAGCCTTCTTTCAATCTATATATTTGGTCTTTTCTGTATTCATCCATGTTTTCCTTCATATGAGGAAATAATAGCTATATAGCAAAAATGGAATAGTAAAACAAATCCTTATGCATTCTTTTTAATCTAAAAATTATATAAAACAAGTAACTGTCATCCATTAAACGGTTTTCAAACTATATTGCGTGATAAAAATTTATCGCTCAAGTTTTTCTAAGCTCTTGATTAATACATCAGAACAATAAAACTCGAGTTTATTTTCCTCATAGTCTCCAACCTCATATCTTGAATTATTTTCGTATCCTCTTACAGACATATCTTTGATGTAGAATCCTGAAATTTGTCCATTTCCCTCAAAGCGAAAAGAATCTACACCTTTACATTCTATCAAAATTTTATAATTATTATGACTCCTTATTTCCAATGCAAGATTTCTATACTCATCCCAAGATGCACTATCAAAAATAGTTTCCCATCTCAAAGAAATAATCTCATGAAACATATTAAAACTATCCATATCAAAATCTGAAAAAACGGATTCCATTATAGATAAATCCATTTTAAACACTCCCTTATCCATACAAATCAAAACCCAATAGACCACTTATATTCCAATTGATTGCATAGTACAACGTTTTTTAATCTCTCATATACTAAACACTCACTATTTGTGCCATTGCCGCGTTATCGTCAGTCGACAATGCCACCGTATTGCCTCCTTCCTCCGCCTTGCACTGACACAAATATCAAGCACTTAGTATACAAGGATTAAGAAAACGTTGTACTAGTTGCACAGATAGAAAAATTACACAATTATACATTTGATAACAATGACACAAAGTCGGAAATTCGTTCACGTGCCACGTATAGCGTACTGTCCGCGCGAGCACTCATACTCCATTTTACCAATGTCATAACGCCCTGTTCGATTTCTATACAGGTAATGCAACGCGGATGCACACAACTGCCTGTATTATAATAAAAGGAAGGCTCACTTGGCATCACGGGACGATGTGTATGCCCTGTTATCAGAATATGTCTGTTTTGAGATGCCCAATCGCTTAGCCGTGTCTCGCACTTATTTTTGACATGGTAATTTTTTGCCGCACTGGTAGGATCAAGTACGCCCAAGTTTTCTAGTGGGCTCCACAAATATCGAACACAAAAACATGCCACTCGCCAAAATGTAGAATTAAACAGACTTGCCTGATGCCCATGTGTTAAATACAGTGCGCGCTGTGGCATATTGGGCGGATTTAAAATAATTCCCTCATAAAAAGTGTACGGGAGCTGCAATTTATTTTTCTTTTTAATCATATCATGATTGCCATAAATAAGATATAATCTATTTTGTTTATGTAGCAATGTAAAAATTTCAAATACTTCGTCATGCACTTCAACAATATTTTTCATATTGCGGTTCTCCCAGAGTTCATCTCCATCACCAAGCTCAATATATGTAAATCCTCTTTTGTAATAATATTTCAGCGCCGCGAAAAAGAGATGTTGGTTTTTTAGAAAATTATCAGAGGAAGTGCCAATCCCCCTATGGCAATCACTCATTAGAACATACCGTGAGCGATAGGTTAATGGCAAGACTGGGGCATCGCAAAAAGCATGCCCCAGCCGCGATGAAACACTCACAGGCGCCCCTTTCTACAACACCGTTTGCGACAGTAATATTCCTTCCGATGGCAGCGCTTGTTGAAACGGCGCATCCGAAACAGCCGTCGGAATGCTCCTGGAATAAAGTAGTACAGACACAAAACCCTATCCTCAGTACGTTGAAACGGTTTTGTCACCCACAAGTAGAGCTTGCAAAAAATCTTATTTTTCCACTGTGAAAACCGTCGCCAAAACCGTGTACACAACTTGTAATGTACCTTGCGTGCACGGTCAAAATGAATTGTTACGCAAAATCCGTTGACAGAAAAATTATGTTCCGCACAGCCAGCCTTGCGTAGTCCACTGATAAAGGCAAACTGCATTCTCTTGTTTGGGAACCGTATTGTCGCTTTCATGCACAAATCCGACGGCCACACAAAGCTGCCTGTAAAGAACGCAGTCAGCCACCAATGATTTTGAGTGACTTTAACGCAATTGCCATTCCTGCCACAGAGCACAAATGAGCAGTTTAGCAGCTCCATGTTTGATGCTGCTTCAAATCGTGTGGTTTTATACTCCTTCTCAGAGAGAATCCTGTCCGCATGGTAAATGCCAATTTCGGCTCCTGCATTGATGCCATACTGTCCTTTCCAGAACTCAATCAGCCACGTTTTGCCTTCATAGTCAAAGTAGACTGGCAGCGTATCAAAAACCATTTGAAAGCGCGGCGCCATGTAGTCGTAAACCCATGCGTAGCCCGCCTCCCTCTGCCATGCATCTAGCGTACTCGAAAAGAAGCCGCATTCATCATGGAAACAATATCCAAATGGCTTGACGAGCTCCTCAACCTTGCAGCATTTTTGGTATTTGTCCATAGACTGAATCCTGCAAATAATTTTCTTTTTCCGAAAATGGAAAAAGACACTGCATATAAGTGCAACAAGTAACAAAATAATTAGGATAAAATACATAAGACCTATTCCAATCTATAAGTTTATTATAGTTTATGTTGGAATATGACGGTTTGTGTAAAATATTTGTAGATTTTATGTGGACTATAACAATTCTTTGAGCACTTTATTGACCATACCAGGATCTGCCTTACCTTTCATCGCCTTCATTGTCTGTCCAACCAGAAATCCTATTGCCTTTTGCTTACCACCGCGATAGTCCTCCACCGACTGCGGATTTGCCGAGATAACCTCCTCAATGATTTTTCGGAGTGCACCCTCATCGTTTACTGTCTTTAAACCCTTCTCCTCCACATACTTTTCAGGATCGATATCTTCGGCAAACATCACCTCAAATATTTCTTTCGCCACAGTAGAGTTCACAGCTTTACTGTCCACCAGCCCTATCAGCCTTGCCAGATTTTGCGGTGAAAAACAAATATCCTCAGGATCCATATTTTTTTCTTTTAATAGACGAAGCGTCTCCCCCATCAGCCAATTTGACACCTTTTTTGGCTGACCGCATATCGCCACAGTCTCCTCAAATAAGTCTGCCAAATGCTTAGAATCTGTAATAATACCAATATCATACTCTGGAATATCAAACTCTTTTTTATAGCGTGCCATTTTCTCCTCGCGAAATTCCGGCTGGTTGTCTCTAACCTGTTGCAGCCACGCATCACTGATATAGACAGGGACCAAATCTGGATCTGGAAAATATCGGTAGTCCTGCGCATCCTCTTTCGAGCGCATCGCATAGGAATACTCTTTTGTGTCGTCCCAGCGCCTTGTCTCCTGTGTCACTTGCTGCCCTGTCTCAAGTAGCTCAATCTGCCGTTCACGCTCTCCTGCAATCGCGTGTGTAATTGCCCGAAATGAATTAAGATTTTTCATCTCTGTGCGCGTTCCGAATGTCTCCGCACCGACTTCTCTGACAGAAAGGTTGACGTCCGCGCGCATGGAACCTTCATTTAATTTACAGTCAGAAACACCCAGATACTGCACAATCATACGCAGTTTTTCAAGGTATGCGATAACCTCCTCGGCACTGCGCATATCAGGTTCCGATACAATCTCAATCAGCGGCACGCCAGAGCGGTTGTAATCTACCAGCGAACAGTCCTCCCACTCATCATGAATCAACTTTCCGGCATCTTCCTCCATATGAATCTCATGAATGCCCACCGATTTTTTCCCCTCGGAAGTTTCAATATCCACATACCCATTTCTGCAAATTGGCAAATACAACTGGCTAATTTGATAATTCTGAGGGTTATCTGGATAAAAATAATTTTTTCGGTCAAATTTACAATACTGTGTAATGGTGCAGTTTGTGGCAAGTCCAACCGCCATCGCATAGTTTACCACCTGTTTATTCAGCACTGGAAGCGAACCCGGCATGCCTGTACAGACAGGGCAAGTATGCGTATTTGGCGCCCCACCAAACGCTGTGGAACAACCACAGAAAATTTTTGTTTTTGTCGCAAGCTCTACATGCACTTCCAGACCAATCACGGTTTCATATTGTTTTGCCATCTTCTCACCTCATTTCTTTACTGTATGTCTGTTCATATGTGTATGCTGCCTGTATCAGCCTCTTTTCCTGAAAGCTATCTGCAATTAGCTGCAATCCAATTGGCAGTCCCTTTGTGTCTATTCCACAGGGCAATGAAATACCGGGCAGTCCCGCCAGATTCACGGATATTGTATAAATGTCACCAAGATACATTTTCAACGGATCTGATAAACTTTCGCCAATCTTTGGTGCTGTGGTTGGTGCGATAGGTCCTAGAATCAAGTCATACTTTGTAAAAGCTTCATCAAAAGCTTTTTTTATCATCGCCTTTACTTTGAGTGCTTTCAGATAATAGGCGTCATAATAGCCGGAACTCAATACAAATGAACCAAGCATAATTCTGCGTTTTACCTCCGCGCCAAAGCCCTCGGAGCGCGTCTTTTTGTACATATCATGAAGTCCTTTATATGACGCAGCGCGATAACCGTACTTAATACCGTCAAAACGTTCCAGATTTGAGCTTGCCTCTGCTGCCGCAATTGTATAATACGTTGGTATTGCATACTCGACAAGGCTCAGATCAAACTCTTCAACAACTGCCCCCTTTGCAGCCAGTGTCTTTGCAGCGGCGAACACTGCATCTTTAACCTCACTGTCAAGTCCCTCTCCAAAATAGTCCCTTGGAATACCAATTTTCATTCCCTTTACATCATCTATCAAAGCTGTTGTAAAATCTGTGTCTTTTCTTTCAACAGAAGTAGAATCCTTTGTGTCATGGGAAGCAATAGCCTCCAGAACAGCCGCACAATCCGCCACATTTTTTGTCAGTGGTCCAATTTGGTCAAGCGAGGAACCATATGCAACCAGACCATAGCGCGAAACAGTTCCATAAGTGGGTTTTAATCCCACTACGCCACAAAAAGATGCCGGCTGTCTAATAGAACCGCCTGTGTCAGAGCCAAGTGCAAAAAAGCACTCTCCTGCCGCTACTGCTGCGGCAGAGCCGCCTGAAGATCCCCCCGGAACGTGATCTGTATTCCACGGATTTCTGGTCACACCATACGCGGAGGTCTCGGTCGTGGAGCCCATTGCAAACTCATCCATGTTGGTCTTACCAATCATCACTGCTCCTGCCTTCTCAAGATTGAGAACAGCCTCTGCCGAAAACGTAGGAACAAAATTTTCCAATATTTTTGAAGAACAGGTAGTACGTATTCCCTCTGTGCACAGATTGTCCTTAATGGCAACTGGAACTCCTGCAAGCATTCCTGTCAATTCTCCTTTTTCAATCTTTTCCTGTGTGATAGTTGCTGTCTTGAATGCCTGTTCTCTGTCAATTGTCACATAGGCATTTACGGTACTCTCTTTCTCATCAATCCGTGCAAACACTGCTTCCATCGCCTCAACTGCAGTGACTTTACCCGCCTTGATTGCCGCGGAAAGCTCCACAGCACTGTATGCTAAAATATCCATCTTATTCCCCCATTCTTGTCAAGATATTGCACATTTTAATCAAATGTTTTTGGCACCATAAACATATTGTCTTTTTCACCGGGCGCATTTCTTAAAGTCTTCTCACTTTCATCACCGTTTGTCACCACATCCTCACGAAATACATTCTGCACCGAAAATACATGAGACATCGGTTCAATCTCTGTCGTGTCTAACGCTGCTAGTTTGTCAATATAGTCAAGCATTCTGCCCATATCTTTCTTCGCCTGCTTTTTCTCGTCCTCCGAGAGTGCAAGCTTGGCAAGAATTCCTACATATTCGATTGTTTCATCTGTAATTATATTTGCCATATCCACCCTCCTGCTCTTGTCACATTTCGTAACAGTTCAGCCTTTGGCTTCCTATTACAAGCATCAAGCTATGCATAATCGCTTCGCGATAGCTTGATGCATCTCTGCCACTACATTATTTTACGGACTTTTCATTCAAGAATACCATCGGCATTCTTGCTGCGGCGTGCGAGTCAGCTCTGCTGACAAATTACGGATTCGCACGCCTGCAATTTTGCCGGAGGCTTATCTCAACCGGAGATTGTACTCCCACTGAGACAAAATTGTATTTTATTCACCACTTACAGAAGTGGGAGTCTTCTCCAACTGAGATAAATGCAAAGTCCTAGACTGAACTGTAACCACATTTATTTAGTCCCTAACTTTAATATGCACCTCGCGCAACTGTTGTTCTGTGACATCATTTGGCGCACCGCACATTAAGTCCTGCGCCGATCCACTCATCGGGAAAGCAATCACTTCCCTAATATTTTCCTCATTTTTCAACAACATAAGCATTCTGTCAATCCCCGGCGCCATGCCTGCATGTGGTGGTGCACCAAACTGAAATGCCTGATAGAGCGCACCAAACTTTGACTGCAATGTCTCCTTATCATATCCAGCAATCTCAAACGCTTTTACCATAATCTCCAAGTCATGGTTTCTAACAGCGCCACTCGACAGTTCCACACCATTGCATACAATGTCGTACTGATATGCCAAAATGTCTAATGGGTCCTCACTGTTCAACGCTTCAAGCCCGCCCTGCGGCATGGAAAACGGATTGTGTGTAAAGCCAATTTGCTTTGTTTCTAAATCGCGCTCAAACATTGGAAAATCATTGATATAACAAAACCGATATGCATTCTTTTCACACAGATCAAGCTTCTCACCAAGCGCAATACGCAGCTGCCCTGCATAGTAGTTCGCCCGCTCCTCCTTATCTGCAATAAAGAAAATCGTATCGCCTGCCTCCAATCCTGCAATTACAGCAAGCTCTGGCTTCAGCTCGTCTGGAATAAACTTGTCAATGGGTCCTTTGTATGCCCTATCCTCCGCAATCTCAAGATATCCAAGACCGCCCATCCCCATGCTCGTCGCAAATCCCAGTAGCTTTTCATGGAAACCCTTTGACATCTCAGCATGTACCTTGATTGCCCGCACCGTTTTTCCAATAAAAGGCTTAAATGAACACTTTTGAAAAAAGTCTGTCACGTCAAGAATGCGCAGCGGGTTTCTTAAATCTGGTTTATCTGTGCCAAATTCCAACATTGCCTGTCTGTAACTAATAATCGGATAAGGTGCCTTTGTCACCGTAAACCCTTCCGGCGCAAACTTCTCAAATGTTGCTGAAAGCACCTCCTCACCAACTTGGAATACATCCTCCTGTGTTGCGAAGCTCATCTCAAAATCAAGTTGATAAAACTCGCCCGGCGAACGGTCTGCGCGCGCGTCCTCGTCACGGAAGCACGGTGCAATCTGAAAATACTTGTCAAAGCCGGACGCCATCAAAAGCTGTTTATACTGCTGCGGCGCCTGTGGAAGCGCATAAAATTTGCCCTTGTACTTTCTTGAAGGAACGATATAATCCCTTGCACCTTCTGGTGATGACGCACACAAAATCGGTGTCTGAATCTCCAAAAATCCCATCTCCGTCATCTTCTGCCGCAGAAAGCAAATGACCTGAGAACGGAAAATCATATTATCCTTTACCTTTTTGTTTCTGAGGTCTAAATAACGGTATTTCAGCCGCACTTCCTCACGTGTTTCCTTTGATGTCATAATTTCAAATGGAAGTTTCTGGTATACTTTTCCAAGCACTGTTACCTTTTTCGCATCCAGCTCAATTGTCCCTGTTGGAATCTTGGGATTGTAAGTCTCCTCATCACGCTTTTCCACAAATCCCTCAATGGAGAGACACATCTCTTTTGTAATACCATCTAAAAGAGAGGTATCTCTCATAACCACCTGCAATACACCATACATATCGCGCAGGTCGATAAACGATACACCACCGTGATCCCGAATGTTCTCCACCCAGCCTGCCACATGTAACGTCTGACCAATATGCTGTTCACTAATTTCTTTCATTGTAATATCTCTGTACATTTCATATCCTCCTCAACAAATACATCTTTTCTCAAAGTTTTCCTGTAATATTAACACTAAAAACTCAAGAAAATGTTTATTATGTCAAAAAATCCCGGAATACAAAATGTATTCCGGGACGGATAATTGAATTATACCCGCGGTACCACCCGCATTGATAAAACATCAAACTATATTGACGTCTTATCCTCTCTTACGCTTAACGCACGCTTACGTATTGCCCTACTAAGATACAATATCATTTGCACCTTTTCAAGCAATCTGCTCCAGAGTGTTCCCTTCGCCAGCTTCCGCGGACAGCGCTCTCAGTCGGTGACGCTGTATTCCTGTCGTTTTCATTGGCAAGAGTCTCTTTCATGGCATTTTCTTGAAGTCTATATGATTCTCATTTCTATTCCAAGATTTTTTGCTGTACTTAGAATAGCACAGGCAAAAAATCATTGCAAGTATTTTTTGCAAAACTTTTGCTTGTCGCTAAAACCGCTTAATCTTTTTTGTTGTATTTTTCTCAAATTCTGTCTCGCGCATTTTTAGCTTATATATTCTCTTATAAAGTGGCGCGGTCTTGTTGTATGCGTCAATAATTTTTTGCAATTCGCCTTGCATATCCTTGATTTTCTTCTTGCCAGCGTACTCGTAATCCGGGAAAATTTCCGCCTCAATTGCTCCTTCACTCTCGCGCACCAGAACCTCCTGCACAAGTCGGTTGTCACCGAGCTTATTCTCAATTTCCTCTGGTGATACGTTCTCGCCATTTGGTGTGATAATCAAATTCTTTTTGCGTCCGGTAAGGAAAATATAACCATCCTGGTCCACATATCCTAAGTCACCTGTCTTTAACCAACCATCTGAAAGCGTTTCCTCTGTCTCTTTCGGCATTCTGTAATAGCCCTGCATCACACTTGAACCCTTTACCCACAACTCCTCATCAACTACCTTTGCCTCACAGTTGGGCATTAGCTTGCCGACAGAACCATCTTTCATAAATGCACCATAGTTTGTGCTGATAACTGGTGAGCACTCTGTCATGCCATACCCCTGCCAGATAGTGATACCGTACTTTTTGAACATCTCCAAATATGCTGGATTAAGATATGCACCGCCACTGCACACTGTATGGAACTGTTTGCCAAATACCTTTGCCTTCACAAGTGGCGCCGGAATCCATGCTGCCTCCTCAAGCTTCTTGGCGAGCGTCTCAATCATCAGTGGAACCATCAAAATCATATTTGGCTCAAAGAGTTTAATATTCTTTGCAACACGCAATAGTGAATCATTGATACAGATAACAGAACCAATCGAAAGACCTTTCAGGATATCCATGCTAAGGCAGTATGCGTGATGAATTGGAAGCACAGACAAAATTACAATGCCAGATTCCAATCCCATGTCCAGACAGGTTGCATTCTCTGCCAAATTTCTGTGCGTAAGCATAACCCCCTTGCTCTTTCCTGTTGTGCCAGATGTAAACATAATGGTTGCAAGCTCTTCTGGCTTGGGCGTATAGTCAAAACCGACACTCTGCCTGCCAATCAGATTCCACATGGACAAACCATTTACAAGCCCCTGCGGCTCTCCTGTACAAATGATATTTTTTAATCCCTTACAATGGTTCTCTGCCATCTGTGCAACACCTGCTTTTGCCTCGTCATAGACAAGCGTTGTCACATCTGCGCGGTCAATCAATTCGCACAAATCTTCCTCCGGCAAATTTGCGTCAAGCGGCACTGCCACACTTCCGCTGCCCACAATGCCAAAATATGCAACCACCCATGAATAGGAAGTCGGTCCGATAACTGCAATATGTTTTCCTTGTTCCCCAAGGGATGCAAGCACCGCAGAAAAGCACTCTGTATCATTTTTAAATTGTGTGTATGTCTTTGCCTCGACTTTCACTTCTTTTTTACTGCCATCCCCGCTATCCTTTACTTTGTAACGGAATGCATCCTGCGCACCAAAATTCTGCTCTGCCGCTACCAACAACTCTCGTATTGTATGATATATTTGACTCATCTTTTTGACCATACCTTTCCCTATGTTGTCAAGGAATGATTCTATAACGATTCCCTGTACTATTTTTTAGTTCCTAAGCAATTATAATACTCTTTATGTTAAAATTTCTGCATTAATATCAATTCTATATAAAGAAAATGTGCAATATCCGCTTTCTAAAAATCTATACAGAAATACTTTGTACAAATAATTTCTACACAGATTCCTACTCACGCATCCATACTGCACAGTTTTCTTTTCCTATATAGGCTCTGTAAGAAAATAATTGACACATCTTAACCTGTTTATTTCCTTACAGCTTTTCCAGATAATCCACTGCCTCTTGAACAGTACGAATATCTGCAGCTTCCTCAGGATTAATCTCGATATCCAACTGTTCCTCCACCTCGCCGAGCATACTCATAAAGTCGAACGAACTAAAACCCAAATCTTCCATAAAACGAGATTCTGGCTTAATGTCCTCTTTCTTTACCTCGACATAATTTGTAATGATATCTGCTAATTTTTCAAACATTGTTACCCCTGTCCTTCCTTAGATTATAAATTTTGAATCATATTCTTACGGAATGCGCAGTTTATGCGCATTCCTGACCCATGAAAAGTAACTATAAATTACAATTTCAGTATACCAAACTTTTCCATTACTGACTATATTAACTTAATCACAGCACCAATCTTCAAATTCGGATTCTCAATACCTTTGAACATAATTTTGCACATGTAATAATAGAACAGCTCAAGAGTCTCTCTACTATATGCTTTTACCTGATGTTCAAAGCTAAAATCCAGTCCATTATCCTCTGGTCTGTGCATTACAGTGAGATAGAGACCATCTGCATAATACCCATTTCCATATCTTTTAGTTTTATATCGAATATCACCCAAATCAACCAAACCTTTCTCGCGCAATGTCGCAGGTTGATAGGTGAGCGCCACTGTCTCATAACCCATACCAAGCGGGGTCTTATATACCTCTCTCTTATAATTCATACACTCCACAGGATCAAAATTCACATAGCGGAAAGTTTCGTTTTGCTTATCCCTAATTTCCAAAATACCATCCATAAAGGTCTTGTCCTCAGAAATTATCGTGCGGAATGGAAAACTATGAATACGTGTTCCACCAGACTTTTTTTCAAGCAAAGTCGCTCTGCGGGCATACGCAACCATCATGGAAACATCATCACAATTGTTCATTTTTTGCAGATAGGTACGAATTCCCATAATAAGCAGGCATTGCAGTGAAATATGCTGATCCTCGCAGAATTTCATCAGCCGTGCTGTCGGCTCTCCTTCCAGATGGAAAATATCAATATCTGCCACAAAACTATCAGAACCAGTTGGCGCTGCTCTAAGATTGGGATTTTTCATTTTGCGTCTCGCATCGTCTAGTCTTTTCCTTCCCTCAATTCCATTGTAAATCGGTTCTGGCGCCTCGAACATCTTATGGAAATACTCTCGGTCTCTCGCCTGCGCTTTGCTACCAGCTTCATAGGCAAAATCTTTCTCAATCTGCTCAATATAAGAACGTGTGTCGGCTGGATATGGCACATTCTCAAAATTAGCGTTACAGTACAGTTCAATAACATCCTTCATAAAACCAATCAAGGATTGCGCATCTAGAAATCTGTGGTCTCCTACAATATACATACCCTCAAAATTGTCTGGTGTCCTAATAATAACAATCTTGTTCATAGGCTCATCTTGACCAAAAGGAATGCGCGTCCATGCTGTCATTTCCGCATCTGCCTCCTCCATAGTCTTACCGATAAAATCTACAAACTCGATTTCACGCTCCTCTTTATCCACAATGTACTGATACCATGTCTTCTCTTTCTCGTCATACACAAGTCTTGCGCGCATGGACTCATTGCGCTCATATGCCTTGTAAATTGCCTTTCTCAACTCATCAATATTTAATTCAAACTCGATGGTAAGACTACTGCCGACATTGAGAATTTCCTTGCCCGGGCAATAATCTGCATAGTAAAAATGATACTTTTGCGCAGCCGTCAGTGGGTATGTCTTATATCCTTTTCTTGTTTTCATGATAATCTCCCTTTATATCCAATTAATCTTGCACTGACAATGACTCAAAAAATTCATCGAGTGCCTTCTCATAGTTCTCTGTGTCCTTATAATAACTCTCCGCATGTGCAGCGCCATCCACAATTAATTTTCTTTTTGGTGATGCACAGCAATCATAAATCTCATCACACATATGCGCTGGAACAAAGGTGTCATTTGAGCCATGAATAAACAAAATGGGAACCTTTGCACGTGCTACCTCACGTTTTGCATTACACTCATCCATGCCATAACCAGCAAGCTTTTTATTGATAACATCCGCACCCGGAATCACCGGAAACGTAGGCAGATGGTACATTGTATGCAATACGTGCGTGAAGACTTCTTTAGGAGAAGTAAAACCACAGTCAGAGACAATTCCCTTTACTTGTGGAGGTAACTCCAGTCCGCTTGCCATCAGCACAGTTGCACCGCCCATTGACGTTCCATGCAAAATAATCTCAGCCTCTTCCCCAAGTTCTTGCACCACCCAGTCAATCCACACAAGTGCATCTTTTCTATCCAGACAGCCAAAACCAATGTACTCGCCCTCACTCGTGCCATGTGCTCTTGCATCTGGCAGAAGCATTGCATACCCATTGTTGAGGTAGTAGCCCGACAAACCAATATAATCGGACATTCCCTGACTCGTATATCCATGAAAACAGATTGCAACCTTCTTCCCGCCTTGCTTGTCATTAATTGCTGGAAAATAAGTCGCATGAAGCTTAAGTCCGTCAAATGATGTCTGTGTAACATCTCTATGGTTTTGCTCAAGCATAAACGCTTTTCTCTCCTGCATCATCGGTGCATACTGGCTCCAGTCTGTCCCAGACATTTTCATTGTCCGCTCTACTTTCGCGTTGTTTCGCTTCATTGTCCGCCTATAAAAATAAGCGGTCTCCCCGATGCCTGCCGCTGCAAGAATCCCCGCACAAGCCATCGCTTTTTTCATTATTCCCATTGTCTGCACCTCCACATTGCACTGAATTGCTTTATTATTTTCTATCCAAACTATTTTTTCTCAGCCTTCTTCTCTCCTTTGAGAGCTTCTTTCGCAGCTGCTTTCTCTGATTTTTTTACTTCCTTTTCAACTTTTTTAGCTTCTTTCGCTTCCTTTTTCAGTTCTTTCTTCTTGCGCTGGATAATATCATTTAACTTCAATGCCTTATCAATATTGCCTTCCACTCGAAGTTTTTGTGTTGTGAACGCCCACACAGGGTCCATCTCACCCTCCGCAATTTTGCGAAATACTTCCGGTGTGCTAATAAACATTGCATCTCGATCATAATACTCATATGGTTCCACATAGAGCACACCATCTTTAACCTCTACATAGAACGCGCCGCCTGCTTCCTCATCCTCAATATTAAACTGATACGCTAGATGCTCATGAATATCACTCACATCTGCTCCCATAAACTTCCCTTTAACCTCATAAAAAAAATCTGCGTATGTCATATCTTTCCTCCATTAAATAGATATTTGAAACTTGAAATTGAAGCGGACTGCGGCGGAGTAAACAACTTTTTGTCCGACACATTTCGACCGTCAGTCGACTTTGATTTCTTCTATCCTACCATATATTTCGACCGTCGGTCAAGTGTGTTTTCCACAAAATTTATCTCTAATTTTCGTATCTTTTTGTGACACTTTTTTCATTGTTTCCAAAATACAATTATGATATACTTATATTAATTACCCATTATTTCAGTGTCGCTTAGCACCATTTACAATATGAAAATTTGCGGGTCAGCTCTGCTGACATATAATGGATTTGCACGCCTGCAATCCTGCTGGATGCTTATCTCAGTCGAAGATTGTACTCGCACCGACACAAAATTGTATTGAACTCGTCACTTATAAAAGTAAGAACATTCTTTGTCTGAGATGAAAGAGTAGATTAAAACATCTTTTGATAATTCAACTGCATAGTAAGAAATTTATTCTAAATAGAAAGGTGGCATTCTTTATGCCCGACACCAAAAAAAGTGAGAAAAAATATAATCTAATATTAGATGCGCTCCAGCAACTTCTGGAGGAAAAGAAAATACAAAATATCTCTGTCAGTGAAATTGCACAAAAGGCAGGCATCGGAAAAGGAAGCATCTATTATTATTTTCCTTCCAAGGAAGCAATATTAGATGCTCTAATTGAGCGCAGCTATGAGAAACCACTATTCACTGCCAAAAACCTTGCTGCACAGACAGAAGTTTCTCCCTTTGCACGCATGGCAATGCTGTTTCAGGCATGTCAAAATTCCTCCACAGCCTTTATCAAACAAAATGACAACTCCACAGACAATGCAAGCGTACAAGACCTTGCTTTTCTACATCAGAAATATTTGTCACATGTCGTG
The DNA here is from genome assembly GCA_949383255.1 of Lachnospiraceae bacterium. Lineage (GTDB taxonomy): Bacteria > Bacillota > Clostridia > Lachnospirales > Lachnospiraceae > COE1. Next base: position 123,167 of record CASJPF010000004.1, on the reverse strand, counting down.
TCAGAATTAAAACCTGATCTGACAGAAATTATTAAACAAGGCATTAAGAATGGCGAGATTCACTTTGACAATCCTGCCGCACTTGCAGAGATTGCACTGATTGTAATTGCTGTCAAACTGGACAACACACTAATTCCATCCACACCTAAAGAGACAGCAGAAACCTTACAGGGGCTTATCTCTTTACTTGAGAAAGGAACAGAGGTTTCTCCCGGAACCCTCAGCTATTTATCACTTATGCCTTATATAATTGAATAATGACATGCCAGTTCACGGATCTTGACAATCGAGCAGGGAAGTCTCATCTTCCCTACTCGCGCTAGGCGTTTGTCAGCTTGCTGACATATTTCATTTGGACGTGTGTGTATCAAAAAAAGACATATCTAACGATATGCCTTTTTATTTTATATAGCTCTTTAATTATGACACTTCTACAATCCACCCTGCCGGAGCATCAATACGTCCCATTTGAATTCCTGTCAATGTATCATAAAGCTTTTTAATAATAGGCCCCATCTGGTCCATACCAGATGGCAGACAGATTTCCTCCCCTTTATTTACAATCTTTCCCACTGGGGAAATTACTGCTGCAGTTCCACAGAGTCCACACTCTGCAAAATCTTTCACCTCGCTAAAGAACACTTCTCGCTCTTCTACTTCCAGACCAAGATACTCCTTCGCAACCACCATCAAGGAACGACGCGTAATTGATGGAAGAATGCTACTTGACTTGGGTGTGACAACCTTATTGTCCTTTGTCACAAAAAGAAAATTTGCACCGCCTGTCTCTTCAACCTTAGTGTGTGTTGCTGGATCAAGATACATATTTTCATCAAATCCATCCTTATGCGCAGTTACAATCGCATGCAAACTCATCGCATAATTTAACCCCGCTTTAATATGCCCTGTTCCATTTGGCGCTGCCCTGTCAAAATCACTGACTCTGATTATCAATGGTTTTGCACCACCCTTGAAATAAGGTCCCACTGGAGTTGTAAAGATTCTAAATTGATACTCATCAGCCGGTTTTACACCAATTACGGAATTCGTTCCAAACATATATGGTCTTACATAGAGTGTTGCCCCAGAACCATAAGGAGGTACATAAGCCTCGTTCGCTCTGACCACCTGTCTAACAGCATCCACAAAACGTCCCTCTGGAAGTGGAGGCATCTCAAGACGCACACAACTATCATGCATACGCTGCTCATTTAAATCCGGTCGAAACACGACTGTTTTTCCATCTTGTGTCGTATATGCCTTTAAGCCCTCAAAACAGGTTTGTGCATACTGCAGAACTCCAGCGCACTCATTTAGAACAATATTGGCGTCCTCTGTAAGACCACCCTCATCCCAAGCGCCACTCTTAAAATTTGTTACATACCTTTTCTCGGTCTGTCTGTAACCAAAACCAAGGTTAGACCAATCCAAATCTTTTTTCTCCATTTTCACTTTCTCCTGTTCATAGAAATTATACTCAGAATCTTTTGTATTCCTTAGTTTTTTATTATTATACGATAAAGTACAAAAGTCAACATTTTCGCACATATTTCTGAAAATAATATGTCAAGTCGAAATAAGTCTGCTCTTCACTCTCCTGTGCCAATTCCCAATCTGACAGCCTGTCAAGTCTTGGAAAATACGCATCTGCCTGATATGCATAATCTATTTTTGTGATATAAACTGTATCGCAGTAGGGAAGAAGTTGTTCGTATATACTTGCTCCTCCTGCCACATAAACTTGTTTGTCATCATATTTTTTTAGCTCTTCCAAAAGTTCATCAATAGAGTGAATAACAATGGCATCTCTTACGCGATACTGTCTATCCCGCGATAGAATAATATTCATACGATTTTTAAGCGGTTGTTTCTGCGGAAAAGTATTCAAAGTTTTTCTGCCTACGACAATTATCTTCCCTTCCGTCATCTCCCGAAACTGCTTCTGGTCCCTTGGAATGTGTACCAGTAAACTGTTCTGGCAGCCGATTGCCCAATTGTTGTCCACAGCCGCTATCATATTCATATTATGTCTCCTTTAATCTCTCTACTCATATTTATCCGCAAGGGAATTAATCTGGTCCGCAAACCTTGCCAACTCCTTGTTAGGTCTGCCCTCATTCTTATAAATAACCGCAATCAACCGCTGTCCAGCCGCCAACAGTCTTGCAAATACATCTGATACACTGCGCAGACGTTTCTTGACTGCAACAGGAGACGCCTCAAACTCAACCGCGCCTGTGATAAGGTCAATGCGCGTACCAGAAAATGGCGCATATGCATCATATCCATGCTCTGTTCTCAGACAGTCTGCAAACAAACTGCAGGCAGTGTCCTCTCCATGCACAATAAATACCTTGTCTGGCTTCTGCTCAAAAGCATTTATCCACTCTATCAAGCCGCCTTTATCTGCATGGCCGCTAAGTCCCGGCAACTGTGTGATTTTTGCTCTGACTTCCACCGCCTCACCAAAGAGTTTTACCTCATCTGCACCCTCTATCAAAATACGTCCCAGTGTACCCGCCGCCTGATATCCTACAAAAAGGATCGTACACTCCGGTCTCCAGAGATTGTGTTTTAAATGATGCCGGATTCGCCCTGCCTCACACATACCGCTTGCAGAAATAATTACTTTCGGCGTCATATCAAAGTTAATCTCTTTGGATTCCTCACTTGTGATGGCAAGTTTTAACCCTGGAAAATTTAACGGATTAATACCCTTGTTCACCAACTCCATTGCTTCCTCGTCAAAACAAGTATATATATTTTTCTGAAATACTCCTGTCGCCTCCACAGCAAGCGGGCTGTCCACATATACCTCAAAGCGCGGAAAATTTGGTATCATGTTATCTGCTTTTATCTTCCTTAGAAAATACAAGATTTCCTGTGTTCTACCCACCGCAAACGAAGGAATGACAACATTCCCTCCTTTTGCAAAAGTCCGGTTAATAACTTCAGCAAGATCTGAGACATACCCCTCTTTCTGTCTGGGATGATACCGATCTCCATATGTCGCTTCCATAACAACATAATCTGCCTCTTTTGTGTAAATTGGATCTTTGATAAGCGGTTGATTTTTATTCCCAATATCACCCGAAAAAACAATTTTCTTCGTCACACCATTCTCAGTCAGCCAGACCTCAATACTGGCAGACCCAAGCAAATGTCCCACATCTGTAAATCGAATGTGGATGCCCTCGCTAATCTCGACCTCTTTGTTATATGCACATGGAACAATGCTTCTAATCACGCCATCTGCATCCTCCATAGTATAGGCTGGCTCAACTGGTTCAATCCCAGAATGCCTCTTTGCCTTTCTGTTCTTCCACTCCGCTTCCTGCATCTGAATATGCGCACAGTCCCGCAGCATAATCGAACACAAACCCGCAGATGCCTCTGTTGCAAATACCTTCCCACGAAAACCTCTCGCATACAATAACGGTAAATTCCCTGAGTGATCTACATGTGCATGTGTCAGAAACACATAGTCAATCTGTGCCTCATCAACAGGCAACTCACAGCACTCAAAGGGATTCGACCCTTGCTGCATACCGCAGTCCACAAGAATATTCTTCCCGCACGTCTGCATGAAATGACAGCTTCCTGTTACTTGATGGTCTGCTCCTACAAAGGTAAGTTTCATACAAATTCCTCCTTTTATTCTTATTTTCAAACTTTTGTGCTATAATCTACCTATACACAGGCATTGATAACTGCAATTTCTTACTTTTTTAATCAAAAGCGTGTTTGATTACTCAAGATGCTGTTTTACAAATTTCTTGATTGCATCATAACTTTCCTGACTAAGGATATGCTCTATTTTGCATGCATCCTCAACAGCAACATCTGCGGGAACCCCTAGACCTATCAGCCATCCAGAGATAAATTCATGCCGCTCATACACCATCTGCGCAATCCTGCTGCCAGAATCCGTAAGATAAATAAAACCAGCATTTGTAACTGTTATATAATTTTTCTCTCGCAGATTTTTCATTGCAATGCTCACACTGGATTTCTTAAAACCAAGCTCATTTGCAATATCAACCGAACGCACAACAGGAAGTTTTTTGCTCAATATCAATATTGTTTCCAGATAATTCTCCGCAGATTCATTCTCTATCATTCTTCTCCCCCATTCAGCTAGAAAGCGTTAACAGTTCCTTATAATTATTGCCAAGTATACCACACATTTCGCCAAATATCAACCGTTCTGACAGCCTTTACGGACGTTCTAAATTTTTGCAAACAATAAAACATGAAAAATTCCTTTTTCACAATAACAACCAATATTTCCGCCAACCTTATCTGAAAACGCCTGCACACTCTGCATCCCCAAACCGTGTCCATCCCCTGCTTGACTCTTTGGAAGACCTGTCATCGCATCAAGCATAATCTCCTTTTCATATGCATTCCAAACATGAATCAGCACATGTTTTTTGTCACATTCAATCTTTATCTCCACGCGTTTTTCTTTTGTTTGAAATTCACTCACACAGCGCACTGCATTCTCCATCAGATTAGCAATCACCGCAGCAAACTCATAATCATTAAATGGAAGTTCCCGTGGTACAGCCGCCTCAAGTTGCACAGACACATCACACTGTTGCGCTTTCTCCATCATATGAGAGATAATAGAGTTTGACATCAAGTTCTCACAGTACTTCACTATTTTATTTTCATCAGAAACTGCCTTAATATGCGCGGTCACATTCCGAATCTCATCATACGCCTGTTGATTTAACAGGGCATCAATCATACCAGAATAGTGACGCATGTCATGGCGTAAAATCTTCAAATTGTGCTCCGACTGCTCCACTAGACTGTATTGCGACTCCAATCCATTTATATAGGATTCAAAAAATACGTTTTTCCAATAAATTCCTGCCCGCTCTGACTCACTTTCCAGATATCGCAACACAACCACATAAGAGACAAACATGGTGATAAGAAATAATAGAACGGCTGGAATATTTTGTGGATTATCTTCAAGTTTAATTGGAAAAAATGCCAGCGTGCAAAAACTGCAATAAAAAAATACGGGTATCAGACACAACTCCCACCAGCTTTTCCCTGACTCCCGCTCCTGAAATCGAAAACAGATTACTCTAATTCGGACATATAATACAAATAAAATAGTAATATGAATTACAACACTTCCCACTATAGAAATCACCATATTATTTGTCCAAATATACAAAATTGTCGCCATGACACTCCCTGCTATTACATAGTTGGAAGCGCTAAGTCCAATAAACAAAAGTTTGCTATCACGATGCCTTGCAATATACACCCCTGTAAACTGTGTCACACAAATCTGAAAAATTGTCACAAACAAATAACATAATTGACTTTCTGGAAAAAAATTTAATTTCAAAAAGTCTGTTGTGGTCAGCATCAGAAAAGAAGTGATACATACCCCCGCCGTCCTCTTTTTGGAGTACCGATGTACAATAAATAAGTACATAAACAGCATCAAAAAAACATGGCTAATCATATATGATATATTTTTGTAGTTCACATCTTTTCCCCTCCCCTATTGATAACACACAGAAAGAAATTGCAAATACGCTCGCCTTACATCGGCAGCTCTAGTTTTACTGACAGGAATCCTTTTCCCACTCTCCATCACAATCTCACTCTGTTCCAATTTCTTTACATGTTCCATATTAATAAGGAAAGATTTATGTACCTGTAGAAAACTTCGATCTCCTGCAATTTCCCGAATCTCCTCATCAAACGACTTTCTAATAAAAATACTCCTGATATTTTCACCATCATCTAAACAGACATTCAATGTCCGAGAATAATTTTCAATATATTCAATTCGGGAATAAGACACTGATAATGTGCCTTCCTTTGTCTTTATAGGAAATAAATGTTCTTTGCGTGTTCCAGTATAAGAGCGCGCAAAATTCATGGCCTCAAAAAAGGTCTCCTCGCTGACTGGCTTTAATAAGTACCGCGCTGCGTGAACCCCATAAGCCTCCAATGCATAATCATCCGATGAAGTAATGTATATAATTACCCCATCACCATCGGCTTGGCGGATCAGGCTGCCAATATCGAGTCCTGACCTGTCAGACATAATCATATCCAATATATAAATATCAGCCTGTTCCCCAACCAAAATTTTGTTATACAATACAGTAGCATCCAAATACTTTTCAACTGCAAAATCAACATCCGAAATTGATTCTTTGTATTGTTCTAGCAGGGTTTCTATTGTTTGTAAATCCTCAACACAATCATCGCAAACCACTACTTTCATAAATATGCGCCTTACTTTCCTCTATGCAAAATATATTATGTTTAATTTTTGCATAAATTCTATAAATTTATTTTCTTTTAACCTCCAACATTAAAAGAAAAATATAGCAATATAAGTATTATAATACCAGTGATGGAGCTGTATATACACGTGTTCCCAACTCACTATTTAACATGTACAAGCTGCGCGCATCCTCTCCAAAAAGCTCCATCTTGGTAATCTGGTCCATGGAATTTTTTTCCTCCTCACCCTGCTCTTTGACAAACCAGTCCAGAAACTGCGTCGTGCGGAAATCCTTTGCTTCCTGTGCCGCATCATAGATTGTATTAATCAATGATGTCACATAGCGCTCATGCGCGAGCCCAACTTTAAGCGGGTCTACTAATGTCTCAAAAACCGCATCTGGCTTTGCAATCGTCTCCAGTGTAACCTGCTGATCGTTATTCTGCAAATATCGGTACATTAGCATTGCATGATCTTGCTCTTCTTTTGCCTGAACTTCATACCAGTTGGCAAATCCATCTAGTCCTTTTTTAGTATAAAAATTTGCTATATCAAGATACAGATATGCCGAGTAAAACTCCTTGTTAATCTGCTCATTTAATAACATTGCTACTTTTTCGTTCATTTTTTATCCTCCTCAAATAAACAATATTACCTGTCTATTATCAACTATAACATAACACCTGTCAAGTCCACTTTTAAGAACAGTTGTTACGATTCACGATCAATATCAGTTAATTAAGTACCCCTGATAAACAGGTTATTAGCACCTTTTATATCATTTTTATGTACTTTTTGGTTACACCTCACTCAAAGCCAAAGGGGTACAACCAAAATTTCAGCCAAAACAGCCTATAAAAAGACTTAAAAAGCCCATAAAAAGGCTTTTTTAAGATGTTTTCTTAACAAACTGACATTGCCCATGAGTCGTAATAACCAGTTTCTTATTCGGGTATTATCTGAATGTTTTCCAATCTTTGGTCTCCGTCCACACCATGCATATGACGCCCCTCTCTGCGAAAACATTCGATGTACGCCCACACTTCCTGACTGATTCGTTCGCCGGGATAGAGCACTGGAATCCCCGGCGGATATGGTGCAATCATCTGACCAGATATCTGACCAGCAGCCTCCTGCCAGCTGACAAATATTTTCTTGGAGAAATAAGCGCTGCGCGGTGTTAAAACCTGCTCTGGAAGTGGAGGAAAAGGCGGATATGTCTTTTCTCTCTGCAACGCTGCATGTCCTATACGTGTTTCACTAATCTCTGTACATGCGGCAATCAGTCTGTCCAAATCCTGTATTTCATTTGCATAAGTGACAATCGCAAGCACATTTTCTTGATCTGCAAGTTCCATATTAACTGCATACTTTTCATAAAGAATTTGTTCTAATGCATATCCCGTCAATCCAATTTCGCGCGCGGACAACACAAGTCGCGTACTGTCGATCCGCCCACTCTCCATACAGCGAAACCCTGCAATCCCCGCAATCTTTTTTCTTGCATACTCTGCTAAAAACAGCGCCTTTTCCATCATTTCTGTTCCATGAAGCGCAAGCTCATACCGCGCACAGTCAAGTGAAGTCATCAAAAGATAACTTGGACTTGTGCTCTGCACCAACTGCAAATTCTGCGCAATACGCCCCAATGCCTCAGCGCCTACACCGTGATATTTGCTGTGTAGCACAGAACTTTGTGTCAAAGCGCCTGTCACCTTATGCATACTCTGTACACAGATATCTGCTCCCGCCGCAAGCGCTCCCACAGGAAGTGCCTTATGAAAGTACAAATGCCCTCCATGCGCCTCATCCACCAACAAAAGAGCATTATATTCATGACAGACTTTTGCAATTGCCACCAAGTCAGAACACACTCCATAATAGCTTGGATTCACCATAAAAAGCGCCCTGCAATCAGGATTTTCTGCAAATCCTTTTCTGACAGACGCCTCTGTAATCTCACCTTGTATCCCCCACTCACAAATTACTTCTGGCATCAAATATATAGGTTTTACCCCGGACAAAATCAGTCCCATCATCGCGGATTTATGCGCATTTCTAGCAACCAAAATTTTTTCACCCGCAAATGCTGCACTGAGAATCATTGCCTCATTTCCACAAGTACTTCCATTTACAAGAAAAAAACTTTGGTCCGCTCCATAGAGCACAGCGAGCAACTTTTGTGCCTCATCAATCGCTCCCTCAGGACAGTGCAAATCATCCGTGAGAGGAGTTTCCGTCACATCATAAGCAAAAATTTTCTCTCCAACAATATTTGTCCAACGCGGGCTGATTCCCTTATCCAACCGATGTCCAGGTACCCGAAAATATGCTGGCCTCGTAGCAATAAACTCTGTGACAGCATCCAAAAGCGGTATCTTGTTTTGTATCATTTCCTTTATTCCCTTTCTACGAATTTTGTGTTATAATACTTTTTTGAAAAAAACTCTAGGAGGCACTTTGCATATGTCTTACATCTATGAAACCCACTTACATACAACTGCTGCCAGTGCGTGCGCCAAAAGTGCAGGCTACGAATACATTTCTTTCTACAAAAATCTCGGATATGACGGTATTATTGTCACAGATCACTTTTTTAATGGAAATTGCTGTGTCCCTCAAAATTTACCGTGGGAGGAGCGCGTGGATATTTTTTGCAGTGGCTATGAAGATGCCAAATCTGAAGGTGACAAGCAAGGACTCAAAGTATTTTTCGCATGGGAATGTCGATTTAACGGAGATGAATTTCTTGTCTATGGACTCGATAAAAAATGGCTAAAAGCCCATCCCGAGATAATGACATGGGATCATATTACACATTACCAACAAATTAAGGCAAACGGGGGCCTTGTCGTGCAAGCACACCCTTTTAGAGAAAGAGGATATCTGTCCGAAATCTATGTACATCCACACCAATGTGATGCCTTTGAAGTGGCAAACTGCGGCAATCCCCATGAGCAAGACCGCCTTGCATACCGCTACGCCAAGGAACACCATATTACAATGACTGCCGGCTCAGACATCCACCATGTTGGCAGAACAGACAATGGCTATATCTATGGCATGGAATTTGACACCCCCTTAGATTCCATCACGGACTATGTAACACGAATCAAACATCAAAGTGGATTTTCTCTCCATGTCCCGCCACAACATCTTGCGTGGAAAGAAGGCACTACAAACCATTTGCCTGTATATATCTTTGACAAAAATAATAATCCCATTTCCACAGACAGCGTAGCATGTATTCTTTCAACTTTTTAGGCGTCCCCATGTGCTTCTAGAAAACAGAATTAAAATCGGAAAAATCTCAAGTCTGCCTGCAAGCATATCAAAAATCAACACCAATTTTGACAGCCAGCTAAAATCACCAAAATTGCAGGTAGGCCCTACTGCCTCAAGACCTGGTCCAATGTTATTAAAGCAAGAGAGCACCGCTGTAATATTTGTTGTAATCGAAAATTTGTCAATTGACACCAAAATAAAACTGACAAATAAAATAACTACATAAGCAGAGAGATACGCATTTGTATTCTCGAGCACTTTTTCATCAATCATATGGTTGTTGATTCTTACAACCTGCACTTTCTGCGGTGATATTGCGCGGCGGAGACTTCTGCGGAGACTTCTGACCACAATCAGCACCCGCGCACACTTAAATCCCCCTCCTGTACTTCCCGCACTTGCACCGATTACCATCAATCCCAATATAATCGCCTTGGAAAAACTAGGCCACAAATCAAAATCTGTCGTTGCAAATCCAGTTGTTGTCACAATGCTTGCCACCTGAAAAGCCGCATGCCGCACAGTCTCTTCCAGAGTGTCATAAAAACCTCTGAGATTGAGCGTAATTAATACGATACTGCCAAACACAATCCCTAAGTAAAGCCGCAATTCCTCATCTTTAAACACACTGTAAAACTGACGCAGCAAAAGCATATAATAACAGCTAAAATTTATACCAAACAGCAACATAAAGACAGTACATACATTCTGAATATATGGGCTATAACTGGCAATACTGTCATTTTTAATTCCAAATCCGCCTGTTCCCGCTGTACCAAATGCTGTACATACAGAATCAAACAACGGCATCCCCCCCAAAAGTAAAAAGATAATATTTACAATCGTAAGCATCATATAAATCAAATATAGAATTTCCGCTGTCTTTTTCATCTTTGGCACTAGTTTTCCCACTTGCGGCCCCGGACTCTCCGCCCTTAGAAGATGCATTGTAAAACCTTTACTGCTCTCCCCAAAAGCCCCTACCGCCAACACAAAGACAAGCACTCCCATTCCGCCTAGCCAATGTGTAAAACTTCTCCAATAAAGCGTTCCTTTGGAAAGTACTTCCACCTCCGACAGAATCGACGCGCCTGTTGTTGTAAATCCGGATACTGTCTCAAACAGTGCATCCAAATACAAAGGGATTTCCCTAGAAATATAAAATGGCAAAGACCCCAAAAGACTCATTACAATCCAACTAACACCAACACAGACCAAACCTTCTCTTGCCCGAAATCCCTTTTTATTTCCCTTGCACAACACACTTAAAAGCAGTGCCAAAACGAAAATAATACCAAAACTGGCAGCAAATCCTATTGCTGCCATCCTCTCCTTCTGAGCCAGACTGATTGCCAGCGGTACTGCCATAAAGGCTGCTTCCACTAGCAGAATATGCCCTATAAATCTGCCCATCATCTTATAATTCATGACTGCATATCCTCCCTTTTACCGACAATCGCTCAACTCTCAAAGATATCATTAAGCTGGTAAATAACTCTGTCAGCAATTGTCACAACAATGACAGTATCTCCCCGCACAAAACTAGAATCTCCATTGGGAATCTCAAGTTGTGCACCATGCATAATACACACAACTAATACATTTTTCTTAATCCGAAGCTTTTTAAGCGGCTCCCCACAATGCAATGTATTTTGATCCACCATAAATTCAACTGCCTCTGCCTGCCCATCTGCAATCGTATATACAGTAAGCGCTGCCCCTGTCTGGTTTTTCATAGCACGCACATACTGCACAATCGTATTGCAACTTAGCTCTTTGGGGCTGATAATACTCCCTAGTGGAAGTGCATCCAATATAGTATTGTTTTCAAGTCTTCCGAGCTTTGTAATAATCTGTGGAACCTTACAACTACTTCCATACAAAGAAATAATAATGTTCATCTCATCGACTCCCGTAAGTGTTATTAGAGCATCACAGTCAGATATTCCTTCATTGTCCAACAAAAATTCCTTTGTGGCGTCTCCATGAATCACGGACGCTTTGGGAAGCGCATCCGAAAGCTGGACACACTTTTCATAATTCTGCTCTACAATTTTAACACCCACACCGTTTTTAATGAGCATATGTGCCAGATAATAACTCACACGCCCTCCTCCACACAAGATAACATGCTTCGCCTTATGTGTGATAATTCCCAAATTTTTAAGTAACGTTGTCAAAACATTGGTGGGTGCCGTCACAAAAATACGGTCTCCTGCCAGCAACACAAAATCTCCGCCTGGGGTAACTGCCTTGCCGTTTCTAATCACAGCACACACTAGAATTTTACACTTTACAATATTATACAGGTCATTCAGCGCAGTATTGCACAGCTTATGTCCTGATTCCACACGAAGTTCCACAATCTCCACTCTGCCCTTTGCAAAAGTATCCCGCTTTAAAAATCCCGGATATTTTAACAATCGTTCAATCTCAATAGCAGCCTGCCGCTCTGGATTAATCATCATGGAGAGCGCAAAAAGACTCCGCATCTTGTAAATCTGATCTGTATACTCCGGATTTCTAATGCGGGCAATCGTGTGAATGTCAGAGTTAATCCCATGTGCTGTCATGCAACAGAGCAAATTGATTTCATCTGCGTCTGTCACTGCAATCAGCAAATCAGCGTCCTTAATGCCCGCCCTCTCCAATGTTTCCATTGATGCGCAGTTTCCCTGAACTGTTATAATATCATATCGTTCTTCTGTCGATTCCAGCACTTTGAGGTCGGCGTCAATTAAGGTGAGATCATACCCCTCCGCAGAAAGCTGTTTTGTCAGCATCGCACCAACTTTGCCATCCCCTGCAATTACTATTTTCACGTCATTCGTTCCTCCTATTTTCAGTTCTGTATTAACTCTCGGCGTCTTTTTGTAATTGATAGCCTTTTAAACTTTCTCCTTGCACCTGCTTTTATAGCAGATACACACATATTTCATCAATGTACAATCTGTGTGCACCTCATAAAAACCAACATGCATAATACTTCCACGTATATTATAGCACCTCCATATAAAAAGGCAATAAGAAAAGGCAGATGAATCATCTGCCTCTCACTTTCAATCATGTTCTCACGGAATGCGCAGTTTATACACATTCCTAACCCATGAAAAGTAACTTGTATTCTTTAATCTCTACATTTCCTCTATTTCTGCCTGCTCTGGATGAAGTTTTTCCTTTATCTTCTTGATTAATTCTTCTATAGAAGACGCCTCTATCTTCTCAGTCTCTTGTTTCTTCTTCGTAATCTTCTCAACGCGGTCCTCCTCAGCCTTCCTCCGCTCAGCACGCTTCTCCTCCAAGCGCTCTTGCTGCTTCTTGTCCGTCTTGCTGCTCTCCTGCATGTCTTTTAAAAGCTTAACTGCATAAGAGACATTTCCGTCCTTATCTAATGTAATGCTGAAACCTTTAATCTTTTCCGCGTCCTCGCCAAGCTCTTCCTTAACGGTATCGAACTTCTCACCTGCTCCGCCAAGAATACTCTCATACTTTTCTCTTGCCTCTGGATCTGTCGCCATCTTCTCAAGAAGTTCAGGATTAATCAACACACTGTAATCCTTATCGGAAAGACTTGCATAGTAATCCTGCTCTTCATCTGTAGACCACTCCGCTACAGCGATATCCATATTTCCATATTTCTCCCTAAGTTCAGAAAGCAAATCCTTCGCGGCATCGCTCAACTGAATCCCTTCTTGGATACCATTGGAGTCAAGTGCCTTGTACTCAGACGACTCTGTGCGCTTTGGTCTGCTGTATCCTGCCTTAACTTCCCGTGTCTGCCCACTATACTCATAGGTATCCCTGTCCACATTTGACTGTTTGTTATCCACATCTGCCTTTTTTGTTGGCGCCTTTCTGTTTGTTCCTGTGATTGTCCCTGTAAAAGCAGCCTCATCCTTATTTGTTTGATTTGAAAAAATTCCTGTATTGTTCAAAAGTGAACTGTAATTGATTCCATTCATACTCATACCAGCCTTTCTTTAAATAATCTATTTTACACATAGGAAGTCCCTTCCCTATATTTCTAGTTATTTTTAATATCGGCGATTTTTCTATCAAACTTTATAGCATTCATTCCATTTATTTACACTATTACTTCCTGTCGCAGTCGAAGCAATACCTTTTTCTCCAATCGGCTAACTTGAACCTGACTCATACCAAGATCCCTCGCCACTTGCATCTGTGTTTTATTCTCAAAATACCGTAGTCGAATCAGATTTTTCTCGCGCTCATCTAACGCACTAAGCAGCTTCTCTAGCAGCATCCGATTTACAATTTCGTCGCTCTCACCTTCCTTTCCAAGCATGTCCATCAGAAGCATCTCATTTCCGTCAGACGCATAGACTGTCTTATAGATTGACTCCACTTCGTGACAGGCCTCAAGTGCTGTTATAATATCCTCCACAGCAAGTCCGGAATCCTCTGCAAGTTCTGATAGTGTCGGCTCCCTGCCCATTTTCTGCCAAAACACCTCCCGAATCCAATTGATCCGCTTTCTGTTCTCCTTTACACTTCTGCTAATTTTTATAATGCCATCATCCCGCAAAAACCTTCGGATTTCCCCCATAATCACTGGCACTGCATATGTCGAGAAACATACTCCATAGTCTATATCAAATCTTTCAATCGCTTTGACAAGCCCCATCGCCCCAATTTGGAACAAATCTTCCGTCTCGACTCCAGATCTGTTAATATAGCGTTTTATCACATGATGCACAAGCCCTATATTGTTATTAAAAAGCTGTTCTTTTGCCTCTTTATCTCCTTTCTGTGCCCTAAGAAAAAGTTCTCTCTCCTCCATAAGCTATTCCCTGCCGGTTCTGTTCCACACTGCTGCCTGAAGGATTGTCTTTGTTCCAGTTGTCTGTCGCTTGGCAAAATGTTTCCACATATGTACACTAGTTCCTTCTCTTGGAGTACTCTCCACTTCAAGACCATCCATAAACGCCTCCATAAAAGAAAAACCCATGCCAGACCGCTCGCTGGGCGCACCCGTTGTAAAAAGCGGTTGCATTGCTTGTTCCACATTTGCGATACCCACTCCATAGTCTATAATATCAACTGTAAGTTTCTCGTCTGTAGAAAGGCTTGCACGCAAAACCACTTTGCCACCATTTTCTTTGTACCCATGTATAACTGCATTGGTGACAGCCTCCGACACTGCGGTTTTCACATCCTCAAGCTCATCAAGTGTCGGGTCAATTCCTGCAAGAAATGCAGCTATTACAACCCTTGCCAGCCTCTCATTCTCTGATATGGCATCAAATTCTATAGAGATTTGATTCTTTAAAGTTTCCATATAAAATCCTTTTCCCTTTCTAAATTAACAGATTCTTACACCAGAATTTCTATAATAGCCGACATGCCAGATGCCTTTAAAATTCTGCTAATGCGCTCATTTGTGTTAATTGCGTACACCTTTCCACCAAAACAGGAAATTTTACGGTACCGTCCTATAATAATCCCAAGACCAGAACTATCCATAAACGTTGTGTTTTCAAAATCAAACACTATATTTTTCACTTTGTCATCTAAAATCAGCCTATCCGCACACGCTCGAATACCCGCGGCACCATGATGATCTACTTCCTGTGGCATTTTTATACACAGATAATTATCAATGATCGCATACTCCTCCATATTCTGTTCCATTTACGCTCCTCCATTTCCCTACAATTTTTCAATCATCTTTTCTTAATCGAGCAGGGTAAGGTTACTTCCCCTGCTCGCGCGCCGGACGTCCGTCAGCTTGCTGACATATTTCATTTAGGCGCCCGTGTGCATAAAAAGAGGACGTACCCAACTGGTATGTCCTCTTTTGTATCTCTTGGTATGCCATCATTCACCTTTGATTTCCTTTATGTAATTCTGTGACTTTCTTGCCTTCGCTGTATTTGGGAAAAGTTCCACTACCTGTTCATATATCTCCACTGCCTTGTCCAGATCTCCCTTTTTATTATAGGAATTTCCAAGATTATACAACGCTTCACCATTTGTCGGATCATACGAATACGCTCGCTCAAGATTCTTGATAGCGGTATCATAATCTTCCGCTCGGTATGCATCGTAGCCTGTGTTATAACTATTTCTCGCTACAACTTTGCTCACATCCTCCCGCAGTGCTTCATACAGCGCCTTGTAACTCTCTGTGGCATCATTTTGCAAATACTCTGCATTAATCTGTTCTAATGCCTCCGCAACAGCCATCTCATCTCCGGTCCCTTTCATATTCATCAGGACTGCCTCTATCAGTTGCGTATTGGCCATCAACTGTACTTTGTTTGCCTGAGCCTCTGTCAAACTGTTTGTCAAAGAATCTTTCTCCTGTGTTAATTCTTTAATCTGTGCTGTCAGCTCATCAATCTGTACGGTTCTCGCATCCAACTGCTCACTGACTGCCTTGTACTTCTCATTGACTTCTGTCTGAGCCTTCTGTATCTTTGACGGAAGCACCAAGAACCTTGCAATTGCCACACCAATCGCCACACCAATCAGTATATTAATCACTGTCTGAAAAACTGTCCTATCCTTCTTCCCAACTGGCTGAATCACGGTCTCATTGCCACTTTGGTATACCACAGCCTCTTTCTTTTTGCGCACGCGCTCCTCATCTGCAGGTGTCATTTCCTCCACTTCTTTTAGATAGCGCAACGTAATTGTATTGTTTGTATCTATACTGAGAGCTTTTTCAAGCTCCTTTTTAGCCTTGTCCCACTCCTGTGTATTCAAATACAAAAGTGCTAGCAACTGCCTCGCCTGCACAAATCGCGCGTTCATTGAGACGACTTTCTTAAGCTGAATCACCGCCAAGTCAAGGCTTCCCTGCTGACAGTAATTCAAAGCCATATTATATTTTTTGATTGTATGATTAAAAGAATCCAATCTTCCCGGATTGTTTTGTATCATATCTATGTAGTCGTTTGCAATATTTTTTTCACCTCGTACATTTTTACTCATCACCCACTCGCTCAGCGCTGCAACCACTTCTCCACGCTCAAAGTACACAAGACCTAGCAGATTTCGAGCATCAATATGATACTTATTCAATTTTAGACACTGGCGCAAACTTGACACTGCGCCAGACAAATCCCTCACTTTCGCTTTATCTAACGCATCATTATAAAATCGGTTGGCGGCATACATAATTTTTTTGTATAACACCACGTCTGCACCACAACCCGTACAAAAATCCTTCTCCGACAATAGACATCCACAATTAAAGCAATACATATCAAGCTCCCCTACTCTTCCTCAGATTCTTTTGATTCCTTAACTAATTTTACCAAAACATCCGCGAGGTCTGTCACATCTTGATTATATATTGCATCCTCCACATCCTCAATCTCGAGGCTCGGATGAAACTTCTTTAATTCTTCTTCAAAATCTATCATAATACTCCTCCAAACGCCGCCATGAATCACGTCATCTTAGAGCAAAGAGCTCCTCCACAATCCCTGCCAGATACAGCGACCCGACAATATATACTCTGCCTCCATCTCTTCCGACTGACAAACCAAATGCAACCGCATCCTCTACTTTTTCATAAGTATATATCCCCTGCGTGTTCCCGCCGGCATATCTGTCAAACAAACTCCTCAGCTCTGCCAGTTTCGCTCCCCGCTCACCCGGAATATGCGTAATCACAAAATCCGTAACCATAGGAAGCCTACAGAGCATTTCTATCATGTTATCATATTGCTTATCTTTGACAACAGAAAAAATAAGCACACACCTTTTATCAAACTTACATTTTGTATCTGTAAATATCGGCGCCTGTTTCAACGATCGTACAAACGCCGCAATCCCATCTTCATTGTGCGCACCGTCAATATATACTCCCGGCACAACCTCTTCCATCCGGCAAGCCCAGTGCATCTTTCTAATTCCATTTTTTATCAACGCTACAGTAATGTTCTCAAAACCACAATCCCTCTTTAAAACTTCAGCGGCACGAATTGCAACTGCCGCGTTCTCCACCTGATAAACTCCCGTTGTATCCACAATCAATCTACCATAATCATAATAACGACTGACAGCAGAAAAATCAATGAATTTTTTCTGAATTTCATTTATTTTATAGTCCTTTTTTGACACTGCATGACATTTGCAGCCAAGTTTTTGCGCTTTCTCACAGATAACTGCGGAAGCTTCCTTTTTTCTGTCCGAGAATACGACAGGCACTCCAGATTTCAAAATCCCAGCCTTCTCGATTGCAATCTTATCAATTGTGTCTCCAAGATACTCCATGTGATCTAGACCAATTTCTGTAATTATTGTGAGGACAGGATTCTTTATTACATTTGTCGTGTCAAGACGTCCTCCAAGTCCTGTCTCCAATAGCAAAACATCAATCTGCGCCCTCGCAAATATATACACCCCCATAAAAAACAGCCGTTCAAAATATGTTGGACTATACTCTGGCTGAATTGCATGATATGCTGTAATCTGATTTGAAAGCCAACGGAATGCATTTAAAAATTCCTCCTCGGACAAAACACTGCCATCTATACAAAAACGCTCCCTTGTTGTCATTAGATGAGGAGAAGTAAACATACCAGTCCGATAACCGCTCTCCTTACATATGCTCTGCAAATAAGCGCACACAGACCCCTTTCCGTTGGTCCCTGCCACATGCACAATTTTCCCCAAACGCTCCTCGCAATACCTGCCATCTGCACAACTCTGTATATATTGATAAAATTTTTTTGTATCTTCTAACAGATTTTTCTTGGTAAACTTTGGAACCTCTGCCAAAAACTGTTCCGCCGCAGCATAATTTTGTATTTGTTTTTCCTCCATCGTTTTTCCTCTGATCACACGTTTGCCAATTCGCTAACAATCTTTCTTTGAGTACCCATGTGCACAAAAAAGGCTCGCCTCGAAACGCGAACCCTTTTATAGCGGAATCCTGTAGTGGATTGGATTGTACCATATTGTTTTTAGATAACGACCACCGTCCCGACAATCACACCATTCTGCGCAGAATACTCCATAAAGCTTGTGTCACGATTAATGACCATTCGATTATCATCAATACTGATAACAGTACCCTTATAAATATTTCCACTAATTTTAATCTTGGCCTCTCTTGATTTCAGTATCGTATTCTCTAGTTCGTCAGCCTGCCGCTTCGCTGTCATGCACTTCACATAAATCTGATTTTTTCTAACTTTAAGGTCATTGAGATGTGCTTGAAGCTGTTCATTAAGCTCTCCTGTCTGTTGTCTGACACGTAAAATTTTTGCCATTCCTGCTGCCACTTCATCCAATTCCTGATTGAGCTTATTGTACTGTTCATTCACCTCAATACGCTTCTCCATAATCTCTGGCATTACACCTACATGGATTCCCGTCTTAATCTCTGACATATTGCCTGCATTCTGACAGCTCACGCCCATCATTGCATGCACATATCCACCGGCAATCAGTCCTTTCTTACCTGTAAGTGTAATCTGATCTCCAGCAGTAACCTTTGAATTTAGAATAACATTCGACTGAACGCTTCCGCCCGCACTGACATTCGCATATTCGATAAATTCTGTAAAGATATCTCCGCCTGCAATAATCGCACCTTTTCCTGCCCCCTGCATACCGCGTTTCAGGCAGACGGTGCCCCCCGCCGTTATGTTTGCCGACTCAACTACGCCGTCAACAGTAAGACTTTTTCCAGCATGAATTGTAACTCCGGCCTCCACATTTCCATGGATAATTACATCTCCATTAAAATCGACCAGCGCATTGTTCGCGTAGTCGCATCCACCCTGAACTTCATATACTTCTACCACAGACAGCTTATTATCACCGTCATACTCAATTTTACCAGCTTTGGCTGCGTAGTATTTATTTGGATCTTCCTCATTGCTGATTCCCTTTCCGGTAAGTGGTCGAAGTTCCTTGTATGTATTTGCCTTTTCCATAGCGCCAGTGACATCTCTTCCAGCAGTTCCCTGAATCGCAGGATGGTACACAGCAAGTAACTGTCCCTCCTCCGCATTCTGCACAAGAGACATACTCCTGTAATCTACTGTGCCATCTTTTCGGATTTCTGGCTTTGGTTTTTCTGTGTTAAAGAAAAATTCAAACCGCCCTGCGCTTCCTGGATCTCCTTTTTCACTGGATGCTATCTTTACTTCACGCTCATAAATCTGTTTCTTACACATTGCCGCTACATGTGACTCATTGATACCCGCAACCACCCCGTTTAGCTGAAGGTATCGTATAATCTCTGGCTTTTCGTACCTTGTGCCTTCTTCGGGCGCGCACAAGTAAAGCCACGCTTCCGTTTTATCGTCTGCTATTCTGACATAAGATTTGACATTAACCATCTGCTCACCTCCGAGAAGGCATAAATCGCCCTCTTATGTCTTTATTGTAACACGATTTACCTCAATTGCGCAAGCCGTTCTGTGACTTGTTCCTTCATTTGTACATATTTTGCCAATTTTTCCCTTTCCTCGGCAATCTTTGCCTCCGGCGCCTTTGACATAAATCTTTCATTGTTCAACATCCCATTCACGCGTGCAAGCTCACCTTCCAATCGTTTCTCTTCCTTTTCTAAGCGCGCGATCTCCTGTGTGATATCAACCAGTTCCGCAAAAGGAATATAAATGTTAGCATTGGCAATCACAACAGAAACTGCATCCTCTGCAATTCCATTTTTGTTATCTTGAATCTGTACATCAGACGCGTAAGCAAGTGACGCAAAGAACAGTTTTCCTTCTGTAAAAGTCTCCCTAATTTCCGCCTTGTCAGAGACAACAAAAACATGTGCCTTCTTTGAAGGCGCCACATTCATCTTTGTGCGCACATTTCTAATGCCGCGCACTGCCTCTTTGATAATCTCAATCTCTTTTTCATCCTTTTTAAAGCTGCGTGTTTCTGTATACTCTGGCCACTTTGATACCATAATGGACTCTTCCTCGGACTGAAGTGTACAGAAAATTTCCTCTGTGATAAATGGCATATATGGATGCAAAAGTTTCAATGCATCAATCAACACTGTCTTTAATGTCCACAGCACCGCATTTTGCGAACACATATTATCGGAATTATAGAGTCTTGGCTTAACCATCTCAATATACCAGTCACAGAACTCATCCCAAATAAAATCATAAATCTTCTGAACAGCAATCCCTAGTTCAAAACTCTCCATATTGTCAGTAACCTCTTTCACAAGGCTGTTCAGTTTAGATAAAATCCAACGGTCCGCTGGCTCTAAAGAGTCAGAAGCATCTGTCACGGTCTTGCCTTCCATATTCATCATAATAAAGCGCGATGCATTCCAAATTTTATTTGCAAAGTTTCGATTTGCCTCCACGCGCTCATAATAAAAGCGCATATCATTTCCAGGCGCATTTCCTGTAATTAAAGTCATCCGCAGTGCATCCGCACCATACTGCTCAATAACTTCAAGTGGGTCAATACCATTTCCTAAAGATTTTGACATCTTTCGCCCTTGCGCGTCACGCACCAACCCATGAAACAACACAGTATGGAATGGCTTTGTTCCCATATGTTCATACCCCGAGAAAATCATGCGAATTACCCAGAAAAAGATAATATCATACCCTGTCACAAGTACATCTGTTGGATAAAAATAATCTAACGCTTCTGTTTTGTCAGGCCATCCAAGCGTTGAAAATGGCCAGAGTGCAGAGGAAAACCATGTGTCGAGCGTGTCTGGGTCCTGTGTAAAATGTTTGCCACCACACTTTGGACAAACTTCAGGCATCTCTTTTGCAACAACAATCTCTCCACATGCATCACAATAGTAGGCCGGAATCCGATGCCCCCACCAAAGCTGTCTGGAAATGCACCAGTCCTTAATATTATCCGTCCAATTATAGTAGGTCTTTTCCATACGTTCTGGAATCAATTTAATTGCACCGTTCTTTACTGCTTCCACTGCCGGCTGAATCAATTCACTCATTCTGACAAACCACTGTTGTTTTACAAGAGGCTCAATCGTTGTCTTACAGCGGTCATGTGTCCCTACATTATGGCTGTAATCCTCTACTTTTACAAGAAGCCCCATCGCGTCAAGTTCCGCGACAATAGCCTTTCTCGCCTCATAGCGATCCATACCCGCATATTTGCCACCATTTTCATTAATGGTCGCATTATCATTCATAATATTGACAATTGGCAGGTTATGCCGCTTTCCAACCTCAAAATCATTTGGATCATGTGCTGGCGTAATTTTTACCACACCTGTCCCAAACTCCATATCAACATACGTATCTTCCACCACCGGAATCTCACGGTTCATCAAAGGAAGCATCAGCTTCTTTCCACGCAGATGCGCATATCGCTTATCCTCTGGATGAATCGCCACCGCAGTATCTCCCAACATTGTCTCAGGCCGTGTTGTCGCAAACGTTAAATACTCTCCGGATTCTGTGCCATCTTCTTTTAAAACTGGATATTTTATATGCCACAAATGCCCTGCTTGCTCTTCGTACTCAACCTCAGCATCTGAGATAGAAGTATTGCAAACTGGACACCAGTTAATCATTCTTGCACCCTTATAGATATATCCTTTTTCATGCATCTTGCAGAACACTTCTGTCACGGCTTTGTTACAGCCCTCGTCCATAGTAAAGCGTTCCCGATCCCAATCACACGAAGAACCTAATTTCTTTAACTGGCTAATAATCCGACCGCCATACTCTTTTTTCCAATCCCAAGCACGCTCAAGAAATTTTTCTCTTCCCAAATCGTGCTTATCTATGCCTTCCTCTTTCAGCTTCTCTATAATCTTGACTTCTGTAGCAATACTGGCATGGTCCGTTCCCGGCTGCCAGAGTGTATTGTA
The DNA here is from genome assembly GCA_949383255.1 of Lachnospiraceae bacterium. Lineage (GTDB taxonomy): Bacteria > Bacillota > Clostridia > Lachnospirales > Lachnospiraceae > COE1. Next base: position 100,800 of record CASJPF010000004.1, on the reverse strand, counting down.
TCCCTGCATGCGCCGAAATCGAATCAAAATATCTTGCATTGTATTGTCAAGTGCATGTCCCATATGAAGCTGTCCTGTAATATTGGGAGGTGGAATCACAATGGTAAATGGTTTTTTGCTTCTGTCAACCTCTGCATGAAAATATTTTCGCTCCATCCACCTCTGATAAATCTTGTCCTCTAGACCATGTGGGTCATAAGTCTTTGCCAACTCTCTACCCATATTCTACTCCTTTCTATACACAAAAAAACCTTTCCTGCAGACCATTTCTTCTGCAACAAAAGGCGAATCAATACCGATGGAGACACCTCTTTGGTCTTCCTTTTCGAGAATATTCATATTTTATTATAGTAGTAAATCTATCGCAAATTGTCAATAAATTTTTTTTAATTTTTATATATAATCTTTTCTTCGGGCATGATATACTATAAACTATGTTATAAATAAAAATTATTGGGAACTGTTTGTTTCTAATACAGTTCCCTGCAAAAGTACAAGGAGGATTCCTTTTGTGAAGAAAAGATTATTCAAAATCAAAAAAATAATTTTATACACCACAGCAACACTGATTTTTTGTGTAAAGCCACTACCAGTTTTAGCTGCTGAGAACAATGTTCCACCTGTTGAAAGCACACCTACACAGAACCCCCCCGTGGAGAGCACGCCTACAGAAAGCACACCCGCAGAAAATATCCCTTCGGAAAGTCCCCCCGCGGAAAGCACACCCGCAGAAAATATCCCTGTAGAGAGTAAGCCCGCGGAAAATACACCCGCGGACACGCCTTCCGTTGGGTCCCCTACTCTCCCGAAACCCGAAGAATCCCAAACACCGACTGGAACACCCTCCACAGATGCTTCCAATACAGAATCTGTTCCAAACCCGACTCCACAGCCACCCTCATCAGATACAACAATAACACCACAGCCAGAGCCGCCCTCCGCAAAACCTCCTGCTTCCTCTGAAAATTCTTCCAACCAGAACAGTTTTTCTGTGACTCCTATGAGCGGAACGTACTATGCGGCAACCCAGACAGGACTCAATGTCCGCAGCGGACCTTCCAAGGACTACAAAAAACTAGGTACACTAAAATATGGTCAAGAAATTACTGTAACTGGAAAAACTACAGACAATTGGTATCAAATTCAGTATTCTGGCAATACTGCATATGTTTCTGCGGAATTTTTGTCAGACACACCACTTAATGGCACAAATGCTTCTGTCACAGTAACCCCTTCCTCACCTGATAACACAATTCTTGATGATGAAGTTGATTTGCCAGACAATGTGGGCAGTGATTTGACATCAGACACACAGACCGAGGAAGATACAGAAGAAAACAATTCAGAAATTTCCGGCAGTTTACTGGGCACTCCTGTGGTCATTGTACTGGCAGTCGCCATCTTTGCAGTATTAGCGTTAATCTGTTACTCTGTATACAGTTTCTTTCGGAAAGATAACAATTCTATTGATGAAGATGAAGAGTATTACGAGGAAGAACCATATTTCAATGAGGAATATTATGAGGAAAATGATACCGACGAAGAATACTATGAAGAGGAATATTATGAGGACGAATATCGCGACGAACAATATTCTGATGAGGAGTATTCCGACGAATCATATTCCGAACAGAACTATCTCAACAAGGACTATCCAAATGAAGAATATTCGGAAGAAATCTATCCCCCTAAGGAGTATTCAAATAAAATGTACTCTGATGAAAACAATCCTGATAAGGAATATTCTGAGGAAGAATACTTTGAAGAAAATTATTCCGATGAAAACTATTCTGATGAAGAAGACTATCCCGATGAAAATTATTCTGATGAGGAATATTCTGAGGAAGATTATTTTGAAGAAGAATATTCCAATGAAAATTATTCCAATAGAGAAGATTATCCTGACGAAGAATATTTTGAGGAAGATTATCCTGACGAAACACATTCTGAACAGCTTTACTCTGACAAAGAAAAATCTACTCTCCCGAAAAATTCTCATCCAAACAAATAAACCCTTTTTCTCTTTAGTTGCCTGTATGTAATCGAGTAGGGAAAAATTTTTCCCCTACTCGCCGCGCGACCTGTGCACCATGTTAGTAACTTACCTCCTCTGCACGGATCTGCGCATAAAAAAGAAGTGAGCTTCCCACTTCTTTTTTAAAACCCAATTTTATTATTGGATTTTGTCCGCAGCATCTTTATCTCTCCATTAATCTCTCCAAGTGTCTCCAGCACTCTATCCGCCGTCTCAAGCTGTGCAGAATTAATGCAAAATACAATTCTTACCTTTCCTCCACCAAAAATTTTAGAAAAAATACTTGGCTTCTCCCATCTGAGAAAATAGGAAACTCTCGCTTTCATAAACGCCTTTTCCAGCATTGTCTTTGTCTCTGGATCTGTGACAGAGCAGAAATCTATCTCATTGTTTACTTTTACTTTACTATACTCATTTTCCAAAGTTGTGACGCCTTCTTTCGTTTTATTTCTAATAATATGTTTTTCCCTCTTCTATTATTAGTGTCTGACCATAATTTACTTCCACAATGGTAACTGCACAGTTTTTATGCACACCGCCCTTCCAGAAATCCTCAATGCCAATTCCACGCATATTTGACAAAAGTCCACGCAGAGCAGCTCCATGTGTTGACACCAATATTGTTTCATTGTGCATACTCTTATTATGCACAATTTCCTGCAAAAAATCACCAGTTCTTACTTTTAATTCCATTATTGACTCGGCGCCCTTTGGAGGCTGATATGCTTCTGGCTTGTCAAAAAAATTCATAAACGCAGGATCGGGAATATTATAATTGTCCTTCCCACAGCAAAGCCCTTCGTACTCTCCAAAACTAATCTCAATAATTCTTGGCTCTTCAATTACAGGAATATCCCGTTCCCCCTTTATAATCATTGCTGTCTCATACGCCCTCTTTAAAGGACTTGTATATATTCTTGAAAACGGTACCCCGACAAGCGCTTGTGCCGTTATGCGGGCAAGTCTACGCCCTTCCTCATTCAACGGAATATCCGATCTTCCCTGAAAACGTCTCTTTACATTCCATTCTGTCTCTCCGTGGCGTATCAAATACAGCTTCATTTCTTCCTCCATACACAATATATAGCCTTTTGGAATCTATAATAGAACAACTCCATAAATACTATAATATACTTTTATAAAAAATACAAGATTGCAAAATCACAAGTCAGCTAAAAAAGGCGAAAGGTTAAAAACTTTTCGCCTTTTGCTCTTTATTTTAGAATACAAATAGACTGTGCAGGCATTGACAACACTTCTGTATCAAGCTCTACCACTTCCCCATTTAAAGTCAAATATCCACAGATTTCCATATCACTAAGCACAGTGTCCGCAAAATTTATTTCCACCACTTCATCCGATGTATTATATGCAATGGCAATTGTGCTATCCTCATAAGTCTTTGTAATCACTGCTTGATTTCCCTCAGTCAACTCCTCAATAATTTCAATTTCTCCCCGCGCAATCTCAGGATTCTCATTTCTAAGACGTACAGCCCTTTTATAATAGTTTAGAATAGAATAGGGGTCCTTTTGCTGCTGTTCTACACCTGCAAACGCACTGACAATATCTCTGTCTGCATCCATAGGACCATCTGTCATACCCGCAGTATCTACATCTGACCAAATCATTGGTAAACGTTTGTTCTCATCTTTTGTCCCAGAGCTTGACATTCCAATCTCCTCACCATAATACACAAACGGACTTCCATTCATTGTCATTAATAGACCACACGCCATTTTCATATCATTAGCATCTTTCATAAGATTATTGGCAACACGCGCCATATCATGATTGGCTATAAACGGTGCATCAATATAATCCGGATTCTGTTCTGCATAATCTGTCTGATACTCAACCATACTTTCCACAAAATTCGCTGCTTTATATGCCCCCCTCGCCGCTTTAATCAGCTTTCCTTCCGCGCCCGCTACATCAAAATTAAACATACTCGGTGTTCCGCTCGCATAGTAATCTGCAATGGTTGCCTTGTTTGCCCACACCTCTGACACCATATAAAAATCAGGATTCAGGTCAGTGCAATAACTGTACAGCCAATCAAGTGCTTCTGTATTAAACTCTGTATCGTTTTCCTCAAAATGCAAGGCAGCATCCATTCGGAAACCATCTACTCCCATATCAAGCCAAAAGTTAGATATCTCTTCAAGTTCTGCCCGAAGCGACTCACTTGCAAGGTTAAAATCGGGCATCTCCGACCAAAATTCACCTTCATAATACCAGTTTGTTCCGCTAACAGGATAATAGGTTCCGCTAACCTGTTCCTCTATAAAGTGATAATAATCCACATAAGGGCACTCATCCAAATCTGGTTCCTGCCCTTCTGGAAGTTCTCTCAAATAGTCACACGCATCTACAAACCATTGATGTTGTGACGACGAATGATTAATAACAAAATCAATCACAACACGAATCCCTCTTTCATGGCACTCATCCACCAAATTCTCAAAGTCTTCTATTGTGCCATATTCTTCATCAATAGAGCAATAATCTACCACATCATATTTGTGATATGTTGTGGATTGCATAATTGGCATCAACCATATTCCATTAAAGCCCATCTCCTCAATATAATCTAGCTTCTCTGTAACTCCATTTAGGTCTCCAATCCCATCTCCATCAGAGTCATAGAAAGAATAAACAAAAATCTCATAATAATTTCTATAGTTATCATCAATAATATTTAATTCCTGTTCATAATCATATGGAATCGCACCAACAATTTCCATATCTTCTTCTGTACTCTCTGTATCCTCTTCCTCCTCAGGTTCTGTGGCATCTGTTTCCAAATCAGAAGTATTTTCTACAACAGACTCCATCTCCTGTGCCACCACATCTTCTGTGCTGCCACAACTACAAAAATTCAATACCACCAGAGCTGACATTGTGACACTTAGTAAACGCTTTCCAAATTTTTTGTGCATACCTATCCCTCCCATTTCATTATCTTGTATTGCAGGCATATTCCAGAACGACTCCTGTTATAATAATAACAGGAGTCGTTCAAACGCGCTACTTATTTTCTTTTTTCTCTTTATCAAGACCATATTTTCAGATAGCTTTCAATTGAAACATCATAAATATGCCTTAACCCTTTACAGCACCGCCAGTCACACCTTCTACATAGTACTTCTGTAAGCACATAAACAAGATTGTAACTGGCACTGCAACCAACACGCCGCCGGCGCAGAACCTTGTAAAATAACCCTGATAGTCGCCTGTAAACAACCATCTTTGCAGACCTACAGCAACATTGTAACTAGCACTCGTACCAGATGCCACATAAGAAGCAAACACATAATCACACCACGGTCCCATAAATGCTACTAACGCCTGATAAATAATGATTGGCTTTGCAAGCGGAATAATCATGCCAAAGAAAATCTGTGCTCTTGTTGCACCATCAATTCTCGCCGCCTCATCCAACGCTTTTGGAAGTGTGTCGAAGAAACCCTTACAAATATAATATCCCATACCAGAACTTGCAACGCTAATCAAAATTAATCCGGGAACCGCCCCCTCCTGTGTCAGTCCAAACTGCTTTAACAGGAAGTAGAGACAAATCATGCTTAAGAATCCCGGGAACATTCCAAGGATTAGCCAGAATCTCATCAAAAGCTCGCGCCCTTTAAAGCGCATTCTCGAAAGTACATAACTCGTACAAAGCACAAAGATCGTCTGACCAATTGTCACAAAAACAGAGATAATCAGTGTATTTTTATACCAGCTTATAAAATTGCTGCTCGGATCAAAGAGGAACTTGTATGAATCCAATGAAAATTTTTTCGGAATGATATAATCAACCATGCCGCCGCCCATTTCATTATAAGAACGAAAACTTTGCAGCACTAGACATACAAACGGGAACAGCCAGATAATGCTAATCAATACCAACACAACATAAGTAATTGCATTTGAAATTTTTTTCTTACTTGTCATTATTGGAATCCCTCCTCATCTTTAACTGATGGTAAGATATTGTAAACTACCAGTGAGATTACTGCTGTCACTACAAATACCATAATACCAATCACGGCTGCCATTCGATAATTCGTGTCATTAACAGTCAGCTTATACAGCCATGTAATCAACAAATCTGTTCGTCCTGCACCACCAGTCAATTCTGTGCTCAACGGCGAACCAGTCGTAAGCAAATATATTACATTGAAGTTGTTTAAGTTGCCTGTAAATGATGTCAGCAGATAAGGACCTGTCACAAAAAGCATGTACGGCAGCGTAATTTTCATAAACATCTGAAATGGATTGGCACCATCAATACGTGCACTCTCATATAAATCTTCTGGAATATTCATCAGAAGTCCTGTGGTGATTAGCATTACATATGGTATACCAACCCACACATTGATAATAATAATTGTAATCTTTGCCAATAGCGGATCGGTCCAGAATGGAATTGCACTGTCAATCCATCCCCATTTCATCAGATAACCATTAATCAATCCGTCCTTTGCAAACATCTTACCAATATAGAGGAGTGATACAAACTGCGGAACCGCAATTGTCATTACAAGAATTGTCCTCCATAATTTTTTAAATTTAATACCCTTCTTGTTTATTAGAATTGCAACTGCCATACCTCCAAAATAATTAAGGAAAGTTGCAAAAAATGCCCATACTAATGTCCATATTAAAATGGTAAAGAAAGTGGAGCCAAAGCCCGAACCTCCTATGGAAAGTAAGTTCTTAAAATTTTCAAATCCCACCCATGTAAACAGATTGGTAGGTGGCTGATGTGTTGCATCATAATTAGTAAATGCAACCAAAATCATAAAAACAATTGGCACTACAACAAACATAAACACGCCAAGTACGGGAATTGAAAGAAGTGTTTTGTCGAAGTTGTGGTCTAACAGACTGCTCAAATCCTGTTTGTTGCTTGGAAGCTCTTTTCCAGCTTCTAACTTTAACTGTGACTCATAATTGTTTTTAACATTAATATACCAAATAATAATAAATAATACAGTAATAAATAACGTCATTACGCTGAATAACAGAATCAGGAAGCTGTTATCACCAAACACAGTTGTCTTTCCAATTTCTATTCCGTTGAAATAAGCAGGTTCCTCATGGGTTGCAACAGTTCCAAGAGACCCGAACTTCACAAGATAGCTTGCGCCAAAAGACACAATATACCAAATATAGAGAATTTCAACGGCAAGAAATGCAATTCCACGGGCAAACTGCTTTCGCAGATTGTCTCACCAAGTGCATCTGCCTCTGACCAGTACTCGCCCGGATACTGTCCCTGTGGAACCGTATATTGAAGCTGTTCACGAAGCGCTGAAAGAGCCTCGTCACCCTGTACTGCTGGATCTTCCTGTGCCTTCACATTAGAGGGACCCCAACCAACTTCGTTGAAACGTGTCAACTGTGCGTCTGTGTCAGATAAGTACTTTGCAAGTTCCAGACAAACTACCAATTTTCCAGCTTCTGCCTGCGGTTTAACACCCATAAGCTTAAATCCGCCGAAACCGCCTAACTGGAATGTCTCGCCATCTACTGTAAAGCTAGGAAGCTTTGCACATGCATAATTCTCGCCCAAAACTTCTTTTGCAGAAGAAGAATCCCATGTACCATCCACAATTGCCGCCCAATTTACAGCGTCACCAACCGAAGAACCGTCCATATAAATCTTTGATTCTGACATCTGTCTGATCGCTTTCATCGCTTTCAGTCCATTCTCAGATGCATATGTATTGTTGATTCCTGTAAAGTTTCCATCTTCATCTGTATCAAATGTCAGCTCACAGCCTGCGCCAAAGAAGAATGCTGTCTGATACCAGCTTCCCGTATCAAAATAGAAATTCTTGCCGGCTGCTTCACAGTCTGCCACAATCTGCTCTAATGAAGAAGGATCCGTGACAACGCTCTTATCATAATACAGGAAATATCCGTTATCAGAAGTCAGTGGAAATGCATAGACTTCATTACCTACCTTCGCTGCCGCCGCTGCACCTGAATCGTTAGAGTCCTGCACAAATGTAGCATAATCACCACTAATCGTAGTTAGTGCACCCGCCGCAACAAGACGTGCCATCTGATCCTGTGCAAATGCATAGAGATCTGGTGCTGCCTCTACATCCATAATTACTTTGCCGGCTGCATCACCCTCACCCATTGGCTCAATTTTCACTGTATAACCAGCCATTTCTGGATGCTCACTAAAGAAGGAATCCGCCAATGTCTGTGTCACACCAGTTACCGCATCAGGAACCCAGATTTTAATCTCGCCACTGCCAAAATCCATCGTCTGATTGTCCGCTGCAGTGTTATCTGCTGCGTTGTTATCCGCCGCATTATTTTCAGCAGGGGCGTTGTTATCCGTTGCTGTGTTGTTGGCAGCTGCAGTGTTATCTGCTGCATTGTTTGTGTCCTGTGCTGGTGTGTCCTTTCCACCGCCACATGCTGTCAGCACAGATGCGATCATTGCGGTTGACATTGCTAATGCTAATACTCGCTTTTTCATATTCTCTACCTCTCCTTGCTAAATATAATTTGTAATTTTATATTATTAAATCCCTGTGCAGGATTATAATAATCTGTGTTATAAAAAGTTGCTAAGTTCTTTTCATTTTTTTATTTTATTTTCCAACATATTGTACAGAATTACCATAGCGGAAATCATCGTTTTCTGCGCATTTTCAAACATTGGAAACGATACCAATCAATTCTATAATAGAAAACCGCATCTCCTTTTCTTTCCGCGGTTCATCTCATAAATCATTTTTAACCAAAAATTAATTTATGAATGATTAAATCTGCTGTAACTTTATCATGATTTAATATTATCAATTGTGCACTTTATTTTCAATGGGAAATATTGACGATAAATTATATTTGGATTTGTGAATTGCGCACATAATTTTTTTCGTTTTTTTTCGTAATGTGTAAATTTTATAAAAATTTTATTCAGAATACAAATTATTTATTAAACATTACTTAAAGAAAGAAGTTGAAAAAAGTTCCTGCACAGCCAATGCAAGAACTTTTTATATGTATCAACTATATGTTTTTAAATAAATGTACCTCTTCCTTCAACTTGTCTGAAATCTCCTTGTTGTTCTCTGCGCGTTCCCGAATGCCAGCCAAGGATTCCACCAACTGAGAGGTATTGTTTGCGACAATAGTGACTCCTTGCGCATTCTCCTCCACTGCAGTGTTGATACCATCAATGCCACTTGTAATTTGTGATATGGTCTCTTCAAGATTTTGCGACTTATGATTGAAATCACCAAGCATATTATCAATATTATCCGCATCATCATGATATTGACTTGCAATATCAACAAATTTATCGTAATCAACAAGAACTGCTGTATCAATAAAATTCAGCATTTCATTTGCATCGCGCGCCAACTCCTCCACCGCCTGTGTCACAGCTACACTAATATGCTGAATATTATTTGCTGTATCACGGCTGTTGTCAGCAAGCACACGAATCTCATCCGCAACAACAGAAAACCCTTTGCCCGCCTCTCCTGCACGCGCTGCCTCAATAGAAGCGTTCAATGCCAGCAAATTGGTCTGACTAGAAATGCTTAATATCTCACTAGTGAGGCTGTTAATTTTCTCTACACTGCGGCTGTTCTCTATTGCGACCTCCAAAAGTTCCCTGTTGGAAGTCATCATTCCAATTGTATTCTTCTTGCTGTTGACTGCCTCAGACCTGAAATTTTGCGCTTTATTCCGAATATCGCTAACCAATCCTGAGCCCTCCTCTGCCCTGCCGCGCATATCCTTTGCAAGCTCAAGAACATTTTGAGAACCCTGTGAAATCTGATCAAGCGTTGCAGAAATCTCTTCCATGCTTGCTGACATCTGTTCCATAGTAGCGGATACATCACTCGCACTCGACTCTGACTGCCTAATATTTTCATTGATATCTCCAACATGTGCATCCATATTGTCAGAACTAGTCTGAATTTTTTTCATAATCATCTGAAGCTGATCAACAAAATTATTGACACCACCGACCAGCTGTCCAACTTCGTCTTGTGTCTTTACATCAATGCGCTGTGTCAGATCTCCATTATTACTTTGAATATCACGTATAATTTTGTTAAGTTGTTCCGTCGCATTTTTTGCCGGTCTTACAATCGAAAGACTGACTACTAAAATCATCAGAATTGTCACCGCAGTAAATACCACACTGATTATCATAGCCGCTGTGTATAATGAGGAGGCTTCTGCGATTCGTTTATCTGACAATTCCTGTGATGTACTATTTAAAGTTTCGGCAAATATCGTCTGTTTCTCTTGCATAGCCAACACAATCTCACGCATCTGTGCATTCATTGTCACAGCGCTTTCCTTCTCTCCTGCCAGGTACAAACTTGCAACATGTGTAATATTTTCCTTGAGAGGAGCGTATTGTTTTTTGTATTCTTGCAGTGCTTGTGTCAGTTGTGTGTTGTGCGCATTGGCGCACAATTCTTCCATAACAGAAAAGGCAGCATCAATAGGATCTAATACATCTGAAACACTACCTGCTAGTCTTGTTGCTGACTCCTCACTCGGAAAAAGCACAATCAAGTTCCCATACAGACGAGCTTCTGTCATATTCTTTGTCACAATTTCATTTTGTACCAACAACTGCATATAAGTATTTGATATTTGTGTGACTGCATCTTTGGCATTTAATATTCCTCTGGAAGAAAAATATGCATACACCAGAAAAATAACAAGCAGTGCTGTAAGCATGGAGTAGACCTTGATACTAATATGTTTTCTCATTTTGAATCATTCCTTCCTATTCAATTTTCTCTGCCTAACAGTTTTGCTCGACCTCCATAAGCTGCCACCTATACCTATTTGTACAATTTCGCCAAAAATTTAGCTATCTATGACATTTTATCGTCTTTGTGCATCCCTGTCTCTTCATATTGTACCACACCATTTCTCATTTTTACAGATTTTTTATAAAAATAATCTCTCTTTTATACATTTTAGTTACTTTTCGCTCACTCTTGAAAATATAAAATCATGCGTCCAACTCTCATCAGATTTGTTGACAACCTTCTTATGGGCGTTATAGACATCAAAAAAGGAACCGTAAAAATAAATAATTTTACAGTTCCCTACTAATCTTCAAAAGACAATACTCAAATGTGCTGTTAAGAACAAATTTATTTATGGTTTACCATTCCTAAAGATTTAGACGATAGCGCATCTCATACCACTGTTCTCCGCCCCATGTAGATGCCGCAATACCGTTATTATAATATCCCATCTTTGTATACATCTTCACTTTGGCTGCTAAGCAAGTCAGAAAAATCATTTTCCGCCCTTTTTCTTGCTCCCTACGAAGATATTGGAACATAATTTCTTTTGCCAATCCCTGTCCACGGTACTCTGGCAACACATCAAGCCCAAGTAGCATCACATTGTTTCCTTTTGGGTTGTACAGTTTAATATCTGTAAAAAATTCATCTCGAAAAGAATACTCATCCGTTGCGATTCCATTTAAAAATCCAGCAAGCTTTCCTGTCTTTCTGTCAACCGCCACAAGAAACAACTCGGGCGCCGCTTCTACTCTCTCCAAAATCTTTTCCCTAGAACATGCTTCATTGGGCGGAAAACAAATTTTTTCAATTTCTGCTGCCTGTTCTGCCTCCTCCGGCAAAATATTGCGCAGTTCAAACTGCTCATTAATCTCTTTATCACAGAGTCCATACTCTGCCAAAAGTTCCTGTGCCCGCTCGCGTCCCTGCTCTGTTAAATAAAGATATTTGTCATATCTTCTGCGGTTTTTTGGCTGGAAAATCAAATCCCCTTGTTCAAGCCTATCCAACATTTGAAAATCATACCCTTTCCAGCTTAGCTCCCGATATTTGAAAAATTCATTGTTGTCCTGTTCTCTTGTCAGATACATCAGCATTAGCGAAAGCTCCTCAATTGCTTTCTCGTAATTCTTTTTGTTCTCCATATCCTTTATCCTCTTAATTTTAATTCACTTCTTACCTTTTGCTCGCTCTAGCATTTTCTTAATATAGATTCCTGTATAAGACTGTGGGCAGGAGGCAATATATTCTGGTGTGCCTTCAGCAATTACAGTGCCGCCACCATCTCCGCCCTCTGGTCCAATGTCAATAATATAATCTGCGGTCTTAATCACATCTAAGTTGTGCTCAATGACAATCACTGTATTTCCACCCTCTGCAAGACGCTGCAAAATTTCAACTAACTTATGCACGTCTGCAAAATGAAGTCCTGTTGTTGGCTCGTCCAAAATATAAATTGTCTTTCCTGTACTTCTACGGCTCAGTTCCGTCGCAAGCTTAATACGCTGTGCCTCACCGCCAGAAAGTGTTGTTGAAGGTTGCCCTAACTTAATATAAGAAAGCCCAACATCATACAATGTCTCAATTTTCCTCTTAATAGAAGGAACGGACTCAAAAAATGTCATTGCTTCCTCGACAGTCATATCCAGCACATCATAAATACTCTTTCCCTTATACTTTACATCAAGCGTCTCTCTATTGTAACGTTTCCCCTGACAAACCTCGCAAGGCACATATACATCTGGCAAAAAGTGCATCTCGATTTTAATAATGCCATCACCACCACACGCCTCACATCGCCCGCCTTTCACGTTAAAGCTAAACCGCCCTTTGCTGTATCCCTTTGCCTTCGCGTCAACAGTCGATGCAAATAAATCTCTAATTTGGTCAAACACACCTGTATAAGTTGCTGGATTAGAGCGTGGTGTTCTGCCGATTGGTGACTGATCAATTGCAATTACTTTATCCAACTGCTCCACGCCATCAATCTTTTTAAATTTGCCTGGTATCGTGCGTGCTCTGTTGAGTTTTTTCGCCAAATACTTATATAAAATCTCATTTACCAAAGACGATTTTCCGGAACCAGACACGCCTGTCACACAAGTAAATATACCAAGTGGAAACTTTACATCAATATTTTTCAGATTGTTTTCTGCGGCTCCTTTTACAGTCAGCCAACCTGTCGGATTTCTGCGGTGTTCTGGCACAGGAATTTGTATTTTTCCGCTTAAATATTGTCCAGTAATGGACTCTGGAACCTGCATAATCTCTTCCGCCGTTCCTTGCGCAATCACCTCCCCGCCATGTTCCCCAGCGCCAGGACCAATGTCAATCACATGGTCTGCCGCCAGCATGGTATCTTCGTCATGTTCCACAACAAGCAGCGTGTTTCCAAGTCCTTGTAAATTGCGCAGCGCTGACAGCAACTTATCATTGTCTCGCTGATGCAATCCAATGCTTGGCTCATCTAAAATATAACACACACCGACCAAACCAGATCCAATCTGTGTTGCCAGACGAATGCGCTGTGCCTCACCGCCAGATAAAGATGCTGTGCCTCTTGAAAGACACAGATATTCCAGCCCAACACTTGCAAGAAAACCTACCCTTGCCCGAATTTCCTTTAAAATGCGCTTTCCAATCAATTGCTGTTGTTGGGTCAACTGCATTGTATCCAAAAAACTATATAGATTTGTAATGGACATGGATGTAATCTCATAAATATTCTTGTCGCAGACCGTCACTGCAAGCGAAGTTTTTTTCAAGCGCCTTCCGCCGCACTCCTTACAGGGTGTAATACGCATAAATGTCTCGTACTCCTGTTTGATGCCCTCCGATGCAGTTTCTCTGTACCTGCGCTCCACATTTTTAAGTAATCCTTCAAATGCCACAGGATATGTTCCTTCACCGCGTTGCCCTTTATAGTGTACAGTCACTTCCTTACCATTTGTTCCATATATAAGTACCTCTTTCGCTTTGTCAGATAATTCTTCATATGGTATGTCAAGAGAAAACTTGTACTCCTTGCATAGAGCCTGCAAAATCGCATTCGTAAAACTTCCCTTATCTGCGCAGGACTGCCACCCCATAACAGTAATCGCCCCTTGATTAATGCTAAGGCTTTTGTCTGGTATAATTAAATCTATATCAAATTCCATCTTATAGCCAAGTCCAAAACAATCTGGACAGGCGCCAAACGGATTGTTAAAAGAAAAACTCCTGGGCTCTACCTCATCAATGCTAATATTACAATCAGGACAGGCAAAACTATCAGAAAAATTCATTATCTCGCCGCCTATCACATCCACCATCAAAAGTCCTTCTGAAAGCACCATAACATTCTCAATAGAATCTGTCAATCTTCGCTCAATGCCTTCTTTTACCGCAATTCTATCCACTATAATCTCAATATTGTGCTTGATATTTTTTTCAAGGTGAATCTCCTCTGACAAATCATATAAGTTTCCGTCAATGCGGACACGCACATAACCGCTTTTTTTCGCGCGGTCAAGCACTTTTGCATGTTCTCCTTTTCTGCCGCGCACCACAGGCGCCAAAAGTTGAAGCTTTGTACCCTGTGGCAGCTCCATAATCTGGTCAACCATCTGGTCAACTGTCTGGCGCTTAATCTCACGGCCGCAGTTTGGGCAGTGTGGTATTCCAATACGTGCATACAAAAGTCTAAAATAGTCATAAATTTCTGTCACAGTACCAACTGTCGAGCGTGGATTTCTGTTTGTAGATTTCTGATCAATTGAAATCGCAGGTGACAATCCATCAATGCGTTCCACATTTGGTTTTTCCATCTGTCCTAGAAATTGTCTGGCATAGGAGGATAGAGATTCCATATACCGTCTCTGTCCCTCCGCATAGATAGTGTCAAATGCAAGGGAAGACTTGCCAGAACCAGATAATCCTGTCAGCACAACAAATTTATTTCTGGGAATATCCAAATCAATATTTTTCAAATTGTGTTCATTTGCGCCGCGAATCTTGATAACTTCTCCTTTGGGCAACATCTTTAATTGTTCTCTGTCCATTCTTATACCATACCTTTCTATTGTAAACGATTCCTTTATATTCATGCAGCGCTCAAATATATTTAAAAATACAATTCCTTAAAGTCCGCTTGTCAAATCCAACAATTGTTTTTTCAGTTCCATCATCTTGTCACGCAACTCCATCGCCGCCTCAAAATTAAGGTCTGCCGCTGCCTTGCGCATATTCTTCTCCACAGTGTCAATCAATTTTTTCAGTTCCTTCTCATTCATTGACTCCGGATCTTTTTCAAACTGTTGTTCTTCTTTTGCCACTGCCTTTGAAATGCTGATTAAGTCGCGCACTGCCTTCTTGATTGTCTGTGGTGTAATACCATGCTCCTCATTATATTTTTGCTGAATCGCACGCCTTCTAGCAGTCTCATCAAGCGTCATTTGCATAGAATCTGTAATTGTATCTGCGTACATAACAACATGTCCCTCTGCATTCCTTGCAGCACGACCAACCGTCTGAATCAAAGATGTTGCAGAGCGCAAAAAGCCTTCCTTATCTGCGTCTAAAACTGCCACAAGCGAAATTTCAGGAATGTCAAGCCCTTCCCGCAAAAGATTAATGCCGACAAGCACATCAAACACATCAAGACGCATGTCACGAATAATCTGCGCGCGCTCAAGGGTATCAATATCAGAGTGCAAATATTTCACACGCACGCCAACATCAGACATATATTTGGTTAAGTCCTCCGCCATACGCTTTGTCAGCGTTGTCACAAGCACTTTATTGTGCTTTTCAGTCTCCGCATGAATTCGGGCAATCAAATCATCAATCTGCCCCTCTACAGGGTGTATCTCAATTTCTGGGTCTAATAACCCTGTCGGTCGAATAATCTGTTCCGCACGCAAAAGCTCATGCTGTTTTTCATATTCATTTGGTGTCGCCGACACAAAGAGCATTTGGTCTATTTTTTGCTCAAACTCCTCAAATTGAAGGGGTCTGTTGTCCAGTGCTGACGGAAGCCGAAATCCATATTCCACCAGTGTGTTTTTTCGCGAGCGATCACCCGCATACATTCCACGAATCTGAGGGATTGTCATATGCGACTCATCTATAATAATCAGAAAATCTTCTGTAAAAAAGTCCATGAGACAATACGGCGGATCGCCTTCTTTTGATCCGTTTAAATGTCTTGAATAATTCTCAATGCCAGAACAAAACCCCGTCTCACGAAGCATCTCAATATCAAAGTTTGTCCGTTCAGAGATGCGCTGTGCCTCCAAAAGCTTATCCTCACTCTTAAAATAACGCACGCGCTCTTTCATTTCCTCCTCAATATCCACACATGCCTTTGCAATCCGCTCTGGCGCCACAACATAATGAGATGCTGGAAAGATTGTGGTATGCTCTAAAGTGGCATGAACCTTGTTTGTCACAGGGTCTATCTCGGCAATACGGTCAATCTCATCTCCAAAAAACTCCACGCGGATAAGAAACTCGCCGCCCTGTGCTGGGTGAATGTCCACCACATCACCATGCACGCGAAACCGCCCTCGGTCAAGTTCCAAATCATTTCGGTCGTACTGCATTTCAATCAAAGCGTGAATTACTTCATCTCTGTCTTTTTCCATGCCCGGCCGCAAAGAAAGCATCATTCCCTGATACTCGTCTGGGCTCCCCAGACCATAAATGCAGGAAACACTGGCTACAACAATAACATCGCGGCGCTCTGTCAAAGAGGCTGTCGCCGATAATCTCAACTTATCAATCTCGTCATTTACAGCAGAGTCCTTTGCAATATAGGTATCTGAAGAAGGAATATACGCCTCCGGCTGATAATAATCATAGTAGGACACAAAATATTCTACCGCATTTTCTGGGAAAAATTCTTTAAATTCACCATACAATTGTCCGGCGAGCGTTTTATTGTGCGCTATCACCAAAGTAGGCTTTTGTAATGCCTGTATAATATTTGCCATTGTAAAAGTTTTTCCAGAACCAGTAACACCTAGTAATGTCTGGAACTGATTGCCCTCTTTAAAGCCTTCCACAAGCTTTGCAATCGCCTCCGGCTGATCACCGGTGGGCTGGTATTCACTGTGCAGTTTAAACAACATAAAATTAACTCACCTCCAATAATTTAAATGGGTTGTAAGCAATCCATAGAAATCGCTCAAAAAGTACTTTTGATTATAGCACACGGCTTTTCATTTGTACAGACAAAAGAAGATATTTTCGGAACTTCTGTTTGCTATAAAACAAAAAATAAAGCGCTGGCAACAGAATCTTTACTTGTTCCCAGCGTTCTTTCCTACCTATAAATTTTTAGTCTATTATCCCCTTTTTCACAGATTCCTTTTTTACAATTGTTCTTCTCTTTTCCTTAACCATGAGAATTAAATAATTGTTACAGCTTTAAAACCCAAAAATGCTTTTGTAATCACTTTTATAAATAATCATCTTGAGACACAATTTTTTCTTCTGGAGCAAGACATACTGCAATTCCTTCATCTTCATTATCTCTATCATCAAATAGCAAAGCATAAGATCCGTCTCTATTCATCAACAATGTTCTAGGAATAAACTGTTCTTGTGCAAAATCTGAATACTCTTTTAACATTTTTTCAACACAATTCATTTTTGTTTCCTCTGAACTTATAAAATCAATGTAGGCATTTTCCTGTTCTTCTGTAATACCATCCTCTTCAAAGTATGCATGTATTTTTACTGTAACTACATAAGATTGCCCAAATAATACAATACTCTTAGTAGTCTTCCATCCTACATTAAAGTCAATATCTCCAAATACATTATGTATCATATTTTTTCATCATTCCTTTCGCTTTATTCAGAACATAAACAAACTACAAAACATACTTTCGCACTTCACGATGCGAATTTTCCTTCACACTTATGCGCCTTTCTTTGCTTCTGATATTCCACCGCTGTGAGACATATTATTATGTATAACGCTAGGCACTAGTTGCATTGTTTTCATGTCTTTGCACTCATGCCAAGTATACGCATTCTCTTTTCTCCACTTTTTAACTGTGTCCGGTGAACAGTGCTGTTGTTTTGCCAACGCAATATCTGCCTTATCAAAATTGTCTGCTCTATTTTCACAAAAATCTTTTATTTTAACTGTTTCCTTACTAATACGGCTAAAATCAGGTTCCCCATTTCTATATTCAATACCATCTATGCCAAACTTCTTTAAAATTTCACCCCAATTTTTTCCATCGGGATTCGCTTTCCCGGGTATATAGTCTTTGTCTGGGCACCATTTAGAATCGCCTCGTTCACCGGTCCATTTTCCATTTTCAACAGGACAGCACTTGAACTTATCATATATAAACGCTAATGATTTATCTGCCAAAACTATATATTTATCAGCAACAGATGATTCAGCTTTTTTGCCCAATGGTGATTCGACAAATCTATTCATTTGCGATTCCTTAACATCATTAAAATTTCCTATCATACTTTTCTCTCCTCTCTACAACAGATTGAATCCAATTGAGGTATATTTTTTCTCTTGTTTCATTTTCATCTTGTTGTATACTCATATCCTTCATAAAGCATTGGCTTAAGGCAATTGTTAACTGTTTGGTAGGAACCTTAATAATCTGCGCAATAATTCTGTTTAACATATCTGTAAGTTCATCATTATCCATCGCTGTCAAAGCACTATTCTCAACACGCGCCCGAACGCCTAATATATCCGTTATACGTCTTGAAAGTTTTCGGAAATTTTCATCTTTCCAAATAACAAGAGAGTTCATTTCTTTATATTCCGCTATTTGTTCTTCCACAAATTCATAGTTTGATGATGATAGTCCCAACACGTCAAGTCCATTTTCAATACATTCAATAGAAAACGCTAAATGTTCGTTCACTCTCCCTTGAATCAAAAAATTAATTAGCTGTTCTTGTATATCTATATAATTTTCCCTAGCGCCATCGCCTGTAAAATCATATGCTTTTTCCATAATATTACATTTGCTTACCTGAACAAGCACTGGCTCAACCCAGTCATTTTGATATACAGCCGCTACACCTCTTTTCAGCTTTGATAATTCTTCTATCTGTTCTTCATCCAGACCAGCCGCATATCCAACTAATTCCCGATCACTCCTATCTGGCAATCTTAAAATAATCTTTGTATTTGTATTCCTGATAACAGATATATCCAGCAAACCTGGTGACTGATCAGCTATAATGAAACCCTCTCCATAAGTTCTCATTTCAGCAATTGAGTTTGCAAGTAACTCCACCGATTTCCCCAACAAATTGGCGTTTTCTGTAGATTGCTCCATAGAAGTTCTTTTTAAGAGATTATGTGCCTCCTCTAACACAGTAAGGTGTGATAAAGGACTGTTAATTTTGCCAGATGACATGCGATATTCATTTAATTTTAATACCAGTAATCCCATTATCAGTGATTTCGTTTCCGTCGAACCAACACGACTTAAATCAACAATAACATTCTTATCAAATAAATCTCGCTCACTTAAATCATCCTTGCAAAAAATTAATCCATTTAATCCATTCGTCAACGATCTTACACGTGTTAACAGAGCTCCAGAGTAATCACCTTTACTGTCGGAAGAATACTTTGACTCATTTATTACAACTTCTATCTGTTCGAGTAAATCGGCAAAATTCGGATATTTATTACCTTTTGCATTTTCGGAAGTTCCTAAATTCCATCCTGCAGCAACATACGCTTTCTCCATTGACTCTTTTAATATTGCAGGCATCGCTGCATACATCGGCCAGCAGACATTGAAAATTTCCACCAATCTATCTAAATGCTCTAGCACATGAATATCTTCAGAAAACTTAAAAGGATTAATTCTTAATAAATTCATTTTCTTTGGGTTTGTGCCATACACACTAACATCAGCAAACTGTCCGAAAATATTTTTATATTCACCTTTGGCTGGCTCAACAACAAGAAATGGAATGTCATATACACTTCTTAGTTGATTTAATATTTGATAAACAGTGTTGCTTTTGCCAGAACCTGTAGAACCTGTCACAAATGTATGCATTGTTAAGGAATTACAGTCCAGATGAACCTCCGTTTCCGTTTCTTTTCCCATGCTAAACACTTTTCCAAGACAAAAATCTTTGCTGTGCAGTTTCTGATTGTACCTGACAACTTCCTTGCCAAAATCTGCATGTTCTATAACAGGAAAACCACATACTGATTTCCTAGGCAGCCCCATATGAATTGCCAATTCATTGCTGCTAACCAAAGAAGCCGCTGTTATGGGAACTGATATTGTGTCAGATGCATATTTAAAAACTGGATGAATAAAATTAGTAATATACTCACGTAAAACAGGCAATTGGTTCTGATTATTTCTTCCCCATAAGTTTATTGCCGAAGTTTCGACTCCTGATTTTTCCCCTTTCATAAGCGCTTTATACGTTCCTGCTGCCATTTCCGCTGTTTCCTGACTATCCGAAAGAAAGTATGCTGCACATTCCCACATTCCTATACTTTCACATTCCTCCATACGTTTCAATTGAAGATCAATTCTTTCTAAAACATTCACTAACGACTTATTCTGCAAAGTCAATTGCAGATTATCCGAAGAACCAGTTGTGATACCTTTTGTTCGAGTTTCGTTTTCTGTTGTACTTTCATTTTCTGTATGCGTTTCACCATATGATGTGGAATTATTCTCTGAATATTCTTCTGTTGTTGAAGTTCCTTTTGTTATACTTTTGGGATTAAATGCATTAAGCCCTATATGCCCGACAGTTATTGCCCCAGCAACAGCAATACTAGCTCCCCCTGTTAACGGAGCTGTCACAAGACTTGCAACCCCCAACGCAGCCGTTCCAAGGCTTTTGGCCAAAGCTCCTAAAGAATCTTTCTTTGTCATTCCATGATTTTCACTTGTACTCTTTGAATAATTCTTTCCAGTCTGTGTTGATGTATTCGTTGCGTGCGAAGATCCTATTGTCTTTCCATGTGAAAAAGCATCTGACACACTTAATGCTGTGCTTGTCCCATAAGATATCTGCATATTTGCAAAAGGAGACAATTGTGTGTAAATGGTTTCATAAGCCTGCCGGGTTTGCTCCAATTGCTCCATTGGTGTACTCTTAGCCAAAACAACTGCCGTATATTTTTGCCCCTGCATTGCAAGTGCCAATTTTTCAAGACCTTGAATAAATGTTTCATTATCCTTAAAATCTTTATCTTTGTTTTTTGCAACACAAGACACACTTGCAATATTTTTTGTAGCTATATTGTTTAAAAAATCCTCAGCTTTTGGGTCAAGCAAATCTTCGGTTTTTACACCTGGAAATTGCCCTGTCAATGCATTTTTCAAAGTATCTTTCAAAGATTTTGTTGTCCGCTTGTCATCCAAAGAACGTACACCCATATAAAAATCAGTTTTTTGCCCATCACTGTCTACAATAATAAATACACTGCAATTTAGGTTTTGAACCGCATTAAAAACAGAAGCAAACTTATAGGTTGAATACTCATTCTTTTGATATACCATTTCTGTAATTTTAAATAAACGGATATCTCCGATATTCTTCAAATTTTTATCTAATGGAACAATCTCTAAATCCGTTAGTTTTTGCAAATAATTTTTAAGTACAATGTCATCGACAAGTTTACTTGCTTCCTCTAAACCATTTTGAAACGTATAATAATTTGGTACTTTGCTTTTGAACTGATTTGCAGAAATAACTTCCTGATTGCTTTTTATAGCAGTCATATTATTCTCTCTACCTAGAATAACTGTTTCACTCATTTATTGCCTCCATTCAATGCAGCAACTGTTCCTCCTCCGACTACTGCTCCAACAATTACACCACCGACAATTGTAACTCCTGCTATTGATGCAGCAACACCTCCAAATACCCCACCTGCTATGGCACCAGTAGCGACTTTTGGTCCTAAATAGCTGCCGTCTAATTGATCCTGCTGTTTTTTCTCTTGATAACTCATATGCTCGCGCTCTTTCGGTGTATATTTTGTTCCTTCATTACCAGCATTGCTATAAGAGGCTTTTGTTACAGGATACAAATAACGTACAATTTCTTTGACATGCGCAATTCGTTGTTTTGAAAAATTTCTAATTAATTGAACCATTTGTTTGTCCATATAATTACTATCCCAATAATTCTTATTTTCTTCAAATGCCCTGCCATCATGAACATCATATAAACCATGCAATGCTGCCGCCGCCTTTTCCATCTCATAAAACTCCCTAAAAGACGGATCCACAAGAAGGCTGTCTTTCATCATAATACGGACTCGTCGTGTATTTCCGGCAGTTACTGCTTCGTAGAATGCATTTGTTAACGCCATTTTATTCTCCTCCTATATCTCAAGTATTGATTCAACCTCAGCTTTAATGGTTTCTAACCATACCAATTTGCGTTCTGACTCTCTAATACGTTCTTCTGCCTTATCCTTGTCTTTTGCATAACTTTCTAATTCGGACAGTTTTTCTTTTAAAATACCATCTAGTCGTTTAAACTCCTTTTCAAAACGCTTTGCAATACGATTTGACTGCTTTAAGGCATAAGCACAAGCATTGTCTCCATTGTCATATACGGACTCTTGTATAGGCGCCAAAAATTCCTGTGCTAATTCCGAAGCATCTACATACTTAACAGTTTTATACTTTGTACGATAATGCCCTTTTTCCTGAAACCACGTCCAAGGTTTATACCACTTCTTGTCTGTATTTTCAACCCACTCTTTGCCATCTTCAACCTGCTTTGACTGAATAAGATTTTTAATTGAAAAATCATCTGCCATCACTACACTGCTGCCCATAAGTTTTAATGGCTCAATACTGATTCCCGACAAACCTTTTAGATCAATCTCCTCCGTTAACGAAGCCAACTTGTTTCTATATTCGTTTAAAAGATCATTTCCAGTCTTCTCAAGGCTATTTTTAATAAGCTCATCCATATCTGCCTGAAAATCAGGCTCAAGTTTTTTGGCAAATTTCTCTAATCTGGCAACTTCGTCCTCTGCATCATCCACATCTAATTCTTCCCCGCGCAGTTTATCAATACGTTTTCCGATTTTTTTCTGATACTTTTGAACAATTTTATCTATCACATCTTTTGCCTCGTCATTTACCTTGACCACTGCATCTTCAATAGCACCTTTAAATTTTTTGGCAGCGCTGACATCATCTACTTTTTTTCTAATATTCGCAATTTGCGCTGCTATCTTCTCACTCTCATCTCTGTTTTGAGCAAGTTCACGTTTAGTCTCTTCAAAGCATCCGACTTCATCCAACTTGTGCATAAAAGTATCAACAATATTCTTAATTTTTGCAGTCTTCGCATATTTCTGTACATATTGGCGAATCGCTGCTTCTATTGATATAATACCTGTATGTATTAAAGCCTCCGCATTTGCATCCTGCTTTTCTTTGGCTTCTGAAAGCTGGTTATTAATTTCCCCGCGGATACTAGAAGGAAGCGGCGCATAATTTTCAAAGTGCAATGTCTCATTTCTATTTAGTTTTCGTACTTTCATTTCTGTTTCATCTATGGTATCCTCATCAATTTCTGCACCACCAGAAATCAAACGAACATTAAGTGCCGGAAGTGCCGCCGCCGGAAATAAGTTTGGATTATAAATCTTATGACTTTCCAAATATGTACGAACACGTTCTAGGGTCTGTCCAACATCACCATCTTCTTTTTTTCTGTCATCCATTTTATTTACAACGAAGATAAATCTGTCCTTAGACTGTTTTCCACCAACTTTCATACTCTCTGCAACACGCTCCAATAACCGATTATCATCATCGGAGCCAAAAGTGCCTTCCATAATATATAAAACCAACGATTTTGAAGATTTACTTAAAAATTCTGTCTGCACTTTTTTATGATCTGTATTTCTAGCGTTATTCGGTCCCGGCGTATCAATTAATACCAAAGAAACATCTTCCGATGATACAAATGGAATATTTCCATTTACTTTTATAACGGATACATTCTCGTTGTCATTTAAACGCTCCATAATTGGGTAAGTTAATTCTTTATGAGATTCAATCATATGGTTCTCTTTATCATAAACTTCTGCCTGCCATGATTTTGTTTCCTTTGTTGTATCCTTAATTCTTGTGATAATGGCAGTACATGCCTCTTGTTTTGACGGCATAAGCTTACAACCAAGCATAGAATTAATCAGTGTTGATTTCCCTGCGCTCATGGTTGCTACAACACATACCTCAAAATCACTGCTTTTTGCAAGCCGAAAAGCATTTAATATTTCCTCATCTCTCAGCTCATCAAATGGTCCCTGTTGAATTTTCTCAAATACCTGATCAATAAGCCCCTCTTTGTCAGATGTTTCTTTTGCAGCGATTCGTTCGAGCGCTGCTGTTAATTTTCCTTTTTCATAAGCAATAGTAAATACTTCTGTTAAATCCTCATAATCTAAAAGAGTGCCATGAAATGTAATCTCAAACTCTCTGTCATTATACTCGTCAATAAGAAGATCCGGCAACTCTTCGACCCATTCCTGAAATCTTGAGCCGGGAGTGATTTTTTCTCCAAGTTTACTATTCTGTGCTAATTTTTTGCCCTCAACAGTCACCTCTGTCTGCAAATTATAAGGGTTGTATTTGATAAATACCTTTTTCATATTGTTCCTCCAAATAATATTTTTTCAAGACCGTACAGCCCACATCTTTTACTCATCTCTGTTGCTTCGCCATCACCAGACTCTATCTGTATTCCATTGTAGTATTTTGAAAGATCATACACAGGTTTCCTAAACTTTTTCATATATAAAGAATACGCGTCCAATTCATCATCCGTTAATTTATCACCATAAGATTTTCTTTTTATTAACAGTGCAAAATATGCTGATATCGGGCAAATAATTGGATTTTGAAATCCAAGCATGGCTAAATCATTTTTTACTTTGTTCAAACTTATTGATATATTATCATCTGCTATATGAAAATCATCCAATTTGTTCAATATAAAAATAATCTTATCTTTCTGGACATTTTCAGAAATCCATTTTAAATGTGCAATTTCTTCCTCTGTCCCAAGTTTATTTGCATTTAAAATGTACAACACTTTTTCATATTGTTCCTTCTTAAGTGCCTTTCGGGAAATTCTTCCATGATTTCGATTGATTGCCGAGTTTACCCCCGGCGTATCAATGATGCATAAGCGATACTTTATTTCATCCATCCCTCTAAAAAACGAAGCGATATTTGTTTCATATTCCCATGAAATGTCTTCCAAATCATCAGAGGATGCATTCATTGTATAAGTATCGTTTTTCAAGTGAATACAACCATCTTCAAATGGCTTGTTGTACAAGTAACATTTATTGCCAGTGCAAACCTCTTGTGATGTCCTAGTCAACGGCTTCCCTATCAGCGCATTTATAAGTGTTGATTTTCCTGCACTCATATTTGCCGTCACAATATACCTTTGCATCGGCTTTTTTAAAAAACTATAATTTTTTCTAAATTGCAAAATCAGTTCTTTCGCAAAAGCTATAGATATACAGTCCACTTCATCACCACCCTTTAAGGCTTGAAGCAGGATACCAAACTTTTTCCTTTGAGGCTTTGTCATAAACTTTTGCATTTCCTCTGACACTTGTTCTATCAAAGAATCATCCATAAGAATTAGCGCGATATCACACATAAGCCAGTATCTGTATCTTCTTTGTGACCGATTATTTTTAATTATACTATGTACTATATCTTCTATTATTGAATCCTTTTCTCCAATCACCTTATTCTTTAGAAACTTTTTCCTGTATTGTTCCAAACGGGAAATAGCATACTCATCTGCAACTTTATCTTTCACGAAGTATTCTAAAGCCAAATAGTATTGCTTTTTTGATTTCGTTCTAGCATTACTCATTGGGTGTTGCGCAAGAGCAACTGATGTTGTAAATCTTACTGTTTTGTCTATCATTAATTTTTACATTTGCCACTTTTGCTTTCTTTTTCAGTACCAATATATTGTTTGACAAATGTAATCCCTCCTATCTATTTATTTTGTCATATCTTATTCATATTACGCGATACTTCTAAACCGTCTTGTTCAACGATGTCAGCTTACTCAGAAATGCCTTATACTGATGCAACTCTACATAATGCAACCAATAGACTTTCTCATCATAATTATAAACCAACTGGTGGTTATTCACGGCTTCTGTTTTGGTATTTTCCAGATATATATCTGGCACAACTTGTCTTGTTTAAATGCACTTCTTTCATATATTATTTCTTCCTCCTCTAATTCTCACCCCCCTTCCATAAGTACATCCTATTCCCATCAAAAAACTTCTCAAATTTTGTCTGATTTTGATATAATAGGCATTTTATCACTTTTTAATAAAAAAATCAAACCTTTTAAGTATACTTATATTAAAAAATATTACCTTTAACGGCATTATGAGATACTGTTTTTCATCATAAACTATATGTTGGAGGTTGAAAATATATGGATGATAACACTTTAACAGTTATTGGGTCGCGGATAGCAGAAATACGCCGCCACCATAAAATCACACAAGAATCTTTAGCGGATTCGCTGGGGGTCAGCCCCAAACATATCAGTCATGTTGAAAACGCCACTTCCAGTTTTTCCCTAAAGAATCTGATTCAGTTTTGTATGCTCTTTCATTGTAGTCTGGATTACATTATCTTTGGGGAACAGGATAATGAAGCACTCTCAAAACTGCCTACTGAAATCATAAAGTTACTAAATACCGGAACCATTGAAGAAATCGAACGCCTGAATCGCTATCTGCAAATCTATATTGAACTCCAAAACAGGCAGGACTGACCTCTTTCTTTGAGTGCGATTCTGTCTGTTTTTGTTCTTTTGTCAACTATATACGGTTCTCCTTTCTTTTATCTTTTATTATAATCCTTGGGGATAGACATATACTGTCCATGTTAAAAACTTTTTCTATTTTTTGTAAATTTTTATTACTTTTTATTTCCAATTTGTGTTAAGAAATTATGGCATCTATTTCAACTCTTATTACACACAAAAAATTTTTACATATTCTCTTTTCATTTCCATAAAATAGTATTAAAATAGAACTATCTTTGAAATACCATAAATACAACTGCAACAGGAAAGGAGAACCAAAATGGCTAAGAAATTTAGCAAACTTGTTTTATTCAGTGCCCTCGCCGGTGCTGCAGCTGCGGGAACTTATTATTATCTTCACAAGAAGACAAACGCTTCCGAAGATGAACTTGAAGACGTTGATTATTTTGACGATTTTGACGAGGATCTTGACGACGAAGATTTCTCCTCTGACTCCGCAAACTCCACAGGTAGCAAAAACCGTCCATATGTATCAATTGATATAGACAATGCGAAAGAAATTATCGGTGAGAAAGTAATTGAGACACTTGATAAGACAAAAGAAAAACTCGAACATTTTAATGTGTCCGAGAAAATTGACAAAGCAAAAGAAATCATCGGTGAGATGACTTCCCCCTCTGTTGAACCTGTCTATACACAGGTAAATATGTCTGCTGCGCCAATTTCTGACACAACAGCTTCCGAGGATATCCAATCTGGCTCTGTCTCTGTAACGTATGCGGAGTCTTCTGACCCAGAGAATACTTCCGAAGAATTTTTTGACGATTCAAACACAGAATCCACAGAATCATAAAAAAATTATCGCGCAGCCCGTGCTCACTTTTATGGTATATTTCTTTTGCACGGGTGCGCGTATAAAATTGTTCTAATCAAATAAAAATGTTTCTAACTCTTTTACACTTGTAAAATAAATATCACTATTTTTTCTCATAAATTCTCGAATCTCTGGAATATCATTTGCCCAGCCAGCACCGACAAACGGCACACCATAAGCCTTCGCCATATCATATCCAGGTTTTAAGTCATCTACCATAACCATCTCTTCCGGTTTCAAGTGATATTTCTGAGCAATCCTTTCCAGCGCATATGTACTTGGTTTTCTCTGTTCTGGCAAACATTCCCAACCAAAAACCATATCCGGCAGGGGAAGATGATTTTTTTCATAATCTCGTCTAATATTAAAATCATAGGAGTGCGATATTACACACACAATTCCTCCTTCTTTTTTCTGGCGCTCAATAATCTCCTTTATTCCAGTATATGCCTGCGGCGTATGCCCCGATACATAACTTCGCCAGCATTCAACTTCCACTTCAAGCTCCTGATCCGTCATGCCAAGCTTATCCACACAGTATGGAATAAACCCCGGATCAAAGTTCTCTCGAAAATAATCATCAAGAGAGATTGTCACTTCTGGTCTTAGTATTTTTAGTGCCTCCAAAAATGCAGGATAATGAATTGTTGCAGTACTGTTCACCACGGTATCATCATGGTCTAATATAAGACATTTATATCTCATTTTATTTTTTCCTTTCAAAAACTGTGCAAAAATATCTGGTACAGCAATCTGTGTTATTTTTGCACAGTTTTAATCATATCCTTATTTGGGTAATACAAAGGAACTCTTTAACGACACAATTCTGTTAAATACCAAAGCATCTGGTTTGGAATCTCTGGCGTCTACATTAAAGAACCCTTGTCTTACAAACTGAAAACTCTCATACAGTTTTGCCTCTTTTAGCGCTGGTTCCACATAACATTCCTTTAACACGGTTAGAGAATTGGGATTAAGATTGAGTGAACCGTCTTCATTGTATACTCCTTTTTCCTCGTCAATTAGGTTTTCATACAATCTAACTTCTGCCTTCACTGCATAAGGCGCTGGAACCCAATGGATTGTTCCTTTTACCTTTCTGCCTGTAAATCCGCTGCCCTGTTTTGTCTCAGGGTCATATGTGCAGTGCACAACGGTCACTTTGCCATTCTCATCTTTTTCATAACTGACACACTTAACAAAATATGCGCTCATCAAACGCACTTCATTTCCTGGAAACAGCCGAAAATACTTCCTTGGTGGCTCCTCCATAAAATCATCTCTATCAATGTACAGTTCTCTGCAAAACGGAACCTGTCTGCTTCCTAGAGATTCATTTTCAAGGTTGTTGGGCACTTCAAGGTATTCCACTTCCCCCTCAGGATAATTGTCAATCACAAGCTTTACAGGGTCAAGTGCCGCCATCATTCTTGGTTTTTTCAGTTTTAAATCCTCGCGGATACAATACTCAAGCATCGCATAATCCGTCGAAGAATTTGCCTTGCTCACACCGCAGAGCTCCACAAACTTCTGGATAGACTCCGGCGTAAAACCACGCCTTTTTAATGCCGCAATAGAAACCAGCCGCGGGTCGTCCCAGCCGTCAACAATCCCCTCCTGCACAAGCTTTTTAATATAACGTTTTCCAGTCACAACATTGGTTAAATATAACTTTGCCTGCTCTATCTGTCTTGGCGGGTTCGGATATTCCAATTCCCTCACCACCCAGTCATAAAGTGGCCTGTGATCCTCAAACTCCAATGTACAAATAGAATGCGTAATGCCTTCAATAGCATCCTCAATAGGGTGTGCAAAATCATACATTGGATAGATGCACCATTTATCTCCTGTGTTGTGATGTGTCATATGCGCCACACGATACAAAACAGGATCTCTCATATTTAAATTAGGAGAGGTAATATCAATGCGCGCGCGAAGCACCTTCTCGCCATCTGCATACTTCCCATTCTTCATCTCCTCAAAAAGCTGCAAATTCTCCTCAACAGAACGACTGCTTGAAGGGTCTTCTTTTCCTGGCTCTGTAAAACTTCCCCTGTACTCCTTAATCTGCTCCGCGGTCAAATCAGATACATATGCTTTCCCTTTCCGAATTAATTTTACTGCACACTCGTACATTTGTTCAAAATAATCCGATGCAAAGAAAAGTCTATCTTCCCAATCGGCACCAAGCCACGCGACATCCGCTTTAATAGATTCCACAAACTCAATATCCTCCTTTGTCGGATTGGTATCATCAAAGCGCATATTGAATTTACCGCCGTACTCCTTTGCAAGCCCATAATTGACAAGAATTGCCTTTGCATGTCCAATGTGCAAGTATCCATTCGGCTCTGGTGGAAAACGCGTGTGCACAGTATGATACACGCCCTCGGCCAAATCCTTGTCAATTAACTGCTCAATAAAATTTCTTGATACAACTTCCTTTTCCTCCACAGAAGTCTCTGGTACATTCCTTTCTGTGTCACTCATAATTTTTCCTCCATTCTGTCATTTCCTGCAAATACATCTATCACCAACATTTTGCAATCAATGTAATATCTTTGTATGGCTTCCTCACTGCTTACTCAAATATCTATTGTAATAAATTGTTGAAAATTTGTAAAGTTTTTATAAGCTTCCTATTGCTCCGCGTCTGGTTTCTGTCCATCATGGGCCTGCCATTGGCATTCGCCCATTGACATCTCAGAAAAAACTGCACGAAAAGAAGAATCCTCCGGCGAACAGGCATAGATTCCAAATTGAATCGTGCCACCACCCTTTTCCATATGACAGATGCGCATCTGCTTAAAACGCACACCATCCTCCGAACACTCTATACAATAATCACTTGCACGCCTGCTCAAACGATACCACATAGATTTTATATTTGCACCAATCTCCGTTGTCGCCCAGTCTGAATAGCCATTGTTTGTCACAACACTGCCAAGATGTTGAAATTTGTCATTCTCATATTCAACAGAAGCTTTCAGCCAGTTTTCAGAATCCAAATACATAACAATTCCACACTGGTCAAAACGGTGATGACTTTCTGCAAAATCCGTCTTTACAACAAAACTAAAATATTGTTTATCTGTCTCCATCTGAAATACCGGAGCGTTATCATTGCGAAAATGATAGTATGTGCGCTGCCATAAATCAGTATTTGGCTGTGTAGTCACAACAATCTGATTGTGTTCTATACAATATTCTTTCGGTTCTCTTAACCATTTAAAATATTTAAAATGCATACGTTTCCTCCGTCACTTATCTACCCTTTACTTTCTTATAAAATACCATTTCGTGATCTCCAAAGCAAGAATGCCACCGGCATTCTTGCTGCGGCATGCGAGTCTTCTCCGACTGAAATCAATATCGTACTTCCACTAAGCACAGCCCCTTCGCTGGAACAAGTGCACCTGCCATATCTCTAGTTGCATCTTTTTCCAGAAGCACTTGCATAGACATAGGGCTTCTCTGCCCTAATCCGACCTCAATTAAAGTCCCTGTGAGTATGCGTACCATATGATACAGAAAGCCGTCACCACTGTAAGTAATGACGACCTCATTGTCATTCCTATCAATTTCCACGGAATCAATTGTGCGCACAGTAGACTTTTTACTCTTTTTGGTGGAAGTGAACGCCTTAAAATCATGTTTTCCTACTAGGCAGGCAGCAGCAAGACGCATTGCCTCCAAATCAAGCTCCTCTGGCATTTCATACACATATCTGTGTGAAAAAATACAAGGAATGTCCGTGTTCCAGATGCGATAACAGTATGTTTTTCTCTTTGCGTTCAGCCTGCTATGAAATCGCTCTGGCATCTCCTGTATTGCAATCACGCCAATATCCTCCGGCAAATATTGGTTGATATAAGCCATCACCTCTTTTGCAGTCATATCTGTGTCAATCTTAAAATTCGCCACTTGACCAAGCGCATGTACACCCGCATCCGTTCGACCAGAACCATCTATCTGTACAAACTTAAGCCCTGTCATCTTTGCAAGGATTGCTTCAAATTTTCCTTGTATTGTATTGTTTGTGGAATCCTGCCGCTGCCACCCCTGATAACGGGTGCCATCATATTGTATTGTTATTTTAAAGTTTCTCATTGCCTTTATTTTCAGGATAGCTTCCCTATCTGTTTCCTTCACCCAATTTCTCGATTTCTTCCTCATTTAACTGCCGAAACTGATTGATATTTCGGACTAACAACCGTATACTGTACTTTGGCGTGTCAAAAAAACCAGCCTCATTCATATTGACTACAATAATGCCAATTGGCACAGACACTAACATCCCGCCAACTCCCGCTAGACGATAGCCAATAAAAAGCAAAAACAATGTAGGAATTGGCTCCATGCCAATGGAATCTCCCATGATTTTGGGCTGAATTAGTTGACGGAACAATTGTCCAGAACCCCAAATAATTAAAAATCCAAGTGCTCTCAGATAATTGCCGCCAATCACATTGACAAGTGCCCACGGAATCAGCACAATCCCCGTTCCAAAAAAGGGTAAAAAATCCAGAAACGCCATTAATAGCGCAATTAACAATCCATACCGAACCTTTAGCACAGTCAACCCAATTAACAGCAACACATACATCCAAATTTCAATGCGAAATTGTGCCTTAAAATAGCCTCCAACTGCCTGTTTCAAGCTTGAAGCAAACACATCATACTTGTGCATAATACTTTCAGGAAGTATCTTGTCCAGAAAACTCCCTAGCCAATCGCGATCCGCAATGAAAAAATACGCAGACAACATACACATAATAATCGAGATAATAACACTGGCAATATTGCCAACCATGCTGCCCATTCCCTCAAAGGTACGAAAATCAAAGCTTTTTGGTAAGTCAGCAATCATCTGACCAATAATATTTCCCAAATCATTTAAGGTATCTGCAAGTTTTGGCGACCGACTGCCAATATATTGGTCTATCCACGCCCCAAACGCATCAAAATCGTGCTTTACAGCCTCCCACATTGTGGGAATCTCCTGTATAAAACCTGAAATCTGTCTCCAGAGAATAATGCCAAGTCCATAGCCGATTCCAATCACCACTGCAATCACACACACAATGACAACAACTGTTCCGGCTTTTCTCTTAATCTTTAATTTTCGCTCAAGAAACACAACGAGCGGATTTGCAATGCAAGAGATTATCCAGCCAATTACAAAAGGCATAAAAAACAAAATCAACCGCGGCACCAAAAAAATGCAGAGCAGCAAAATTACCAGTGAAATCAATATATTTACAATTAATTTCAAGTTCTCTGTCCCTGTTGTCTTTCTTTCCATGTTCAGACTCCTTCTTCTGGCTGTTCTATTATATGGTCAATCAGTTCATAAATCTCATCACGCCCTTGTTTTGTCTGTGCCGAAAACGGTATTATAATTGTGTCTTTCTCTAAGCCAAGCCCTTGTCGTACTGCCTTGATCTGCTTTTGTAATTGGCTGCGATTTATCTTGTCTGCCTTGGTCGCAATAATCATTGGGCGAAATCCATTGGAGAGAATCCACTCATACATAAGCTTATCATTTGCTGATGGGTCATGCCGAATATCGACAAGCAAAAAAATTGCCTTTAGTACCTTGGACTGCCGCAAATAGTTCTCTATCATTTTACCCCATTTTTCTTTTTCGTGCTGACTTACCTTTGCATAGCCATATCCCGGGAGATCCACAAAATACAATACATCATTAATTTTATAAAAATTAATTGTCTGTGTTTTTCCTGGCTGTGCGCTGGTGCGCGCCAATGATTTGCGATTCATAAGCGTATTGATCAGCGAGGATTTCCCCACATTACTTTTTCCGGCAAAGGCAATTTCTGGCATTGTGTTTTGGGGTATTTTGCTTGTCACGCCAATCACAGTTTCCAAACTAACATTTTTAATTACCATTCATTACTTCTCCTGCTTGTTGTTTCCAGTCTTTGTCTTGGATCTTGTGCTCTTAACTTTAATTTCCCGCGAAAAAGCAAGCGGTATCACATCATCCATAGACTCTACTAGACAGATTTCCATACCTGACTTAATTTCATTTGAAATCTCCGCCACATCTTTCTCATTTTTTTCTGGCACAAGCACTGTTGTAATACCTGCTGTCTTTGCTGCCAACAGCTTTTCTTTCAGTCCGCCAATCGGAAGCACTCTTCCACGCAGCGTTATCTCCCCTGTCATAGCGACTTTTGCCTTGACAGGCGTATCAGTGATGGCAGACAATACCGCTGTCGCCATTGTAATCCCCGCAGATGGTCCATCTTTTGGCACTGCCCCTTCTGGAATGTGTATATGAAAATCATTTTCCTTAAAAAATTCTGGCGCAATTTTATACTTTGGTGCAATTGACCGAATAAAGCTAATTCCAGTCATTGCTGACTCCTTCATCACATCACCAAGTTTTCCGGTGAGCTCAATCTCACCCTTGCCTGGCATAATGTTTACCTCAATCTGAAGGGTATCACCGCCGACACTTGTCCATGCAAGCCCTCTGACAATCCCGACATCATCCTTCTCATTCGCCATATCCACACTGTATTTGGGCTTTCCAAGATATTTTTCAAGCTTTTGACTATTGACACGAATACTCTTATCTTGTACCTGCTTTTGTTTTTTGCCAGTTCTATTTTTCAAAATTTCCAGCGCGGCCTTCCTGCAAACTGTACCAAGCTTTCGCTCCAAATTTCGCACGCCTGCCTCTTTTGTATACTGGTCAATTACCGCCTTAATTGCATTGTCACTGATTGTCAACTGGGAATCCTTCAACCCGTTTTTCTTTAGTTGTTTTTCCCATAGATGCTCTTTTGCAATATGAAATTTTTCATTCGCAGTGTAGCTTGTAACTTCAATAATGTCCATGCGGTCTAATAGTGGTCTAGGAATATTGCCTGCGTCATTTGCTGTTGCAATAAACAAAACTTTAGACAGATCAAGCGGCAATTCCACATAATGATCTCTAAAATGACAGTTTTGCTCTGGATCTAACACTTCTAAGAGCGCAGAGGATGTATCTCCTTTGTAATCACTGCTAACCTTATCAATTTCATCAAGCAGCATAAGTGGATTGCATACTCCCGCCTGTTTCAAACCATTTGCAATACGCCCCGGCATCGCCCCGACATAAGTCTTTCTGTGTCCTCTAATTTCCGCTTCGTCACGCACGCCGCCTAGACAAATTCGAATATACTTCTTGTTGAGTGCCTCAGCAATCGATTTTGCAATAGAAGTTTTTCCTGTTCCGGGAGGACCCACCAGACACAAAATTGGCGCTTCGCCTTTGCTGGTCAAACACCGCACTGCCAGATATTCAACAATGCGTTCCTTGACCTTCTCCAATCCATAATGGTCCCTCTCTAAGATTTCCTCTGCTCTGTTGATATCATTGTTGTCTTTTGACGCCTTATTCCACGGAAGTTCTAACAATGTTTCAATATATCCCCGCTCCACTGCACTCTCAGAACTTGAACCCATAATTGTCTTAAATCTGGCAATCTCTTTTTTAATCTTTTCCTTAACTTCCGCATCTGCCTTCAATTTGGCAAGCGCTTCTTCATAATGTTTCACATCAGAATACTGATTTTTATCCCCCAACTCTTCCTGAATATATTCCATCTGCTCCCGCAGAACATAATCTCTCTGATTTTTGTCTATTTTCTCCCGAATTTTTACTGCCAGCTGTGTGCGTATCGCTGCAATCTGTGCCTCATTCATAATCAATAACACCAATTCACCACACTGTTGTGCAATATCTTCTATTTCCAACACCTGTTGCTTCTGTTCATACGTAAATGGAGTGTTAATCAAAATCTGATTTATTAAAACGACCAGACTACAATCATCCTTAAAATATTTTCCAAGACTCTTTCCTATCTTGGGATAAAATCTGACATAGGTGTCAAATACTTCTTTCAAAGTACGTGCCAATGCCTCTTTCTCAGATTGTGGAATCTCTTCTTCTTTATCGATAATCTCTTCATAGAAGGCACTAAAATACTTTCCCTCATTGTCACTCAGCTCTAAAATGCGTGCCCTTGTCACAGCCTCCACCATCACCCTATCAATGTCATTCGGAAGTTTTGTGACCTGCCTGATATTGGCCACTGTACACACTTTATATAAACCATCTTCCTCCGGATTCTCTTCCTCTGGATCCACCTGTGGCACAAGCAACACTTTCTGCAAATGATTTAGTGCCTGCTCAATCGCATTTTTGGACATATCTCTGTTCAAATCGAAATGCATAATCATACCCGGCACTACTGTTAACCCGCGCAGTGCCACCAAAGGTAATGCTGTCGTTATCTGCTCCATCTATAATATCCTCTCCTAATCAGAATCGAGTAGAGAAGGCTACTTCCCCTACTCGTGTGACGGACACATCAGCTTTACTGATATACTTCCCTTGGGTGCCCGTGTACATATAAGACGCCGCCTTTATATAAGGCGGCGTCTATAATCCATCCACTTATTTATCTCGCCTTTTTCTCTCGCTCTGTACGCATTGATTCACGGTGTACTACAAAAGGCTGACTTGTTCCTTCTACAGACTCCTTGGTAATGACACAACTCTCAATCGTGTCATCTGAAGGAATCTCATACATCACATCCATCATAATGCTCTCCATGATGGAACGCAGACCTCTGGCTCCTGTCTTTCTCTCCAGCGCTTTCTCCGCAATCGCTTCTATCGCATCTGGCTCGAAGGAAAGCTTCACATTATCAAACTCAAACAACTTCTGATATTGCTTAATCAGAGCGCTCTTAGGTTCTCTTAAAATCCTCACGAGAGCCTTCTTATCCAGCCCTTCCAACGATACATTAATTGGAACCCTGCCGACAAACTCTGGTATAAGACCATATTTTGTTAAATCTTGAGGTGTCACTTCCTTAAACACTGCCCCAAGATCCCGCGTTGTCTTCTCCGCAATATCTTTGTTAAATCCTATTGATTTGCGGTCAAGTCTGTTCTCCACAATCTTGTCAAGTCCATCAAAAGCACCACCACAGATAAACAAAATATTGGTTGTATCAATCTGTATTAGCTCCTGATGTGGATGTTTTCTTCCTCCCTGCGGCGGAACACTTGCCACCGTTCCCTCGACAATCTTTAAAAGTGCCTGCTGTACACCTTCTCCCGACACATCCCTGGTAATCGAGACATTTTCGGTTTTTTTCGTAATCTTATCAATCTCATCAATATAGATAATGCCATACTGAGCACGCTCAATATCATAGTCAGCTGCCTGGATAAGCTTCAAAAGAATATTCTCAACATCCTCGCCCACATAGCCTGCCTCTGTAAGTGTTGTTGCATCCGCTATTGCAAATGGAACATTGATAATTTTAGCAAGTGTCTGTGCCAGATATGTTTTTCCTGAGCCAGTCGGTCCAATCATAATAATATTGCTCTTTTGTAATTCAACGTCCAAATCCTTCTCCGCCATAACACGCTTATAATGATTGTAGACAGCTACGGACAATACTTTTTTAGCCTCTTCCTGACCGATTACATACTCGTCAAGAAATTCTTTAATCTCGGCAGGTTTTAGGAGGTTGATGTCAATACCGCCATCAATTTGCTCCTCCTCATACTCTTCCTCTATAATGTCTGCACAGATATCTACACACTCATCACAGATATAAACACCGGATGGACCTGCTATCAGCTTCCGAACCTGATCCTGTGTTTTATTGCAGAAAGAACATCTTACCCTTCCTTCAGTGCTTTTTCCAGCCATCCTTTTTCTCCCTTTACTCATAATTATATCTACTCAAATTCAAACTATAAATCTTCCGTTGCTTCAGCCCTGTCCGTGATTACTTTGTCAATCAATCCGTATTGCATGGCTTCCTCAGCCGACTTCCAATTATCACGTTCTGTATCCGCTGCAATCACATCATATGGCTGACCACAATTTTCTGCAAGGATACTGTTTAATTTCTGCTTTGTGCGCAGAATATGTTTTGCAGCGATTTCTATCTCTGTCGCTTGTCCTTGTGCTCCGCCAAGCGGCTGATGAATCATAATCTCTGCATTGGGAAGTGCAAGACGCTTCCCTTTGGTGCCACCCGCTAACAGAAATGCCCCCATACTGGCAGCCATTCCAATACAGATAGTAGACACATCACACTTAATATAACGCATGGTATCATAGATTGCCATACCAGCAGTAACAGACCCTCCCGGACTGTTTATATATAATTGGATATCTTTCTCTGGGTCCTCGGCTTCCAAAAATAACAACTGCGCCACGGTTAGGCTCGCTGTCACTTCATTTACCTCTTCTCCCAAGAAAATAATCCGCTCCTTTAAGAGTCTTGAATAAATATCATAAGAACGTTCCCCGCGGCTTGTCTGTTCAATGACATATGGTACTAAACTCATGGGATTTACCTCCGATTTTCATAATGATACTGAACACTTTAACCTCAGTATAATACAAATATAATAATTGTGCAAATCATATGCACAATTATTATATTTTTTTTAGAATTTTTCAGTAACAGTTCAGCCATCCAGAATTGATTGCACAAATTGTATGTAGGAGCTTACTCGCTAAGGACAATTTGTATTATTAATTCTATAGAGCAGACACCCGACATGAAATAAGTCGCCAGCAAAGACCGAATATCATTGGTGAAAATGTACATTCTGGCAACTTAGGAATGACATGGCTGAACTGTTACATTTTTCAAGCATACTCTGAAATATAAAATGATTGATATGGTCTTGATTACTTCTCGACTGCGTTTTCAACCACAAAATCTAAAGCTTTCTTTGCACGGAGGTCTTCTTTAATTGCTTTCTCCTCAAATGCACCAATCATCTCTGTCATCTTCTCCTCTGTCATACGATAAGCTTCCGCCATTTTTTTGATTTCGTTTGTGTAATCTTCCTCGCTCGCTTCTAGATTTTCAGCTTTAGCCACTGCCTCCAGAACAAGTCTAGACTTAATTCGCTGTTCTGCCTGCGGCTTCATTTGCTCTAGCAATGCATCCATTGTAAGACCTGTAAACTGGAAATACTGTTCAATTGTAATTCCCTGCATCCGAATTCTCTGTGAAAAATCATCCGCCATCTGGCGCTGTTGAGTTGTGAGCATAGCCTCGGGAATATCCATCTGTGCATCCGCAATAATCGCGTCAACCACTGCTTCTTCCCTCTCGTTTTTCGCTTCCTCTTCCTTCTTTAGAGTGAGATTCTTCTTGACATCTTCCCTATACTCAGCCAGTGTATCAAACTCTGACACCTCACTTGCAAACTCATCATCCAGTTCCGGCAGTTCTTTCTTCTTGATTTCTCGAACAATACATTTAAACAGAGCCGGCTTTCCAGCAAGCTCCGCCGCATGATAATCTTCTGGAAAGGTCACATTCACCTCTACTTCCTTGCCAATCTCAGCGCCAATCAGCTGTTCCTCAAAGCCGGGAATAAATGTGTTTGATCCAATCGTCAGCGGATAGTTTTCATCTTTGCCTCCCTCAAACGTTTTTCCATCCACAAATCCCTCATAATCCAGCACAGTCATGTCTCCATCTTGAACTGCTCTGTCCTCCACAAAAGTTGTTCTAGCATTTCTCTCCCGCTCCTTGTCAATTGCGGCATCAATTTCTTCCTCTGTGACAGTGACGTCAATCTTATCAATCTCAATCCCTTTATATTTTCCAAGCGTAACATCCGGTTTCAGCGCAACTTCCGCCGTAAAGATAAAAGGCTTCCCTGCCTCGAGCTGCACAACCTCAATTGTTGGCTGTGACACAATCTCCTCTGTACATTCATCTACGGCAGCCGCATATGCTGTAGGAATAGCAATATTTGCTGCATCTTCATAAAAAACTTCTTTTCCGTACATTTGTTCTATTATTTTGCGTGGCACTTTGCCCTTGCGAAATCCCGGAATGCTAACCTTGCTTTTACTCTTCTGATAAGCCTTCTCCACCGCTTTCTCAAAATCCTCTGCTGACGCTTCTATTGTAAGCTTAGCCATATTTCCTTCCAACTTTTCTACCTGTAAACTCATTTGTCCTATTTCCTCCTCGAACATCACGCAATTCTACCTGCTATGAATATATTTTCACGTACAATCCGTACCCTGTCATTTGTAACAGTTACAGTCATTTTACAATTATAGCATAGGCTTTGAAAAAATAAAAGAACAATTTTCAAATTCCGTAAAAAACCGCAAAAAAGAGATGTAGTATTGAAACTACATCTCTTTTTTGGCTCTGTATTTGTCCTATTTGTTTAAAGACTCCTCATAGCTCTTTACCATTCTTCTGACCATCTCGCCACCGATGCTTCCTGCTTCGCGTGATGTGAGGTCCCCGTTGTAACCTTCCTTTAAGTTTACACCAAGCTCTGATGCAACCTCAGTCTTAAAGCGATCCATTGCTGCCTTTGCCTCTGGAACTTCTACTCTGTTTGATCTGTTTTGTGATGACATAATTTTTACCTCCGTCAATTCATTTTTGCTCTCTATTTCAATCTATCTTCAAAGACAAGCGATTGTCATATGGCTCTTTGAAAAGAATCCTTGACTGTCTCTACGTTTTTTCCGCTTGTCTTAATCCTAGTATTAACGGAGTAAAAAGTTTTATGAGTGGTATATTTTTACTAAACTGTCATATTCTATCATTCGAGATGAATCCCTTTAAAATTGCGATAAATGCGCATAAATACACGAATAATATCTGGGTCAAATATTGTTCCTGCGTTCTCTTGCATATAAGCAAGTGTCTGTTCGAGTGGGATTGGCTTTTTATAACGCCGTTCTCCAATCATCGCATCAAACACATCCACAATCTTTACGATACGTGCAGACAATGGAATTTCATTTCCTTTTAAACCTTTGGGATAACCGGATCCATCCCAGCACTCATGATGATACCATGCAATGTCAATCGCCATCTCAATAAAATCATTTTTTTCAACGCCTTCATAAATATCATTGAGTGTTCTAGCGCCAAGTTCTGCATGAGAACACATAATTTTGCGCTCCTCATCATTAAGCGGGGCATTTTTAAGAAGAATGTGGTCCGGTATCATTAGTTTCCCAATATCATGCAACCCTGCACTAGACTCAATTGTATCAATAAAATCATCTGTCACTTCGTCTTCAAATTTTGGCGAAAGCTGCATACCTTCTGCGAGAATGCGGCTGTTGTACAAGATGTTCTTATAGTGTGTGCCAGACACATTTTCCCTGCTCTCCACAAGTCTTGCCAGCGCTGTCATAATATTTTTCTGCTCTATCCGCAATTTTTCCATCTGGCGCGCCACCACAAGATTGAGTCGCCTGTTGTTTTCTTCAAGTTCCCGCTGCATTGTGTAAATCTTAAGGTGCGTTGAGATGCGCATCTCAACCTCTGTCTTCTCAAATGGCTTTGGGATATAGTCCACGGCACCTAATTCAAATCCTTTGCTGAGATCGGAAGCGGTGTCCATCGCCGATATAAAAATTACTGGAATCTCTTTGGTGTATGGATCATTTTTTAACATAGAGCAAAATGTAAATCCATCGATTTCTGGCATAGAAATATCTGACAAAATGACTTTTGGCAGCGTGTC
This sequence comes from Lachnospiraceae bacterium, assembly GCA_949383255.1. Classification (GTDB taxonomy): domain Bacteria; phylum Bacillota; class Clostridia; order Lachnospirales; family Lachnospiraceae; genus COE1. The sequence goes on along the minus strand of CASJPF010000004.1, from coordinate 59,680 downwards.
ACTGTCCTCAATAACTTGCAATGCCTCCTTTACACTCTGGGCAAGCAATGCCTGATATCCCATATTTTTAATAATCTCCTCCAGAATAATCAGGTTTACCTCGACATCATCCACAACAAGAATACTAATCTCACTATTATTTTGTGATGTTTCATTCATATTATTATATCTCCAGCCCTTCTACCTCAAGCAATAGTTGTTCTTTTACCTTCTGCGCATAATCGCGCGCTTTGTCACAGTCAGCCTTTCTGATAGACATTTCCATTCGGAATGTCAAACGCTGCAAATCCTTAGATCCTCCACTGAGCAGTTGCTTGAGCATTGTGGCAAAACTCTCTGCCTTCTGCCAATTTTCCATATCCATACTAATATTGAGCTTTTCAAAATATTTTCTTAGCTCCCTGGCATTAATCTCACTGCCAAGCTCATACATCAAATCCTGTTCTCCGGCAATTGTATTTAAATTATGAGAATATTTCCATTTTCTAATAGAAGGTTCCTGCTCAGCTGTATCTTGCGCCTGTTCTTGCCTTAAACGCACTGTAAAGGAAAAAGTTGAGCCTTTTCCCTTCTCGCCCTCCGCCCAAACTTTGCCATGCATCATCGTTACAAGTTCTTTTGTGATAGAAAGCCCAAGCCCTGTGCCGCCAAATTTCCTAGTGATAGAGGCATCCACCTGAGAAAAGCTCTTAAACAGCTTATCCTTGTCTTCTGGAGAAAGCCCAATTCCAGTATCCACTACCAGAAAAAACAACTCTATTTCATCATTGATTCTTGTGTTTAGAGATACCTCAATTCCAACATACCCCTGTTCTGTAAACTTCACTGCGTTGGACACAAGATTGTTCAAAATCTGTGTTAACCGCAATTCATCACCAATCACTTTATCTGGAATCTCCTGCGCTACATTCAGCGTGAACCGAAGCCCTTTTCTCATTGTGAGCATATTAAACATCTTCTCTATCTTTGCCATAAATTCATAGAAAGAAAACGGTTTTTCATCTAGCTGGAATTTTCCTGCTTCAAGCTTTGAAAAATCCAAAATATTATTGATAATTCCCTCCATAGTTGCACAGCAGTCAAGAATCATCTTCATATAATTAATTTTCTGAAAATCCTGCTCCTGTTCCATCAAAATCTCCGCATGTCCTTTGATTCCATTGACTGGTGTGCGTAGCTCATGCGTAACATTCGCCACAAAAGCGTCTCTTGCCTTCATGGACTCTTGCATCTGTATTGTAGTCTCCTCTACCCTTTGGATGCTCTCCTTATATCGTGTCATATCGACAGCAGTACAGATAATAACCTCGACTCCATCAAAAGTTTTTGACACTACTTTGATTTCCACTGGAAAACAGGTCTTATTCTTGCGGTACAAAGCAGTCTCTATCACTTCTTTATCCTTGTATTCCTCTGTCAGTTCAATATGATCCTTTATATTGACAAACACATTGAGAAATAACTCTCCAACATAAGTTCCAATCAACTCTCCTGCGCTGTATCCAGTAAGTTCCAAAAGTCTGTCATTACAATAATTGATGCATCCATGCGAATCATACTTGACAATGCACTCTTGACTATTGTTCAAAACAAAGTAAAAAAATTCTTCACGACTTTTTGGCATTTATTCTTCCTCTTCTTCTTCCTGCTTATCCACAAAATCAAGGGAATTGTCGCTCAAAAGCTTTACTGGATCAAGCAGCAGTTTAATACTGTCACCAATCTTTCCAATACCACGGATAAATTTTGCCTGTGCGTTTGCTTTTGAGACATTTGGAGGCGGCAAAATATCTTCCTCCTCAATGGATACCACCTCTAAAATTGTCTCGACAATCAGCCCCACAACAACATTCTGAACATCCACAACAATAATACAAGTGCGGTCATTATACTCAAAAAGTTCTTTTCCAAATCGGATCGCCACATCAATCACTGGTATAATCTTGCCTCGCAGATTAATCAGCCCCTTAATATAACACTCTGCCTCCGGAATCGGTGCTATAGATTGCATTGGTATAATCTCATTTACATACTTGAGCTCTATTCCAAACACATCACTCCCAATACAGAAAGTCATATATTTTCCCTGTCGAATATCCTCCTGTTCCACAAGCTCAACTTCTTTATTTTCTTCCATGCAGCATTGTCCCCTTTCTCTTTCTCAGAAACCTATTATTCTGTCAATCCAAGTTTATTTAGAATATCCCTCAGCTTTTCCACATCAATCGGCTTTGCACAGTAGACAGTACAACCAAGATCAAATGCCATTTTAACATTTTTCTCCTCGTTCAACGCCGTTGTCATAATTACCTTTGCCTGTTCACTCTGTGACACATTATGTTCCCGTTCAATATCACGTATATTTTTGAGCGCTTGATAACCGTCCATCACTGGCATCATTACATCCAGACAGACAAGATCATAAGGATCATCCTCCTCAATCGCCATCATAAAGGCATCAATTGCCTCCATACCATCCACTGTCACATCACATTCTCCATACGCTGACAAAAATTTTAAAATTGCCTTTCTGCTGGCAAAATCATCCTCTGCTATCAATATCCTCATAGCTTTGCCTCCTATTTTCTTATTTTCTATTGTCGTTTGTCCAACAAATAATATATTTTCTGTGCAATTTGTTCCAACGGCACCTGCCAGTTTACCGCACCAATTTCATATGCCACCTTGGGCATACCATAGACGATACACGTCTTTTCATCCTGTCCTATCGTGCGCGCACCTGCATTTTTCATTGCCAAAAGCCCCTTGGCACCATCACTTCCCATACCAGTCATAAGCACGCCAATCGCTTCTTTTCCCGCTGCGCGGGCCACCGACTCAAACAGCGCATCCACTGACGGACAATGCCCTGTCACACGCGGACCATATCTGCATTCCACCTGATATCTTCCACTAATTTTCACAACTCGCATCTGCTTATCCCCGGGTGCTAGAAGGATCTGACCAGGCTTTACCACATCTCCAGATACCGCTTCTTTCACCGAAACCTCACCTTCATTGTCCAAACGGTGAGCATACATCTGTGTATAGCCTTCTGGCATATGCTGCACCATTACAATTCCTGGAATATCCTTTTTTAAGCCGCGCACCACAGTAGCAATCGCTTCCGTGCCCCCCGTTGATGCCCCAATTGCTATAATTGATGTTGTTGTAGAGTGCGTTTCAAATATTCTATTGCTGCTATTGTTTAGCACCTGTGTCAGCACTGGCACAGACAGCTTTTTTGCCGCTTTTAACCACTCTCCGCCCGCAAGCTTTTTTAGTCGATTGCAAATATTTTCCTGTTCAAGCAATCCAAAATTTTTCCCACAAGCAATGAAATCCCTCGCCCCTGCACGAAATGCTGCATCCTCATACTGGGATTCTGCGATGACAAGTGTTGCAGTGCTTCGCTGTGGCATAAGCTTTTCCAAAAATGTAATTCCTGGCATTCGAGGCAAATCATGACATAAAACCATCACATCGGGCTCGCATTCAATAATTTTGTCACGCGCAGCATAGGCGTTATTTGCCTCCGCAACAATATCTAGATCTTTGTCTGCGCCAAGAATTGCACCAAGCCGCCTTCTCATCTCCAAATCTCCCACAACCAATAAAACCTTTAATTTTCCCATATTCTTTCTCCTAAATCACTTTTTATATATGGATGGTCTTATATACTGGAACCGGGAATGGTTCTGGCTCATAGATTCCGTGGAACCAATAAAGAGGTACCCGCCGGGTGCCATTTTCTCATAAATATTGTTTAATAATCGCTCCTTGGTCGGCTCATCAAAATAAATCATAACATTCCTGATAAACACAACGTGAAGCGGTTTTCTAAAGGGCAGCGGATTCATTAGATTAAGCTGCCGGAACAACACTTCCTTTCTGAGTTCGTCTTTTACACGATATTCATCAGGATTAATCTGTTTAAAAAAACGGCGCACATACTGATTGGGTAGCTGCTCTACAGAATTTTTGGCATATATACCCTTCACTGCTTTCTCGAGCACTTTTGTGTCAATATCCGTAGCAAGTACTTTCGTGTCCCACTCTGCCTGCTCTAATCCTAAAAAATCTTTGCAGAGCATTGCAAGCGTGTACGGCTCCTCCCCTGTCGAGGAGGCAGCGCACCAGATATGCCAATCCCTTGTGTTTTCTGTACGCATTTTCAACTCTGGAAAAACGGTCTGTTTTAAATACAAAAACTGTTCATACTCCCTCCAAAAATATGTATGGTTTGTTGTGAGGGCGTTCATCAGATCTTCTGCCTCCGGTCCTGATGGAAACCGCTCCACACGGTCCATAAACGCATCGTAGGAGCTGTAACCCTTTCGTTGCATATAACTATCAAGTCTTCCCTGAACCAAAACCTTCTTTTCGTTTAAGTTGATACCAGCTTTATTTTTTACATAAGCCGCCACTCTCTGAAACTCTTGTTCTGTTATCATTTGAGAAACCTTCTATCCACCTAATTTATATCTAATTATTACTTTATTTCAACAATTAGACACACCGTATAGATGATTATACCATTGAGTGCCTAAATTGTCAAAATATTTGCTACCGCTTCTTAAACTTAGGTTTACCCTATATATACAATTTTTTCGCTTAATTCATCCGCTGTTTCTTGGTCTAAAAGCGAAGCAATAATTTCAAGCGAGAACGCAATCGCCGTTCCCATACCGCGACTTGTAATAATATTTCCTGATTTTACCACTTTGTCAAAGCAAACCTCTGCTCCAGACAGTTCCGCCTCCATACCAGGATAAATACAAGCCCTCTTTCCTTCTAGCAGACCCATATGTCCAAATATACTAGGCGCTGCACAAATTGCCGCAATCAATTTACCACGCTCATAAAACTTCCGAAGCTGTTCTGTCAACTTTGTACATGCTTCAAGGTTCTTGGTTCCTGGCATACCACCCGGACAGACCAGAATATCAAAACAGTCAAAGTCAAGTGCATCAATCTTTGCATCCATCGCCACAGAAATATTGTGACTTCCTGTAACATATGTTTCGTTGTCGACTGCGACACAGACTGTCTCAATCCCTGCGCGCCGCAGCAAATCCACCACTGTGAGCGCTTCAATTTCCTCATAACCTGTTCCAAAAAATACTGCTGCTTTATTCATATTTGTTACCTCTCTTTCTAAAAACATACACAAAAAATCTTTCAGCAAACTTATTTTACCACATTTTGTACAAATTTGTGAAAGAATTTGCATCTTTTGTTTCCGATTTTGCAAATTTTCATATAAAATGTTATGCTATAATATTATCCATAAAGAACCCACAAATCGAGTAAGGAAGTCTTTCCCTACTTGCGTGCCGGATGTCTGCCAGCTTGCTGACATATTTCATTTGGACACCCGTGTGCATAACTGGCAGCCATTCTTGACAGAATCGCTGCAAAAAGGAGGAACACATGAAAAAGAAAACAATGATCACAGTCCTTTTGGCAGCTGCCCTGTCCTTCACTGGATGCGGCGCTGGTGCAGACCAAACTTCTGTGGACACACCCCCTACTAAAACTGAAGAATCAACTGTAGTAAGTCCCGAATCATCCGTTTCCGAGACTGTTGCCGCGGAACCCCCAAGCCAAACACCACTGCAGACAACAAACGCCTTTCCACTGCCTACTGCCGCAGAAGACGCTGGCATTTATGTGGAACCAATTCCAAATCTTTCAGATAATTTTATTCGTGGAATGGATGTGTCCTCTATCCTTACAGAAGAAAAAAGCGGTGTAAAATATTACAGTGCAGATGGCAAAGAACAAGACGTGTTTACTACAATGGCAGAAGCCGGCGTCAACTATGCGCGCATTCGCATCTGGAATGACCCCTTTGATGAGAATGGCAATGGATATGGGGGTGGAAATAACGATCTGGCAACCGCTATTGCACTTGGAAAACGCGCCACAGAAAACGGTATGAAAGTCTGTATTGATTTTCATTATTCAGATTTTTGGGCAGATCCTTCCAAACAAATGTGCCCGAAAGCATGGGTTGATTTCTCGCTTGAAGAAAAGTCAAACGCCCTGTATGAATTTACAAAGGACAGTCTGACACAACTTTTGGAAAATGGCGTTGATGTCTGTATGGTTCAAGTTGGAAATGAAACCAACAATGGCATGGCAGGCGAAACACAAATTCCCAATATTGCAAAGCTTATGAGTTCTGGCAGCAAGGCAATCCGTGAAGTCGCAGAAAGTTATAACAAAGACATTCAAGTAGCATTACATTATACAAATGCAAACGACTATGATGGTCTTGATTCTATTTTGTATAAACTCTCCTCTTTTCAGGTAGACTATGATATTTTTGCGCTGTCCTACTATCCATACTGGCATGGCACTTTTGAAAATCTTCAGAAGGTTATGGCGAATATCCAAGACAAATATGGTAAAAAAACGCTGATTGCTGAGACTGCTTACTGTTATACTACAGAAGACACTGACGGTTCAGGAAACAGTGTTAGCGAAGCAGACTTGATTGACGCCTATGGCGCCACTGTTCAAAGTCAATCCACCGCTCTGCGTGATGTCTGCGCCACCGCCAATGATGCGGGCGCGCTAGGTGTTTTTTACTGGGAAGGCGCTTGGATTACAGTCGGTGATGTAAACGCTGACAATAGCCCTATCTGGGAAGAATTTGGATCTGGCTGGGCAAGCAGCTATGCGGCAGCATATGATCCTAACGATGCTGGAAAATACTATGGTGGCTGTTCTTGGGATAATCAGGCTTTATTTGACGCAACTGGAAAACCGCTAGAATCCTTAAATACTTTTAAGTGGTTAAAATATGGCACCAACGCTGAGCCTGCAATTGATATGATTAACGTTCCAACAGTCACATGTAATATTGGTTCTGACGTGGAGATGCCCGAAACTGTGGATGTTGTCTACAACAACCGTGCCCTAAATGCATCTATGCCTATCGAATGGTATGAGGAGATGGTGCTCAATATCGATACTTCCAAGGTTGGCACTTATGAGATTACAGGTAGCATCCTTGACGAAAAGTTTGGTTCAGATAATCAAACTGAGACTTTTTGTGTTGTCAATGTGGAGAGACGCAACTATGTGTCCAATCCAAGCTTTGAAGATTCTGATACCTCCATGTGGAAAGTCTCTTATGAAGGAGACAAAAATCCTACTGATTTTCAGAAAAAAGAGACAGACGCACACTCTGGGGAATATTCCTTCCATTTCTGGTCAGAATCTGATATGTCATTTAACATTGAACAAGAATTTAAAGATTTAGAACCCGGAACCTATGAGCTAAAAGCCTGTTTCCAAGGCGGTGATATTGACGAGAGTGCCCAAATGGAACTCTACGCCAATATTAACGAAACAACTGTTTCCGATCCATTTACTGCACAGGGATATGCAAACTGGCAAGAACCTACAATATCTTCTATAAAAGTTACAGATGGTACACTAAAAATTGGAATCCACATTCAATGTGACGCAAAGGGCTGGGGAACAATTGACGATTTTACATTACACAAAATTGACTGATTTTTTATCAATATTATACTCACGGTAAATAAAATTTGCCGTGAGTACTACGCCAACCGCAAAGCGATACAATTCAAAAGTATCGCTCCATCAGCGGTTTCAGTTTATATGCCAACATTCCTATCAGGCAGCCAGTCACAAGTCCTGCGGTCAACAAAACTGGAATATACAATGTTATCCTTAAATTCTGTACCACCAGGACTGCAACTGCCAATTGTCCCAGATTATGACTCACTCCGCCAGCAATGCTAACTCCTGTAACAGAAAACCAGTTTGTTTTTTTTAAAAGAAGCATTGTCCCTAAGCTTAACATTCCTCCTACAAGACTGTAAATCATCATAGACATACTACCGAACAAAAAAGAAACAAGTACAATGCGCATCACCTGTATCGCAAACACTTGACCTGCGGGAAACCGATACAGCGCTAGAACAATAACAATATTTGCAATGCCAAGCTTTACCCCCGGCAATCCAAAATGAAATGGAATTAATGCCTCCACATATCCAAATATCATTGCCAGCGTAGTCAATATGGCGCAGTACGCTACGCTTTTTGTCTTCATATCCACCTCTATCCTAAAACACTCTAACAAAACCAAAAAATACTTTTTATGGGACAATTACATCTACTTGCCCCGAATGCTGCTCTCCCATTACTTCAATCACCAACTTGTGCGGCAGACAAATAATCGTTTGACCATTATTTTGAATTGGTTTATACGCTATACAATATTTGTCTGGGCAATCTGCTTCATCCATATATGCAGATCCACTTTGTATGATAACTCTATTGTATCCTAATGTATCATTGATTGTAATGGTTTGATTTTGAGATAGATTATACTCCCCATATAATTTGCCATCTATTGTAATGTGAATAACTTCTCCTGCGTGTCTCCAAACTGGCAAAATCATCTGCGCAGATATCACTATAATCAAAATGATTGTAGTAATTAATAGAAAATCTCTTTTTTGAAACATATTACCTTTTCCCTGCTTGCCGCGTTCCATGCCCTATCTTATCTATATAAGTTGTACATCAAAAAATGACATGTTTCCTTTTCATGCCATTTCTAAAGAAATCACATTATGCGACATTGAATGTACTGGCGGATTTTTCAAACATATCCTAGTACGAAATAATCTCATATCCGTCCTCTGTGACTAAAATCTGTATCTCCCATTGCGCTGAAGGCAAGCCGTCCTCAGTATAGACCGTCCATCCATCATCATCCGAAATATATATATCTTCTTTTCCCATATTAATCATAGGCTCAATTGTAAAAACCATTCCCGGCACCATCAACATTCCAGTATCCTTTTGACAGACATAACTAACCCACGGGTCCTCATGAAATTCAAGACCGACACCATGTCCGCCAATCTCCCGCACCACAGAATAACCATTCTGCACTGCAAACTCGTGAATCGCAGCACCCATATCCCCGATTTTTCTCCACGGCTGAATATATTGCAGACCAATTTCCAGACTTTGTTTGGTAATCTCCACCAGACGCCTCTTCTCCGCAGAGACATTTCCTATACAATACATTCTTGAGGAATCCGAAAAATAGCCTTTGTATTTTGTAGACACATCTACATTCACAATATCCCCATCCTTTAAAATTTCGTTTTTGGACGGAATCCCATGACATACAACATTATTAATAGAAGTACAAACACTCTTTGGATACCCCTCATAATTCAAGGTTGCCGCAATTGCATTGTACTTTTTAGTAATAGTACACACCCAATTATCAATTTCCTGCGTTGATATTCCTGCCTGAATATGCTCGTCAATATAATTCAAAATTTCTATGTTAATCTTCGCACTTTCACGAATCCCTTGTACTTGCACAGGGTTTTTAATAATACGCCTCGGTGGTACTAAAATACATTTATGCCTGTATTCATCAAGTTTTTCATCAAAAGAACAATGACACTTTTTATACTTTTTGCCACTTCCACACCAACAATCGTCATTTCGTCCCAGCTTTTCTTCCGCTTCTATCTCAAAAGAGTTTTTATTGGATACCTTCTTGCGCATTAAATTATATTCCAAAATACTTTTTTGCATCGCTTTGTCTCCCGTTTTCACCATATCTTTTTAAGGTCGTTGGCCCCTATTGCAAGCACCAAGTTATACAAAACCAACTGTAATTTCTATCTTACACTTAGTTTCGTGATATGGCAAGAAAAAATTACGATTCACGGGGAATGCACATAAACTGCACGTTTTGTAAAAACATAATTAAAAAAACTATCATTTGAGCATTTCCGAATGATTGACAATCGACGTATTATACAAAAACAAGATATCTGCTTCTGCAAAATCTACATATGTTCCAATTCGTGTGGAATCAATATAGCGCAAATCAATTAGAACAATCTCCCTATACGCCTCCAGTAAAAGAGGCGCAAGACTGCTTGTATAAGAATCACGAAACAAAATCAGCCGTTTTTGTGAAGACGCTTTTGGACTTCTAATAACTTGCAAGGAAGACGCACCGCCCACAAAGATATCATACTTGTCAAGGCTCTTTCCATCCTCAAGTTTTTCTGTCTGATAAACCATCTTCCAAACTGCTCCTTGCTCATCTGGCAGCATCACTGTTGTGGTCTTTTTCCCGCTTTGCATATTTTCCTCTAGGCTCCACACCCGCGCGGCATCCGTCACTTCACTTGTGAGATACACCATCGTATCTGGTTCCATAGGAAGTGCTGCCTGACCATAGTAAACACCATAAAAATTTTTGATTTTATTTTCTGTAAATGTTTCTTGACTATCCGTAGAAAAAGATAAAAGTCCTACCACACCGAGCGCGTCTGCAACATGGCATGCGACACCGAGAATCCGCTCTTGACGCCAGTGTGTATCTGTGTGATAGTAGTCGTCGATTGACAATTCTGACATAATATCCATATATTGAAACGCCGCATTCGGAACGTCATCTGCACTGAGCGCTTGCGATAGAAGGTCGATTATACGCTTATAATCCATTGATGGAAAACCATTTTGTTGTGCCAAAAAATAGTTTTTATCCGGCACAATGGCATACCAAACTGTCTGTTCTGGAAAATATTGCTGTCGAAGTCCTTTCATCTTGTCCGAAAGCCTCTTAACTGATGCCTCATTTAACGGATATTCCAATTTTGACGCATGACCATCCACAACATAAATATCATTATTTTCTTTCTGTTGCAATATATCATAGGCAAAAGACGCTTTAATGCGTCGAAGTCCATCTCGAAATGGGAAGTGGTCGAGCAGATATTTTTCTGTATCGTCCATAAAAGACTTATCCATCAAATTTTTTACCGTCAGTTTAGGTTTCTCCGCCAAACGACGGCGCTCAGCGCTAGAAATAGCCTTCTTGGGAGAAATTATCATAATCACCATCACACTTACCAGACAGAAAACAAAACCATAGATTGTGATATATTGTTTCCACTTACTTTCTTTCACAAAGCTACCTCCCGAAAATCAAAAATGCATTCTAAACGATACTTCAAACACGCTCTAAAATCGGAAATACAAAAACGGATTAAAAGAACCATCAATTAAATAGGCCGTGCAGAGCACCATCACACAGAGCACCATTGCACTTGTCAATACATATATTATTTTGTTTCCAATCCTAACTGTTTGCAACCTTTCTTGCAGCTTTGTCCAAATCCACAATGGCAGCGGCGTTGAACCAAGTAGACCAACACACAATATTATCATCCGATTGCGCATCACATATGCATACACTGCATGCTCCACGCTCCCCAAATTGTGAGCAATATGGCTTCCCTGCGCAAACAATGCTTGTATATCTGCCACGGCATTGGATAAGCTATCATTATGAAATATCAAAAAACTTATCAGTATTATAAAAATTACATATCCATGTTTTACAATACCTATCAATGCCTTTGCCAAATCTTTTTTTAAAACACTTTTACTGTCCATTGCACTGCCAGAATTTTTCCTATTGCCAAACAGCCTCCCCACTCCTTTTTCCATAACAAGCAGCACCGCAAACAAAAGTCCCCACACTATAAAGTTCCATCCAGCTCCATGCCACAACCCAGTAAAAAGCCAAACTACAAAAATATTCAGTATCCATCTTGGCATACAAACTCGGTTTCCTCCCATTGGAATATAAACATAGTCCCGAAACCATGCGCCAAGTGTGATGTGCCACCGTCGCCAGAACTCAGTAACGCTTTGAGAAATAAACGGATATCTAAAATTTTCTGGGAACGAAAAACCAAAAATGCCGCCTAACCCAATCGCCATGTCTGAATACCCTGAAAAATCAAAATATATCTGCAACGACACTGCGATTGCATATGCCCATGACAGTGTTAGATTGCGCTGACCAAGCGCCGCAACCTCCGCCACAAACTCACCAATAACATTGGCAATCAATACTTTTTTGCCCAACCCAACCACAAAGCGCACTAGGCCCTGCCCAAAGCTTTTATGAAATTTAGAAAAATCAATGCCTTTTGTAAGTGTTTGTTCAATCTCGCTGTAACGGACAATGGGTCCTGCAACCAACTGCGGAAAAAGCGTCACATATGCCGCATAAGTAACAAGGTTTTTTTGTCGCTTTACCCTGCCACAGTACACATCCACACAGTAACTTACAATCTGAAACGTATAGAACGAAATACCAATTGGAAGCGCAATGGTCTTTGTCCGAATACCAAATATTGTGTCCATAAAAAAATGAAAATATTTAAAATAAAATAACGCTGCAAATGGCAAAAGAACAGACAGAATATAGAATATTCCGGCTGCCCTTCTTTCCCGAAATCTGTCCACAAACCACAAAAGCACATAGGAAATCACAATCTGCGCAAGCATGAGAAGAACGTACACTGGTTCTCCCCATGCATAGAACAGAAGCGACATTACAAGCAATACTAAATTCTTCCCTTTCTGCGGCACAAAAAAGTAAAATATTATGGTCAATGGCAGAAACAAATATAAAAATGTAATACTGGAAAAAAGCATCGGTGCCTCTCCTATTTATATTGGATTCGCCTTTTCAAGCTTATCTGAAACTTTCATATTTCGCGCCTCAGCCGCCGCAATCGCTTTCTCAAGCACTGTGGAGGCTGTATCCTGATATCCCATCACAAAAAAAATATCATTGCCGACCAACACTGCGTACTGTTGTTCTGCTGTCACACAAACCCACTTTGACGGATTGATATTGTCCATAAGCTGCTGACGGATCGCTTCCGCATCCGCGTCATCTGTAGTTCTGATGTACACAGCACTATAAGCTGTCGAAGTCATCATAGACTCAGACAGATAAATTCCTGCAATGCCGTCCAAGTCCGTCAGACCCGTATGATATGAAATCATATCGGTATCCCCTAAGTCAAGCTCTGTTGTCATCACTTCCATTGGGAGCAGGTCTTCTGCCACGCCCCCATATACTTCATCCATAAATGCAGAAACTTCATCTACGCTGTTTAAATGCACCATTCCTGCTGTGTCTACATTCTCCTGCGTCGGCACCTCATCTGAAGTTCTGTCACTCCTATTACCGCAACCTGTCAGCATTGACAGAGAAAGTGTCATTAAAATTGCAGCTAATCCTATCTTATTCATTATTTTCCTTTTCTTCATACAAATTTACTCCTCCTTTTAAAATTGCCTCTCGAAATCTCCCCTCCAAAAACTCTGGGAGTGCATCTGACATTCCTATTGTTACCGTGATTTTTCATAAGTATTCATTAAAATATATTGTTAAAATTACTGCTTCTCAACTGTCTGTAAAATATAGATAATCTCTTCTTCCTCACTGTATGATGTATTATTAGTAACCGTGAGTTTATAGGGTTGGGACTCTATGAGTGTTATCATATTCTCTTCGGGCAACGCAGCACTAAAAATTTTGATTTCACTACCCACCTGCACAGCTGCACTTTGTGATTCAATCACCCTAACTGTATACAGAATACCATTATCTCTGCCAATATCACTTCCAAGAATTTCTGCTGTGACAGTAAAGCTGCCTCTTTCTTGTTCTACTGTTGCCTCCGGAATATCCATGTTAGAACTTTTGCCTGCTTTTTCTGACACAACTGCACTTGAACGATCACCTACACTATCTGTTGTAACTGTATTCAAGCGATTGCCTGCACCATCAAATTCTTCATTCATAGCCGCTGGGCTAATGCCTTCCTCCAACACTGTCTCATCCTCAACCCCAGCTGCTGCTTCTGGTGCACACCCCGCAGATGCTGCATTGTCAAACACAATATCAAGCTTGTTGCCACTAACAGGAAAATATCTCATAATGACAGGAATACTTAATGCCACACACGCACACGCAGCCGCAAACCCTACCCATATCTTACTGCCGCGCTTTACTTTGACAAAAATCTCTTGGTGCGAACACACTGTTTTTTCCTCTATCCCTGCTTCAATGCGTGCCCACAAATCTGGCGCTTCACTGTTCATGAGTGCCTTATATTCTTTTTCCAAATCCTTACTCATAACCATATCTCCTTAACTTTTTGATTGCATTTTGATATCGCCAAGTTACTGTTCCAAGTGGAATTTTAAGAATATCTGCTATCTCCTGAAAAGTTAACTCTCCCATAATTTTTAAATTCACAACTTCCCGCTCATTAGGCTTTAACGCGTCAAGCGCCTGCCGCAACCCCATATCTGAGAGAACCTCCATCTCAACACACGTATCTGATGCTGTTTCTGTCATCGTATCTGCAAAATCTTCTGTTAAAATCTCCCGCTTCGTCTTTCTCATAAGGTCAATCCCCATATTGCGGGCAATTGCCGCCATCCATGCTCGATGCCCATTCCCACCACGGTATGTATCTGCAAGTCGCCATAATTTCATAAAAAACTCACTGGTGACATCCTCTGCATCCTCACGGTTTGATACAGTCTGAAGTACAATGGAATAAATATATCCCAGATACGCCTCATAAATTTCATGCAATGCACCCTTATCGCCGGATTTCATGCGCTCCATGCACGCATCGAACTGTTTCTCCTCCACACAGACCCCCTCCCGGTACTCTATATACGTTTATTCTCGTGTATTTTTATGGTACTTTTTATCTATTTTAATTTATTTTTTATCGGATGATTACTTGATGAAAATCGGATCTTGAAACACCTCGCAGTAACGCTCTGCGCGCTCCCAGATCACAACATCTGGCTGATATCGGTCCAGCATATTATATTGAAAATCCCGCGCATCCTCCCAGTAAACTTCCTTATAATATCCCTTACAAATCTGTGACAGAAATCCGCCGAAGGAATCTCCAACATACAATAATACTTGATCATGATATTGCGCTTTGTCAGCTGATTCTGGCTCGAACGCATATACGGCATCAATATTGTACTTGCCTGTCAAACCTGCAAGCATAACCAAATCACCAGAATAGTCTGTCGCATCTGTCCGAAAACGAACGGAATCTATCTCTGCATGTGTGCCGTACACTGTTCTAAAAAATTCCTGCATATTTACAAAAGCCCCGATTTGATTGCTATGAGAATCCGTACTGTAATAGAGTTGCACCTTGTCCTTGTTTGCCATCAGCGCATCCTTGGGATACACAAACACCAAATCTGTATTCTCATTTAGATAGTTTGCTAGTTGTTCTCCACGGGAAATTTTATTGACTCTTGCAATGGTATCTGGCATATTCTCTGCGTAAATAATCTCTTTATTGGGAATGCACATTGTATAAAACTCAATATTTCTCATTGCCAGATGTTCTCTTGTCGCCACGAGATTTGCAGCGATTGCCGCCATCTCCTCCTCTGTAAAATGATTAATTCCCATATAGTCCCAGATAGGGTGCCCGTCAAGTTCTGTCTTATAGAAAAACATATTATTTTTTCCCATAAGCGTCTGTGTAGACTCAATATAGGTCCCTCCCGTGAGGAGTGAAGTCAACTCTGTATTAAAACCAATTAGCTTTGTCCGCCCAAACAAACTATCCGTAAACTGATTAATACTTTTTTGCAGTTTGGCAAATCCTGTCTCTTTTGGCATGCTGTTTTCTGTATTATCTTTCGTGTCTGCCTGTGTTCCATTCGCCAGAGTTCCGTTCTGCTCCAAAATTGCTTGTTCTTCATCTGTCAGTTCATTCTCTTGCTGACTTGGCAGCAGATTGCGCACCACAGTCACAAGTGGTATCACCAGTATAAAAATAAGAAAAGCAATAGTAATCCATTTGTCCCTGTTCTTCATTTCATTTTCTGTCCTTTCCAACGTCTCAAAACGTAACAGTTCAGACAAGCTGACCTGTTACCTCAAAACTATCCATTAGAAATTAAAGTATATAAACGGGTTGTACGCATTGTTGCAGATAAACGATACACTGACTACCAGACACACCACAATGCCTACAGCGTAAACAATTTGCCATATTTGACTATTTTTTAACTTCGCGTCAATCCACGGCATAATGGGCGCACAGCCAATAATTGCAAATACAAAGTATATCCAGTTCTGCGCGATATATGCCCAGACCGCCTTGTCAATAATTCCCTTTGCGCCTATGCCAAACATTGCCTTAATGTACAAAAAAGCATTTCCCATACCTGTTGAGCGAAAGATCACCCAGCCAATCATGACTAGCACCATTGTGTAGAGATGCCCCCACCAATAATTTTTCTTGCTGAGCCCTGTTAGCTTCTCAGCAGTCAAAATTGCAAAATACATCAATCCCCACGCAATAAAAGTCCAGTTTGCACCGTGCCACATTCCTGTTAAAAGCCACACAACAAAGAGATTTAACACCAGCCTTGGCTTAGAAACCCTGCTGCCCCCCATTGGAAAATACACATAATCCCGAAACCATGTCTGCATAGAAATATGCCATCTGCGCCAGAACTCTGATACAGTTTTGGAAATATAAGGATAGTAAAAATTTTCCTCAAAATGAAAACCAAACATCTGGCCAAGACCAATTGCCATATCCGAATATCCTGAAAAATCAAAAAAGATTTGCAGTGTATATGCGATTGCGCCGAGCCAAGCCATGCCCATAGAAGCCTGAAATTCATGATTGATAATCAGCCCAAACGCATTGTCCGCAATCACTGCCATATTGTTTGCGACAAGAACCTTCTTGCCAAGACCAATACAAAATCTAGTCACACCCGCCGAAAAGTTCGCAAATGTCTCAACCCGATGTTCAATCTGGTCCGCAATTGTCTCATAGCGCACAATTGGTCCCGCAATTAACTGCGGAAACAGTGCGATATATAATCCTACCTGCAAAGGATTTCTCTGCACTTTGCCGCGGCGCCGATACACATCAATCACATAGGACATTGCCTGAAATGTGTAAAACGAAATTCCAATTGGCAATGGCACAATTGGCACTGGAATATTTGTGTGCAGAAAGCGGTTAATCTGCAACACTGTAAATTCACTGTACTTAAACCACCCCAATGTGCCAATATTAACTGCCACTAACAGTATAAACAATATTGTAACCACTACTTTTTTATCCCGAAACACATCCACATAAATGCCAAAAATCCAGTTTATTAAAATCGTTGCAATCATCAAAAAAACATATGTCGGCTCACCCCATGCATAGAAAAAGAGACTTGCAACCAACAGAAATACATTTTTTAGCGTTTTTGTCTTTCTCAGCAGCGCGTAGTACACCACCAGCACAATCGGAAAAAATACAAACAAAAAAACCTCACTTGGGAAAAGCATTTCACATTTCCTCCTGCAACGCTATCTCACCGTCAAACACTGTCTCCGCAGGACCTGTCATATAGACAACATTCTCCGTTCGATCCCACTCACACAGAATTTCGCCACCGAGAACCTTCACGGTAACTTTTGTCTCTGTCAAGCCATTTAACACACAGGCAACCACTGTTGCACAGCACCCAGTCCCACAGGCAAGTGTCTCTCCTGTTCCCCGCTCCCACACGCGCATCTGTACATTTTTTCTGTCCATAACCCGCACAAATTCTGTATTGATACGCTCTGGAAATCGCGGGTGGTTCTCAAAATGTGGTCCTTTTTTTTCTATTTCAAAATCCTTGATATCAAACTCATCTGGCACAGTATTTAGAAATACGACTGCATGAGGATTGCCCATTGACACACAAGTCATCCTATATCGCTGTCCATCCACCGTAATTTCCTCATTAACCACTTGCTTATTTTCAGACACCACTGGTATCTCACTTGCAGTTAAGATTGGTGCTCCCATATTAACTCTCACAGTAGAAACTTTTCCATCCTCGCCTAATGTAAGATCCAAGTATTTCACCTGTCCAAAGCTTTCTATTGTAATGCTTGTCTCATTTGTCAAACCGTAATCATACACATATTTTGCCACACAGCGGATACCATTGCCGCACATCTGTGCTCTCGTCCCATCTGCATTGTACATCTCCATCTCAAAACGAGCGCTCTTTCCCGGATTGATAAAAATTACGCCGTCCCCGCCTATGCCAAAATGCCTGTCACTAAGCCGCCGCACTAGCTCTGGCTTTCTATCTGTGGCAATCTGCTCCACAAATCCATTGACATAGATATAATCATTTCCGCACCCATGCATTTTTGTAAATTTCATCGTTTTTCCTCTCATGTTTCTGACCAACTCCAGTTGAATACTTCTGTGTCCCCCTCTGTGTTATCCTCGCTAATTTGTACGGATATAAGCTGCAAATCCTGAAAAGCCCTAATTGCATGCTTCTGTCCCCTCCTAATAGAAATGGAATCGCCACGGGATAATTTTATTAAACATCCATCTACAACAAGCTCTCCTTCTCCATTTGCCACTGTAATCACTTCATCTTTATAACGGTGCACATGATAGTCCTGCGCACACCCTGAATTGATAGTAACATGTTTTGTGAGGGATTTTGTCCCGTCTGCATACTGACTATAATCATACACCTTATATTCCCCCCAACGCCGCTCCTCGTACATTGGTCGGTTGTCAATATTCTCCACATAAGGTTTAATATAAGAACTTTTGTGTTTATCTGATACTAAAATACCATCTTGCCCCGCCGCTATCACAAGATTTTGTGTGCCAAGCGCTACGACAGGAATCGACAACTCATTAATTACATGGGTATTGATACACTCCTCCCCCATAATCACATCTCCAATACTTTCCTCCTGCATCTCCTCAGTAAGCGTATTCCATGTGCCGATATCCTTCCACGCACCGCTGTATGGAATAACAGCAAGCGCCTTCGTTTTTTCAATCACCTCATAGTCAAAGCTGTCCTTTTTCAGATGGTCATAACATGCCACAACATCATCGAACGCTCTGCTATCTAAATAATTATCTGCTATTTTCATTAAATATTTTAATTTGAAGGCAAACACCCCCGCATTCCAGAGCGCCCCCTGAGCAATTAATGCTTTTGCCATCGTCTCTTCTGGTTTTTCTTTAAAACCTGTCACGCTTCCTCCCTCTCCCTGTATGATATAACCGTATTTTTCAGAAGGATAAGACGGTGTAATGCCCATCAGAACAATATCCACACCGCCCTGCTGTACGCGTGCATCCATCTTTTTGAACGTCTCAAAATACTCCACATCGACATAAGGATCCACTGGAAGCACAATCACCGTCTCCTCCGGATCCATCTGTTTTCTCGACTCCAGATATGATGCTGCGAGCACAATTGCAGGAAAGGTATTCCTGCGCTCCGGTTCCACAACAACATCCACATCATCTGGCAACTGCCCTCGAATAGATTCCACTTGTGTCGCTGATGTCGCCACAACAATATTCGCATGAATTCCCGCCTGCATAATCTGCCGATACACACGCTGTACCATAGATTCATAATTGCCATTTGCATCACTGAGCAATTTTAAAAACTGCTTTGACCGGATTTCATTTGACAGAGGCCAGAGACGCTTTCCTGATCCTCCTGATAATAAAACGATATTCATACTTCTCTCCTTCCACTCTAACTCCTATTTGCGCGCTTCAGCGGACCTTCCAATCAGGATTGTGAAACTTTAATTTCACGTTACTCACTTTAATGCCAAAAGCATCTGCGCTGTCTCAACAATGTTGGTGCCATTATCCATACTGCGTTTTTGCAGATAGCGGTGTGCCTCCTCCTCTGTCATATTATTTCTTGCCATTAATAACTGCTTTGCATTTGCTATAATGGCTACCTCTTTCTCGTCACGCACCTTTGGCTTTTCACGTTGCCTCTTTTTACGCCGGATAATTCCCTGTGACAACATATCGATAGTACTTACTAACTCGTGTACTTTAAGTGGCATAGCAAGTCCAATGATCCCACCGCCCTGAACTTCTGCCAAAACTCGCTGTGGCGCCATCACCACCATCTCATAGCCCTCCGGTAAATTGTGTTTTAACTCCGCACAAATCATATCTGCCAACCGATAACTCACAATGACAATTCCATCATGAAACTCATCAGCATAACTCAGCGCCTGCGCGCCGGAAGTACAGACTGCTGTCACACCAAATCCGTTTTTCACCAGAACATTTTTTATACTTTTCGCATCATCAATTTTGGCAAAAGCTACTATTATATTTGTCAACTGTACACCTCCAAATCCTACAAAATTGTATATAATGGTGTACCTATATCTTATATAAATAGGATTCAATCTCCCAGCTTGTCACCTGCGCGTCGTACTCCTTCCACGCTGCAATTTTGGAGGCATAATATTGTTCAAACACACGTTCTCCAAGCAATTCCCTCAAAAGTGGATCCTTCTTCATCTCCTCACATGCTTCGAGCAAATCTGTAGGCAATTTCCTGATACCACGCTGTAATGCCTCCTCCTCCGAAATCACATTAATATTATCCAACACTTTCTCTTCTGGCTCAATTTGATTTCTAATACCGTCAAGCCCTGCCATCAAGCACGCTGCAATTGCCAGATAAGGATTCGCCGAAGGGTCCGGGCTTCTCAACTCAATTCTTGTGTGTTCTCCACGTATATTTGGCACTCGTATCAAAGTGTTTGCGCCAAGTGTGCTCCACGCAATATACACGGGCGCCTCAAATCCCGGCCGCAACCGCTTGTATGAGTTAACCAAAGGATTTGTCACAGCGCAGATACCCTTGACATGCTTCATCAATCCCCCCATAAAATAATAGGCTTCCCTGCTCAAGCCATTTTCATCAGAGGGATTATCAAAAATATTTTTCCCGTCTTTGTTCAGCGACATATTAATATGCATACCAGAACCACAAAACTCCATCCGTGGCTTTGGCATAAAAGTTCCGTGGAGACCATGATGTTTGGCAATGGTCTTGACAGCAAGTTTAAATGTCATAATATTGTCCGCTGTTGTAAGTGCCTCATCATACCGAAAATCTACTTCATGCTGAGATGGCGCTTTCTCATGATGTGATGCCTCCACCTCAAACCCCATATCCTCGAGAGTAAGTACAATATCACGTCGGGCATTTTCGCCATTGTCAAGTGGTCCCATATCAAAAAAACCCGCCTGTTCATTTGTGTTTGTGGTAGGTCTGCCATTTTCATCTGCATTAAACAAAAAGAACTCGCACTCTGGTCCCACCTCAAAGGTATATCCCATCTCTGCTGCTTCTCTCAATGCTTTTTTCAGAATATAGCGGCAATCGCTCTCAAAAGGCGTGCGGTCTGCGCGATATACATCGCAGATAAAACGCGCTACCTTTCCCTGCTGAGGACGCCACGGAAAGATTGTGAACGTATCTAAATCTGGATACAGAAACATGTCCGCATTATCTGTGGGCAACATTCCCTTTACAAGCGAACAATCGAACATACAATCATTGTTGAGCGCCTTCTCAAGCTGGCTTGACGTGATTGCTACATTTTTAAAGTTTCCCTCAATATCCGTAAACTGCATTCGGATAAACTCTACATCCTCTTCCTCTACCATTGCAATAATATCCTGTTTTGTATACTTTGCCATAATCCGTATCCTTTCCTTTCAAACTTTTTGTAAACCCCAAAGCATATTCCCGGCATGACCTTCATACCATTATAAAAAGAACAAAAATGGAGTCGTTACATGAGCTCAAACACTAAAATTGTTGTACTTCGCTCAAAGGAAATCGTCTATGCACTTGTGCTTCTGATTGTGAGTGTACTTATTATAATGGTTGCAGTCTCTCTTTTTATGCCTTCTAAAAACACTGCATCCCCTGTTCCTACCCAGAATGCAGAGGAAACACCGGAACAGGCGCCACTGCAAAATCCTTCACAAACCATGCCAAACACTGCTCCTTCCACCACAACTCCAGCAGGAGCAAACCAAACTTCCAGCACTGTGATTGACACGAATACAACTGCCCAAAATACCTATGTTCCCGGCATTTATTCTAGCACATTGCTTCTTGGCACAGCCAATGTAGAGCTACAAGTTGCTGTAGATAAAAACCACATTAATTCCATCACTCTGACAAACCTTGACGAGTCCGTGACGACCTTATATCCGTTGATGAATCCGACACTCTCGGAACTATCAGCCGTCATATTGTCCGAACAGAGTATCGAAAATGTCAGCTATGGCGAGGAGAACCGCTATACTTCCATGCTGCTAATGCAGGCAATCACTGCCGCGCTAGACAAAGCCGCTGTGTCAGAGAATGCGGATCGCCCCGAAACTGGAACACTTTATTAAAATATAACACTATACTTTTGTTTCCACTAGAGTGTATCTGAAAAATGCTTTCTGCCAAATGTGCGTCACAATTTGTGGGAAATTCACGCTAAATAAAGGAGACGTAGTGGGCTACGATGCCTGAATTTAACGCAAATATCATGCAAAGTGAAACGTACAGGAGGCAGGAATGATTTTTCAGACACGCTCTAGCATTTTTTCAAGGTCCGCAATCTCAAAATTATAGATTTTATCACAGAACTGACATCGAACCTCAACAGACTTACCATCATCAACCATCTCCTGGATATCCTTTTTTCCAATGCTGATAATTGCCCGCTGCACACGCTCACGACTACAATCACAATGATACTGTGCCGATATCGTATCGTTGATTTCCAGTCCCAAATCACCTAGTAGAAACTCAAGAAGCTGTTCGGGAGTATTACCGGCATTAAGAATATTGGTGACACTATCCATTGTCTTGAGCTTTTCTTCCAAGGTATTAATTGTCTCATCCTCCGCAAAAGGCATCAATTGAATAATAAAACCCCCCGCCTGTTTTACTGTGTTATCCTTCTCCATTAGCACGCCAAGTCCAACTGCAGACGGAATCTGTTCGGAAGTCGCAAAATAATAGGTAAAATCTTCAGCAATCTCGCCAGTCTGCAACTGTGTCTGTCCAACATAAGGTTCCTTTAAACCCATATCCTTAATAACACTCAAAATGCCATTTCCCACAGCACCGCCCACATCTAGCTTTCCAAGTGCATTTGGCGGAAGCATCACCTGCGGCTCTAAGGCAGTCCCCTTAACATTCGCCTTCGCATCCGCCGTGACCGCAAGACCACGCACAGGTCCATCACAATGAATCTGCAATGTCAGCACATCTTTCTCTCCCTTAAGCATACTGCCCATCATAGCCCCCGCCGTGAGCAGCCGCCCTAGTGCAGCCGTAACTACAGGACTTAAATTATGAATCCTCCGCGCCTCCTCCACAAGTGCACGCGAAGTCATTGCAAAAGCTCTAATCTGTGCATTCGCTGCCGTTGCCCGCACAATATAGTCTTTCATATACATTCTCCTTCTATTTCATTAATCACTTCATTTTTTCCTGCGCTATACAATAAATGCGCTCGCTTTTATCTGTCACTTCCCCCAATGTATCTGCATCATACGCCCTAATAAATGCCAACCCGGAATCTTCTATCAACGATTTGATTTTCTCCAGTGTATATCCCCGCTGAAAATGAACTTCCTGAAACCGCAAAAAGCGTTCTTGTTCAGCCAACGATACTTCTTTTTCCTTTACAAATATAGTCAAATCATATTCATTAATACCAGCTTCTGAGTCAAAATAATTCTCCCAAATAAAGCTACAATTCTCTCGGTTCTCCGCAATCACACTGTCGCCAATCACTGTTTCATACTTGTATCTCGTATTGAAATCAAAGAAAAAAATCCCTTTGGGGTCAAGATAATTATTAACCAGCCGAAAACATGCCTTCAAATCTTCCTCTTCCAACAAATAGTTTAAACTATCACACACGCTCACGACCGCCCGCACTGTCCCATACAACTCAAAAGTTCGCATATCCTGATTGAGATAAAGAATATCCTGATGCGATTGTGCTCTCTTACTACAAGCAATATTAAGCATCTCTTCAGAACAGTCCACACCAATCATGTCAAAACCCTTTGTGGCGAGAAGCTCTGTCAACGTCCCAGTACCACAGCCAAGCTCAAGTAACAACCCATCTTGAATACCAAATGATTCCAATGCCTGTATGGCATTCGCACACCATTGCACATAGGGTGTTTCATCCATCAACTCATCATACACCTCGGCAAATCCTGTATATGCTTCCATTCAAACCTCCCCTTATGTCCCAAAAGATAGCTTCATCAACGCTATGCTCCTAATTTTAAAGAGATAAAGAATCCAACCACAAGTAATACAATACCTGTAAGAATCTGCACAATGCCAATAGCTCCCACTTCCATCATAATCAGAATCGCAAATGGTGACGCCACAATCAGACCAATAATCGCCCAGTAAGTAATCAGTGGATATTTCTTTAACATAAACTCAATTAATTTTGCCACTGCGACAATACCAACAACCACGCCAATCCCAAACGGTACCAATACCACAAATGTATCCAACATTGCCGCAATATTAAATTCCTTCAATGCATTGATAAAGTTATTGATTGTGTCAATAATCGTATTGTAATAGCCAAGAATCATCATAATCATCGAACCGCTCACGCCAGGAATAACCATTGTTGCCGCCGCAATAATGCCGACCCCAAAGAGCTTGAGCATATTAAAAACACTAAATGAAATATCCGCGCTGGCATCACCGCCCTCACCGACAAGAGCAAATCCAACGACCATGACAAAAAACAACACAAACGCAATAATCTGCGGAATTTTAATACTGTTTCCTTTCACCTTGCCATAGATAACAGGCAGCCCACCCAGAATTAAACCAATAAAAAATAAGTTTGTCTGCAATGGAAACCGCGGAAACAAAACCTCTGAAAATATCTTTGCAAAAATTGCAATTGACAGCAACATACCAATTCCAATCGGAACGAGCAGCGCAATTGCCTCTTTCATACGTTTGATAAAATGCGTCAAAACTAAAATTAGTTTGTCGTAAATGCCCATTGACACCATCATGGTCCCGCCACTGACACCCGGAATCACATTCGCAATGCCAATGACCATGCCTCTTAAAATATTTACTATCATCTCTTTCATGTTTTCCTCTATCATCCTCTCTTTATTTTTAAAAGCGTTGCAAGAAACGCAAGCATCTTGTCCATCTCTTCCTCTGTTCCTATAGAAATGCGCAGGTAGTTGGCAATGCGCGGTTTGTTCCAATGTCGAACATATATTTCATTCTCCCGAAGTGCTTCAAAAATTTCCTGCGCTGGAACAGTTTTGTGTGCAGCAAAAATAAAATTCGTTTTTGAATCACCAAATATAAAACCAAGTTTTGCAAGTTCCAATTTTGTGCGTTCTCTTGTCATAATTACCTTTGCAATGTTCTCCCTAAAATATCCCTCATCTGCCACTGATGCCACTCCTGCTGCGATTGTCAATGTATTCATTGTATAAGAATTGAAGGAAAATTTTACATCATTTAGATATTGAATCAATTTTGGATTGCCCATTGCATATCCAATGCGCATGCCTGCTAGAGAACGCGACTTTGAAAAAGTCTGCACTACAAGCAAGTTGTTATATTTCTCAATGAGCGGCACACAACTATCACCTCCAAAATCGACATATGCCTCATCAATAATGACAACCGAATCTGGATTCGCCGCAATAATCTCCTCTAGGATTGACATCTCTGCCATCACACCTGTCGGCGCATTGGGATTTGCAAGAACAATACCACCATTTTGCTTCTTGTAATCTTCTTTTTTAATACAGAAATTCTCATCCAATGCTTGACATTCATAAGGTATCCGATACAAGTCTGCCCATACATCATAAAAAGAATAAGTGATATCCGGAAACAAAATCGGTTTTCCAGAGTTAAAAAAGGTCAAAAAAGACATTGCTAACACATCGTCAGAACCGACGCCGACAAATACTTGACTGCTGTCAAGTCCATGATATTGCGCGAGGATGTCGGCAAGCGCAGACACGTTTGGGTCCGGATACTTACGCAGTATCTCACAGTCAAAGTTTCGTATTACTTCCACGACACTTGGCGCAGGAGGATATGGATTTTCATTAGTATTTAGCTTAATCACATTTTGATTTTTTGGCTGTTCGCCCGCCACATAAGGTACTACTTTCCGCACATAATTTTCCCAGCTCATCACAGTCTGCCACTCCTTTTTGTTCGTTTTATCTCAACCGAAGAAAACTCCCACTTCTATAAATAACAAGTAAAATACAATTTTATCTCAGTGTGGGTACAATCTCCGGCCAAGATAAGCCTCCGGCATGATTCATGCGAATCCATAATCTGTCAGCAGAGCTGACCCGCACGCCGCAGCAAGAATGCCGGCATTCTTGAAAATTGCTTGTCAGAACAACGTTACTATTTGCTTTGTTCTAGTACAACAAATAATAATTAACTGATACCTTGACTCGTCTGCTTGCCCATCTGCTGCATTGTGGTCAATCGCCGCAGACACAAGTAACAATAAAAATCCATGTAAGATTTGTAAAACAAACAAATAGCAAAACAATAATTTCATCATAACAAATTTTGGAAGTTTATGCAATGTCTGTTGACTCCAAAAGAATTTCATTCTAGTATTAAAATATAGTATATTTTTCCATAAATATGAAATCCTTATACTAAAGCGGAGGTTCAATATGTATTATCTCAAGATTTTTGTCAAAACTTTTTTGTCGCTTTTTGCCATAATGCGTATCACGGGAATGTCAACAAAAAATCCGTGGTCACTCATTCTATTTTTAATTCTGTTGTATGTATTTACAAAACTTCACAGTGACCAAGTTGAAAGTCACATTATTTCTGGGGATATGACCCTTTCTGTTCTCACCAGTGTACTTTTTAGTATTTTTACAATTTCAGCAACCTACCAGATTATATTAGGGGATATGACAAGTGTACTGTTTTGCACCAGTATTCTGCTACTAACGGGGATTGGACTTTTTATAGTTTATTATTATTTAACCATCTGGTTTTTACAGGCGGCATCTAGCATAACGCTTATAGGTTCTGGTTACTCCTATGCATGGATTCCTTATCTGGCTGCTTTTATCTGCATTTTGTGCTGGCTGCCCTATTTTCTATATGAATATCCCGGTGTGATGACACCGGACAGCATCAATCAATATGCACAGATTATTGGCGCCTATCAACTGAACAATCATCACTCTATTGTGCACACAGCACTTATTGGCATGTTTTACAATATTGGCGTTTCTGTTACAGGAAACGCGCATACCGGACTTGCATTGTACACAATTGCACAGATGATTTTTATGGCACTTGCCGCTGGATATGTCATTCGGACGCTGCAAAAAGCAGATATTATTATGCCTGTTGTGCTTCTCACGATAGGCTTTTATGCATTGATGCCCTACAATGGCGCATATGCTGTCACAATCTGGAAGGATATCCCTTTTGCTGGCTGCATGACAATTTTTGCCGCAGCTTTAATGCGATTTCTGGTGCGAGGCAGCTTTGCCACCTCCTCTGACACTGTTCCAAAACTACAAATAAGTGAATATTTTACTCTGTTAATTCCCTATGTTCTGTCGGGTACTTTGCTCTGCCTACTACGAACTAATGGATGGTATGTCTTTGTGATATCTATTCCATTTATTTTAATTGCATATCGCAAGTGGCTTAAAGTGATACTTCCAGTTCATCTAACGATACTGGCGCTTGTTTTGTTTGTCAAGTACCCTGTTATGCATGTTTATGAGATTCCACAGACAGACTTTGTTGAATCACTGTCCATTCCTGTGCAACAGATTGCTCGTGTCATTGCAGAAGGAGAATCTATCACAGAGAGCGAGGCTGTCTATATTCAACAATTAATGGATTTAGACAAAATCCCCACTGCCTATCAGCCTGCTTGTTCAGACAACATTAAAAATCTGATTCGTCAGAAAGGAAACGCTTCCCTCGAGTCAGACAAAGCAACATTTTTTAAAATGTGGTTTTCTATTGGCATTGAACACCCAAAGACATACTTTGATGCATATGTGGCACAGACAAATGGATATTGGTATCCTGATGTAGACTATGAGGTTGGTTTGGCAGATGGCATCTATGCAAATGAGTTCGGTCTTAGTTGGCAGCCTATTATCCGCGGAAACATCATTATAAAAATAAAAGAACTCTTATTCAAACTCCCTAAAATAATACCCTTGTACGGATTATTGTGGAGTATGGGATTCCTATTATGGTTGATACTGCTGCTCACTGCACTCAGCCTGCGTATGGGTAAACCTGCGAGTGCACTGGTCTGCCTGCCCTTTCTCCTGCTTATAATTACATTGTGCATCGCAGCCCCAGTTGCAACAGAGTTTCGGTATATATATGCTGCCTTCTATGCACTCCCATTGCTTATTGTATCACCTTTTGTCTATGAATCAAATCGATAAAGAATTGGGGAAAATAACTGATACAGATTACGCAATTAGAGGGAGAGTCCGTACTCTGTACTGAAAGTTTCTGTGCAGATTCTTAAGGATATTTTACATCTGCGCTATCGAAAAAATACACCAAAATATTTGTATAAGTTTTTTCAGTATAGAGTACTCTATGTATCAGTTATTTTCTTACAGTTATTTAAGAACCGTAAATAAATAACATTATAAGGTTGTGCTGGATAGGTCTTCAAGTGTACAGGTCAAAAACGTAGATATAGCGGACTATATTGAGGGTTTTTGTCAATTGGAGATATAGACAAGCAAGATGGCAAAGTTATTTGTTTATGGTTCTATTAATAGAGCACCGCAACATGTTCAATTCGATCCTCATTCATATCAAAAACGATAATATTCTCATTTGTCCTATGGTGTGCCATATAATACCTTCCATCAATTTCTGTGATATAATAAGGTGTTCCCCCAGATATACCAAATTGATTATAAAGTTCCTCATAATTCTCGTCTGCAAGCTTCTCAAGGTTGTCCGTCCTAAGAATAGTCGCGTAATCCTGATTTTCCTGATTATCTGTTGAAACCGTAATATAATAATAATTCCCAATCTTTGTTAACTGCACCATTCCTGCAATCTGGTCTGCTACTGGATATTCAGCAAGTATTTCAAAGTCATCACCACTGGCATTGATTACCGCTTTGAGAATCTTTTGATTATTATGCCCTGACACAAAATAAAATGCATCCTCTATAATAGTAAACGACCGCACATAAACGCCATACAACACATCAATTTTCAAGATTTTTTCTACATATAATGGATAATATCCTCCTTGGTTGGGTGCATTTGCTCTCTTTATAAAATACATTTCCCCTGTGATAGAACTCCACGCCAAAAATACTTCATTTTTTGCATCATATTGTATAAAGTGCGGGCGCATTCCAATATTTTCAAGCGTTTGCGTATGCACATAATCATCCTGTATTTTCTGAAATGCCAGCAGACGATTATTTTCTGTATCGTCAACAAGAAGCATCTCTCCATCGGAAGCAATTGTGTGCGCATAATGAACCTCGTTTGTCAACACATTCCACTGATTTAACGAATCCGTAAGATTCTTATTGTAGATTATCTGATTGTGATAACAGTCTACTATAAAATAGTTCTCATCAACTTTTGTAATATATGTCGCCACATTTAATGTGTCATATATATTTTTCTGACCATTGATTACAGGTTCAGAAAGCATTCCCTCATAAACACTATCTGGCAAATCATTATTATTCTGATTCTGCTCCCAGATAATTGTCTTTCCTTCCTTTTTCTCTGCACAAGCCGAAAAAAGTAACATTATCATAATAGGAAATATGTTTATTATATATCTCTTTCTATTCATAAAAAACCTCTGTTTTCTTGCAACAATTCAGACATAAGTTATTATAACAAAAATCCATTTCGCAATTGGATTTGATAACGGGATTTTATAAATTTAAAAACTACTTCTTAATCAATTTGCTTCTATCTCAATCTTTTCTCTCAATTAATTAAAATCTATTTTACAATCACCTGTAAAACTTCCACCATGAGAATATAGCTGTTCTTTCTATTATAGACTATAAGTATCAAATGATGCAGAACCACTTCATAGCGTCAAATCCACATTTTGTTGGTTAATATATCTGTATCACTACACAGCTCCATGTAACTTGTAATGTCATAATTTGCAATAAATGCAAAATCCTAGAACGTGTGTGAAAAATACTTTTTACCAGATGTGCGTTACAATTTGTGAGAAATTTGTGCCAAATGAAGAGTGCATAGCAGACTATGTAACCTGAATTCTGCACAAATATCATGCAAAGCGGGGCGTATAGATGTCATGCCATAACATATTTAGACACGCCCTAGTACATCATTTCGACTATCATTGCTGTCCAATAGACGTTTACTATTATAACACTCTTCTTCTATTGGTTACAAGTGCCCAGTTTTATTACATTTTGCTATATTTCAACAAAATTTATTGTAACTTTTAACGTTGTTTGTGAATGTTTTATGAACATATCGTAAATGTAAAGTAAATATAAAATGAATAAACTTTTTATTTTTCTATTGACCTTTGCAAAAATTTATGTATAATAATCACTTGTAAGGCACAACAGGAATAAAAACAAAAATTTATTTCTGAAAATTATTTTAGCACTACATAGTGCATGCGCAATTGCGCGATATGGAGGAGAATCATTATGAAGAAAAGAATTTTAGCTACAATTATGACACTTACATTAGGCGCAGCAATGCTTACAGCATGCGGTTCATCAGCAGATGATGTGACTGCTCCTATTGAGACAAATGTAGTTGACACAACTTCTGCTCCTGTAGAGGAATCTACAGTACCTGCTACTGAGAATGTCGCTCCTGAGACTACTACTGAAGCAAATGATGCTGAACCTGCTACTACAGAAGAAGCTGCTACTGATGCAACTGCTACAGAAGAAGCTAATACTGAGACAAATACTACAGAAGAAGCTAATACTGATACAACTGCTACAGAAGAAGTTAATCTTGAGGTTTCTACAACTGAGGAAGCTGCTACAGATACAACAACCGAGGCTGCAAACTAATATTATATTGAGTAGGGGAAAAAACTTTTCCCCTACTTGTGTGCTGGGAGTCTGTCAGCCTTGCTGACAGACTCCATTTGGACGCCCATGTGCATAAAAATCGAGCAGGCAATCCTGCTTGATTTTTATATATTTAGAATTCTCTTTTGAGAAAAGTGTTCCTAAATGGTATTTTTATATTTTGAATATGCAACCAATATACTATCACCTGTTCCAATCATCATTTCCAATATCTTAGCCAATTTTTCCTGGGTCATTGCTTTTGGTATTACAATATGATTAACTTTTTTATCCCATATTTTTTCATACTCTTTTTCAAGTATTTCAATTTACTCTAACGCACTATCATTTATCATTTTTTCTCCTAACAACATAATTCCGAAAAGAGACATTTAAAATTGTAGCAAAATATTTTATTGAATTTATAAAAATTCTTTTCTACAATTTCTTCTTTCAATTTTGATATGAAATTAACTCTTATTATTTTCTGGAATCTGTCTTCCCTCATGGTCCATATAATATTGGTCTCTATAAATCAGTTCAGAAACTGGCACAAGCTGATAACCAGCCTTCTTTAAAGTAGTAATGAGTGTATCTAGGGCTTCAGCAGTATATTTCGCTCCATTATGGCACAGAATAATTGACCCATTTCCAAGGTGGTTATTTTGTGTGACAGTTTTTATTATAGAATCCACACCATAATCCTTCCAGTCAAGACTGTCCACGTCCCATTGAATAGCATAATAATTACACTTCCTTGCGACTTTAATTAGTTTAGAGTCATAATCACCATATGGCGGTCGAAACAGAAACATGTCATATCCTGTAAGTTCTTTCACCTTGTCATGTACAGACATGAGCTCTTTTTCCTTTTCAGAATCAGATATCTGACTCATATTTTTATGGTTTTGGCTATGATTCCCAAGATCATGACCTTCCGCAAGAATCATCTTAACATCATCTGGATAGGATTCTACCCATCCCCCTGTCATAAAAAATGTCACTTTGACATTATGCTTTTTTAGTATCTCCATAATTTTCCTTGTGTCATCGTTCCCCCATGCTGCGTCAAATGTCAACGCAATTTTTGGTTCCTCTGTCTGCACACAGTAAATCGGCAACTCTCTGCCCCCTATGCTGGAACTAGTGGGCAGAATCGTGCCTTCTTCCCTATATCGCACTCCTAAAAGCCCTGCAAGCACTAAAATCGCCACTGCCATTGTTGTAACTTTTTTTGAAATATGGATTTCCTGTAAATATGCACTGATTTCCCGCAGATATTGAATTAGTACGCCGCTTGTCTGTGAATCATGAACGTCGTTACTTCTGCCAAGCATAAACTACCCTCATTATTTTTTATAAAATATATTAAGATAAAATAAATTGTATGACAATGTAGGAGTGTGTTTCATTTATATATTATTATAAGTTGTTAGTTTGATTACACAATCTGTCAAGCATGTCAAAATATGTCTCAAATGTTTTTCTACAACACATGGGGTTAGAAATTTCTATTCCTTCTATGCATAACCCAATCAGCGCAAACGCCATTGCCATACGGTGATCTTCATATGTGTGAATTACTGCTGGTTGTGGCGTACCGGGATATATTGTAATAGCATCTTGTTCCTCCTCACAGAAAATGCCAAGACGTGTAAGCTCTGTCACAATGGCATGAATACGGTCTGACTCCTGCAATCGAATATGCCCTATATTTTGAATACGAACAGCACTGTCCGCAAAGGGAGCAAGCGCTGCAAGCGTCATCGTCTGATCGGAAAAATCCTTCATATCTACAGTGATACCTTTTAGTTTGTCCTTCGCGATTCTTTTTACTTCAATCCCATCTGACGTATCATTGACAACGCATCCCATCTGAAATAATAACTCTAAAAATTTTAAATCGCCCTGCATACATTTCCACGTAACATTTTTAACGATAGCTCTGCCGCCTGTAAGCGCTGCCGCTGCATAGAAATAGCAGGCTGCTGATACATCTGGCTCAATCTGATAACATCTGGCTGTGTAGGAAATGCCACTCTTCATGTAGTATTTTTTGCCGTCAAAATTTGCTATTGCACCAAATTGCTCCATCATTTTACGCGTAATTCGTATATAAGCACCATCTTTGCGCGCACTTGTAACCTCAATGCAAAGTCCCGATTTTATCATAGGTGAAATTAGCATCAATGCACTTAAAAACTGCGTGCTCTCGCTAATATCAAGCTTTACACTACACATTTTATTTACAGAAAATCTTCCACCAATTCCTCTAATACGAACGGGCAGAAATCCTTCTCTTTCCATGTAGACAATCTCTGCTCCTAGTTCTGTCAACACTTCAAAAAGCGGCTTCATCGGGCGTTTTTTCATCTGTTCTGAAGCATTTACTACAAAAGTCCCCTCTGCCATCGCAAGCATTGCTGTTAAAAACCTCGCCGCTGTTCCAGCGCTACCGACATTGATCTCTCCTGTTGTGACAGGAATCCCTCCATTTAACCCTTTTATTGTAACTATTTTTGCCTCTTCATCAATCTCCACTTGAAAACCAAGCGTTTTTAATGAATCAAGAAAATTTCTTGAATCCTCGCTGAACAGTACTCCTCTTAGTGTTGTTGTTCCATCAGCAAGCGCTGCCATCAGCAGCGCTCTGTTTGTCATACTTTTTGATCCTGGCACTTCCACAACCCAATCAACCGGAGCATCCAATTTTTGTACTTTATATATTTCATTTGTCATGATATCATTCCTTCCTTATTTTGCATTGTTGTAATATCAAATTGTTTCGTATAAAGTCTATCATACTACCTTGCTTTTCACAAGAAACTATTTCACCACAAACAACTCATGCAACGCCCGCGTAGCAGCTACATACAAGAGCTTTGCCAGCTTAGGATTCTCCTTGTAGCCTTTCAAATCTGGCTTCCACAGAAGCACACAATCAAATTCAAGTCCCTTGGTTTCTGGCACTGTAAGTACCATCACACCCTTACTAAAACCGCTCTTATCCGAATCTATCAACAGTATTTGATTTCTAAGATGCCTGACAACATTTTCTTTCTCCTCATCAGAAAAACAAATAACTGCCATTGTCTCATATCCTTTCTGTTGCATTTTAGTTAGAATTTCGACCGAAATGCCTGCTGCCTCCTCCCTAGAAATGCTTTCTATAAAGTGAACAGGTTCGCCATGCCTGATAACAGGTTCAATTTTGTAAGCCCCTCTTGATGCGCTAGTAAGAATCTTGCCGGCAAATTCCGAAATTTCAATCGTATTTCGGTAACTCTTTGCAAGTACTCGGAACTGATCTGTGCTGCTATCAAAGATTTTCTGGCACATATCATTCCACTCATTCATACCACACTCATAATTGACATTTTGCGACACATCCCCCATAATGGTAAAATAGCATTCTGGCAACACTGTATGCAAAGCATAGTAAACAATCGGTCCAAAGTCCTGTGCCTCATCAATAAAAACCTGTCCAAATTCTTCATCTGGCTTTCTTTGTAGTGCTCTATAATAAATGAGAAGCATCGCGGCAACATCATACACATCAAAAATACCGCGTGAAATCTGTTCTATGACGGAATCCATATTAATATAGTATGCCTTTCCATAGATTTCGAGAAATTGCAAATACAAGTTGACTACAGTTCCTTTATAACAATAATTTGAAAAATAATTTTTGTATTGGACAAGTTTTTTCTTGTATATTCCAATCTCCTCACGCCCATGACACTGTAACTTAATACGGGTGCGTAGACGCTCATCTAAGGTCACCAAAAGTCGATTGATGGAATAGCTCGGATTTCCATTAATAAAATCATCATTATTTTTCTGTGACAACAGCATACCAAGTTCCTCATCATACACCACACAATTGCCAAGAATATGCTCCCGCAATCTCTGCATATGTTGTTCTAACTCTGACGCAAACAACATCTTGCTCTTCCATGCAAGTTTTGGCGACGGCGATACTACTTGATACTTTTTCTTCCATTCTTTTTTTAATAAATGAATTAACAGCTCATCCATGCGCATGTGCTTCACATCATATACATCTAATTCCGGAAGCCCGCCTGTGATGTAGTCAATCAGAATATCACTCCCTCCTACGATACAAAATTCATTGGAGGTAAAACGCTCTTTGTAATTGTACATAATATAGGAAATTCGATGCATTGCCACCGTCGTTTTGCCGCTCCCCGCAACTCCCTGTACAATGACATTATGAAATGGACTCTCTCGTATAATCTCGTTTTGTTCCTTTTGAATCGTGGCAATAATATCTCCTAGTACGGCATCTCGGTTTTTGCTTAGATACTTTACAAGCAGCTCATCATTTGCCGCCACATCACTGTCATAAAATCCCTGTATACGTCCTTCTTCAATATCATATGTGCGTTTTAGATTTAGGTCTATATGATACTCACGACCCTTGCCGTCACTATGACTGTCGGGGATGTTGTAGGTCCCCTTTCCTAATTCATTCTCGTAATACACTGTAGAAATCGGTGCCCGCCAATCCACAATCTCTACATCAATCTTATTGCGCAGGACACCATGCTTTCCAATATAGATTGATTCAAATAACCGCTCATCTAAATTGCGATAATCAATCCTTCCAAAAAATGGTTTGTCATACGCTGCCTGATTTTTATTTAACTGGTTCAAACTGTGCTCCTCAAGGCTTCGGGAGGTCATCATTTGACCGTAAAGCTCCACATTACCACTCTGTACCTCGTCAAACAGCGCCTCTGTCTCCTTGTGGCGCTTCTCGTATTGCTGCTCATACTCTGCTATATTTGAGGCAATCAGTTCTCTACATTCCTTTAAGTGTACCATTTCTTGCTGCCACTCTTTACTCTTTGTCATTTTGTAATCCGACATATCATACCCATACCTTTCTAAGAACTTTTGTCCTTTCCCATTTACAGGGTTTGTATACGTACTTCCCATTGTGGGGTTGCGTATTGTGATTGTTCTGTTATAATTCTGTCATGTTTGCATACATAACAGAATTGAAGGTTCCTTTTCACAGGCAATATCAGTTAATTAAGAAGATTTTCCAGACTATGGCACCATAAAAAATTTAAGAACAAAAGCAAAACACAGAAAAACTCAAACTTATTTTCAGCCTGTTTTTTGGAATTTGGTCTTAACTAACTGACATTACCTGTGAAAAGTAACGAACCGTTACCTCTATTATATAATTTTATTAAAAAACTACTAGACTTATATTTTTAGTTATGTTATAGTGTTATATAGAGTTGTAATAAAAAAACACTTTAGGCGCCTAAAGTGTTTTTTTATTCTGTGTTATGTAAAACCTAAACGACAGTAAAATTTATTGCTGTCTAACTCACAATGAAAGTATGCTGCCAATACCTCTTTGGTATTTGGGAATAAATTTCTTTTTCTTAACTCTATCACATAAAGTCGCTTTCCTAATCTTTCATCAGTATTTTCTCCCTTGACTTCTCTCTCATACCCTTAATCGTTGGCAATCCATACTTCTTATCAAATTTACACAAACCACATTCACAATAAATTTTCCTTTTTGCGTGCTGTCTGAGGACACCAATCAAGCCCATACGTTGCATTGTTAATACGCTTCTTCCTTTGTATTGTCTTATTTCTCACATACCTCCGATATCCTATTCCTCTCCAATTTATTGTCATAATAGAGTCGCCCTTGATATTATTTTCACCCTGTAGGCACCTATCAAAAAAATACACCTATAGGATACATATACGGACTCTTATATTTATATATCTTATCATTCATTGTCTCCAATCAAACTTATTTAACTTATCTACCATTTCACAGGATTTGCCTGCTCTATATCAAAGTTTTTAAAAGTCTATTTAGCTATATAATTAGCAAAATACAATTCATTCTCTGCAAAATAAAAACACCACAACACCATACATCTGGTATTTGTAGCGTTCTTAATGGGTTGGGCTGTCTAAAACAGTCAACAGCTCGTAGGGGAATCGAACCCCTGTTTTCGCCGTGAGAGGGCGACGTCTTAACCGCTTGACCAACGAGCCATAACAAATTTAACTATAAAATGAAAAACAGCTCGTAGGGGAATCGAACCCCTGTTTTCGCCGTGAGAGGGCGACGTCTTAACCGCTTGACCAACGAGCCATAACTGTTATATTCTATTGTCTGCTTTCTGTATTGCTGACAACTATTAAATCATACAACAGTTTTAATAAAAAAGCAAGTACTTTTTTATAATAGTTTTCTTTCAAAAATATTTTTGTGCATTTCAAACAAAAAATAATATATCAAGACAAACATCTCTTTTAAAATTGCTACAAATACATTGTTATAAATCAGCTACACAAAATAAATCCTTAAATCTATGTCTATATTTCAAAATCCATACAGATTCTTGTCTTTGTATATGGTCGTACCTTGCTATCTGCCACAGCAACATGTTCTGGGTGCACTGCATATTCTTTCAGTCCCGCCTCATTCTCAAAAATGGAATCTAGCATTACATCTGCATTGGAAGATAACAATGGATTTATCTCCACTTTAATCTCAACCAGACCTGGTATTTTTCCGTAAAGTGCTTCAAGCCCTGTCTTAATTCCCTCCTTCACCTCTGCCTTCTGGCTGTCAGTCAATTCGTCCTTTAACTGCCATAATATTACATGTTTTACCATTTCTCTCTCCTATTCTGCAATTATCCTTGCCTAATAAATCTACCTTACAGAAAACGCATGCTCTTTTTCCTTAAGTGGTATTTCCTTTGTTTCAATAGAATCAATGATGATGTAGTCACTTTTATTAATCATCACCAGCATTCTGTTGATTGCTTCCTCTGTTCCCTGTGCCTCCATCTCAACAGAACCATCATACTCATTTTTTGCCCAACCTGTAATTCCCATTCCAGTTGCAGCATATTTTGCCCGATAGCGGAATCCCACGCCCTGTACGCTTCCTGTGAAGCGAAAATGTTTTCTGACAATCATATTTTCTGTCCTCACTATGCCAAAAAATCATACTTCTTGGCTGTCTCTCTGTCCCTGTATATATGTCTTTCATAATACCCTATCAACGTTTTGTCCTCATCTCGTAGCGCAACCATGTAGACGTCCCTATTCTCTTTTTTATTGTAGTGTGTATAAATTCTATTGTGTTCTACACTCTCTTCAAACCACGAGACAACTTTTTTAATTTTCTCAACAGATTGCGAATTATGGCAATCTAGTAGGCTTTGTCCCACAAGTGCTTCCCCGCCCCTCTTTTTATAACGAACAATCGCTGCTGGATTCATATAGATAATCTCATGTGTTAGATTACAAATAACAATAGCAGATTGATCCTCATCAATTATACTTTTAAAATATTTAGCTAATTCCATAATATTACTCCTCTTCTTTCTATTGACAAAAATCTAATATAGCTCCTCATGCCAACTGCCAAAATGCCACTGCACTTGCCGCTGCTACATTCAGAGAATCGACACCATTTGACATTGGTATCCGCACTGTATAATCACAGCATTCTATCGTTTCCACAGTGAGCCCATCTCCCTCTGTGCCAAGTACAATCGCAAGCTTCTCTTCTTTCCTAAGTTGTGGTGCATCAATGTTTAACGCAT
Source organism: Lachnospiraceae bacterium (assembly GCA_949383255.1). Taxonomy (GTDB): domain Bacteria; phylum Bacillota; class Clostridia; order Lachnospirales; family Lachnospiraceae; genus COE1. Next base: position 21,150 of record CASJPF010000004.1, on the reverse strand, counting down.
CCTTCTTCAATGCCAATGCCGCCGTCCGAAACCCCAAATCTTGCAACAGTTTTATTCCCTGTCCTTCTGAAAAAAACGCCCATGAAATTTGAAATACTGTTCCCATGCTCACACGAATTGCACGCCGATACAACGGATTGCTGCAAGCAGGCGTCAGTAGTATGCCATCAACGCCAAGCGCTGCTGCCGATCGGAAAACTGCACCAACATTTGTAGGATTCACTACATTCTCAAGTACAGCAAGTCTGCGTGCCCCTGTGCAAACTTCTAAGACAGTCTTTGGCACTGGACGATACATGGCACACAACATACCACGTGTTAGTTTAAAACCTGTAAGCTGTGTCAAAACATCAAATTCTGCTGTATACACAGGAATATTACCACAGCGTTTGATAATATCTTTCTGACCTTGTATTTGTCTTGTTTCAATTAAAATGGAAATTGGCACACAACCATAATCAAGTGCTCTCTCAATCACACGTGGGCTCTCTGCAATGAACATTCCCTTCTCAGGCTCTTGGCGATTCAAAAGTTGTCCCTCAGTAATTCTTGCATATACGTCAAGCTGTGGCGCATTAAAATCCGTTATCTCTATAATATTTCCTATATAGTCCACATTACTCGCCTCTGCGTCCATGCCCACCGCAATTATGTTCTTTGCTATCACAGGAATGTTCCCCGCAACTTTGTTCATGATGGTTACAATGTACTTCTGGATTATAAGAAAGCCTCCCTGCAAGAAATGCCCTAACCACCTCATCAGCTTCTCCAGAAATCCCTCCATAGAGTTGAATCCCCGCCAATGCAAGAGCATTCTGCGCACCGCCGCCAATTCCACCGCAAAGTAGTGTATCGACACCCTGCTCTGTCAAGAAACCAGTGAGTGCCCCATGACCATTTCCCTGTGTATCTACAACCTGCTCTTTTTGAATCTCACCATTTTCCACATCAAAGATTTTAAACTGCTGCGTATGTCCAAAATGCTGAAAAACCATTCCATCTTCATATGTCACTGCAATTCTCATTTTTCCTTCTCTCCTAACTTTTCTATTCTTCTTCAAACTCACACGCATACTTCTTAAAAAACATATAGTATGCTCTCACATTTTCAAGTTCCGTCCAACGCTTTATATCTACCACTTCTTCATCTAAGTCATATATCTTTGCCCCCTTCATGGAAAGCAAAAAGGGGGAGTGTGTTGCAATCACAAACTGACACTGAAAAAAACGAACAGAATCTTCCAAAAAGTGCAACAACTCCTGCTGTTTTTTTGGTGATAAGCTATTCTCTGGCTCATCTAGCAAATACAGCCCATTTTCTTTTATCTTATCCGCAAAATAAAGAAATGCACTCTCTCCATTAGAATGCTCTCTAACATTGTTCTGCAAACTGTCACGCACAAACTTTGACTGTGTGTTGCGGCGCGCTGCATTTACTTTTTTTAACTGTTCATAATCCTCGAGTGAATGCATCTGAAATTTTTTGTATTTTGCTTCTTGATATTCTTCAAATAGCTCCTCACGCCTCTGGTCGATCCCTTCGTTAATATAGCGCAAATTCAACATGAAATCAAACACATCATCACTTGTGATAATTCTACTGTTTACTGGAATTTTTCCAATCATTTCAAGCGAACACATTTTTGTGTATTCTGTAAAAAAATTAGAACGGTTATATAATGTATCGCGCTCAAGGTGAAGCTTCTCCGCAATTACATTTAATACTGTTGTCTTTCCTGAACCGTTTCCTCCATACAAAATTGTCACTGGTTCAAAATCAAGCATTTTTAATTGATGTTTTGAAAGAATTAAAAAAGGATAAACAGTATCATAACAGGTATGCTTCTGTTTCATGGTAAAATCATATTCCCTCTCTCTGTCTGGAAACTCAAAATGAGATAAGTATATCATTTGTTATTCTCCTCAATACAACGGTCTCTCCCATTGATATCGCTGCATGTCCACACAGCCATCCACAAGCACTACACCTTCAGCCTTCAACAGCTCTACCTGACGGTTTCCACCCCCAAAAGCAAACGCATCAGATACCCTGCCATCTTTGTTGACAACGCGATAACATGGAATCCTATCTGGATCTGGATTGACATGCAACGCATAACCAACCACTCTTGCCCACCGTTTATTCCCTGCAAGTGCAGCAACTTGTCCATAAGTTGCCACTTGTCCATATGGAATCTGTTTGACAACAGCATATATTTTTTCAAAAGTTGATTGCTCCACAAAAACCTCCTTTAATACACAAAAGACAGTTTTCTTTTATATTTTAAGTTCTTCTGTTATCATCATAGCATCTTCAATGCATCGCATCAACCTTTTTATAGTAAATCTCTCCACAAGCATTACTATTTGGAGCAATATTTCAAATTTTGCTTCGCAAAAACCGCCCCTCATTTCTGAATCATATTCTTACAAAATGCGCATTCCTTCCCGTGAAACAATGTCAGTTAGTTAAGACAAAATTCCAAAAAATGGCTGAAAATAAATTTGAGTTCTTCTGTGTTTTGCTTTTGTTCTTAAACTTTTTACAAGACCATAGTTTTAGTTTGGAAAGTCTTCTTAACTAACTGACATTGCCTGTGAAAAGTAACTCACAAGTTACGAATAAAAATCCATATAAAATTTGGTGAACAATAACCCTTACAGATCATATCTTACTATAACATTATTTTGATAAAAGGGAAATGTTTATATGGCAAACGCAAAACTTGAAAATCTCCTTAATCTTGCTCTGTCCGCCACAAAAACCGAATTACAAAAATCCCAAGTCCTTGGTACAGGATATACTCCTACGACAAAAACTTGGGAATTAATTGTTAAATATCATGGTCCCTTAGAGCGATTAGAGTCAGAAGTTATCCATATTGAACCTCTAATCAATGGCTATGCCATCGCAACTGTAAGAGAAGATTTTATAGATGCCTTTGCTGATCTTGACGAAGTAGAATTTGTCGAAAAACCAAAACGTCTATATTTTGAGTAATATGCTTTTAGCGGTATACCACAGAGTTCCATCTCAGTTCATTTTTAAACATCCTGATATCAGTGTTTTTATCAATGACAACTGCTTCGATTCCCATTGTATCTGCCCAGTCAACCATCTGCTCAACAGACAGGTCATAAGAAAATGCTGTGTGATGTGCACCGCCTGCTAAAATCCACGCTTCTGCACCTACTGTAAGGTTCGGTTGCGGGGTCCAGAAAGCGGTCGCAACAGGAAGTTTTGGCATCGGTTTCTCCATTTTCTTGCAATCAACTGCATTGATAATCAAACGGAACCGATTTCCAAGATCAATTAACGAGGTTGCTACAGCAGGACCTGTCTTTGAGGTAAATACAAGCCTTGCAGGATCTTCTCTATTGCCCATAGACAACGGACATACTTTAATAGAAATCTCGCCGTCAGAAATGCTTGGGCAAACTTCCAACATATGCGCTTGCAAAATGCCTTCCTTACCCGGAACAAAGTTGTAAGTGTAATCCTCCATAAAGGAAGTTCCTTTTGCCTCCTTCACATTGGAAGCCATAATCTTCATTAGACGCACCATAGCAGCGGTCTTCCAATCGCCTTCGCCGCCAAATCCATAACCTTTTTCCATCAAACGCTGAATTGCTAATCCCGGAAGCTGCTTTAATCCACCAAGCATACCAAAATGTGTCACAATTGCATGATAATCCCTCTCCTCAAGGAATTTCTCCATACCGATTTCAATGGCCGCCTGCACCTCAACGTGTCTTCTAAACTCTGCATCATCTCTGCCTTCAGTCAAAATTTGATATTTGCTGTAATATTCATCTGTCAAGTTTTTGATATCCACCACTGAAACTGCATCGACATACTCCACCAAATCATTCACGTTATAATGGTCAATCTCCCAGCCAAACTTAATCTGTGCCTCAACCTTATCCCCCTCAGTAACAGCAACATTATTCATGTTGTCTCCGAAGCGGCATACTCTAATGTGAGAGGATTCCATCACTCCTACAGCAGTCGCCATCCACTGCGCAATCTTCTTGATTACGTCTTGATTCTGCCAATGTCCGACAACAATCTTGCGTTCAATTCCCATCCGGCTCACAATATGGCCATATTCACGGTCGCCATGCGCAGACTGATTCTCATTCATAAAATCCATATCAATTGTATCATAAGGGATTTCCTCATTAAACTGTGTATGTAAATGCATCAGTGGCTTTCGATATTCCTGTAATCCGAGAATCCACGATTTTGCTGGTGAAAATGTATGCATCCATGTGATAACACCCGCGCACTCCTCATCGGCATTTGCCTCATTAAAGGTCCTTCTAATCACTGCATTTGTGATCAGCGTCGGTTTCCATACAACTTCATAAGGCAAAAGACCCGAATTGTTTAGACTCTCCACAATTTTCTTTGCGTGTTCCGCTACATTTCGGAGACACGCATCACCATACAGATCCTGTGAACCTGTCGCAAACCAAAATTTGTAATTTTTACCTGTTTTCATGGTATCCCTCCTATTTTTTATACAGTTTGATACATACTATTCAAGAATGCCATTGGTATTCTTGCTGCGGCGTGCGAGTCAGCTTTGCTGACATATTGCAGATTTGCACGCTTGCAATCCTACTGAAGACTTATCTTAGTCGGAAATTGTACTCCCACTGAGACAAAATTATATTTTACCCGCCACTTATAGAAGCGGGCATCTTCTCCGGCTGAGATAAATAAAAAATTCTATTATAGCTCTTCACTATATTTTTATCACAAAACGCGGCAGAAAACAATATTTATTTTATCAAACAATAAAATATTTTATTATACACTAATTGTTTTTTTCTTAAAATATGATATACTATATTAAAATGAATAACATAGAATGTTACTGCCCTACACTGTTTCACCTGTCATCATAAATAAGATAATCATGTTACTGCCCTATCAATATGAGACTGGAATACCGTCACTGTTCACACCTTCTCAGATTTTGATACAATGTTAGATACTATCGGTATAAAAATTGATATTTTTGTTAATAAAAAATATCAATTTTACATATGATTTGCGCTACTTTTTCAAACTTATGAAAAGCAGCGGAATACCTATTGCATAGAAGCGATTTATAAATAGACTACGTATCTTGACTTGTCTATTTTTGAATGGTTTCTTAGCAGGAAAGAAGGAATTAATTTCATGGACCTTGACTTTTATGTAAAACGCACACAACAGCTTTTGCTCAGCGGATATCCCTTAGAGCTTTCCACATTTGATTGTACTGTACCCGATGCACCGATTGTACACTGGCACTGGCACGATGAAATTGAGTTTCAATATGTGCTCAAAGGTCATGCCTATATAACATGCAACGAGCAAAATTTATATGTGTCCGAAGGAGATATTGTCTTTGTCAATCAGGGCGTTAGACACTTTATCACTCCCTCTGAAGATGGCGGAGGAATTTTTTGCTGTGTTGTTGTTCATCCCTCCTTTATTTTGGGATATGGTCAACTCGAACTAGAAAGCAAATATATTAGTCCTGTAATCTCTAGTCAGACATTTTGCTATCTGCACATTACCAAAAATAACGTGTTGTACCAACAGTTTTTACTGCCTTTAAATCTCCTGATTGCACTTAACACAGAACATCCTGTTGGTTATGAACTGCTTAGCAAGTCTTATGTATTACAGTTATGGAAACTCATTTACGATCAGCTTCCCGCCGCATCACCAGCCTCTCATAACACTACTGCGCGCACTGCAAATCAGGACGCCTATCGGGTCAAACAGGCAATCCTTTACATACAAGAACATTTTATGGATCCTGTTACCTTAGCAGATATTTCCGACGCCATTCTTGTCAGCAAAAGCGAATGCTGCCGATGTTTCAAACGCGTGACAGGACTCTCCCCAATCGAGTATTTGATGCGATACAGGATTATGGAGTCCGCAAAATATATGTATCGCAAAACTCATGAATCCATCTCTGAAATTGCAGGCATTGTCGGTTTCAATAATACTAGTTATTTTAATAAAGTTTTTAAGAAAACTATGGGCTGTACCCCCACTGAATATCGTCAGTCGCTGAGGGAAAACCAGTCAAAACTAATCTAACTAACACTTTAGAGCATGTTTGACATACGCTCTTAAAAACTTATCTATCTACAGGTTAAAGCATCTTTAAAAGATGTTTCAACCTGTTCTTTCATCCGCAGAACTCATACCATTGCACTTTTACATCTGCCAACGCAATTGTATTTTTCCCGTTAAAAGGTGCATTGCTAATCCGGCAGATAGAAACTTATTTTTTATCGCATGTAATTAATTTGCATAAAATTGTTTATACCACTGTGCGAAATTTCTGAGTCCCTCACGAAGAGCCGTCGACGGTTTAAATCCAAAATCTCGTTCTAATGCACTGACATCCGCATATGTGACTTCCACATCACCCGGCTGCATTCCCACAAACTCCTTGTGTGCTGCAAAGTCATAGTTCTCTGGCAACACTCCAACAGACTTGAGCTCATCCTGCAATATCTCCACAAAATCCAACAAGCTTTCCGGTTGATTGTTTCCAATATTATAAATCTTATACTTCACGCCATCCTCATTGGGAAGCGGCGCACACTGCATAACTGCCTCTATTCCTATAACAATATCATCAATGTACGTAAAGTCACGTTTGCAATTTCCATAATTAAAAATTTTTATTGTTTCATTCTTCACAAGCTTATCTGTAAAACCGAAATACGCCATATCTGGTCGTCCCGCCGGACCATACACTGTAAAAAAACGTAGTCCTGTGGAGGGGATATTGTACAATTTTGCGTAGGCATGTGCCAACAGCTCATCAGATTTCTTTGTGGCAGCATAAAGAGACACCGGATTATCCACTTTGTCTTCTGTCGCATAAGGAATTTTCTTGTTGCTCCCATAAACAGACGAAGAACTTGCATATACTAGATGTGCCACACCCTTTGCACCATTGTCATAGCTGTGCCGACATGCCTCAAGAATATTGTAAAATCCAATCAGATTAGATTCAATATAAGCATCTGGATTCTCAATACTATAGCGCACACCCGCCTGCGCCGCAAGATTGACTACAACTTGTGGCTGATATCGTGCAAATAACTCACTGACCAGAGTTTTATCGGCAATGCTTCCTCTAATAAACGTAAAATTACCTGACGCCTTGGTGCTACACTCCTTAATCTGCGTAAGTCGAAATTCTTTGAGTGCCACATCATAATAGTCATTCATATTGTCAATGCCTACAATGTGAATATTCTGTGCATTTTTCATGAGTGCCAGTATCAGGTTTGCGCCAATAAAACCAGCTGCACCTGTCACAAGTATCGTGCTGCCGTCTAGTTTAATATTCTTTTCTAGCATCTTACTTCTCCTCAATTACTTTTTCTTTGATACAATCTTTTTTTCCAAAGATTAACGCGGCGAAAAGCGCATTGATGTTATCTGGATTCTGCACTACCCACTCCTCACTACATCGGCTTGCTGCTTCATGCATTCCTAGTCGTTCCATCGCATTGATTACCCGCAGCTTAATCTGTGCTGGAGTCTGCATCTGCCACTGAAACGCATTGATTAACCGTGTGCCGTCTTCATAGATTCTATTGTAATCTCCAAGAACACTCAACTCCTTAAAATAATCATCTACCCAGCTTTGCACATTATATTTATATTCCGTCTTCTGATCAATCTCTGCCAACTCCATAAAGCAATCAGGAGATTTTTTTCGCTCTTCCTCAATAATTTCCAGAAGCGTATCATATGCACTGTACCAACTCTCCTTTATAATATTTCCATTATCTTGTGACTTATAACATTTTGCAGTCAAATCCTCAAATATATCCCATTTTTTATTTTTTTCCATTGATATCAGACCTCTCTTATTAATTAATCGTACTCCGCAAGGCATTTCATTTTATGACATTTAGTATATCATTAATTGAATGTTCACACAACAGAACATTAATTAAAAAATTATATAATCATTAGCTCAGCGCTCTCAAAAAGTAATCTTGTCATGGTCCTATGCATATTATAGTTAAGAATACAGTATATTGCGGTGATTCTGTATATGAAACATTATAATCGTATTTTCAATATATTATATTTCATCTGTATGTGTTTGACGCTGGCTGCCATAGCAAAATCTTTGTTGTATCGACAATCCATTCCTGCGATTGCCTCTCTGGACCCACCCCCCGCTGAACTTAATTCTTTGGATATTCGGCGCGTAGCACTTACCTTTGATGACGGTCCCCATCCAGTATACACAGAAAAACTGCTCGACGGGCTAAAGGAGCGCGGTGTGAAAGCCACATTCTTTGTCACTGGAGAACATGCAGAACTTCACCCTGAAATTGTCAAAAGAATGTATGACGAAGGACATCTGATTGGCAATCATACTTACAGCCATATTCAACTTACCGAATCAAACCGCGAACAATTCAAAGATGAACTGATACAGACAAATGAAATTTTACACGAAATCACTGGCGACGAGGTACAATATGTTCGTCCTCCTTATGGTTCATGGGACAAAAAATTCGAGACAGATCTAAACATGTTTCCTGTCCTCTGGAATGTTGACCCTCTCGACTGGTGTACTGCAAGCACAAGTCGCGTCGCAAATGCAGTTCTTAGCAAAGTGTCCGATAATGACATCATACTTTTACATGACTATTATGATACTTCTGTGGAGGCAGCTCTTGTTGTGATTGATGCATTGACAAAAGAAGGATATGAATTTGTGACTGTCGATAAAATATTATTTGATTAAACCTAAAAAATATGCGATGATAAATTTATCAAATTGCAAAAGAATAGAAAGGAACAAATACAAATATCTATGAAATCAAGCTCAGTACTAAAAAAATTTTTATTGCTAATATTATTGCTGACTTTCTGCTTTTTAGCGGGTATTCTTCTTGGAAGTGTCCCTCTCTCTCCTAAAAGTGTCCTGCGTTGTCTCACCGGACTTGATAAAGATACCACTGCCTATATTCTAATTAATACAGTACGTCTTCCAAGAGCTGTAGGTGCATGTCTTGCAGGTATGGGACTTTCCACTGCTGGAGTCATTCTACAGAGCGTTATGAATAATTCTCTTGCAAGTCCAAACACCATTGGCGTCAACTCTGGTGCTGGATTTGCAGTAATGCTCTCACTTATGTTTGGCGGCAGCAGAACACTTGGCATTCCCGTTGCAGCTTTTATAGGTTCACTTATAGCCACGCTTACTATCTACGGACTGGCATATATGGCTGACAGTTCACGCACAACGATTATTCTGGCAGGCATCACAGTATCCAGTTTCTTAAACGCAGGCATTAATACCATCAAACTTATAGACACAGATATCACCATAAATCTCACAACCTTTATGATTGGCTCCCTTTCAGGTCTAACATTTGAACTATTGAGATTTCCCGCAACAGCCATTCTTGCCGCGCTCATTTTGTCCTTTCTGTTTGCGAGGTCCATCAATGTTCTTTGTTTGGGAGACGAAACTGCACGCTCCCTTGGTTTGCATGTCGCTAGCGTCCGTCTAATTTTATTAATACTATCCAGTATTCTCTCTGGCTGCGCAGTCAGTTATGCGGGACTATTAAGCTTTGTCGGTCTTATTATTCCTCATATATGCCGTCGACTCTTTGGCAATGATGCCAGATACTTACTGCCTTGCTCCGCACTTTTAGGGGCTAGCTTTGTTCTTATCTGTGATACTCTAGGACGTGTATTATTTGCACCGTTTGAACTTCCTGCCGGAGTATTGCTATCCTTTATTGGCGGACCATTTTTTCTATATTTACTCTTTCAAAAAAAAGGAGGACGCAGAATCAATGCTTGAATTTTGTCACGTAAATATCAGTTGCAGCTTTGTGCCAATACTGCACGATATCTCCGTTCGCTTTCAAAAGGGAGAAATCACCACAATTATCGGTCCCAATGGGTGCGGTAAAACCACTCTGTTACAATGCCTAAACGGCTCTTCAAAAGTCACGGCTGGCTCTATCTATCTCGATAACACAGACTATCTCGCCCTGTCACTTAGAGAACGCGCACGCAAACTCTCCTTTCTACCACAAGTGCGCACCATTATTCCCACTCTCCCTGTAAAGACCCTTGTGGAACACGGACGTTTCCCACACCTGGGATTCGCGCGCAGAAAAACTCAAAAGGATGTAAAAATAGTAGAAAGTGCAATGAATTTTACACAGGTGAGTCCCTATGCTGCCCAATATGCAGACACGCTCTCTGGTGGAATCCGACAGCGCGCTTTTTTCGCTATGACATTGGCACAAAACTGTGACTATGTTGTTCTGGACGAACCAACCACATATCTGGACTTAAATGCGCAGCAATCCTTTATGGACATGCTATTGCAATTAAAAGAACAAGGAAAAACCATTATTCTTGTGCTTCATGATATTGGACAGGCCCTTCGCATTTCTGACACACTTGTCATAATGCAAGACAGAAAAATCGCTGCTATCGCCACCCCTGAAGCGTGCTTACAACAACACATAATCGAGGCTGTCTTTGATGTACACATCAAAAAATTTTCTGATGAAGAGGGAAATTACTACTTCTTCTCTTAGAGCGTGTGATTAACACGCTCTAAGACTCTCCATACAATATATCAGCAAGTTTTTGATATGCCTCTCCCCACCTTGCATTAGGTTTTAGATTGTAAAGTTCCTTTTCTAGAACATAGTATTGTCCATTCTTTACAGCACTCAACCGATTCCATGCCGGATTGCTCAATAGAGTGTCCATAATATTTTGCTGAACTGCCTTTGTATCTTTCCCCTGTGTTGTCACAAATATAAAATCTGGATCAGCAGTAATGACTGCCTCCATACTAAGGTCATCAAGCAAGCTGTCATCTTCATCAGCGATATTGATACAACCTAGCTCGCAAAGCATCTCACCACCGACATTGCCATAACTTCCTTTTGCTTTAATACTGGATGCGCTTGCGCGGAAGAACACAATGCGCGGCGCTTTTTTTCCTTCCAAATTCCTCTGGTTTACACGCTCTCTTGCCGCCTCCACCAATCTCTGGACCTCTGTCCCGTTCTTTTCAAAAAGATCTTTTCTTCCTGTAATATCTGTGCAGATAGACAACATATTCATATACTCATTAAAATTTGAGACAGAAAAGTATGCCACAGTAATACCCGCATTTGTCAAAATTTTCTCCATATCCATATCTGCATCTGTATTTGCACTCGCAATCACTAAATCAGGCTTTGCCGCAATAATCTTTTCAATATCTGGTTCCAGATGCGATCCAATATTGACCACATCCTCTCCTAAATTCAAATCAAAACTGGTCCATGAGTCATTTGCTGCTCCCACTACTTCACCGCCTGCCAAAAGCCACACATCTGTAAAACTTCCAATTAAAGTAACCACCCTGTCATGACTCTCTACATTGACTGTCCTTCCAATATCATCTGTAAATGTCACTCCTGTCTCCTCAGGCTGCGCTGTTTCCTCCTCGAGCCTCATTGCCTCCTTCTCAAGTTTTTCCTCAAGTATTGTGCTTCTTGATTCCCCCTCGCTGTGTTCTTCCTCAACAATAACTGTATCTGTCACTTCCTTTGCATCAGCATCCTGATTTGTACACCCCTGTAGCAGCAAAATTGCTGCCAAAAGAGGAATTACCCATTTTTTCATCTCTCCTCACTGCCTCCAGATAATTTCTTCTCAAACAAACTGATTTTTTTCCCGATTATAATAATAATCAATCTGTTTTAATTGATTCACAATATTTTGCATATCCTCATCCATATCTTCGCAAAATGCCTCAAGACTTGGATAATAATCCCTTAATTTTAAGTTTATATAACTTAATAGCATTGCTGGGTCCTTTGGTATCATTACACACACTCCTTTTTAATACACTTTTGGAATCACTCTTGCACCTGATCTTGCAACAAATTTTTTCGCAACATTAAGTGCAAAGAGACCCCGGAAGTTTATTTTGTGTACTCAACTCTATAATCAAAAGTTCTACACTAAGTTTATCTGGTATACGCCCTGTTTTTACACTCTCCTCCGCATTCACACAAATTGTAAGTGCATCTATCAGCTGTGACAGTTGAAATCGCGCTGCCTGTGGAATATATTTCTTTTTTAGGTAATAGGGATTGAGTCCCGTGTTTTTTGCAATTTCACTCTCCTGATATCCTTTTCCTTTCATCTCTTTCACTTGCAAAAGCATATGAAATTGTCGGGCAGTCAGCGCCAATATTTTCATTGGCGCCTCCTTTAAAGCAAGCAAATTATAATATAATTCAAGTGCACGCTTTTGCTCCTTCTGTGCAACAGCCTCCACCATATCAAAAATCTGATTCTGTATCTGGACAACACACAATGCCTCCACATCAGCCTCAGTAATCCCTTCTTCATAATACTTATAACAAATTAGTTTCTCTACCTCCCGCCGAATATTTTCCATACTTGTTCCTGTCTTATCCAACAAAAGCTCTAATGCATTGGTCGTAATTAATTTGTTTTCTTTTTTTAGCAATCCCAATACCCACTTTTTAAGAGTCTCCTCATCCTGCATTTCACAGAGTGCTGCATAACCATTTGCTGTAATCGCCTTATATAGTTTGCTTCGCTTATCCGTCTCCTCCTCCACAAAGATTATATAGGTGGTTTCTGGAAGTGATTTTATCAGTGCAACAATCTGGTCATTTCCGTTTTTCAGCCAACCGCTGTTCTCAATAATAATCACTCTACGCTCCGCAAAAAAAGGCATCGTGCCTGCTCGGTCGACTACTTCATTAGCATTGATATCCTTGCCTGCATATATGCTGCAGTTCATGGTATCTTCCTCTGGCAGCAGCGCCTTACGCAGCTTTTCACAGTACTGTCTGCGCAGATATGCCTCCTCTCCATACAGAAGATATACCTTGCTAAATCTGCCACTTTTAATATCCTCCACAATTCTTTTCATTGCATCTCCTCTGTCTTTGGTTTTCGATAAGTTTCTATCTTGTAGCTTCCATTCTTAATTTTTATCATAATGGCTCCTGTGTTCTTTGTTATTATAATATCACTTCCTACCTGTCTCATACGCTCAACTGCCTCTGTATGTGGGTGCCTATAGCGATTGTCCTCACCACAAGAAATAACTGCAATCCTTGGCTGTATACACGTTAGCAATTCCTCTGTGTTGGAATATTTAGAACCATGATGTGCCGCCTTATAAATATCAATTCCTGCAAAGCCTATATGCCGATAAAGCTGTCCCGCAGACGCATACTCTCCATCAGACTCAACATCTCCTGTCAAAAGCGCTGTAACTCCACCAGACTCCAGTTTCATCACAAGAGAATACGCATTGCGCGAATCAGCCTTATAATCTGCACTGGGATGAAGTACTTCAAATCGCAAATCATGTGCTTTTATTTGGTCTCCAGCTTTCAACCGATAAATTGGTACTTTTCTTTCATTACAAAGCACAGCCAACTTGTGATACACCTCATCTTCAATAACAGCGTTTGATATACAAATCCTTCCAATCTTTACGTCCATTCTGCTATTTTCCAAAAGCTCCATCACACCCGAGATATGATCGCTGTCAAGATGTGTCAAAAATACCGCGTCCAACTTCGATACTCCATTGTATTTCAGATAAGGCAAAATAGTGTAACTGCCCACTTTGCTCTCTGAAGTGCTTCCGCCATCAATCAAAAAATGTTCTCCTCTGGTATTCTCAACCCAAATACAATCTCCCTGTCCCACATCTAAAAAAGTGAGCGAAATGCCATCTACCGAAGAATCAGTAACCAGAATAACCGCTGTAAGTATTATTAAAAGTTTTAATCCAAAAGGAAGCTCAATGCCAATCCCTCTTTCTCCGCAGTTTACTTTTCTTGACAACCGTTTCCCATACTGGTGTGACATATACAAAAATATCACAGCTCCGGCAAAAATACAGATTTTCCAATTGTCTGGTCTTCCTGTCACCCAATTTGCAAACGGCAACTTTAAAGACCATTCACAGAGCCACGCAAAACCAGACAGCATCCCATGACATACCAAACCCACAAATTTTGCCATACCCAATCCAAGTGCACTTGGCAAACAACCTACGCCGAGGCACAAAAGCCCTGCTGCCATCAAAACAGACATGGCAGGAATAATAATCAAATTTAACAAAAATGAATAGATTGGAAATTCATAATATACACATAACATAATAGGGAAATGTATCAGGAAGATACTAAGGCTTCCACACAAAGATAACACGATTTTGTCCACAAAGCACTCCTTCTTTTTGTTGGAAAATGGCTGCATCATTTCAAATAGACAGCCTACTCCAAGAATAGCGCCAAAAGACAGTTGAAATCCTGCGTAATACAAATATAATGGTTGTTCCAGCAGAATTAATGTCGCTGCAAGTGCCAGCGCTGTAAGCATATCATAAGTACGTCGCAACAGCTGCGCTGCAAGCTGCATTCCAAACATAAATACCGCCCGGTATGCGGAACTGCTCATGCCAACCATATCTCCATATGCAATCATAGAAGCGACTGCCAGCACTACACAGAATGGTTGCGAAAGATATGTCCTGCGCAGAATGCGATACAATCCCATTCCCAACAATGTAATGTGAAGCCCAGAAATCGCAAAAATATGCGCAATACCGCTCTTTTGAAAAAGTTGTTTTCTCTGTTCATCTAACTCAGATTTATTCCCAAGCAAAATAGCTTTCATAACAGCAGCATCCTCCGCAGGAAGTGCTCTGTCAAATATTCTCTCAAGATAGTGTCTAAGTTGATACAAGGTCTCATAATATATAGAATAATGGCTACTTGCAGTAATCAATTCTGTTTTATATAGTCTAAAATCCACGCCAAGTGTCTGATAATAGCGCTGTGCATCAAATCCTCCCGGATTTCGTGCCCTGTCAAAATAAGATACTTTTCCCTCAACTGCAATTGTACTTCCTACTTTTGGTTCCGCAAAATCTTCGCAGGGTTCTACATAACATAGAACGCATCCTAAATCTTTGTTTTCTTGCATGTTGCCGTGCCATTCTTGAACGTGTTCTACACGCAAAACTAACGTATCTTTTTTGTATTCTTTTTGTGTTAACTCTCCAATTAAAGTGACTCTAGTCCCCTCTAGCCAATCAAATATTCGTTCTGGCGGCGGGGTCATTATCAAATATAAGAACACAGTCACCACAAATGTCGCGCAAACGCAACACAGTGGTCTTCTCATAATATATTATCCTTTTGTATTTTTATTTTAGTACGATATAAAATAATTATAAAACTTATTCTTTATCACACCTTAATCTGTTATTTTTCTATAGTCCCTAATTCACAAGTGACAGATTTCGCTCAAAAACAGTCGACGCCTCATATTTATCCCGGAATTTCCCATCTTTATTTCCCTCAATCGATATCTGCACTTTATTAATATTGCTTAACTCTACAAGGGAATTGACAATCGAATAAATTGTCACATCCGTTGTCACATTGTTCACTGCTGTGAGCATCTCACTGTTAAATGTCAAGTAACACACACCATCCTTCACAGTAATATTGACTAATTTTGTATCTGAACTGATTGTAGGATAAGTTTTATCATTTGCCGGACCACTAATTAACTGTTCCACAACCAACTTCTCCATTGGCACATTGGAAACGTCCGCGTTATGAGTCAGTTCTCTATTTACGGCAATCAATCCGTCTCCGGTCTCATTTGCAAAATATAAGCGCAAATTTACCTTACTCTCCACCGCCTCCACCTGTGTACCAGCATTGTCCACAAACATATCAGCTGTCATAATCCCAATCGCATTTCCCGACAAGTCTGTCAAGGGTTCCCCATTCACTGTAACCATAACATAGTTTACTCCTGGAATATTTGTAAGACTTCTAACAAGAGCCGCTCTTGTTAGTACTTCCGTCGTTCTTGACAATTCCTTATATTTTTCGCCAAGAGATACAATCACCTGCTCTCCGTCATAAGAGTACGTGACAATATTAATCCCACTTGTGAGTGTTGCCTTTAACTCCTTGTTGTCAGGTACAGCACACAACAATTTTAGCACCTCCACTATCATATCCTTTGTGTCTATGCTCTCAAGATAATGTGTCTCTGTCACAAGTTTTGTCTCTTTTTTATTTAAGTAAGAAATATCTATCGCTGTCCCCTGATTTTTTTCGCTGCTACATCCTGTCGAAAGAACAGCCAGCACAAGTATGAAGCCAAATAAGAATAGAACCTTCTGGGATCTCTTTGCAGGATACCAATTCATAAAATCGCCTTTCTGTTTCATTCATTACAGTTTTCTATGACGCGATATAAGTGAGTGGAATCTTCACCGTAAATATCGTCCCTACTCCCTCTTCACTGTTTACGTTAATTGAGCCGCGGTGCATCAATATTGCACTCCTCGTTATCGCAAGTCCTAATCCAGTTCCTCCGATTTCTTTGGAGTGAGATTTGTCTACCCGATAAAACCGCTCATAAATATGCTGGATAGACTCTTGTGGAATCCCTACGCCAGAATCGGATACCTCAACAGTAAAATACTGATGATCTGCATCGAGTATCACCTTAACCCAGCCGCCTTTCACATTATATTTAATTGCATTTTCCACAAGATTAGACAGTGCCAATGTCAGTTTCATCTCATCAATCTCCGCGCTTACAGGTCTTCTGCTCTCAAAGACTAACTTCACTTCAGCCCGCGTGGCAATAGGTCCTAAACGCTTGAGCAAAAGCTCCAACACCGCATTGATGTCTACAGTCTCAACATTCATATCCGCTGAAGTTCTTGTCATCTTTACTAAAGACAACAAATCTGTAATAATCTTGTTTTCTCGGTCTATCTCTTCTGCGATATCCAACATAAACTCCCGATATAATTCAGCCGGTGCATCCTCCTGTAAAATCAGTGAATCCGCAAGCACCTTCATGGACGCAAGCGGGGTCTTCAGTTCATGTGATACATTTGACACAAACTCCTGTCTGGAATTGTCGAGCACTTTCATTCTGCCCATCATCTGATTAAACGCATCCCCAATATGTTCTGTCTCGATATAGTCCGTAACACTAATCTCTTCATCTGTAAACCCATTTTTTACATCATTGATCGCATCCGTAATTTTTTCAAAAGGCTTTAACATTTTGCGGCTGAGTAACAGTGCAATGCCAAATATAACTACCATCGCTAAAATCTCTAATAGAAAAGCCCTGCTCTGAATGTACTCATAGCCATTTGTGATACTATCTGTTGAGACACTCGTCAGCATCACTCCGGCAACATGTGTCTTCTCCTCCAACTTTTCTTCAATGGGAACAATGATTTCAATGTATCCGGCATCTTTTAGGCTATTGGAAGGTCCATCACCCTTAAGACACTTAATAATCGCCTCGGAAATAATCGTTTTTCCCTCACTGACTCCATAAGTGTCCTTAATAATTTTAAGGTTTCCATTTACAACCAAAACCCTTCCATCATAGAGATTCGACAACTGAGAAAGCTCTGCATTCACTACATCACTGCTGTTATCCAACATATAATTATATGTGATTAAATGGTCTGCGATAATCTTAACTTGTGTTTGTACCTCATTTGTCCTTGTCGTTATCGTGTTGTCCAGATAGCGCTCCAAAATCCCAACATGAAGCACTACACACGGCACAATCCCAGCTGCCATAATAATGCAAAATATCCTTGTTTTCAGACTCCGAAACCCTTCAAATATTTTCCCTTTTTTCATCTTTTTCCAGAGCTTTGCCACTTCTCTCTCCCCAATTTATATACACTTTTCTGTGATACCATTATTTCATTAAAGATTTTTGTAATAATATCCCACGCCCCACTTGGTATGCACATACTTCGGTTCACTTGGGTTTGGCTCAATCTTCTCCCGCAGCCTTCTGATATGGACATCTACAGTTCGTACATCTCCTGGATAGTCCTCTCCCCATACTAACTTTAACAGATTTTCGCGACTGTAAACTCTGTTGGGATTTAGTACTAGAAGTTCTAGCACATCGAATTCCTTTGCAGTAAGATTTACCTCTACGCCACTGATATGAAGCCGCCTTCCCTCACAATCAAGACGCAAATCTCCCGCCTCTAATATCTGTGTCTTCTTCTCTGCCACGCTTTTTGCCTTGCTTCCCGTCCGACGTATAATCGCTTTAATGCGTGCTTTGACTTCGAGAATATTGAACGGTTTTGTGATATAATCGTCTGCTCCATATTCAAGACCAAGTATTTTGTCCATATCTTCGCCTTTTGCTGTAAGCATAATAACAGGCACATCGGAAAATTCTCTAATCTGTTGGCAAACTTCCAGCCCGGTCAGCTTTGGTAGCATAATATCCAGCAAAACAAGATCATATTTATTACTCCTTGCCATTTCCAGTGCCTCTTCTCCATCATATGCGCACTCCACTTCCATGTCATCCTGTTCCAGACTAAATCGCAATCCTTTTACGATTAACTTCTCGTCATCTACCACCAAAACCTTCTTGCCCATTGTTCTCGAATTTCCCCCTTAAGTTGTTATTTTATCCTTTATCTTAGAAAAAAGTCCTTCCTTAATTCCATCTACTTTTTTAATCTCTTCGATACTGCCAAAATTGCCATTTTTCTCTCGGTAAGCAATAATTGCCTCTGCTCTGCTCTCACCGATACCTGACACAGTTGTCAGTTCTGCAACGGTGGCAGTATTAATATTAACCAAGTTTGACTTCTGTGTCGTCTCCTGTGTACTTTGGTCTGACGGAAATTTATAAGTGCCTGCTTCTTTTTGCATGGCAGCCTCTTCTTGTGTCAAAATTACAATCTGCTCTCCATCCACAATCTGTCTCGCCATATTAAGACAATTTTTATCTGCATCGTTTGTCATTCCGCCAGCCAACTCCACTGCCTCATACAGCCGACTGCCTTCCTTTAGACAATACACGCCGGGAAAATCCACCGCCCCACAGATATAAATATAAATCTGTGAGGGTTCTCGTACAGCTTCTTCCTCGAAAAGTGACACAGGGGTCATTTCTTTATTGCCAGCGCTCTGTGTTTCTGTCGATTCTACCTCAAGCAATGTCATTGTAACTTCATCTTGAGCAGACCCGCATCCATACAGCAAGACAAACTGAAACAGCACTAAAAGAAATACACATAAATATTTTTTGTTTTTTGTTTTTATCACGGATATTACACACTCCTTTTCAGGCCCCTCTATGCATATCCAATAATTATTCTATGCTAAATTGAAACTGATTACAAGTGCTAATTTTTACATTTCAACGCGATTTTATTGTTACTTAAAACAAAATGCATTTTAAATTATTTGAATTTTTACAAGTTGTTTGCAATGTGCAAAAGCTCTGTCTGCACAGTTCTGATTCGGCGCATACAAGCGAATCGCTGCACGCATTGCAATTTCTGTAGTTCTAAAAGTTATACTATCAGTGATTTCTCCACGGCTCTTTTCCTCAATTGTCTTGACATATGCTGTTTTTGCTGTGCTCTTTTGGCGTTCTTTCTCTGTAAGCACAGCTTGAACTGACATGGACGCAATGCTGTTTAATCCTCGAAAATACTTGATAATCTGCATATAATCCTCCATATAATCCAAAAAGCAACTTCTATATGACACAAGTTCCAAGTTAGCAGTTGATACTGCCTGTAGACAAAGCTTACATTCTCCATTGATGTCTGACGCTTCCATCAAAATATCTGGTCGCTGTTTTAAAATTTTTTCAAAATATGCCTTTGCACCAATAACATCCTTGTTTTTAAAAAAAGTCGCCATCTTTGCAGTGACTTCATGTGTCTCTTTCTTTTCACCAATAACAGCAACTCTGCACTCAAAAGCCCTACATTGATTTACTGTCACCCACACATACAGCAAAAATTCAGAAATAAACCCAAAGACGCGCTTGTGATAATCGTCGGCAAAAGAAAGGTTAATGCGCTTTTGCAGCGCAAAGAATATTGTAAAAAGCCATTCACAATACGCATCAAACAACTCTTTTTTCGCTACCATAATATTTCCAAAATATGTCTTGTTCTGATGTACCAGACGGACAAATGTGTCATAATATTCTGGATAGAGCTTTGAGATAACACATCCTGTCTCATCCAGTGCGCTGACATTGTGATGTGCGCGAAAACCATCTCTGTATGAGCCCGGCAGTTCTAGCAACTTTGTTGTAACAATATCGTACTTAGATAAAATCTGTTCGTACTCTGTCTCCGTAAAAACATACCCCTTTTCACTTGTCAGATAACGTCGATAGTGACAGACTCCTACAATTTCAACATCTTTATTATTTTTCCACACCCAATAAACACCAGAAAGTTCCGCATAATAGCAGTTTTGTTCTGAAATATTTTCACCGGTATCATCACCCAAATATCCAAACTCTTCTCTGGCATTTTTATGACCGACATGAAGTGGAATATACATAGGATCGTCGGGCACTTCAAATTGTTTATGTGTCATTACAAAAATTTTAACAGACATTATTTTGTCTCCTTTTTTGTCATAAAATCATATATTGCATTATACACTTTTGAAGAGCGTTTGTACAACAATGTAAGGAGACTTTGTATGGACTTTTTTAACAAGGTAGGTTCCTCAATTTCCAACAAAAGTAAAGATGTCGCTAGAAAAGCAAAAGAACTCGCTGAAATTTCCAATCTGAACAGTCAGATTAATGTCCAGCAAGATATTATTGATAAAATTTGTCTGGAAATTGGAAAAATCGTCTATGAAAAGCGCGAAAATTTTCCGGATACCGAACTCAAAGAAAAATACACTGCTGCTTCTAATGCCCACGCAGAAATCGCACGCCTAAAATCAAAAATTATTTTTGTAAGAGGTGCAAAACAGTGCCCTAACTGTGGCAATGAAGTTCCACTGACTTCCTCTTTCTGCCCAGACTGCGGAACGGCTGTCCCCACGCCAGCCCCTGAACCAGTCATAGAAGATATTGTGATACCACCGGACAGTATCATCTATTATCCTGAGGAACCCACAAAATAAAATGTGCGCCTTTTGGCGCACATTCAGACTGTCAAAGAACCCCTGTTAAGCAATAGCTAAACAAGGGTTGTTTGCTGT
>CASJPF010000003.1 GCA_949383255.1 Lachnospiraceae bacterium | reverse complement strand
CGGTAAAAGTCGATAAAATCAAGTGTTTTAAACCTAATCAGCAGACACTAATTACACAAAAGCGGAGTTTGTCACCAAACTCCGCCACTCAAACCAATTATTTCATCAGTTCTTTTACCTTAGCTTTCTTACCAACGCGATCTCTTAAGTAAAACAGTTTTGCGCGTCTTACTTTACCAGCTCTCACAAGCTCAACTTTCTCGACATTTGGAGAATGTATTGGCCATGTCTTCTCTACACCAACACCATTGGAAATCTTTCTGACGGTAAAGGTTTTTCTATTGCTGCCACCCTGAATCTTTAATACAGTACCTTCAAAAATCTGAATTCTCTCACGGTTACCTTCCTTGATTTTACCATGCACACGCACAGTATCACCAACTTTAAAACTATCAACTTTTTCCTTTAACTGTTCTTTTTCAATTTCTCTAATAATTTCGTTCATTTGCTTTGCCTCCTTATTTTTTCGACGTTCTTAATACTTCTATATTGTAACCATTCTTACATAACTTGTACCAGAGGACCATCTCTTTATTCGCAACAGTAGTAATTTACCATAAATCTGGCTTAAATGCAAGTAAATTTTTCTATTTTCACTTTTTTATGAATATTTTGTTATTGTTCATAGGTATGCAAAAATAGTAAAAAGTGCAGCCAAATTGATGCCCTTTATCAATTTATGTGCAGCAATGTTACTGTTTACGCGAACAATGCTTAAAATTCTGCTAAAAACTGATGTGGTGTGAACAGTAATAATGTTTTAAATAACAATTCATTATTGTTTACGCAAAACTTAGCATTTACTGCAAATTATGGTTTTTTAAGCCATGTAAGAAACTATACAGTTCGCTAATAAAAATTTATTTGTAAAGCAAATCTTTTGCTACAACAGGTCAGCTTGTCTAAACTGTTACGAATGAGGCGGACTCTCCTTCAAATATGCCACATATAATTCCGGTCTCCGTTCTTTTGTCCTCTCCAATGACTGCTCCAAACGCCATTTTTCTATATTGGCGTGATGACCGCTCAAAAGTACCTCTGGCACTCTTTTCTCATGCCAAATCTCTGGTCTGGAATACTGCGGATATTCCAAGAGACCATTTGTATGGGACTCCGTCTGCGCGGATTCCCCATTATTCAAAACTCCCGGCACAAGTCTTGACACCGCATCAATTATAACCATCGCGGGCAACTCTCCTCCCGTAAGCACATAATCCCCAACTGATATATAATCTGTTACAATCTCTTCCAGAACCCGCTCATCAATCCCCTCATAATGTCCGCATAAAAAAATTAAATCCTCTTCCTGTGATAACTCTATTGCTTTTTTCTGGTGAAAGACCTCTCCTTGCGGTGTCATATAGATTACTCTTGTCTTTAATGCATTCTCTGATAACTCCTTCTGCTCTACTCTTCTCCGGCAGATAATGTTATCGTTCAATGCCTTCCAACAATCATATACAGGTTGTGCTTGCATCAACATACCTGCACCACCCCCATACGTGTAATCGTCCACCTTTTTGTGCTTATCCAGTGTATAGTCTCGTATATTTACTGCCTCTATAGAGATGCATCCCTTCTCCTCTGCTCGTCCTATAATGCTAGTGCGCAGCCCATTAAGTACCATCTCCGGGAACAGTGTCATAATATGAAAATACATAAATTTCTCCTAATCTAACAGTCCATCCATAATGTGTACTTTCATCTTTCTACTTTCCATATCCACGTCAAGAATACACTGTTTGATCGCTGGAAATAACACTTCCCGACCATCCTCAAATTTCACTTCATACACATCATTTGCGCCTGTTTCAATCACATTTGTCAGCACACCCAGATACTGCTCATACTCATCATATACAGCCATATCAATTAAATCTGCAATGAAATACTCATTCCGCCCAAGTTTTACTGCATTTTCCCTTGTCACTAAAAGGGACTTCCCCCGATATTTTTCGACCTCATTAATATTGTCAAAACCTTTAAATTTTAAAATCACAAACTGTTTAAAAAACTTAACACCTTCTATTTCAAGTGTTATTCTTTCTTTTCCAGTATCCAAAACGACTTCCTTTAATTTCTTAAAACGTTTTACATCATTTGTCGTGGGAAATACTTTGACTTCCCCACGAACACCATGTGGCTGCGTGATGACGCCTACTTGTAATAAATCCTCCATTTTTATTCTCCAATCAAACTTCTGGCAGACCCTGTGCACAAAAACAACTGTATATTTCTCCACAGGAATCAGCGCAAATAAAAAGGTGTTCCTCTGAACACCTTTTTATGATCTTACACAATCTCAACATCCACCTTAAGATTATCTTTGGAAGATGCCGCCTTGACGACAGAGCGGATTGCCTTTGCAATTCTGCCCTGCTTGCCAATTACTTTCCCCATATCGGCCGGTGCTACATGAAGTTCTACAGTGATATTTTTACCCTCTGTCTTCTCTGTAACGACTACCTCATCAGGGTTGTCCACTAAAGCCTTCGCGATAACCTCGACTAACTCCTTCATCAATCACACCTCCATGAGTGTTTGAGACATCCTATTTTTCAATCCCTGCTGCCTTAAAAATCTTTGATACCACCTCTGTAGGCTGTGCACCATTTGATAACCACTTCTTCGCCAGCTCCTCATTCACTTTAAATTCGCTGGGATCTGTGTTTGGATTGTATGTTCCAATCTCCTCAATGCACTTTCCATCTCTGGGTGATCTCGAATCTGCTACAATGATTCTATAGATAGGAGCTTTCTTCTGACCCATTCTTCTTAATCTGATTTTTACTGCCATTTTCTTCACCTCATAAATCTTTCTTATTAATAATGTATTAAAAAGGAAGTTTAAATCTCCCCTTTTTACCTCCGCCAAAACCTCCCATCATTCCCGGGAGCTGCTTCATCATCTTCTGAGACTGCTCAAATTGCTTGATAAAACGATTCACAACTGCAATATCCACACCAGCACCTTTTGCAATCCGGTGTTTCCGGCTTGGATTTAACAATTTTGGGTCCTTGCGCTCTGCCGGGGTCATAGACAATACAATTGCTTCCATATGTGCAAGCTGTTTGTCATCCACTGCTGCCTCAATATCACTTGCCTTAAGTCCCATACCAGGCATCATACCAAGGATACTTGACAGACCGCCAAGTTTTTTCATTTGGTTCATACTTTCCAAATAATCCTCAAAGTCAAATTTCCCTTTTTTCAGACGCGAAGCCATTTCCTTTTCCTTCTCCGCATCCATATCCAGATTTGCCTCGGCAACCTTGTCAATTAGAGTAAGGACATCTCCCATACCCAAGATACGATTCGCCATTCTGTCAGGATAGAACTGCTCCATATCCGTCAGTTTTTCACCAGTACTTACAAATAAAATTGGCTTATTGGTAACTGCTTTTACGGAGAGCGCTGCACCACCTCGCGTATCGCCATCCATCTTTGAGAGGATTACCCCACTCACACCTACTTTATCATCAAATTCTTTTGCCACATTGACAGCATCCTGCCCGGTCATGGCATCCACAACCAAAAGCGTCTGATGCACATTGACATTCTCCTTAATCTCCTGCAGCTCTGCCATCATTTCTTCATCTATGTGCAGACGTCCTGCAGTATCTATAATAACGATATTATTATTGTTTTTTGACGCGTGTTCCAGCGACGCCTTCACAATGTCAACGGGCTTATGGTTACTTCCCATCGAAAAGAAATCCACCTGTTGTTTATCCGCGTTTACATGCAGCTGTTCAATTGCAGCAGGTCTGTAAATATCGCATGCCACAAGCAATGGCTTTTTACCCTTTAATTTTAGCTTTCCGGCAATCTTAGCCGCCGCAGTTGTTTTTCCAGCACCTTGCAGACCACACATCATAATCACAGTCGTCGCTTTACCCGGTTGCAGCTCCAATTCAGTAGTCTTAGACCCCATCAGAGATACCATCTCTTCATTTACAATCTTGATAACCATCTGACCGGGGTTTAATCCGTTCATGACATTAGAACCAATTGCACGCTCTTCCACAGATTTCACAAATTGCTTTACCACTTTAAAATTGACATCTGCCTCCAAGAGCGCCATTTTAACTTCCTTGAGCGCAGATTTCACATCTGCCTCTGTCAGTCGTCCTTTACTTCTTAAATTTTTAAAAACATTCTGCAATTTATCTGTTAAGCTTTCAAATGCCATCCTCAAAGCTCCTCTATAATTTCATTGGACAATCGTTTTATCTGCTCATCATCAGTAAGTCCGTTAATCTGCTGAATACTTTGCTTAATCTTAGAAAACTTTTCCACCAGATGAAGCTTCTTTTCATAATCCGCCAATAATTTGTCACATCGTTTCAGTAAGTCATAGACTCCTTGGCGACTAATTCCCTGCTTATCTGCAATCTCGCTCAAAGACAAGTCATTGAAAATTGCATCTTCATATATGTTTTTCTGATGCTGTGTCAAAAGTTCTCCGTAAAAATCATAGAGCATCCCTTTATATTCAAGCTTTTCCAGTCTGATCACAGCTTCTTTTGCTGTCAGATTACCAGCCTTCACCTTAACTCCTCCACTTGATGTACCACACGACTTAACCAGAATACTACAAAAAAGAATAGGTGTCAAGTATTTTTTCTTTACATATTACTATTCACAACATGGAATCCGCTCTTTAATATGCGGCAGCCACAGCCACTTTCATTTCACGTATATACTGGCACACTGGCTCAATACAATTTCTTCCATTCTGTGCAATTAGCTTTACAATAGCGCTGCCTACAATCGCGCCATCCGAAACTGCCGCCATCTCATATGCCTGTTCTGGCGTGGCAATGCCAAATCCAATAGCGCACGGAATATTAGACACCTTTTTCACATGGTCTATCATTTCTTTCATATTTGTTGTAATTTTGCTTCGAACTCCAGTGACACCAAGAGACGACACACAATAAAGGAATCCTTTTGCCTGACGCGCTATCATATCAATACGCTCTCTTGAAGTAGGTGCGATCATAGAAATTAGTTCAACTCCTGCTTTCTCACATGCACTGTTTATCTCCTCCTTCTCCTCAAAGGGAACGTCAGGAACAATAATTCCATCAATACCACACGCAACACACTGTTCTGTAAAACGCACTGTTCCATATGTATAAATAGGATTGATATAAGTCATAAAAACTAATGGAATATCTACTTTTTTGCGTACACGCTTCACCATGTCAAAGAGTTTGTCGGTTGTTGTTCCCGCCCTCAATGCACGTTCATCCGCCGCCTGTATCACAACTCCTTCTGCGATAGGATCGGAAAACGGAATCCCAATCTCAATTAAATCTGCACCTGCCTCTGCCATCTGCGGAATTAATGCCTCTGTTGTCTCTATATCGGGGTCGCCCCCTGTCACAAATGCAATAAATGCCTTTTTATTCTCAAATGCTTTGCTAATTCTGTTCATCTTAATTTCTCCTCTTATAATCCATTTTATATTAATATCTTAATTTGTGTATTTCTTGAATTACGCAGGCCAAAAGCCTTGTTGCAACCCGCTGCTAATCAAAAATCTCCACGCCTCTATATCTTGCAATTGCCGCTACATCTTTATCTCCACGCCCTGAAATTGTGACTACAATAATCTGGTCTTTATCAAAATTCTTCGCTATCTTTTTTGCATAAGCAACTGCATGTGCACTCTCTATCGCTGGAATAATCCCTTCCGTTCTTGATAAATATTCAAATGCTTCCACAGCCTCCTCATCAGTAATCGGCACATACTGCGCGCGTCCTATCTCATTGAGATTTGCGTGTTCCGGTCCAATTCCGGGATAATCCAATCCTGCTGATATGGAATAAACTGGTGCGATCTGTCCGTATTCATCTTGGCAAAACAAAGATTTCATCCCATGAAAAATACCAACACTCCCATTTGCAATCGTCGCTGCATTTTTTGGATTGTCAACGCCAAGCCCTGCCGCCTCACAACCAATTAATCTAACACTTGCATCAGGTATAAACTCATAAAAAGCCCCCATTGCATTGCTTCCGCCGCCCACACAAGCAATTACTGCATCGGGAAGCTTTCCCTCTGCTTTCATAAGCTGTTCCTTAATTTCCTCTCCAATAATCTTCTGGAAATCACGCACAATCATAGGAAATGGGTGTGGTCCCATAACGGAACCTAGCACATAAAGCGTATCATCCATTCTGCAAGCCCACTCGCGCATTGTCTCATTGACAGCGTCTTTGAGCGTCATGGTTCCTGTAGTTACGGGGTGTACTTTCGCCCCCAAAAGTTCCATTCGATAACAATTCAATATCTGTCTGTCCGTGTCCTCCTTGCCCATAAAAATTTCACATTCCAGTCCCATCAAAGCCGCCGCTGTAGCGGTCGCCACACCATGCTGCCCTGCACCAGTCTCGGCAATTACACGCTTCTTGCCCATCTTTTTTGCCAGAAGCGCCTGACCAAGCACATTATTAATTTTGTGCGACCCTGTATGATTCAAATCCTCTCGTTTTAGATAAATTTTTGCTCCACCCAAATCCTTTGTCATTTTCTCTGCATAATACAAAAGTGATGGTCTACCTGCGTAATTTTCCATTAAATGTTTTAGCTCCGCCTGAAATGTAGGGTCATTTTTATAGTTCTCATATGCCTGTTCTACTTCCTGCACCGCTGGAACTAACGTCTCTGGTATGTATTGACCTCCATATAAGCCATATCTGCCTTTCTTTATTCCTATATTTGTTTCCATTTCTATCTGTTCCTTTCCTATGCTCTTTTTAACTTACTACTATAAATGAGCAAATCTAAAAAACTATACAAAAAATATTGCATTTTGTCTTCTGCACACAGACAACTAAACTATAAAACTTTAATTTTGTCTTTATATAGAGGACAATTTTATGCAAACTATAAAATTTGCTCATTTATAGTTTACTATTGTAATAAAAGTATTTTCATATTTATAATTTTCTGACATATTCCAAAAACCTTTTTATTTTTATCTTATCCTTTGCGCCATCTGTCTCAACACCTGTACTGACATCAACAGCATAACAGTCTGTCTGCTGGATTACTTTTGTAACGTTATCACAATTAAGACCGCCTGCAAGAAAATAAGGTTTGATTGTTTGATTGTTTTTGCGTAGTTTTATAAAACTTTCCTGTAATATTTTCATTGAAAAGCATTCCCCTGTGCCGCCGGGAACCCCGCTTTTATAGGTATCAAAAAGCATAAAATCCGCATCTGTCAACATACATTCTGCCACCTGTTTTTCGCTTTGTACTCGAATTGCTTTTATGACACTTGTGTCAATTTTTTCTTTTAGTCTCTGAATATATATATTTGTCTCATCACCATGAAGCTGCACGATATTAATAACACCTGTGTCACATAACTGAATCACATGCTCAATTGGTTCATCAACAAAAACACCCACAACCTGAATGCGTTTATCCAACATCTGGCGCATCATAAGTGCCTGTTCATCTGTGACAAACCGTCTGGTCTTTGCAAACACAAATCCAACATACTCTGGCAAATATTGATTGACAATCCTTACGTCTTCTAGTGTTCTCAGCCCGCATATTTTCACTTTTGTCATAAACGATCTCCCACACATTCAACTGATACTCCTTTTAGCCTCTTAAGCTGCTCTGCCTTGTTCTGACTGCGCATTAATGTCTCTCCAATCAACACACCATCCACACGCGCATCTCGAAGTTTCTGTATGTCGCTTGCGCTCTGAATCCCACTCTCCGCCACAAACAAGATATTGTCAGGTACCAGACTTCTAAGCCGTATGCTATTTTGAATATCCACTATAAATGTTTTTAAATCCCTGTTATTCACACCAATTAGCCGCACACCTGCATCAAGTGCACTGTGCACCTCCCGTTCATCATGCGCCTCCACAAGCGCTGACAGTCCCAATCCATCACATACTTCCTTATATTTCCTAATGCTATCTGTATCAAGCAATGCTGCAATCAACAAAACACAAGAAGCACCCAACAATTTCGCCTCATAAATGAGATATGGGTCAATTGTAAAATCTTTTCGGATAATTGGGATTGTAACACTATCGGCAATTTCCATTAAAAATCGATCGCCACCCTTGAAATAATCTGGCTCTGTCAGTACGGAAATGCAATCAGCTCCAGCTTTTTCATAGTCTTGTGCAATATCCAAATATGGAAAGTTCTCAGCGATAATTCCTTTTGAGGGTGACGCCTTTTTTACCTCACAAATAAAACTAATTTCTTTTTTGGCAATTGCTCTCTCAAACGGAAATGTAAATACACCTTCACTTGCTGCAATTTTTTCTGCTTTTTGTTTTACTTCCTCAAAAGGTACTTCCATTTTCTTTCGCGCTACCCTCGCTCTGGTAGCTGCTGCCAAATCATCCAGTATCATAATAATCTCCTTATGAGTTTGTGAGCTTTACAAACCTCTGTAATGTCTCATATGCTTTTCCGCTTCTAATTGTATTAGTAGCAACTTTTACGCCTTCCTCAATGGAGGAAGCACCCCCCATCAAATAGATACCTGCGCCAGCATTTAAAATCACAGCGTCTGCTTTCGCGTCAGTACAATTGCCTTTTAAAATATCCACTGTAATTTTTGCATTCTCAAATCCGTCCCCGCCTATAAGCTCGTTTTTCTGGCATCGTCTGAAGCCAAACTGCTCTGGTGTAATCTCATATTTTTCAAAGCTTCCATCCCGGACTTCCACGCAAGTTGTAGGGGCACTCATAGAAATCTCGTCGAGCCGATCCTGCCCATATACGACCAAAGCACGCTTAACTCCAAGGTTATTCAACACATGTGCTAATGGCTCTACCAAATCCTCACTGTACACGCCCATCAATTCTGCGTTTGCCTCTGCCGGATTTGCAAGTGGTCCAAGAATATTGAATACTGTCCTCAGACCAATCCCCTTTCTCACAGGACCCACAAAACGCATTGCTGTATGATACTTCTGTGCAAACATAAAACAAATGTTTCCTTTTTCTAATACCTCCGCATTTTTCTCTGGCTCCAAATCCAGCTTTACGCCAAGTGCTTCCAGACAGTCAGCCGCCCCACTTTTGCTTGATACACTTCGATTTCCATGCTTTGCCACCTTACACCCCGCTGCTGCCGCAACAATGCTCGCCGCTGTACTAATATTAATAGAGTTTGCCTCGTCACCGCCTGTTCCCACAATCTCAAGCACATCACCACTGACAGGAACTTTTATCCCATGTTTGCGCATACCTTTTGCAAACGCAGTAATCTCCTCAATGGTCTCCCCTTTCATACGAAGTGCAGTGAGAAAAGATGCCATATTAATCTGCTCTGCCTTTCCACTCATAATTTCATCCATTACTTGTTCTGCTTCATCAGATGTTAAATCAATATTTTGCACTATTTTTTTCGTTGCTTCTACAATCATTTTTTGTCCCTGCCTTTCTTATTTTTCCAATAAAAAATTTTCAATCATTTTTTTCCCAAATGGTGTCATAATTGACTCTGGGTGAAACTGTACTCCATAAATCGGATATTTTTTATGCTGTACTGCCATTACTACGCCTTTTTCATCAACTGCCGTAACCATAAGTTCATCAGGAATCGTCTCCTTATCTGCCACAAGCGAATGATACCTTGCAACTTCTAATTTCTCTGGAAGTCCCTGAAATATCAGGCTTTTATTGTCTACTCTAATCGTGCTCTGTTTGCTATGCATCAATTCTGGTGCATATGTAATCCTAGCACCGATTGCCTCACACACTGCCTGATGCCCCAAACAAACACCCAGCAGTGCAATCGCATTGTCTGTCCTGTTAGCCAATGCCTTGATAAGCACCTCACACACCCCTGCATCAGAGGGCTTTCCCGGTCCCGGTGAAAGAACAATATGTGTCGGAGCCAATGTTATAATTTGCTCAACGGTAAATGTATCATTTCGGATTACCTGAAGGTCTTTTTGAGCTTTTCTTTGCTCTAACAGTTCTCCAATCATTTGCACCAAATTAAAGGAAAAACTATCATAATTATCAATTAGCAATATCATTTTATTCCTCCTGATCTCACTTGATAGACTTTTGAAATAAGAGTTTTTGTTAGAAATGCACATATTTAACAAATTTCTTCCACCTTGGAAATTGCCTCAATCACAGCACCTGCCTTGTTTGCACACTCTTGATACTCACTCTCCGGCACAGAATCTGCGACAATCCCAGCACCTGCCTGAACATAAACTTTTTTACCCTTTTTTACTGCTGTCCGAATCGCAATGCAGACATCTAGGTTTCCGCTAAAATCAAGATATCTAATCGCTCCGCCATACACTCCTCTTGGATCTGGTTCTAGCTCGTCGATAATCTCACATGCCCTGAATTTGGGCGCTCCTGAAAGAGTCCCTGCGGGGAGCAACGCTTCTATGGTATCAGCACAGGTCTTACCGGGCTTCAATGTTCCAACAACAGTACTTGCAATGTGCATTACCTTGGAAAAGCGATGAATTGCCATGTAATCCTCTACTTTAACACTGCCATATTCGGCGATTTTTCCAATATCATTTCTTGCCAAATCAACCAACATATTATGTTCCGCGCGTTCCTTTTCATCTGCTAGAAGCTCTTTTTCCAGCATAAAGTCTTCCTTTTTATCCTTTCCCCGCTTTCTCGTCCCGGCTACCGGAAATGTCATTAACTTTCCATTTGTAAGTTTTACCATAGTCTCTGGTGAAGTTCCTGCTATTTGCATATCATTTAACTTAATATAGTACATATAAGGTGATGGATTGGTGGTGCGCAGTACCCTGTAGGCATTGAGCAAGCCTCCATCATAATCTGCCTCAAACCGCCGTGAAATAACTCCTTGAAAGATATCCCCCTCCTTGATATAATGTTTTACCTTTTCCACCATTGCACAATATTCTGCTCTGGAAAGGTTACAGGTAAATTTGGGCGCTGGCAGCGCTTTTTCATATGGTACTGGTTCTGTCAGGCGTATGGTTTCCACAAATGCTTCTAGTTCTGCAACTGCGTTTTGATAACCAGCTTCTTTGTCTTGTGTCTTTGCATTTGTGATAAAGCATACTTTATGATGAAGCTGGTCAAATGCAATTAGCTTATCAAACATCATAAGTTCACAATCATTCATATCACTTTGCTTTATTTTTAGCTTTGGCTCTGCATATTGTATCATCTCATAAGAAAAGTATCCGACCAAACCGCCTGTAAATGTAGGAAGCCCTTCAATCTGTGGAGAATGGTACGCTTCTAAAACGGTCTGCAATGCCTCCTTGGGCGTTCCCGATATAATACGCACCATACCATTTTCCTTTACTTTAGTAATTCCATTTTTACAACATACAGTCAATTTCGGATGATACCCCAAAAAAGAATATCTTCCAAGACTTCCTCCTTCCACACTCTCCAACAGAAAATATTGTTCATCAAGTGCTGCAAGTTTTCTAAGCATCAAAATAGGCGTGATATCGTCTGCCAAAAGCTCCTTGCACACAGGAATGTAGGTATACTCATTTATGTACTGTTTTACTTGTTCATAAGTAGGTTTTATCATGGCTATATCATCTCCTTTCTATTCTTAAAACTTTTCTCCACCCGCGCGCAGGGCACCCGTCAGCTTCGCTGACAATATTCCTTTGGGTGCCCATGCGCATAAAAAAAGCTTCTGTCCTAATATCTCTACTAGGACAAAAGCTCTAAAACTTCTGCGGTACCACCTAATTTGGCATATAAAAATACACCCTCTCTCCACACGCACCATCATGCGCTTTCCCTTGATAACGGGCGGAAATCCCGTTGGACATTACTCAAGTCATTTTTTATAAACAGACTCTTTGCTCCCACCTTCCCAAGTCCATTCCATGTCTTATTGAATACTGCAATCCCACCACCTGCAGCTCTCTGTGAATCTCCTAACACATGTACTCCTCTTGGTCATTAGTTTTGTGTTGGTATTTAATTAAATTTATAATAAACGTTCTAATAAGATTTGTCAAGGAAAAAAATTTTTATTCTATTTTAACCTATCATCTTGACATTGTTACTGTTCACTGCGTTCCAGTAACGAGTAAAAATCCATGCAAAATCACCTTCGGTTATGGATTTTTACTTGAATGCGACACGTTTTCGCACAGAATTAGCAGTAAATGCTAATTCCTGTCTGAACAGTAACTTGACATTTATTTAAAAAAGCATTATAATGAACATTGTTCAGTATAAAAGGAGAAACAATCTATGAATACCATTATCACTTCAAAAAAAGCAATTTTAGAGCAGAGCAGACTGTTGGTGATAACACAGGGCTGGCAAGCTGTCAACATTCGAAATGTCGCCGCAGCCTGCGGTGTTTCCGTTGGCTCTATCTACAATTATTTTTCGTCAAAGTCCGACTTAGTAACTGCTACCGTAGAGAGCATCTGGCATGACATCTTTCACTTTTCGGAGGGTCAGACAGATTTTGACAATTTTATAGAATGTGTACAGTGGATTTTTGACTGCATAAAAATAGGCAGCGAAAAATATCCGGGCTTCTTCACCACACATTCTATGCACTTTCTAAATGATGACAAAACAGATGGACAACAACTTATGGCACAGTCATGGGAACATGTTCAATCAAAGCTTTATTCTGTTTTGGAAAAAGACAAAAATATTCGACCAAACGCTTTTGACAGTATCCTAACACCACAGAAATTTGTAGACATTCTATTTTCATTGATTATTTCTGCGCTGATTCGCCATAATTATGACGACAGCAGCATTTTGGAACTTATTAGACGTATTGCTTATTAAAATTATATTTTAGGAGGAAAAAAATGCAGGCAATTGTAGAAACTTTATTTGACACCATTTATCTAATTACGGTCATCACCCTTGGAATCATTATGATTCGCAAAAACAATGGAAACAAACAATATTATCTATTTGGCATTATGGCGGTCGTATTGGGGCTTGGCGACTCTTTTCATCTGGTTCCGCGCGCACTTGCATTATGCACAACGGGGCTTGAAAACTATACGACTGCCCTTGGTGTCGGCAAGCTTATTACTTCTATTACAATGACTATTTTTTACATTCTTCTGTACTATGTGTGGAGAAGTCGTTATCAAATCTCTGGAAAAAATGGTATAACAATCCTTGTGTATTTTTTGTCAGCCCTCCGCATTATCTTGTGTCTTTTCCCGCAAAATGGCTGGTTACAGGCAAA
Source organism: Lachnospiraceae bacterium (assembly GCA_949383255.1). Classification (GTDB taxonomy): domain Bacteria; phylum Bacillota; class Clostridia; order Lachnospirales; family Lachnospiraceae; genus COE1. The sequence goes on along the minus strand of CASJPF010000003.1, from coordinate 130,931 downwards.
TCCTCCTTTATCTTGGGGAATTTATCGCAATATTCCATTTGCACTGTTTGGTCTGCTAATTATTGTGCTCTTTTATCAGGAAGCAAAAAGACAGCATGACGCTGCCTTTCAGTATATGTGGCTGACCATTGTGCTCAGTTTTGGTTTTTATATTCCAGTTGTACTCTGGGCAGACGCAATTCCCATGATTGGGATGCTAATGATTCCAAAAACCTGCGCCTATGTATGGACTGTGCTAATTGGTTATCAAGCAATGCGCAGAGAACGATAATTAATGCTCCTGTAAAATCTTCTCAATTTCTTGAAGCAGTCGGTCTTTTACCGGCGGCTTCAAGAAATATCCAGCCGGCTTTAGTTTCAATACTGCCTCAATATTTGCCCGGTCATTTACCGCAGTCAAAAACACCACTGGAATATTTGTTAAATCTTGGTCGGCACGTATCATTTCCAATGTCATTTTCCCGTCACAGACAGGCATTTCATAATCTAACAAGATTAAATCTGGTCTCTTTTTTCCTATGGAAGTCATCGCCTGCGCGCCAGAAATCGCTATGGCAACCTCATAATTGTCTTCCAGCATTGCCTTCATTGTCCGAAGCGCTGTGCCATTGTCATCAACGACAAGAATCCTCTTTTTCGCACTCCCTTTGCTTCCTTTTTGTGCCTCCTGCTCCACTTTTTCCTCCTCAAGTCCAAGCCGCCTGCACACAGCTTCCATAATCATTGTATTTTCCACGGGGCGTATTAAATTTTCAAACTGCGCTCCCTCATAGTACTTAAAAAACTTTCCGCTCTCCTCTTTTGTCCCAATGGTCAACACTGGAATTTGCGCATATTGGTCACTCAACAGAAAAAAGATAGATGTATCAATATCGTAAGCGCCAATTAAACTAATCAACACCAAATCTGGATTTACAATTTTCAACATTCCCTCCAAAACCCCTGCATTTTCTGAGCAGAGCTGTACATGAAAATATTGCGATAAAAATTGATTCGTCTCATTTACCACTGTGTTTAACTTTCCGATTAATAATATCTTTTTCATTTCGTTCTCCCATCATTGCTATATTATTTCTGTTCTGCCATCTGTCCTGCTAGCAAAACTGCAAGGCGATCTGATTCCTCAATATCCAGATTGGTGACTGCCTCTGCAAGTCTCTGAATATTCTGCTCGATTTCTGCTGGAAAATCATATTCGCGCAACTGTTTCATCAATTCGTCTGCCCTGTCAATCTCCATCTCCTGCATACTAAAACGCACCATCTCAACAAGTGCCTGTAGCACAGAATAATCTGCAATCTGCTTTTTGGGCTTCGTTCCAATGCCAAATATTCCCTGTAATTTCTGTTGGTAACTGCGCCACTCCTCCAAAAATATGGTTGTCATAGATAGAATTACTTCTATTTTACCATCTTTTGCCGCAGATTCCAATACCCTTGCGACACCTGACAGGGGCAAAATACCAATCATCGCCGCAAGACTTTTCATCGCATGTACCTGAATGCGATAGGACTCTAACTGATTTGTATCGGAAATCTGCTTATATGCCTGTTCCAAGCAATCAGCCGCTGTGTCAATCTGATCATAAAACGCTTTCACAGTAAGCGCAAGCAGTTCCATATCTGGCAAGTGCAGCCATGCATAATTCCAATCAAGTCCCTCTATTACAGGCAAATCTTCCAAACGCATCTTGGAATCATCTGTCTGCTCCTGCAATTTTTGTGTTGACTGCGCAACAGTTTGCAGCAATTCTTCTGGCAACATTTTTAGAATCATTGTCTCAAGCTTATCTGGCACAATTGGTTTCGACAAAAAATCGTCAAATCCTTCTGCCAAATAGGCTTCTTTTGCCCCCGAGACAGCATTTGCTGTCAGTACAACAATCGGTGTATCCTTACATGGAAATGCAGTTAGCGCTTTTATGCGATGTAATGTTTCCACTCCATCCATCTCAGGCATCATATGGTCTAAAAAAATTAAATCATAATAAAATTCTTGAACCAAACGCAAACACTCCGCTCCCCCGGAGGCTTCTGTTACCTGAATCTGTGTTTCCTTCAATAAATTTCGTAGTACCTTGCGATTGACAGCGTTGTCATCCACCACCAATATCTTTGCATCTGGCGCACAAAGCTTTGATGTATAACTAAAATTTTCTGCAACCTGTTGAACTTTTGACGCAAAATCTCCAATGGGTGTATTATCAATAATTTTTTGTTCCAATGTAAAATAAAACTTAGAACCCTTTCCGTATTCGCTCTCTACATGCAGTTTACTTCCTAACAATGCCAACAGTTGAATTGTAATGCTCATTCCCAGTCCAGTACCCTCAATATTACGATTTCTGTCCTCCTCAATCCGCTCAAATTCCGCAGAAAGCTTTGGCAAATCTTCCGCCTTAATTCCAATTCCTGTATCTTCCACTGTAAAGCGAATTACTGCTGTCTTATCCACACTACAACATTCAATCCGCAACCAAATCGTTCCTTTGTGTGTATATTTGACCGCATTGGTCAGTAAATTTACTAAAATTTGGCGGATTCGCACATCGTCTCCATATAATTTAGAAGGAATTTCTTGGTCAACTTTTACTTCCAAGCAAAGCCCTTTGTCTGTAGCACGCTGCAATATCATATTTACTAAATCGTGAATCATGCTACTGACATCATACTCAACTGGCACAATTTCCATTTTTCCTGAATCAATTTTAGAAAAATCCAAAATATCATTAATAAGAGATAACAAGGACTGACCCGCCGTATAAATATCCATCGCATATTCCCTGACATTTTGCTCTTTTGATTCCCGCAAAATCATCTCGTCCATGCCAAGCACTGCATTGATTGGCGTGCGAATTTCATGAGACATCTGTGCTAGAAATTTCCCTTTTGCTTCATTTGCGGCAAGCGCTTCCTGTCTTGCCGCATCCGCCTCTTTTTTCGCCTGCGCCAGCAATCTATTTTGATGTTCTGCCGCCTTTACTTTTTCCTCTGCATCCAACTGGTACTCTTTTGAGAGCCGTAAAATATGTAAAATTGTCAACAGCATTCCAGAGGAAGTCATGCCATGCAACCCTGCTACTTTCGCAAAGGCATACATGGAAAAGTAATTTAATACCATAGTTGCCAATTCTCCAATTAATAGCACCAGCACAGCAATCATTGGCAAAAATGTCTGATAACGAATGTTTTTATCCTCTATCTGCATCAAACTTACAATGGCAGTCACACAGACAATCCCCACCACAGCCGTGGACAAATCGGTCAGCTCGATTAGATTTGACACGCCTTGCCACTCTAATAAAATCTGTATTACAGCATTCAAAGCAGTCAAGACTAGCAGTCCCGCAAAACGATGAGGATAATAACTTCGCAGATTCTGTTCAAAATAAAGCGCCAAAAACATTGGAAGCATTAGCATTAAATACTCTTGCATAATATAAGCGTTGTGCATGTCAAAAAAAATATTTAATGTATTGCTACCTATAAAACAATAAATGCCGGCTGTCAATCCAAATAACCCTAAATAGAACTCTCCGCGGCTTGGCTGATTGGTGTACCATCGTATTAGCGCAAGCACAAACATAATAATCGCTGTAATTATAATTAGCAGACAACAAACAATATCTGTTAGATTGCTGCCTACAAGTCCAATCACAACCATGTCACCCGTCTCGACAATCATATTGCTAAGTATAACATCTTTATCCTGATCGAACACAGTCAGTTCAATGCTTAGTTCTCCCCAAGCCTCGCCCTCCTGCACAATGCTAGGAATCTTCACATAATATTCATTGTCTGCACTTATATCCTCTTGTTCGCGTTGGTAGAGCACCTCCCCGTCTAATACCACACGCACAGTTGCATTTTCTGCCGAAAACCGCAGAGTCAGGTTGGAATATTCCTCCGGCAATCTATTTTGAAATAAAATGGTCTCAGAAACCTTATAGTTTCCAGAATAAGGCAGCGTAATATTTACCTGTTTTTCGCTGTCTGGGGAAGTCATTAACCACCCTTCATCCAAATAATATTCAATCCGTTCTGGCAACATAGACAGCTCTTCATGATCTGGGTGTTGGAAAAATGCAATCACCATAAAGGTCACAACCAAAAATATTGTAACTCCTGTAGAACTTCGTATGTATTTCATTTCGCATTCCTTTCCGCCAAAAATGCTGCTCTATAGACGTTACGATTCTTGGTACATGCGCACATTCCTGACTCGTAAAAATAACCTATAAACCTGTTTATCGCAAAACAGCTTGAATCTGATACGCATAAACGCCAAAAAGTATCATGTCTGCCAAGATCCAAGCAGATACTTCACCCCAAAATATTCCATCACTACCTATAAATCTTGTCAATGCTATCGCACACAAAAGGCGCATTATCAACTGTGCAAAACTTGACAACATAGGAACAACTGTATGATTCATTCCCTGAAGTGCTGCCCGCAAAATATACAGAAAATATAAAAATGGAAAAAATACTGCCAATATTTTTAAAAAACGACAGCCATAAGCTAATATTTTCTCTGTCGTATCCGATACTTCTACAAACAATCTTAATATATCGTAACCACACAACACCATCACACATGAGCAAATTACTGCCACAACAGTTCCCATAAATAAACTTGCTCGAACGCCCTTTTTAATGCGGCACATCTTGCCTGCCCCATAATTTTGTGCCACATACGCCACAACTGCCAATCCAAAGGAAGACGCTGCGATTTCCAACAACCCATATAGTTTTACTGCGGCAGTGTATCCTGCAAGAAATGTAATGTCATACTGGTTGATTCTATTTACTACAATCAATCCACCAATAGAGGTAATGACACTCTGCAATGCCATTGGAATCCCCATTTGAATTAATTTTATAGCAACTATTTTTTCATTTTCCACAGTTATTCTTTTGTCGACATTTCTCTTTTCCGCATAAAAATAGTAACCGCAAAAGAGCATTACAACACACTCTGAAACAATCGTTCCTAATGCAGCTCCCATAATCCCGAACTCCAATACGTTAACAAATAAAATATCTAACACAATATTGCACAATGAAGAAATTGTCATTGCCAACAGTGGTATTCGACTGTTTCCCCTGCTTCTTAATGCGCCAGAAAACAACTGATAAAAGACTAAAAAAGGAATCCCCAGAAAAATAACATATATGTACTCCTGCGCCATTGCATACACTTCATCTTTTGTGCCAAGCAGACGCAAAGTCACCCCTGAAACCAAGAAAAAGAATACTGGCAATCCAATAGCAAGCACAAAACAAATCTTTTTTGCTTTTGTATAATAAGTCTCAAATCCCCGTTCATTTCCCTCTCCATAGCTATTTCCCAAAAGAATACAAAAACCCTGAACGAGACCAATTACAACTCCATTTACAAGAAAAATTAGCCACTCTGTTCCGCCAACTGCCGCAAGCCCCAACGTTCCAATTTTCTTTCCTATAATAATCGTGTCCACAAACGTATACAATTGCTGAAATAAATTTCCTACGATCAGCGAAAAAGAGAACATGCCAATTAATCTAAAAGGATTTCCCACTGTCATATCTTTATCTTTTCTCATACGCTCACCTAATTATCATCTGTTCTTTATGCGACAATATTTTGCAGCCAAACTCCTTTTTTGACAAGGATAAACCCAATAATACACTTGATAATGTCAGCGAGTTGTACCATTGCATAGACCGCAATGACAGGCAGTCCAGTATAACGGCTAAGCACAAATGCAATCACCACGCTCACACACCAGATAAACACACTGTCAAACAAAAATGTAATAATTGTCTTGCCACCTGAACGCAATGTAAAATAAGTCGCGTGTAGAAAAGCATTCTGTGGCATAAAAAGTGCTGTGGCCATAATAAAATACTTTGCGAGTAACCGCGCCTCGTCATTAATCTTATAAAGTCTTGGAAACAGCGGCGCCATAAGAAACATAACCAGCGCCACAAGCGTACAGCACATTACCGAAAACGCAATCATCTTATTGTCCGTGTCTCTTGCTTCCTTCATCTTGCCTGCGCCAAGAAGTTGCCCTACAATAATAGCAACAGAATCTCCCAGTGCAATAAAAACAATATTAAACACATTGTTAATTGTATTGGACACATTTAATCCTGCCACAACATTTAGACCACGCACAGAATAACATTGTGTCAACATTGCCATGCCCGCTGCCCATAACGTTTCATTAAACAATAGCGGACTGCCTTTTTTTATAATTTTTAAAGTTAACTCTTTTGGCACTTTTAATGTGTTGTAGAGCCCTGTGACAAAAGAATAGGTATCCTTTCTTTTTCTGTGTACGCCAATCACTGTTATCAGCATCTCAACATATCGTGAGAGCACTGTCGCAATCGCTGCACCGCTTACTCCAAGCGCTGGCGCACCAAATTTTCCGTAAATCAATATGTAATTAAATAGAAGATTCACAATAACTGCCGCAACGCCTGCCTTCATAGGCAATATTGTCTGTCCACACTCGCGCAGTGTACTAGAATAAATTTGCACGATTGCAAAGGCTGGCAGACCAATTAACATTATCTTTAAATACTTTTCCCCATAATATAGCGTTGCAGCAATGCTTTCTGCCGAGCCATCTCCTTTTAAATAAGCATTAATTAAATTTGTTCCGCCACATAAAAAAAGAATTGCGGTCAATGCTGTAATTACAATCACCATCCACAGTTTAAAACGCATTGTCTGGCGCACACCCTCATGGTTTCCCTGTCCGAAATACTGTGCTGTAAAAATACCAGCACCGGACACGCCGCCAAAAATACACAAATTATAGACGAAAATCAATTGATTTACAATGGCAACACCCGACATCTGTTCTGTTCCTACCTGCCCAATCATAATGTTGTCCAACAGGCTGACAAAATTCGTAATTCCATTCTGTATCATGATTGGCACAGCAATCATCAATACCATCTTGTAAAAATCCCTGTTCCCAATAAATTTTGTTATCTTTTTCATAGCTTCCTCCAATTGTATCATGTTTTTCTATCATAGCATTGTTTTCGTGCAAATACAATGCTGTCCTTCAGATTTATGATAGAATCTGTTTTCAGTAAGCGGCTGAACTGTTACTGTTTTCGCATTAATTCGTCTGAATTTCGCTTCTTTTATATTGCAAATTTCTTTTATTCGTCTATAATAAGAGATAACGCTGTTTATTGTGTGTAAGCAGATAGAAGGTATCTTTGTAGTAAGAGAAAGGGGAAATTAACAATGAACGAACAAGAAAGCATCGAAAAAAAGCTAACCAAATCATTTTTTAAGGTGGCATCCATTACAGCAAGCGTGGCAATCCTTGGATTGATTGTCCTCATTGTCATATCAAACAGATACTCTTATGCACTGAAAAACTTTGGTTTTGCTCAGGGAGATATAGGCAAAGCAATGTTTGAATTTGCCGATGTCAGATCCTCATTGCGAGCTGCCATTGGTTATGACGAAGCAGACGTTATCACTGCTGTAGTAAAACAACATGATGAACATAAAACAGCCTTCTTGGAAAACTTTGCAAAAATTGAAGAGACGATTGTATCACAAGACGGTAGAAAAACATACAATGAAATTCGCACAGAGTTAGACGAATATTGGAAACTGGACACAAAAATTATGGAACTGGGCGCAACAACAGACCGCGAACTCTGTAAGCAGGCACAAGATATTGCCATAAATGAATTGGCAAGCATATACAACAGTATTTATGCCAACCTTGAATCGCTTTTGAATGTCAAAGTAGCTGAGGGAAACAGTCTCTCTGCCAAGCTTACCGCTACAGGCTTAATTTTATCCGCTGCAATAATTATTGTTGTTATCGCTGCAATGATATTATCAACGAAAATTGGCAAACAAATTGCCAAGGGAATCGCCGCTCCTCTTGGAAAACTTGGGTCACGTCTCAAGACGTTCTCCACTGGAGATCTAACCTCACCATTCCCTATGGTTGAAACAGGTGACGAAGTAGAACACATGGAAAAAGACGCAACAGAAATGGCAAACAACCTCAATATTATTATTCATGACATTAGTGAGGTGCTCGGTGAGATGGCAAGTGGAAACTATGCTGTCAAATCAAAATACTCTGAAAAATATACTGGTGATTTTCAAAAATTATATGAATCTATGCGCGGATTACGAGATCAGATGATAGACACTCTCACATCCATTGGCGAAGTTTCCAGTCAAGTAACTTCTGGTTCCGGTGATCTTGCAGAAGCATCACAGGTTCTTGCAGAAGGTGCCACAGAACAGACGAACGCTGTTATGGAATTACACGCCACAATTTCTGATATTACTACCACAATGGAAAAGAGCGTACAGAGCGCAGATGAATCCTACATAAAAGCGCAACATTATGCAGAAAAAGCAGATAACAGCCGTGAGGAAATGAATTCTATGATGGCTGCGATGGAACGCATCAATGCAGCCTCCAACAGAATTGGTGATATTATCTCTGAGATTGAATCCATCGCCTCTCAGACAAATCTTCTATCTCTAAATGCATCTATTGAGGCAGCAAGAGCCGGTGAATCAGGCCGTGGTTTTGCAGTTGTCGCCGACCAGATTCGAGTGCTGGCAAACCAAAGTGCCAAGGCGGCTGTTGATACTAGAGAATTAATTGAAGGCTCAATCCGTGAAGTTACTGAAGGAAATCGTGCAGCGGAAAACGCCGCCCATGCAATTGGATCTGTCGTAGACGGAATCAAGCAGATTGCCGATTTCTCCAAAAATCTTAAGACAATGGTAGAGGACCAAACCGACGCAATGCGTCAAGCAGAACAGGGCATTAATCAAATTTCTGAAGTTGTGCAAAGCAACGCGGCGACTGCGCAGGAAGCATCTGCAACGAGTCAAGAATTGTCTGCTCAAGCAACCATTCTCAACGGATTAATTGGGCAGTTCTCTCTAAAAAAGTAAAAACAACTGCTTTTCAACCATCTTAACAACTTATTTCCTCTGCATATTAAAAATCTCCTGTTGTACAGCAGGAGATTTTCTTCATTATGTCACAAAACTACACAACTGAATTTAAAAGAAGATCGTTCGTCTTCATAAGGGAGAAACACGTGTTTACAAAAGCACCACAGTTGAATATGGTGTATCCAAGGCTGCTATCTCTGCGTGGCAAACAATTCCGCGAAGAATGCATTGCCATCTTCTGATAGAATTAACAAGCCCCAAAATAAAAAAAGATTATAACACAATAAAAGAAATTCTTAAACTGCGAGAAGAATTAGAGGCAATGTACCAATAGAGAAATACTTTAAGGAAGCACTAGCTTTTCACCAATCGCTCTACCGGATTCAGATATATCAAATACAGCTAATTTCCCATAAAACCACCTCTCAATCACTCCGTTCTTACTTTCCTCCATTTTATCAAAATCAGCTTACATTAGGGTAAATTTCAGCTTACTCATTTGTAAGTTAAAATTAAAAATCCACTCTGCAAGAAAGTTTGCAGACCAGATTTTTAATGAGTTACATAATCAAATTATTGTTGTTGCTTGACAGTATCCACAATAGTCATTTTGCCAATCTGTTTGATTGGATGCCTGATAGCGATTGCCGCCGACGCAAAACAGAGTAATATAATCATCAAGAGGGAACTCAATGGAATTTGCCAACTTGTTCCCCATTTATCAGAAATCAAAAATTGAAACATCATTTTGTTAAGTGGCAGACCTAAAATGCACCCTACTATGCAGCCTAACGCAGCATAGGTAAATGCTTCGGACGCAATCATTTTGTAGAGCTGACCTGCATCCATCCCGATCGATCGCATGATACCATATTGTTTCGTCCTAGCTGTTACACTGGCATTCATGCTGTTAAAAATATTAAACATTGTTATCAATGCAATAATTACCAGAAATCCATAAATGAAAATAGCTCCTATATAATACGAACTTTGTGCTTCGGAATTTGACAGCCGATTATCTAAAACCGAGCTATCAGCCGGGACTAGCTTTCTTATCGCCGAAATTGTATTATCGTTGCCTGATTTAGATAATTGTACGTCGAGTGAAGTGTAACCCAAATCCCCGGCAATCTCAACAAATGTTTGTTCTGAACAAATCATATAACCCTTACTGCCTGCATGATTTGTTGCATTTGTAGTAGTCAATATTCCCGCCACAGTCACCTGCTTTTCCTCTGATGAAGCATGGATAGTAATAATATCTCCTACGTTCCATCTTGCCCCCTCATAATAAGTAACTAAAACACTATTTTGGTTTTCTTGAACAGAATTGATTTTTCCCTTGTTCAGCTCTTCCTTAGCCCACTTAAACTGGTTATCGTCATAGGAAATTAAAGTAATAGTACCAGTACCATTCCCTGTTAAAATGGGCAAATCTGCTTTTTCCATCCTGCCAAACACCTTGCCTACACCATCAATCACACAAATTTTTTGCACAAGTTTTCTATCGAGTGATGTACTTCCCATAATAGCAGATACATCCGCTGCGGAAGCTGACAGTGCAGGCATCCCCTGATTAAGAAACACCACCATTACCTGAAAAGACAGAAACAGCATAATACTAATTGCAAAAGAGCAAGTCATAAGAAATACATTTTTCTTACCTGACAGTGCATGAAAAATTCCCATGCTGGTTTCCACTCGGAATAGTTTTGTATTTGCCGCTCGTTTGTTTTTTGTAAGCTGACTGGTTCCATTGATTGCAATTATCGGTGAAACTTTAGATGCTTTTTTCGCTGGGGATAACGAAGCCAAAAACACAATTAAAAACCCGACAATAGCCCCGGTAATCAATCCAATCACACTAAATCGAAAAAGTGGAATTTCTGAAAAACGTCCTACAATTACAGATTTCAAAAGCAAGCACGCACACCATGTAATAATCTGTCCTGCAATTAGGCCAATAGGAACACCTCTTATGCTTTGACGTAAGCCTTGAAGAATAACAAAGTTTTTTACTTGTTGTGTGGAAGCACCTAGGCAGCGGAGTATTCCGTAAAACTGTACTCGTTCCAAAACATTTGTATTGAAACTGGCGGCAATCATAACAGTTGCTGCAATCAGTATCAATAGAACCAAGAATGCAGCTACAATATAAAAGGATTGCATAGTACTGTTTTCGCTTTGTCCCATAAGACCAATCAAAGCGGTATTTTCAGATACCTGATTCTCAGAAAGTCCGTATACTTCTTCTATTTCTCTGATAGCTTTTTGAATATCAACACCGTTTTTGAACTGAACACGAAAAGTTGTTCCGTCATTTGCACCTTTATCGGCAATCGCTCGGAAACCATCTTCACTTAAAACCATACCGTAAACATCAGCTTTGAGCAGACTTCCCATATCTTCAAGAATGCCTGTAATATGATAGCTCTTTTGTGAACCGTCTGGAACAGTGACCGTTACTGTATCTCCCATAGAAAGCTCTAATTCATTGAGAGCTGTTTTATTCAATAAGGCTTCGTTAGTCCTCGTTGGATATGTTCCACACTCCATATTCATTTCTGTAAGTATTGTAAATGTTGTTTCATTTGCCCCGGCAAAGCTTACACTTTTTTGCTTGATAGTTCCAGTACATCCTTGATAAGCCCAGCCAGAAGCAGCTACATCAATTCTTGAATCTACTACTTTAGCGGTTGATTCGTCAATCTCGGTCAGACTGATGTGGTATTCTCCGTTTGTCTTGATAAAATAGTTTGTTTGTGCCCGGATTGCCATATCTGCCATACTGAAAATAGCTGTTACAAGGAGTACCGAAAGAACAATACACAAAACAGATATTTTATTGTTTTTCCAATGGACTTTTTCATATTGAGGAACTAAATCAAAATAACTTTTCATTGTGATGATACCCCCAAATCTTTCAACGCACCATCTGTCATACGGAAAACCCGGTCAGCGGCACTCGCATGATTTTCATTATGAGTAATCATCAAAATAGTTTGCTGGTATTTTGTCGACATAGACTGCAAAAGTGCAAGCACTTCCTGACTGTTTTTACTGTCAAGATTTCCAGTTGGTTCATCTGCCATGATTAAAGCAGGACGTGTCGCCAAAGCCCGGCCAATCGCTACCCTCTGTTGCTGACCGCCAGAAAGCTGTCCGGGCAAGTGGTTCCGTCGTTCTGTAAGTCCCAACACATTCAACAGTTCATTTATAAATTGGAAGTTTGGTTTCTTATAATCGAGCAAAAGCGGAAACACAATGTTTTGTTCCACATTTAACTCTGAAATTAAGTTGAATGCTTGAAAGACAAATCCAATATGTTGTCGCCGGAATACAGTTAATTTCTTTTCTGGCATGGAAAAGATATCTTTTCCATCAATCCAAACCTTTCCAGCAGTGGGATCATCTAATGCTCCCACTATATTTAGTAATGTGCTTTTGCCAGAGCCCGACTCTCCAACAATGGCAACAAATTCTCCCTTTTTGACGGAGAAAGAAACATGATTCAGTGCATGGACTTCTGCATCTCCCGTGCCATAAGTTTTGCACAAATCTTGTACTTCAAGAATATTCATAGTTATTACCTACCTTTCGGAACTATAATACTTCCTTTGCCTTACAATCAGATGAATCTTATCTTACTTATTTGTAAGGTTGAAAAAATTCAAAGTAAAAGTAGTTCCAATCCCCAGTCTGCTTGTTACAGAAATAGCCCCTCCATGTATCTCAACAATGGATTTTGCAAGAGGTAATCCTAACCCAATACCATGAATATCCTGCGAAAAGCGGCTGCGGTAAAAACGTTTAAAAATATTATATAAATCATCTGGATGAATACCATTGCCATTATCTTCTATGATAATTTGGGTCATTAAGGGCGTTTGCTCCAATCGAATAGTAATATGCCCTCCCGCCTCTGTATGCTCTAATGCGTTCTTTACAATGTTTCCAATGGCTTCAGAAATCCAGAGTGCATCACAATAGAGTGTTAAATTTTCTTTTCTAATAAACTGAATAGTTTTCTTTTCTCGATCAGCCCAGACTTCAAATCGTTCAAGAATATCTTGTATAAGAATAGACAAATCTTCCTGCGACTTTTCCATTTGAATAATACCTGCATCCAGTCGTGCTAATTTCAATAAGGTATAAATGACATCTTCAATCCGTTTAATCTCTCTTGTAGACTTTTGAAAAAAACTTCTTCTTGTATCCATGTCTGCATTCTCACTACCAATAATTTCATTATACATTTTTAACGCTGCCAATGGCGTTTTAATTTGATGTGATATATCAGAAATAATATTCTGCAAAAATTCCTTTGTGTTTTTCTCCCTTTCCGCATGAGCAGAAAGAATAGAGGAAAGTTCATTGATTTGGTGGAAAAGGCTATACCAATCACCGGTCTGTTCACTTTCTATACGACACATTGTATCGCCATCCAAAAATTTCCGAATAGAAGTTTCTGCTTCACTTATAACTTTTTGTTGTCTATACAGATAAAAAAACAAAAGAGTATATATTATTCCGAAAACAAATAGCAATAATAAGAAAATTGAAATCATTATATAATTTCGATACGAGAAAACAGCAGGCAACAGCTCCATAGCAACCGTTTCCTTATAGCCTAGAGTTTCCAAAACAATGCGACCACGCATTATATCATCTGGACATTTTTCAGCAGTAAAAGCTGAAACTTCTAATTCATTGCTGTGATTTAATTGATAACCCGCCACAGCATAATCATGGACTATCAATTCTTGTTGAAAATTCGTTGCAAGCATATAAGAAATGCCAACGACCAACAGAAAAGAAATAATAAAAACCATTGTTATTCCATACAATAAATATTTTGTATCTTTTCCCAACTTTCTCATAGCATTTCCTCATTTCACAATCCACTTGTAACCGAAACCACGTTCTGTCATCAAAAATTGTGGCATGTTTGGTGTCTCTTCGACTTTGCTTCGCAATCGACGGATATAAACGGATAATGTGTTATCATCAACATAATTTCCATTGCCATCCCAAAGGCGGTCTAAAATTACTTCTCGTGTCAATAAATGATTTGGATTTCTCATAAACAGGCAAAGTAACTTATATTCAACAAGCGTAACATCTAGCAAAATCCCTTTTTTCCAAACAAGGCGTTCCACTACATCTACCTTGACACCATTTGCCTCCAAAATCCTATCTGCCTTTGAAAACTGTGCTGAACGCCGAAGCAATGCTTTAATTCTGGAAAGCAATTCATTGAGCTTAAATGGTTTGGTAATATAGTCATCACCGCCCATATCAAGTCCTCTGACAATACTAATTTCTTCATCCGATGCAGTCAAAAAAATAATGGGAGTTGATGATTGACTACGTACCTCTTTGCAAATATCAAATCCAGTACCATCCGGCAAAGTTATATCAAGTAAAAGAAGCTCATAGCAGTTTTTTTGATAAAAAGAAAGTGCTTCTTTTACAGTTCGTGCATTATCTACAATATATCCATTAGTTTCCAATGTATATTTTAATCCGTCAATCAAACTCAAATCATCTTCAACATATAATAATCTATCCAAAGTTAATTTCCTCCCATTTTGTTTTGCTCTTTGTTGACCCATCAATAGGCTTTTCTATATCTTTTAGTATCGGTCAAACTCGGTTAGGATGTACCACACTATTGATTCTATTATCAGCACAAAGTTTCTGAAAGCTCCGCTTAGACGCCTCCCATTTTTTATTGTCTGTTGTACTATCATATGTTCAAACATAATAAATACCCTACAAAATATTCACCATATATTATAGGTGTTTAACCAAACAATAGCAATCCACCATTGCCGAATAATCTTCTATCCATATAGGTCTACAAGATTTCTAAATCTATTGATTCTATCTATAAATAAAGAAAAAGGACAGCCGTATCAAATTGCTGTCCTTGCGTTTTATTATAGCTGATAAAATATATAAGCGTGGGTTCTTCCTATTTGATGTGGTATCTTTAATTATGGGAAACTCCTCGCTCCCACTTGCTCACTGCCTGCGACGTTACTCCCAGTTTACAACGCAAACTTCTCCTATGCCATATTCTGATTCTATCGAAATTTGCTGATACTTTCACCTATTTGTGGCCGCATATTGAATCCGTTATATGAAACTCAACCACAGCCTTTTATTTGCATTTCTACAGCTCTTAGGAAACGAGCAAAGCCTTCTTGCGATGTTATTTCTTTACAGTTTCTTACAACTCACAATTATTGACTGTTCTTGGGAATGGAATGACATCTCGAATATTTCCCATGCCTGTCAGATACATTACACAGCGTTCAAATCCAAGCCCAAAGCCAGCATGTCTTGCACTGCCATAGCGTCTTAAATCAAGATAGAAATCATAATCTGCGGGATTTAGATGACATTCCTGCATTCTTCTTTCCAAAACCTCCAGCTTATCCTCTCTCTGACTTCCGCCAATAATCTCCCCGATTCCCGGCACTAGACAATCCATCGCTGCAACAGTTTTGTTATCCTCATTCAATTTCATATAAAATGCCTTAATTTCTTTTGGATAATCAGTCACAAATACTGGGCGGCCAAACAGCTTTTCTGTCAAATATCGCTCATGTTCTGTCTGCAAGTCACAGCCCCAAGATACCTTATACTCAAACTCGTCATTGTGCTTTGCAAGTTCTGTGATGGCGTCCGTGTAGGTAATATGCCCAAACTCTGAGTCTGCCACATGACGAAGCCTTTCTATCAATCCCTTGTCCACAAACTGATTAAAAAATGCCATTTCCTCCGGCGCATTTTCCAGTACATAGTTAATAATGTATTTCAGCATACTCTCAGCAAGCATCATGTCGTCTTTTAAATCTGCAAAGGCAATCTCTGGCTCAATCATCCAGAACTCTGCTGCATGTCGGGTTGTATTAGAATTTTCTGCCCGGAAGGTTGGTCCAAAGGTATAAATATTTTTAAACGCCATCGCATAGGTCTCACCATTTAACTGTCCGCTCACCGTTAAATTCGTAGGCTTGTTAAAAAAATCTTGACTGAAATCAACTTGCCCGTCCACCATTGGCAGATTCTTTAAATCCAGCGTTGTCACCTGAAACATCTCACCTGCACCCTCACAGTCACTTCCAGTAATCAGTGGTGTATGGACATAGACAAAATCTCGCTCCTGAAAAAATTTATGAATCGCATAGGCGCAGAGGGAACGCACACGAAATACTGCCTGAAATGTGTTGGTACGCGGTCTCAGATGCGAAATTGTTCTGAGATATTCAAAACTATGTCTCTTTTTCTGCAATGGATAATCTGGTGTTGAATCGCCTTCAATCTCAATATTTACAGCTTGTATCTCAAACGGCTGTTTTGCCTCTGGCGTCAATGTCACAATTCCTGTTGCAATCACCGCCGCCCCCACATTCAGTTTTGAGATAGCCGCAAAGTTATCTAATTTATCACTATAAACCACCTGAAGTGGCTCAAAAAATGTACCATCATTGATGACCAAGAACCCAAAGGTTTTAGAGTCTCGCTTGCTTCTAAGCCATCCCCCCACTGTCACTTCTTGCTCTGCGTAGTCCTTATAGTTGTGTTGTAATTCACGTATGTTTATCATTGTTGTTCTTCCTTTCTCTTTTCAAAAGAAAAAAGTCCATTCACCCTGCTTCCCACGATACCCTTTTCAGGCTATGTACGCATTTATGTCTGGACTTTTCCTGAATACTCTACATTACTGAGCAGCTTGCATCTGTGCCATCTGAATAATATCTGCTATCTCCATGCCAGATTTCTGTACAACTGCCCTGAGCTCATTCAGCTCTTCCATCTTCTGCATCTCCAAAAGCTCGTTCAGTTCTTCTTTCTCCTTCTTAATGCGCGTAGAAAGCGCCTCAATCAGCTCTTCCTTCTGTGTAATCTTTTCTTGTAATGATTTCTTTACTCCTCTTGCCATAGTGACTCTCCTCATGCTAACACATACTTTTTTATTTTATATGTAATCATTATATGGACAAGAAAGGAAAATTATTCATACTTTTCTATCTTTTTACACGATCTTTTTTTTCAAAATAGTGATCCACTTCCCTTTTTACAGTTTCTGGCGACATAGATTTGGATAAATATCCCTCTGGCTTGAGCGCAATTACCTTGCTCACACTTTCTTTATCTACCTTACTGGTCAAAAAGATAACTGGAATATCTGCAAAATCTTTTTCGGAGCGAATCATCTCAAGCACCTGGCTTCCATTGCAAACCGGCATCTCATAGTCCAACAAGACCAAATCAGGTCTATCAAGCGTAATACTCCGAATTGCAGATAATCCTGACTTTGCTGTAATCACCTCATAATCACTGCTAAGCAAATCATGGATTGCACGCAGCATAAACTCAGAGTCATCCACTACTAAAACTTTCTTTTTGTGACTTATCTCGATTTTTTCAACGTTGTTTTGGTTTAGGTACTTCCCAACCTCAGTCATGGCATTCTCTGTAATAATAGAGACACCACCTTCTGGCTGAAGCATATCCGTCGCTGCTACACAGTAAGCAAAATATCCCTTACCAGTATCAAACAACAAGCTAAACTGTGGACTTTGTTTCTCAAATACCTTCTGGAACTGTTCATAAGTAAGCAATTGCTCTTCTTTAATTTGGAACTTATCAGAAGATGGAAAATATCCTTTAACGCGCTCTACTAACTGCCTTGCAACATATCTGGCCGCATTCATTAACATAACACTCAATGCTTCCGATTTCGTATTTATCACACTGCCAATTGTACTAACAATAAGCTGTTGTTCAAAAATTAGATAAAATTCCCACCTCTTTTTTTCCTTAGTACTGTAAATCAAACGATAATAAATGCCATCTCCAAATTTTTCACCACCATAATAATTGCTAATTAGCCGTGGGTCTAATTGAAACATACTATGTAACAGATTCGCAATCGTTTGCCCCATCACCGCCTGTTCTTCCTCCGGCATCATATTTTCCCATTGCTTTACAGTTTCGCCACTCACAATCGCGTGATCTTCTATCATTGTATGTCCAATCAGCCATCCTGCACACACACTAAGAAAATGATTGACCGAATCCTCTGAGTAGTTTGTTAACTCTAACTCACGTTCCAATGCTGGAATCGTTCTATCCCTAAAATTTCTATGGATGCGCTGGTGTGTCTCAAGTCCTTCATACCCAATAGAAATCATATAGCTCTCCTCATCCGCAAAATGCTGGATTGCATGATCTCTAAAATATTTTACTGCCTCCTGGCAAACCCATTGGCTTTTTTCCTCCTGCCGTCCAAAGTCAAATAGCTTGTTCAAAATACTGAACAATTTCTTGTGTTCTTTGTCAATAACTTCTACCCCAATGTTATATCGTTCGTCCCATACTAATTGATTTCCCATTTTTTTCTCCTTTGCCCCATAATAACTGCTATTGAAATGTCAATCGAAATATCAATTGAAATGTGAATTCCATCCTTTACTACCAA
Organism: Lachnospiraceae bacterium; assembly: GCA_949383255.1. Classification (GTDB taxonomy): domain Bacteria; phylum Bacillota; class Clostridia; order Lachnospirales; family Lachnospiraceae; genus COE1. The sequence continues at coordinate 112,480 of CASJPF010000003.1, read as the reverse complement.
ATTATAGCATGACTATCAAAATAATGGAAGACGTTTTATTACTTTTCACGCCTCTGCAGAAACGAAAATGTTATTCTTCACGGGTCAGGAGTGAAGAGCGATTTTTGCGCAGTAAAACTTCAAGTATCGCTTGGAATAGTTACTATAAGCGATCTATTAAACCATGAATAATAACGTGAAAATCATGCGCCAAAATGCTTGTTTTTCACACACTCCTAATGTAATATGTAATTAGAACCTTGTAGTTTCTTCCAAAACAAACTGTAATAAGGCAGGATAAACATTATGAAAGTCACAGCCGTAATTGCTGAGTACAATCCATTTCACAATGGGCACCTCTATCAGTTAAATACGATACGCCATACAGAAAATGCGGACATAATTCTTGTCATTATGGGTGGGAACTTTATGCAACGCGGTATTCCTGCTATTGTAAACAAATACGAGCGCTGTCGCATGGCGCTTCTACATGGTGCCGACCTTGTTTTTGAGTTGCCAGTTTACTTTGCACTTGGCAGTGCCGAATACTTTGCACAGGGAGCAGTTTCTTTGGCGGACAAGCTCGGTGTTGTCGAGTCATTGCATTTTGGCAGCGAATCGGGAAATATTTCCCAAATTTTACAATATGCCCACACCCTTGCCAGCGAATCTGACGCGTACAAAACAGCATTAAATCGACATTTAAAGCAAGGCTGTTCTTTTCCTGCAGCCAGAAGCAATGCACTGTCAGAACTCTTTCCAAATCAGGATACTCAAAACTTTCTCAGCGCTTCCAACAATATCCTTGGAGTAGAGTATGTCAAAGCTCTTATACAGCGAAACAGTGCAATCAAACCTGCAACACTTACGAGAAAAGGCGCTGCATATACTTCTGTCAATATAGAATCAGATAGCTTTATCTCTGCAAATGCCATACGAAATGCACTTTTGCATCAATCATTGAATAATATTGTCACATCTCCAGTGCAAAATCATATGCCAGTTGACATATATACTCTATTACAAAACAAAGAACATTTGTATGCTGAGGATTTTTCTGAAATCCTTCTATATAAGATGCTGCAACTTTATGGTCACAAAGATGTATACGCCAATTACTTTGATATTGGAAGACAACTATCACATACATTGCACAATAACCTTTCTCGCTTTGTTTCTTTTGAGAAATTTGCACTATTGTGTAAGACTAAAAATTTAACATACTCTCGTATCTGCCGTGGTCTAATGCATATTCTTTTGGGATTGACACAGGAATGCGCAGATGCCTTAAAAGAACGTGATTACACCCCTTATGCCAGATTGCTTGGATTTACTCCTTGCGGTCAAAACCTGTTGAAATCCATTAAAGCAAATGCATCGATTCCTATTATAACAAAACCTGCCCATGCGTTAAAACATCTAAGTGATATTGCACTGACATCTCTGCAATCTGATATATTTGCTGCTAATATTTACGAGAGTGTTCTACAGCAAAAAAAACGATGCCAACCAGCTAACACTGCTAGTCTCTTACGACAAAGCGAACTGACCTGTGAACTGATTAAAGTTAATTTTTAAAGCTATGGATTGGTGCAGGTATCCTACCCCCACGATTAACAAATGCATCACAAGAATATTTGTTGACAGGCATAATTGGCGCATATCCAAGTAGTCCTCCAAACTCAACACTATCTCCTACTGTCTTACCAATCACAGGAATAATGCGCACGGCAGTCGTTTTTTGATTGACCATTCCAATCGCAAGCTCATCTGCTATAATACCCGCAATCGTCGTTGGCTTGGTATCGCCGGGAATTGCAATCATATCCAGACCAACTGAACAGACACAGGTCATGGCTTCGAGCTTTTCTAGCGTTAGCGCTCCTGCATTGACGGCATCAATCATGCCCTGGTCCTCACTGACTGGGATAAACGCACCACTCAGACCACCTACATAAGAAGATGCCATTACACCACCTTTTTTCACTTGATCATTTAATAAGGCAAGTGCCGCTGTTGTCCCCGGAGCACCTGCATACTCAAGCCCAATCTCACACAAAATATCTGCTACGCTATCACCAATTGCAGGTGTAGGAGCAAGAGAAAGGTCTACAATGCCAAAGGGAATACCAAGTCGTTTTGATGCTTCCTGCGCCACTAGCTGTCCGACACGTGTCACTTTAAAAGCTGTCTTTTTAATAGTCTCGCAGAGCACTTCAAAATTTTCTCCGCGCACGCGCTCCAGTGCGTTCTTGACAACTCCCGGACCACTAACCCCAACATTAATAATGGCATCCGCCTCTGTGACACCATGAAATGCTCCTGCCATAAATGGATTGTCATCTGGCGCATTACAGAACACCACCAACTTAGAACATCCAATTGAATCCCTGTCCTTTGTGCACTCTGCTGTCTCTTTAATAATATCCCCCATCAGCCGAACCGCATCCATATCAATCCCTGTCTTGGTAGAACCAAGATTCACTGAACTACACACAAGTTCTGTCTGTGCAAGTGCCTGCGGAATCGAGCGCAATAACAACTCATCTGCCTTTGTCATTCCCTTTGATACCAATGCAGAATAACCTCCAAGGAAATTGATACCAACCGCTCTTCCCGCCTTGTCTAAGGTTCTAGCAATCGTCACAAAATCTTCAGAAGTTTTACATGCAGCCCCACCAATCAAAGCAATTGGTGTGACAGAAATTCGCTTGTTTACAATAGGAATCCCGAATTCCTTCTCAATTGTTTCTCCTACAGTCACCAAGTCCTTTGCCACAACCGTAATCTTATTGTAAATCTTCTCATTTAATCGGGAAAGATCGGAATCAATGCAATCCAACAGACTAATGCCAAGCGTGATTGTCCTGACATCCAGATTTTCCTTTTCAATCATTTTATTTGTTTCCAATACTTCATTTATGTTTATCATCTTAAATGTCCTCCATTATAGATTTCCGAAAAATATCTTTATTTGCACGCAAACTATAATCTGTGCATACTATTAAAGATTTCCTCCCTCTGACATTTGACAATAACACCTATCTCCGCTCCAAGTTTGTCAAGATCATCGGAAATTTCACTGACCGACTTGACTGCCTGCCCCATATCTGCAATCATCATCATATTAAAATAATCGTCCACAATCGTCTGTGAAATATCCAAAATATTAATTCTGTTCTCAGCAAGATATGTACATACCTTTGCAATGATTCCAACAGTATCTTTTCCCACTACAGTAATAATTGTTTTTTTCATAATTTATGACTCCTATCTTTTACTTATATCTTTTACCTTTTATATTTCCACCATCTGTGACACTTCAGTTCGACTTGCCACTAAGATTGGAAAATCATCTGGTTTATAAGGGTTATCTGCCATAGAAATTTCCAATCGCACCGTTTCATATGCCAACTCCGCCAAATTATTGTCCTTGCTTAGATGTCCCAAAAATACTGTTTTTAAATCATTATGCAACAATTGGCTCAAAAGCCTACCCGAAAGTTCATTGGATAAATGCCCTTTTTTACCTAGTATTCTTTGTTTGAGCATATATGGATATGGTCCTACTTGGAGCATATTAACATCATGGTTCGCCTCCAGCAACAGAACATTTGTCCCTCGAAGACTCTCAACTGTATATGCATCATAAGTACCTAAATCTGTTGCAACTGCCATACGTTTATTTCCATACTGAAATCTGTATGCCGCTGGCTGAGCTGCATCATGGGATATTTTCATTGGATTGATTGTGATATCCTTTAAAATAAATTTTTTGTCAATTTTAATTGCATGAAAAAGTGAGTCCTCTATCCCTGCAAGATTACTCACTTTTTTCATGGCAGCTATTGTTCCTTCTGTAGCATAGACTGGTATGCCAAATTGTCTGCACAATACACGCAAACCACTAATATGGTCTGCGTGTTCATGCGTGATTAGTATTCCATCAATATCTTTCCCCGTCAATCCAAACTGATTGAGTGCCTCCAACGTTCTTTTGCAGCTTATCCCCGCATCTACCAGAAGATGTGTCGCCTCTGTACCAATATAGATACAATTTCCACTACTTCCACTGGCTATACTGCACATTCTCATCTACTTCTACTCCTGTTCTATACCAATCTGTTTTATTTCCAATATACTTCTATCTTATCCCCATTATGGATTTCCTGTGTATACTGCGCATCTTTTCCATTGACAAGCGTGGCAATCCCTCCTCCGCGCACTCTGCTGGTGTCAAAATCAATGTAATCAAATATATCCACAAACATATAACTCTGTTTGCCCCTCATAACTATCGGATTCTGATTTACAATGACAATAATCTTTTTTCCAGATTCCTCCTTTTCTTCCTTCTGTTCTTCCTTTTTCTTTGTCTCTGACTCTAACTCCGATTTTTTATCTGTTTCTGATGCATTTTCCTGCTTTGGTTCCTCTGCTGCGGATTCTGAAGCTACGGACTCTATCGGCGCTTTCTCTGCCGCTGCCTTGTCTACCTCCAAAGTTGTCTCCTGTTTTTCCTCTGTTCTTGTTTCTTTGTCCACTGGCGTCTTGGTATCCTTATTTGCATCGGAATCTGTATTTCCTTTTTCATTGTCTGACACTGCAGAAACAGTCTCCTGTATTGGCGCTTCCTCTGGTTTTTCCTCCGAATTCAAAGTCCCCTGTTCTCTTTTTTTCTCTGCTTTTGCCACATGATCTTTCACCGCATCTCTGACTGCTTCCCGTTGTGATTCCTTGTAAATTTTTTTAAGTTCATGCTCTTTCCGATTCTTAAGTTCAAGTTTATCCAAAGCATGAATCTCCACTGTACTGTCAGCCTGCTCACCATTGACAAATAAAATCATATCCTCTGGTGTTAAATCCATAAATGCAAAAAACGCATCATATGTATAGGTAGTAAATACCTCAATATCATCACCATATTGTATCAAATACTCTTCTGTAACCGCTGTACCATTTACCTTTACGGGCTTTGGAAGCTGCATCTCATCACCGTTTACTGTGACGACAATCTTTCCATTATAATCAATCAAATCCGCAATCTTTTCTTCTGCGGGTATCCCTAGAGTGGATTCCTCAAGCACAATCACATCATTTGCCTTGATATTATGGCTAAGACTCACTTCCTCACCATTTACATAAATGTGCGCGCTCTCACCATATTCTCCCTTAGTAACGCGATTTTTGCCATTTACAGTATAGCGCAGTTCTTCCCCGCGTCTTGGAAAAAGACCATCCCTCGTAAAGTCCGCCTGTATCGCAGCATCTGTCACTGTAAGCTTATTGTTATCATAGAGCTTGATTTTATTGCCATTAAATGTGATATAGATAAAATTATTGTACTGCTCATAATATGTCAAACAAATTCCAATCGGCGTAATAATCGTGGAATCTTTCAGTGCACCCTCCGGAAAATCGATATCCCGCATAATCTCCTCCCCGCGAAGCGCAACACGCTTTGGGTCTAGTCCGAGTTCTGCTGCGACCAACTCGTCAAATCCCTTAATTTTGCCACCGCCGCCAACAATAAATACGGCGCTAGGGGAAGTCCCACCATTTAGTTCCTTGATCGTATTTGCCGCAAGCTTTGCCATTCGCTCAATCTCGTTCTGACAAATCGCAATTACTTCCTTTGCAGTAATCGTCTGCTCCATACCCATAATATCTTCATACACAATTTCTTCCTGCTGTGTCGCCGCTGTCTTAATCATCTCCGCTGTGCCAAAGTCAATCAGGCAAGTTTTTGCCAAAAGCTCTGTAAGTGTATCCCCTGCGCAGGGAATCATTCCAAATGCAACAACAGTGCCATCATCTGTAATCGAAATATCTGATGTCCCTGCACCAACGTCAATCATTGCAATATTTAACAATCTAAATTTCTCTGGAATAGCAACTCGAATTGCCGCAATTGGCTCCAATGTAAGATTTGCAACCCGCAGTCCAGCAAGTTCCACTGCACTGTACAAACCATCCACAACATTATCTGGCAGAAAAGTTGCAATAATATCTGCTCCAATTGTTTTTGCCTTGTGGTGTTCTGGCTGTCCCATCCACAATCCATTCAAATAGTAGCGCACGACGGAATATCCCACACAATAAAAGTGCATATCTGTATCATTATTATCTTGAAATTCTGCAAATGCTTGTTCTATTCCCAGCGAAATTAGGTTGCTTATGTCGTCTTTTGTGACATTTCGCTCTTTGTCAAGGTCCATATCTGCATGTACATTCATTGTCTTAAGCACACGCCCCGCGGCCGCAATACAAGCCTCATTTAATTTGACACCTGTCTTTTCCTGCAAACATTGCCTGATATCCGCTATGGAGGCAGCTACCCTGTTGATATCATGAATCTGCCCGTCAAACATGGCACGCGTCTGATGCTGCCGAATTTCCTGCGCTATCACGACAAATCTTTCCCCTTGTCTATAGCCCACGGTACCCACAATACTTCGGGTACCAATATCTAATCCAAATACAAGCTCCTCCTCATTCACGTTCCTCTCGTTCATATATTAACCCCCATAATTTTATTAATCTGTTTGTAGGTTTCCTCCAAATCGCCATTGTTCATAATTACCACCTGACAGTGTTTTCTAAATTCTTCCTCATGTAACTGTCCTTTCATAATCTCTGCTATCTTCTGTGCACTATACTGTCTACTCTGCGCCAACCTTTTCTCCCGAATCGCCACATCTGAATGGATATACCACATCTCATCCACAATCTGGTCATAGTGCTCTTCAACCAAAAGTGCCGCCTCTATAAAAAAGTACTCCACTGCTCCTCTTTCACGCTCTATGGCAATTTGTTTTAGGATATACTTTTTTACTTCTGGGTGCACAATACTATTTACTTTTGCCAACAGTACATTATCTCCAAAAATAGCTGTTGCCATCTTAGCCTTATCAATCGTATTATCAGAGTTTAAAATCTCCTGTCCTAGAAGTGCAACAAGCTTCTGATAACATATCTGTTCCGGCTCATACAACTTGTGTGCCGCCTCGTCTGCTCTTATAACTCTACAGGAAAACTGTAATTCTATATAGGAGAGAACTTTTGTTTTCCCTGCACCAACACCGCCAGTAATCCCTATAATTTTCATACTATTTTGCCTCATACCAATCAGTCCCTGTGTGAAGATCAATCTCCAATTTTACTGCGAGCTCACATGCATTCTGCATTTCGTGTGCCAGAATTGCCCTCACTTCCTCAACTTCTTCATTTCTTGTCTCAATCAACAACTCATCATGTATCTGCAAAATCAACTTTGACCGAAGTCCCTTTGCCTTCAGCGCATCATAAACATGAACCATTGCATATTTGATAATATCTGCTGCCGTTCCCTGTATTGGAGAGTTCATGGCAACACGCTCTCCAAAAGAACGCTGATTAAAATTTGTAGATTTCAACTCAGGAACAGGTCTTCTTCTGCCAAACATCGTTTCACAGTATCCCTTATCTTTCGCGTCATCTACCAGCCTATCCAAAAACTTCTTAATTCCGGGATACGTTTTAAAATATTCATCAATATAACTTTTCGCCTCCTTGGGCGTGATGCTCAAATCCTGACTCAGTCCAAAAGAGCTAATACCATATACAATTCCAAAATTTACTGCCTTGGCGTTGCGTCTCTGCAAGTCCGTAACCTCCGCAAATGGTGTATGAAATACCTTCGACGCAGTAATCCTATGAATATCCTCCTCCATTTTATATGCTTCAATCAACTGCTGATCTTCCGACATATGTGCCAGCACACGCAACTCAATTTGTGAGTAATCTGCATCCATAAAAATACAACCTTTTTGGGGTACAAATACCTTTCTAATTCGTCTGCCAAGCTCCATACGCATTGGAATGTTCTGTAAATTTGGCTCTGTGGAACTCAATCTTCCCGTCGCAGTAATTGTCTGGTTAAAATTTGTGTGTATCTTGTTTTCCGCATCAATATACACAGCAAGTCCATCTGCATAAGTTGATTTCAGCTTTGTAAGCCCCCTGTATTCCAAAATATCCTTGACAATTGGATTCTCTAGCGCAAGCTTCTCAAGCACTTCTGCCGCCGTCGAATACCCAGTTTTTGTCTTCTTCCCTCCGGGCAATTTCATCTTGTCAAATAAAATTTCCCCCAATTGCTTTGGAGAGTTAATATTAAAAACCTCCCCAGCCGCTGTATGAATTGCTTTTTCCAACTCGCTAATTCGACCGTTGAGCGCCTCGCCATAACTCTTTAGTTCCTCCGGGCGAACAAGAATTCCCTCTCGCTCCATATCAAACAATACATAAGTTAATGGCATCTCAAGATTCCGAAAGAGCTTATCCATCTTGTTTTGCGCCAATGCTGTTTCCAGCAACGGTTCTGCGCAGTACAACACATACGTTTCTTTTGCAAGATAAGACAAAACTTCCTCTCTCTGATTTCGATACGCTATGCTAAAATCTTCCTTTCCAAATACCTCTGCCCATTTCTGTATCTGAATGCCCAGATACTCATTCGCTACATCTACAATATTATAATCACTTTTAAGTGGATTCATCAAGTATGCTGCAATCTTACAGTCAAAAAGCCGCTCTGTCATCTCATGCGACGACAACTTTCTGTCATTTTCCTGCGAAAACAGATTGCCATAATCGCTTTTAATATCAAATACAGCAACCGACATCCTTTCTGACAAAAGCATCCTCTCTATTTGCTGTTGAAGATACTCTGCAGAAATTGTGTCACTACTTTCCATAAAATAAACATTTCGCTCATTATCCGAACCACCGCATAACATACAGCCAAAAATTGCTTCCTCTGCATCCATCTGCAAATACATTTGTCCATCTGCGTGTGCTCCAAACTCACCAACACCTTTGGCTCTAACACTAATTGGTCGTATTGCCGCATAACCAGCTTGGATAACCCTGTCAAAAACGCTTTGAACATCCCCCTTCGTTTGAATGGCAACCACCTTAATATCTTTGTTTACATTGATGGCTGCTGAATTGTTCCCTAATTCAGACTGCCCAAATTTGCCGTGTAAGGAGTGTCTCTTCAGCAAAACATTAGACTCCATTGAAAATATATTTTCAGCATGAAACACTGTCTTTTCCAGTGAAAAATCAACCGCAACATTTTTATCAATTTTCCAGAACTCTTTATCGTGCAAAACTGCCTCTTTGTTCTGCAACAATCTTTCCTGAATACTCTTTTGTGGTAGTTCGTCCAAATGTTCATACAATGCGGTTATCATATTCTCATCGGAAGCGTAGGTATGCAGCAAATCAATTGCTGTCTTTTTCCCAATGTGCGCTATTTCTGTCAATACCTGCAACACATAAAAATACGCAGGTTCAAACTGATATTCTTTTTGTATTGTATCCACTCCATATTCTTGAAATGCCGTCTTGCCGCCACCTGTTTCCACAATACAAATTCTTGTTTTGCTTGAAGCAAGCTGCAAAATATTTCGTTCACTTGTAAACAGCACAATCTCCAATTCTTCCTTTTCTAATCCTTCTTCCAGACACCTTACAACGCTCCCCAAAAAATCTGCGGTTTTGATTCCTTGCGCTTCCATAAAATAAATCTTCATCGCAGACAAAAGATCCTTCAAAATAGGACCTTGCTCTTTAAGTGCCTCTGACTGTACACTCTCCCCTGTTCCAAATATTACACTCAAGTAATCTGGTTTTTCCTTCTCTACTATTTTTAATAATATATTTACAAATCCAAAAACCGCATTGGTATGAAGCCCTGTCGCATCCGTCATTATTGGCACATTATAAAATGCCTTCTGTAAAATATTACTGCCGTCTATCAAAACAATTCTGCTCATGATGTTCTATACCCCTCCCAGCAAAAATATGCAAAATATCAACGAACCAACTAAAAAAAGACCGGCTTTTAGCTGTTTAAATACCTTTTTGCGGGTAATAATCCGATTCAGCCTATCTTCCAGTTCACTCTGCACATCTATATCCTCATCATTCTCAAGTCTGCTGATACCTTCTAATAAAAGGTATTCAACCGTAAGTTCCTCCATACACTCACTGCAGGAAGTTATATGTTCCACCAATTGATACTCCGTATCCCTGTCTAGTTCATCTTTCAAAAACAGATGAATGTATCGCTGCGCCTCTTTACAATCCATTGCTGCCCTCTTAATCACTCTATATCATACGAAAACCGCGCCATCACAAGCCACATGCTCGATGCGTTTCTACCACTACGCAATTTTACGTGGCTTATAAAGCCATAATTTGCAGTAAATGCAAAGTCCTAGACCAAACTGTAACCTATCCTTACAGTTTCTGAATATGTTCCTTCCTCAATGATACACTAAATCCTATTATATTAAAAGAGCGAAATAAAAAAATTTCACTTTTTTACAGTTTATTCCATGATTTTTTGTATAAAATAACAATGGCGGCAAAGCCATTTTCTAGACCTCTGCCGCCATTTCTGCCGTTCTGTTGACTATATCATTGTATCTCCATCACTGATACGCTGTATCAACTCCTGCATTTCTTCTTTGCTCTTCACATTTTTGCTCTCCGCAAGAATTCGTTCTTTTTCATATTCTGTCAACTTACCATAATTATTGATTGCCTGCTCGTCCATCGCTAATCCAAACGCCAGCCCAAGCGGCAGCACACCGCCTTGCAAACCATCTGTATAATCCATAATCACACCTCATTCTTATCTATGCGCTACAAAAAATCTCATGCAGTCTGTAACAGACTGCATATTATAGTATCTCCTGCTGTGATGTGATTATGTATTTTCTAATTATCCTATTTCTTCCCCAAAACGCCAGAAAAATATTTTCCTATATTGGCAATAAAACTGAGCGTATCTACCTTCATAGCATCTGGAAAAGCTGTGAGTACTGGCGCAGTCTCAAAGCTTAGTACACGATTAAAATGTATTTTTTTAAGTCCTGTAATAAAACCTTCCCAGTCCGTGGAAGTTTTATTTTCACGACTTCTTGTAAACGTGAAAGGAATTTGGTGCAAATCGCGAACACCATCATTATCATGAATATGCAAAACTTTTAGTCGATTTCCAAGAACCATTATAAAATCCTCAAAGTCAATCCCAACAAGGTTTGCGTGTCCAGTATCAAAACAAAATCCCAAAACTTCTGCACCATATTTTTCATTTACAGTGTCTATTCTAGCTGCTGCCTTTCTAGCATCACAGCATGGTCCTTCCACAATATGATTTCCAATATTAGTATAAATATTTTCAATACATATGGTAATGCCCAGCTCCTTTGCCAGCGGCGCAAGAAACTCGATAAATTCCAGAGTTTTCTTCCATTCTACTTCTTCTGATCCTAAGTAGTGCGCAAGTTTAAAACCGTGTATCACAATATATTGGCAGTCCATAAAAGCACATATCTTCATACTTTTTGGCGCAACAATATTTTTTAGATAATCGTTTAATTCATCTCCGCCATTTGGCACATAATTTGGATATGGCATATGCATCTGATTTATCTTGATATTTGCAGTTTTTGCTGCTCTTTTATGTGGTGTAAAAAATGTCTCAAGTTCTACCTCCGATTGGTCAAAAAAATTATTAATTTCAAATCTGTATAGAGACGAATTTAATAGATACGAATTTAGGCTGAAATCACAACAAGTAAAACCCGTCTGCTGTAACAATTCAAAACCTTCCAACGGACATTCGTCCTTTATTATATTTTTGGTTTGTACACCAATATCCATTATGTTCCCTCCTGAAATCTCTCATTCATTGTCCAATCTATCAAAATAGAACGACGGCATATATTCATCATTAAAATACCCAATATTTTCAATTCCCATTTCACGAAGCTGTACCTCTATCTCACGGTAATAAATATTGCAGATAACCACACAACAATCCTTGGGAAGCTCTCTTAAAATCTCCGGATTTTTTACCTCTAGTCCTTCAAATGCTGTTCCCCAAAGTTTCGGATTGTTGTCACAGGTAAACAATGGTGGATATTTCTCGCCATAACATTTCATGTAATTGCGGCACATATTCCCCGCGCCAAAAAGAACAAATTTTTGGTGTTTTTTTAAATTATTTTCTATCTCAATTTGCCACTGAAAGTAATCTCCAATTTCCTTCGCAAGTTTAAAAAGCGTTGGTCTAATAAGTGGAGAAAATGAACTATATGTGCTTGAAAAATCTACCACAAGTTCTCCATCAAAATTTATATCACGAAGTCCTCTGATAACACCGAGCCAGTCTGTTCCAGAATCTGCATATGTAAATGGGAGAAGTGAACTATCATTACGTCCATCATTATCCCTTAGAATCACTACCTTTATACGACTTCCAAGCGTGTTAATATAAGCTTGAATATCATTTCCACAAAGATTACATATCCCCATATCCACACAGAAACCAAAAGCATTATAACCAAGTTTATTATTTAAACTATCCACCCATTTTACAGCATCCGATGCTTCCGCACAAAAACCGCGCACCAGATGCCCACCTATATCCCTTATCTGGTTTTTCAGCAGAAGCGTTACACCACATTCCCAAGCTTTTTTTGCCATAACCAGGCAATAATCATACACTGTCTGTTGAACTTCCCTATAATTCCCTTTAAATTGAATCGGCAGTTCTATGAGCAAAAAACCACACTTTGCCATCCTACATAGTTCAAGGCATTGTGGTATGGCAGTTTCCAGTATTGGCAACACAGAATATATATCTAATGTTCTTGGAATAATTGGAGCTTTTATAAATGTAATATGAATCCCCTTGTCTATACACTTTTTGACAACTGTTTCATAACGTTCCTTAATTGTTACCGAAGAATATTTTTTTATAGCTTTCTCTGCCTTTTCCCCGCTTTCTTGTTGAGGAAATCTTACATATATGGACAGAAAAACCCTATTAATACCAGCATTCCTTAAATCTGCTGTTCCCTGCTCTGGTCTTTTTATATTGATGACACTTTGACAGCCTATATTCATAATCCCCCTCCAAATCTTATTATTGCATATAATGTTCTTCGATTCTCCCCCATAAATTTATACTAATTTTCGCTCAATCATTTCTTTTATCTTTGTAGAACTTGTACTTTCTGTATATGGAAAAAATACAAGTTCTGCTCCATGTTTCCGCAAAAACTCTCGTTTTTCCAACCAAATTAGGTCATTCTTATAGTCGCTTCCAGAAAATTGTACATCAAACTGAAATTTTAAATATGCATCTTTTGTGTCATTATATTCTAGTGGGATTGCTACTGCCTCATCCACATACTTGCACGATTGTACAATAGCCAGCCTTTCCTCAAATGGAATAAATCCTTCTGTCTTTTTTTTCTGTTTGACACCTTCATCTGTCACCACGCCGACTATAAGATAATCACATTGCTCCTTCGCACGCCGAAGCAAATTTAAATGCCCCATATGAAACAAATCAAATACTCCCGCGATATATCCTACATGATATTTCTTTTTATCAGTATTCTGTGCTGTATCTTTCACTGATATTCTCTTTGTTTTTCTGGGATATTCCATATTTGTTTCATAAATTCCAATATTTTTGGCACCCAATTTTCTAATTTGTCTAAGTACTCCTGTATATTCTTTTATGCAAATAATTACCTTATAAGTACTTGGTTCCATCGTTTCCAATAAGGAAGGGGCTTGAATCTTTATTCCCTCGAGTTCATTTCCCCATTTCTGTCTATCATTATCCAAAATTCCACACACATGATAATCCTCTCCATACATTGCAAGGAATTTTCTTGTAAAATTTCCGGAACCAAACAGATATAATTTTCTGTTTTCCAAACCTTTAAAAATATCTACAAAAATACGCTGATATTCCTCAGCAGAATAGTTCATGCGTTGACGATTGGAATGAAGCGTTTCATAATTTGTCCTACATAATTTATGATACTCCAAAAGAATATCATCATTCCGAAGTTTTGTTAGAAAATGAGAGATGTGTGCATAATATATTTCAAAATACGCTTCCTGTATTCCATAATGTTCCAACAATTCTTTTTTGGGTAATATAACCTCTATCTCATTATCACCATGATATAAAAAATCAATATTTCTAATCATTACTGCTTTTGCTGGAAACTGTTTTACATATAATTCTTGGTCAAAAAACACAAATCCTTCATTTGTCATAATGCCATTCACCAGTACTAAATCTGGAAAGCCTTTTGCCAATATAGGTCCTAAATATTTTTTCCCTTTTTGCGACTCCGAAACACGTTTCCATTCTTCCCTGTCAATTCTCCTTTGTTCTACTTCACTTTTTATCTCATCCCACATTGGATTAAAATGTTCCCAGTCTATCTTGTCATAAGATATATGTTCTGATGAATTTTGTATCAAATCCCACAATGCATCAAACTGCCTATAAAATTTCTGTTTATCAGTTTTCGCCAATAATCGAAAGTATCTCACAAGAGGGATTCCATTTACATATGGCATAATATATGAATGATCTTTTACTCTTCCTTCTATCATTCTAATACCGTGTTCTTGTAAATACCTACTGTTTTTCGCCAATTCAGCTAATTTGCAGACACCTTCATCATACAATGGTTTTTTCTCTACCAAATCATTTTGTCTTATAATAGTGCAAAGAGCATTTTCTTTCCCTCTATCCATCGAAACTGTAACTTGATTCACAGTTGAAAATTCATTGTTCAATGGACATTCAATTAAAAATCCATTTGCCATAGCATGGAATATACCATTTTTTATGAAAGATGTATATAAATTCTCTTCCTCAATAAAAACAGTATCTGGATTATGGTACTGTGGAAAAATTCTGATGTTAAGTTCTTCTTGTGGAATATAGTCTTCAGCAAAGATTACTTGTGGACATGAAATATCCGGAAAAATAGAATAAAATTTGTGATATCTAAAACCAGATTTCTCTAGCACCTCTATAAACTCTGCTTTAGAATACAATTTTCCTTCCTGCAAATCTCTGTCCCTAAAATTGACACGTCTATAATTCTCTATCCCATCAAAATTACGCTCTGTAAACGGATCTCTGTCTCCGCAAAAATAACGAATTGCAAGCCGGTTTTCAGTAATCAAAAATAACTTTCCATCTTTCTCCAACAATCTGTAGGTTTCTCTTAAAATATTTTGGACACATGATACATCTTGCGTTTTCTCAACTACTGATGATGCTACAATATAATGGTATCTATTTTTTACAATACTTTTCATCTCTTTCACAGATACACATTCGACTATAATTCCGCTCTCAGAAAGCGCCTCTGCAAATGCACTGTCCAAATCTGTATATGCTGTGATGTATAAAGCCTGTTTTCCTTTTTCAAACGAATGCCATTTAATCAATCCCTTTGGCAACTCGTGAATTAGTTCTTTTGCTGTCATTCCCGCTTATTTTCCTTTTTATATTATGAAACAATCTTATAATGCATAGCAAACTGTTTCTGCAAAATGATCTGAATACTGCCGCATGTACAATTTATATTTTGGATTGATTTCTTTAATAAGAAGCGGAAGTTCAAACAAATCCTCTGGTTTATGATAAACACATATTGCTAGTTTTGGTGTATACTTTGAAATAAGTTCTCTGGCTCCAAGTAATGCTTGTTTTTCAGAACCCTCAATATCCATCTTTATAAACGTAGGAACTTTATCAAACGCAATATGATCCAAAGCAACTACTTCAATTTCTGTTTTCCCAGTATCTGTTGCTGACACCTTTGAAGCAGAACCCCCTCCAGCCTCGAAATACAATTTTGTATTTTCTGACCAAACACCATACGGATACAACTTGTATTTAAAATCTTTCAAACTGCTCTTAATTTGAGCATATTTAGACTCCTCCGCTTCAAACATATATATTTGCTGATATTTTCCATTTGTTCTTTTTATAAATTCAATGGCTGTATCACCTATGTATGCTCCACAATCAATAAATACCTCCTGCTCTGTCAATTTTACCAATTTGTCAAAATATTGATCTTTTTCAGGTTGCATCACATCTAATATATCGGACAATATATATACCCTTTTTATACGTTCAATATATACTTTTCTAGAAAGTTCGTCTTCTAGCATATGAAACACTTTATGATACTGATACTTATATTTTATTAGGAAACTGGCAGGTATCTTTTCTATATAATCCTTCATAAAAAGACACTGACTGCTCTGAAATCCCATCTGTATCAGTTGATGATATATCAATTCATATACAGGTTTATCAGCTACGCTTATTAATATAAAATAATTCTTTATGTCATTTGCCATCTGTATAGCGTCAATTATTGGCAAAGAAGTTTCTCTATCTATAGTTCCTGCACGTCGATTATCGCAAAATGCTTTCACTTCTATTCCCTCATCTAACAAAGAACGCCAAACTTCATGCCCACAGTTGCCTGCACCAAAAATAACAATTTTTTTCCCAGCTAGCACCTGTTCTTTAATAGCTCTTATTTCCTTCATATTGTGTGCGAATTCAAGTATTTCTTGTATTTCCCTATCAAAATCCATCAGTTTTCTATTCCTCCATATGTGCGTATTATATGACTATAAATAGAATTTTCAGCATACAGGTTTCCATGCCATGTTAGTTTCTGAATAAAAGTATTTTTTGTATATTTTCTATAATCTTGTTCATTATATGATTCTTCCAAATGTTTTCCAAGTTCCATAGCTCCTATATTGTTATATGGTATTTTATTCAGTTTTTTACATATATCTGGAAACATATTACATGCAATCCCTATTAGATAATCTGTCATTAAATAATATTTTACCTTATCATAATGCTGAAAGTAATAAAAATACGCATCCATCACAAACCTGAAAAGCTTTTCGCCTTTCCGAGCACACAAAAACCAAATAGCCCATACAGCCTTAGAGTTAAATTCCCTCCCAACTGTCGTTCTTGTATAGATAGGATACTGCATACACTCTTCTGGCATTAATTCACACATCAGTATCGTAGAATCTAACCATATCCCACCGTATTTATACAACAGGCAGCATCTTACAATATCCGAAAGGTGTGCAGGCATAATATAACCTTTTTCATACTTATCCAACACATACTTTGGAATATCTATATATTCTCTGAAATTATCTTTGGTAATAATTTTGTGCTTCACTCCATGTGGAAGGTTTTCTTTTTGAGTTTTCCAACATATCCTAACAATATCAGGTGCAACATTTTCTCCTTGCCACCACATAGTCCATGCACATCTAGTATATTTTTCATTTGGTATATTCCATTGTGAAAAATCTGTTTCAAATTTTTTCGTAAATGGGGCAATACAATTCCTTATCTCACTTGAAGGAATATCATCAATAATATCAAAATCAATTCTATATATTTGTGCCTCTGTGTATGCCAACATCTTTTCCACTTCCTCAACATAACATTCACTTAATGTTAGAAGCACAATATCTTCTTTTGTGAGAAGCTCCGGTGAAAATCCCACGACAGGAATACCACGTATTTGTTCGGGATTCCCTTTCGCTGATGAAACAAGAATTCTATTAGCTCTGACTGTCATTTTACATTCATCCATTGTCTGAAAAAACAACCCTAAACGCACCCCTGCACCATAGAAATTCACACGCTTATCCGAATTAAATATATTATATAACTTATCTAACGATCCAATCACATTTTTACTGCTTAACAATGATTAATGTTCCTCCTTCGTCTGCAATGGGAATTTTTACAATCTGCATCTCATTTTCGATCTCATATTTGTCAACGGCGGTCTTCACTCCTCCAAGAAAACAATTATTATAGTCATGAATAAAAATTCTTCCTCCTTCACTCATCCTTGGATAAAAATAACGTAATCCTTCCAATATAGATTTCTCAAAATCGACATCTATAGATACAAATGCATAGCGCTCCTCCTCAAGCCCTATGGCGGTATCTGGAAAAAATCCAACGCGTGGAATGCACTGTTCCGGATAAATCATATTATGTAACACTTTTTCTATGCTTGTATCTGTAAATGTTTCTCTAAATCCCTCACTGCAATTTCCGCTTGCCAACTCATCTATATATTCATTTTTATCAAATGATTCAAATGTGTCAAACAAATACATTTTGCGTTCTTTAAACCTTGCATTAATCAATCTTGCAAATTCTCCTCTATATACACCTACTTCTGCACAATTTCCACAAATTCCATTTCTTTCAATTTCGTTAGCAATTAGTTCAAATGTTCGATAGCGAAAATAATCTAATTTATATACTATATCCTCAAACAATCCTGATTGAAGTAAATTATTCTCTATATGATCTGATTTATTCTTCTTTATAATACCATATTCTTTAAATTCATTTTCTCTTCCAAGCCTTATGCTTTGGAATATTGGAAAATATTTCTCTGCATGTACTTGCGCATTAGATATTTGAATACTTTGATATAAACTTTCTGGAATATTTCGCATTGACGATCCATCTATCCACTCATAGTTGTCTATTAATAAAACTTTTTCAAGAGGTATCTTGTTCTTATTACAGGTATTGATTATATTTCTTGCATCGCCGTATATACATACTAATATGTAATCATACGCTATCTTTTCTATTTCATCAGGTTTATACACCTTTATGCCTTTCCATTCCTTCAGAGTACGATTTGTCTGAATAAATCCTACAATGTCTTTTTCAGTTACCTCATTTTGGCATAAATAGCTATGCGCGACATGACCTGTCCCCCATATAAAAATTTTCATGTTAATCCCCTCTACTTATTTCCATTTTGCTGTTGGTCTGTATTCATATATTCTTTCTTCAGAAATCCCTTTTGATAGTAATTGATTTCTTATCTGCATATGGTGCATCTTATTTGCTATTACAAAAAAAGCATCTGGATGCTGTTCCACACACAATTCTATTGGTAAAACTTTTATTCCACTTATACAGCTATTCCAAATCTTACTATCATTGTCAGCATATAGTATATCTATTTTGCTACCATATATAATTTCTTTTTTTAATATCCTTGCCAACCCTTGCCCTCGTATTCCAGCACCACATATTATTATAAATCCCGCATCTGACGCTATCCTCTTAATCCTCTCAAGATTATCCGAAACAGCTTTCAGCCTGTCGGCAAAATCCTCGCTAGAGGCAAGCAATACTAAAAGTGGTTTCCACCAAGATTCTCCTCCCATCGATTCTACAAGTTGTCCATCTTTAATCGCTTTTAGAAGAATATCTCTAAACCACTCATAACATTCTAAATCTGCTGTACACCACACATTCCCTGTTCTTGGAAGAATATTTCTACTCTCGCTCACTAATGACAAAGACATTGTATAATATATTTTTGATTTGTATATTTCTGGAATACAATCCTGTTCCAACAAATACTGATATTCATATTTTGCATATTGCAGTCCTTTAATAGAATTTGTTGACGACTCTGCCCTGTCTGTGCGATAGCAATATCCGAATTCATTTATATACATAATTCTTTTTACTTTCATCCGAACTCTGTGCATAAAGCATATATCCTGATATGCTGCTCCCGGCGTTTCGTTAAGTCTGATGTCGTTTGACAACAGAAATTTTCTTGAAAAAACTCCTCTCCATAATGTAGTATCATCAATACTGTAAAGGCGTGCATGAGCTTCCATTGACAAAACCTCATGATACAACTCAGGAACTGATGAAAAATTTTGTACCTTAAAGAATTTTCTTTCTCCATCAATATCATCATAAAATGCCATATAATCTGCCATAACATAATCAAGTTTATGCTTTTGAGCAACATTAAATAATTTTTCATACATGTCATTTAGCACATAATCATCTGTTTCCAAAATCGCAATATACTCTCCCTTTGCTGCTTTTATTCCCATATTTACCTGTAAGCCATAGCTCTTTATGTTACTATCAATAATTAATATTCTATCATCTTTCTGTGCATATTCCTGCAATATCTCACGCGTGCCATCATCAGAGCCTGCATCTACACAAATAATCTCTATTTCTCGCAATGTCTGGTTTATTACGCTTTCAATACACTCTCTTACGTATTTTGCTACATTCAATGATGGCAATATAACAGAAACTTTTATCATCGTTCTTCCCTCTGCTTTATTGTTTTTATAATGGATTTATCATATGCTTCGTCAAAAATTGCATCCACATTGGTTCCCCCCGGCACTTCATTATTATATTTATTAGGTACCCTGCTGTAACCTTCTGCTTTTAAATACCACTCATATTCTAAATCAAGATGTCCAATATCAATCGCCCAATACCCTTCTTTTGCCAAATCATATGCAAGAACTGTTGCTGTAGGTCCTAACGCGATTAATACAATTCTGTCTTTTTCGGTCTGCAGTACAACTTCCAATATCTCCTGATAAACGGAAAACGCATTCTTATCAGGCGCTATAATCCGTTCTATCAATGCAGCATTGTTGAATAAATCATTGCCAACCCCCATTCGGGTATAACAGCCTTCAACGAAAAGTATTTTTTTCCCATCCCAAACTTTCTTCCAAGTATCAAATCTAGCACATGCTTCTTCTCTTCTGTCATGCGGATAAATAACATATGGTCTGCTAATATACGCATTATAGTATTGCTTCTTTATATCAATATAGCGATAATGCTCTTTACGTTTTTTTGGATTCATATATCTGCGAATTGCATTCTTATTTTCTTCCCGTATATGTTCCATGCAGCCATAATCATCTGCCAATGCTACAATATGCCCTTCCAGATTTGAAGTTAATATTTCCTGTAACCGCCTGCCTAATTCTTTATCATCATCTTGATACACATCCTTTGCAGCTCCTAAAATAATCTGGAATTCACCGTCTCCATACCTGCTGATAGATACCTTGTCATGAATTATTTTCTGCATAGTCTCCTCTGCTGTGCATATCTGTGGCAGTTCAATCTTTTCTTTTTTAACTTTATCAGCCATCTCATAAATAATATTTTCCCAAAATACCTTTTGTTTGTTTTCTATCTGTTCTATGCGATACTGAAATCGGCACTCCATACTATATCGCATACACTGCATAGGTTTCAAAATATGCCCATAATTTTCAAAAGGAAAATTCTCTTTAAAAAACGGAATAACCTTATCTTTTTCACATCCCACTTCCAATATCTGCTGCACCATATCCTGATAGTGTAGTGCAGAAATAATGACATAATCAAAATATACATCTAGTAATTTTTTTAAAGAATAAATTTTCTTCCCATTTTTCAATCCTGCCTGTTTTTCAGAATTATTGTCTAAATAAAATAAGACATTAACATCTTCTTGCAGATAACTTTCTATTGTGTTAATATGTCTTCCAACTCCAAATAACACTACCTTCATTTAGTAATTCCTTTCAACCTATATAACTCTCGCCTTTTATACCAGATGCCTCCTTTACTTATATATAATCTGGCTCTCGTCTACACCTATAAATCTCTTCTTATCATTGTCGCCTGCATACGGTCCCTGTTTTACTTCAACCATTTCCACTTCGTCCAAAACAGTAAAACCATGCCCCCCTGAAACTAATAAGATAATATCTCCCATATGCAGAACTTTGCTTTCCAAATAATCCTCATACTCGTCATAAAAATCTACCCTTAACATACCTTTTTTAATAAACAGAACTTCTTGTGTCAATACAACGTTTCTATGAACTAAATTATGTATATGCGCATCTATCGCTTTACCTGTTGGATGATGCATATATGCCACCTGCTGTGAATATTCATTTGGAGTAATAAAATCTACCCCATCACAATTATAATTGTCACGAATGATTATTGCTAACAATCTATCCTTTTTCTTGATTTCTTCTACTTGTCTCATCACAATCTCCTTAATAAAAAATCCGGATATAAGCATTTTTTGTTTCATACTTATATCCGCATCTTTCGTTGAGTGCATTGTTAAACTATCTCTTTCTTACTCCACATGAATCACCTCATACTATTATCTAATTTAAAGTTATAATACTATAAAATATATTTTAGTTATTAATAATAAATTTGTTAATATAAGTATGAAATTATCAATGTGCAATTGATAAATAATATTCTTAGTAATTTATAATCCGCTTAACCTTACTCTATTATGTCCATCATTTTTACCAATTTGTCTATCACTTTATCCATTTGCATTTCCGTCAAAGCCAGTCCACTTGGAATATAAAATCCCTTTCTCGCCAAATATTCCGCATTTGGATAAGATTTGTTTCCAAACAACCCTTTCTTTCGATATACAGGCTGCTCATGCATACACCAAAAGAATGTTCTTGCTCCAATCTCCTCTTGTGCTAAAAAACTTTGCACAGCCTTATTGTCAGCCTTAACCTCTTTATCCAATACAATTCCATAAACCCAGTAAATATTGTCAGAATATTTCATTCTTTCAATTGGAAGTATCAACCCCTTTACATCTTTCAATCTTTCTGTATAGTATCTTCCCATCTGTCTTTTTTTCTTTATAAATTCATCCAATCGTTCTAATTGAGCAAGTCCAACTGCAGCCTGTAAATTGGTAAGTCGATAGTTATCACTGATTTCGTCATGTATATAACGAATATCTTTTCTAAAGCAAAGATTTCTAAGTAATCTGCACCGCTCCGCCAATTCTTCATTATCTGTTACCACCATACCGCCCTCTCCTGTGGTTATGTGCTTATTCGAGTAAAAACTAAACGTACTGATATCTCCAAAACTACCACATGGATCCCCATTACACGTCTGACCATGCATCTCCGCTGCATCCTCTATCACTTTCAAATTATACTCTTTTGCGAGTTCAAGAACTTTATTAGCTTCAACAGGTAAACCATATATGTGAACAATCATAATAGCTTTTGTTTTTGAAGTTATTTTCGACTCTATCTCGTCGATATTCATGTTCCAGGTATGTATATCACTGTCAACCAACACTGGAACAGCCCCCACTTTGGTAACAGCCATCGCACAAGATATAATTGTAAATGTTGGCATAATAACTTCATCGCCTTCCCCAATTCCTAGTGCCTGTACAGCTACCTCTAACGCGGCAGTACCACTTGATACTGCAATACCATACTTCCTGTTCACGATTGCGCTCATTTTCTGTTCAAACTCTTTTACAAATGGACCCTCAGAAGAAATCCATCCTGTGTCGATACATTGGCACAAATATTTTTTCTCATTTCCATCTAATAATGGTTCATTAACTGGTATAAAGCTCATATCTCTTCTTCCTCTATATGATTATTTTAGCACTGAAAAAATACCATCCTCATATAAATGCTGATTTTTATACATATCTTTGGTATTGCCAAGCAGATAATTCCATACTTCAAGATGCTTGTCCACATAATTCTTCCATGTCCATGTTTCTACAGACTCTATAATTTTTTTCCTTTTATTTTGAAGTTCCAAAAGGACATTTTTGAAATCAGATAGTATGCGGCATGGATATGTTATTCCATTTTTTATATCCAAGTGAAACCCTTGAGGCGTCACAATTGTTTCGATTCCTGCAGCAAGTGCATCCAAATATCCCATTGACCCTTCATCAAATCCCCAAAATAAATAATAGTCAAGTGAAGGTATCAATTTCATATATTCCTCATAATCAAAATCATTATAGTAATCTACCTGAAATCCCATATTTCTTACAGATTTTACAACATCATCCCAACCCGAACCCATTATTTTAAATATAAAATAATTTGGATCCAAATCTTCACATAAAGTAATTAATACACTTTCATTTTTTCTATGATCATTATGTGTCTTATGTGTTATACCTAATACATACTTCTTAGGTTTTATTACTCCATCCTGAGCTGGATTAATATAACACAATTTTTCCCGTGGTATACCATAGGCTGCTAATCGCTCCATAGTTTCCCTTGACATACATATTCCCATCTTCGCATATTTTAACTGATGTTTTAAAAATTCCATCTTATCATATGAATCAATATGCGTAATCATAAAAGTATCATTACATGGAATTATCGGTTCACAACTTGCATAAATAACATGATGATTTATATCTGCTAGGGGATCTACCATACTACCAATAGAACATTTATATCCTTGTTTTTCCAACTCTTCCTTTATCCTCACGGCAAATTTTCTTAGAATCCACCCTTCATCTTCACATATCAAATGTACATAATGTATTTCTTTCTTACCATCACAATTTACCAATCTTCTTTCTTTGTAAAGATTGAACGCCACATTATGAAAATAATCAAATATTAAAGCCTCTATTGGTGTATTTACCAAATTATTCTTGATCTCCTCCCTTACACTTTCTGATTTTATACAGATGACGATCAGCAATTTTTTTTTAATTTTTTGAAGCTCATTCAGCGATATGATAGGAACCCCGTTTAACTCTTTCAATTCATTTGCACGTTTGTCACATATATAAGCTACGTTTTTCAAATAAGGAAAAGCTTTTTTTGCACACTTCCCAGCCCCATAAATCACAGTCTTATATCCCAAAGCCTCACAAATGTCAAAATAATTATCCTCATATGACATCAATTTAACCATCTATCTATTACTCTCCTTCTAAACTGCCTTCGCAATAAAGTAACTTGTCCACGAATTATAATCTGTCTCGCGTAAAGTTTGGCAATCCATATTATCCAATAATTGAAAACCCGTTTCTGACAGCAGTTTTTCTAGTTCAGGTCTAAAAAAATAGCGCATACTATGTGTTTCTTTTATTGTTTGCACAATGTTGGTTTCTTTATTAATTATTAATACTTCATAATTAACATCCACTATATTTTTCTTATCATGCATAATTGGCTGTGCTATTCGGATTAGTCTATTTTCATCATCTTCAACTTCTTTCACCCTGACACATGGTTTTTCACTGAGCACCCCCGGTCCATACCAGACATCAAAAATAAAATATCCATTTTTATCTTTCAACAGTTTTCGTGTTGAACAAAAAGCATCAAAAATATCTTTATTCGTATTTTGATAGCTCATCACATGAAATAGCGAGATAGCTGCATCATACTTTTTCTCTGTCTTATAATTTCTCACATCTGCTATCTCAAATTCAATATTGTATTCATTTGTAGAAGCATTGTTTTTTGCAATTTGAATCATCAAAGGGCTTATATCAATTCCTTTGCAATAATACCCCAGCTTATGCATTTCAATATCATGCTTCCCTGTACCACAACCCAAATTTATAATATCTCTTATTTGAGGGTTACACCCTTCTAATATTCTACCAATTATCCCCGCCTCCGCTCCATAGTCTTTATCTTTGTAAAAAGAATTATAATAATATGCATAATCTTGAAATGTTTCCATAAATGCCCCCATTAATAACCATCAATAAACTAATATTATAAATTCTTATTTAGTATTTTTACTCTCTATCTCTCTATATATCTGTACTATTCTATTGGTATTATGCTTAGGACTAGCAATTTTTAGCATCTTATGTACCGAATTATTAGAAAACTTTTCGCATAAATTATCTTTATTCTCAAACACTTTACAAATATAATATGCCAACAGTATCGGTTCATTATGCGGATATAAAAAACCCTCCACATTAAAAGTCATCTTACTATAAACCCCTCCAACATAAGAAGCCACACAAGGCACCCCAAGTATCATCGCCTCACTCAACGAATTAGGAGAATTTTCAATTGTAGAGGCTGAAACAAACACATTTGCATTAAGGTATTGTTGTATCATTTGCCTCTCATCCAACTTGCCAATAAAAGATATATGTTCTCTTAAATTCAATTGTTCCATAAGCGCTTCAAGATAAACCGCATAAGGTTCCTTTTCTTCTACATTAAAAATATCTTTTCCTGCTACGTATACATGCGTATCTGAATACTTTTCGATAATAACAGGTAATGCCTGTAATAAATAGTGAAATCCTTTAATTGGATAAGAAGCTTGACTTACAAAGACACTATGCTTCTTACATTCCTTATATTTCCATTTAGCAGCATACTCATAAAAAATAGTTCTTAAAATCCTATCACAGATATAGTATTGAATATTGGGATTTATTGTCTCAATACACGCCCTATCCCAATCTGTCCGACCCAATACATGATAAGCCATCTTTATACTTTCTATTTCGTACTTTCCACGTTTCTCGAATAAAATCTTGTCCTCTTCCATACTTGTGATATCTCCACTTTTTAAGGCTCTATACTTCTTCGGTATTCCAGTCAAATAATGCTTAGAACAAACAGATACAAGTCCTTGAATATCTACAACAACCTTATTCAAAAATCCTTTGTTTTTACATGCCTGTAACATCGCCGTTGTATGCGGATACTCTGTTCCCCAAATATGGACAATATCTGGATCTGCCTTTCTTAATATCTGTTCAAATGCTTCAATCAATTCTGGACCATAAGTTTCTGCATTTATATTATCTAAATATGTATAATAATCATGGTTATTACAGCTTCCATCTTTCAATCGACTTTTATCGTAAATAGGAAAGCATAAACTGATGTTTATTTCCTCTCTTTTTTCCAATTCATACATCATGGCTGTCATCCAACCACCAAAATTATTTCTTTTTATTCCAAATTCCTGACTGAAATCTGGAAGGACTAAATTGCACAACCATAATACTCTCATCATTTCCTCCCACATTCATTATCATAATAAACCATACTTTATTTCCTCCAAACCATACGATTTATAATAGATACATAACTTTGTATAATCTTTATTACCTTCATACTGACATTTTCTTCTCTGTAATCAGGAACTTCGGATGCCATAATATTTGCTTCACTCATTTGTATTGCAACATTAATTCCCTGCAATACACTTTTCCTACCAATTCCCGCAAGAATAAAATTCCCTTTGTCCATTGCTTCTGGTCTTTCCGTAGATGTACGAATGCAGACAGCCGCAAATGGATATCCCTTTACACTAAAAAATGCACTCTCTTCTGGTAGTGTTCCGCTATCTGACACTACACACTTCGCATTTATTTGTAGGCAATTGTAATCAATAAAACCAAATGGTTGCATCTCTCGTACCAAAGAACCAAACTGAAATCCTCGTTGTTCTATAAAATGCTTACTTCGCGGATGCATACTATATATTACTGGTATCTGGTATGTATCTGTAATACAGTTAACCGCATCCATTAGTTTATAAAAATTATCTTCATTATCAATGTTTTCTTCCCTATGCGCAGATAACAAAATATATTCCTTAGCTTTTAACCCTAATTTGTCCAAAACATCACTTGCCAAAATTTTATTCAAATGCATACTTAAAACCTCTGCCATTGGAGAACCTGTCACATAGGTTCTTTCTTTTGCCATCCCTTCAACATTCAAATATCTCCTAGCATGTTCTGAATAGCACATATTAATATCAGAAATATGATCTACAATACGCCGATTGATTTCCTCCGGCAAATTTTCATCAAAACACCGATTTCCTGCTTCCATATGAAAAATAGGAATTTTTAATCGTTTTGCTGAAATTGCTGAAAGCGCCGAATTTGTATCTCCCAATATCAAAAGTGCATCTGGCTTTTGCTCCAACATCAGATCATAACTTTTACTGATAATATTTCCTATTGTTTCCCCTAAATTTTTACCCACAACATCTAAATAAAAATCTGGCTTTCTCAATCCCAATTCTTCAAAAAAAATTTGGTTTAAAGAATAATCATAATTTTGACCTGTATGAACTAAAATATGATCAAAATACAAATCACATTTTTTAATCACTTCCGAAAGCCTAATAATTTCTGGTCTTGTTCCTATAATAGTCATTAACTTCAACTGTTTCATACACTATACTTCCTCATAATATGTATCTGGTCTATCCCTATCAAATGTTTCATTTGCCCACATAATTGTAACCAAATCTTCTATTCCAATATTCGTAATATTGTGTGTATATCCTACAGGAATATCCACTACTTCTAATTTTCTATCTGACACAATATATTCAACCATTTTTCCTGTTATCATATGACGAAATTTAATGGAAGCTATACCTTTCACTACTAGAAACTTTTCAACTTTTGTATGATGCCAATGGTTTCCCTTTATAATCCCGGGTTTTGCAATATTTACGGACACCTGTCCAAAATCCTGTGAATGTAGAAACTCTGTAAATGAACCACGTGCGTCTATATTCATTTTAAGTTCATAGCGATAATTCTCAGGTTCCACATAACTCAAATATGTACTATATAACTTTTTTATCAAAGAATTGCCAACCTGTGGGACTTCAAGTCTTTTATGTTTTTGACCAAAAGATATAATTGCCTGTGCCACTTCTCCAACTGTTATTTGATAAGCGTGTGAAATCTCTACATATTTAACTATTTCTTCAACTTCCAAAACTATAACAGAGAGAAATTCATTTACAACATCATCTATATAAACTAAATTCATTTGCACATCCGGATCGTTAACTTTAATATCTAGTCCATGTGAAATATTATAGCAGAAAGTGGCTACAACACTATTATAATTTGGTCTGCACCATTTTCCAAAAACATTTGGTAAACGAAATATAAAAAGCGAGGAACCTGATTCCTTTGCATAGTCTTGCAATATCTTTTCTCCTTGTCGTTTACTTTCCTCATAGCATTTGTGTCGTCCTGTATGAATAGTTGATGAAAAAAGTATACATATCCTTTTGTGATTATTCTTAAGTAATCTTACGATTTTTTTCGTAAAACCGACATTTTCTATATAGTATTCCTCTTCACTGGAAGGTCGATTTACTCCCGCTAAATGTATTAAAACATCACATTCTTCTATATATTGTTCCAGCTTCTCTGGTGTCGTATCCCGATTACAAAGCAACAAATTTTCATACCCTTTATTCCGCAATTCTACAATTAGATTTTTTGCAATAAAACCATTTGAACCAGTAACTAAAATTTTCAATTTATCTGCCTCCTCCATCTTCTCAGTTTCTTTTGCACATAAGATATTTCCATTAAACATCTCTTGACATTCCTTCCCTTAATGTGCTTTATTTGTTATTAACTTTCTATAAAAAACTCCTCCTATATGATATGGATTAAGCGGATGATTAACTGCATTTTCAATCGTTCTATAATCTTGGTCATCTTTCTCATAACATAAAAGAGAATTCAGTAATTCATATGCAAAATACATTTTATTATCTATATTTATATCTTCTTTTAAAAGCAATTCTCTTACTCCAGAAAGAATACGACTCTCCAGCTCTTCATCACGGTTACTTTTCAACACACACTTTTTAACTGTTTCATCTATGCATCCGCAAAATGCATATTGTAATTTATCTTCTATAGACAATGGGCAATTTGCTGCTTGTAAAGCTCTTAATTCACCCGTCAATGCTGACATTCTGATCTTGTAAAGCATCTCCATATAGTTTTCTTGTTCTAATCCCCAATTTTGAAACAAATGTAAATAGTTATTATATATTTCATTATGCATTGCCTGCGTATAAGAATAATATTTTCCAATTGATGCATTCATTGTCTCATTGCCATATATATAATGAAAATATACTGGTTCTTGCAAAACCAATGCTGAACGAATCTTATCAGCTATACTAATATTATATAAAGTATCTGCTCCGTATACATCATTCCGAAATAATTGACTCTGCATAATCTCCCGACGATACAAATTTGCCTGGTTCCAAGCTAATTTACTCGATACAAAATACGGCCAAGCTTTTTCCACCTCACTTTTATTCCCATAAAAGTGTTCCTCTATTACATATTGATTCAAATGCAATTTATCATAAGTTATAATATTCTGCTCTGCATCGCACTCATGTATTAATACTTTTGTCCATATAATATCTGGATTGTACTCTCTAATCTTTCTTTCAAATAATGCAAGTGTCCCTGGCATCAAGGCATCATCTGAATTTAAAATATAAATATATTTTCCTGATGCTAAGGCAATTCCATTATTAAAGCTATTGTATATCCATTGATTTTTTTGATGTATTACTTTCATGTGCATATTCTTTGTTGCCAAAAAATCTGCTATTTGAGGCGTTCTATCAGTAGAACCATCTTCTACTACAATAAGCTCGTAATTATCATAATTTTGGTTTTCAATGCTTTTTACCGCCAATGGAAAATATTTTTCATTATTGTATACCGGCATTATAATACTGAATTCAATCATGATTGTTATAACCTTTCACCTTATTAGTTACCCTTGTATTTTCTCTCTAATATTCTATCTAAACAAAAATTCAAGTACTAACTCCAATAAGTTATATTAAAAATTATCAAATGCAGATACAATTTTTTCATCTTGTACACCTAATTTCTTAACCATGTTCCACATTTCACCAATATATATGGTTCTGTTTGTCGCCAAAATGATAAAATCAAATTCTACATCTACTATTTGCTCTATCGGTTTTACCTGCCATTTTCCTATTTTTTTGTCGGACTTATTTCTATCTATCCATATACACATTTGATAATCGTTAGAGTTATTCAAATACGAAACTATATTTTCTCCTATATTACCCGCCCCATAGATAGCCACACGGCTATTCTTTTTTACCTTTAGGAAAGGATACAAATATTCTTTTGATTCATCTTGTAAACTTCCAAAAAAATATGCCATATACGTACTTACTAAATATCCTTGTGCAATATTATATAAAGATATATATTTTATCATATACTTAGACAAAGCATTCTTTAATATCATATACTCATTCCAACTATAAGAAGCTTTGTTATGTGTCAATGATGTAGCTCTCTGAACATAATGATATCCATCATTCCTTATAAAAAAGATATTGTTAGTTTTATTGATAAGGAACAATGATAATATCAAATCTTCCCCACGGGATATTCTACAATCTACTTCCTTTTGAACAGAAATATATACTTCTCTTCGAGTACATTGAAGCCAAATAGAATAGTCTATTTCATTTTGAAATCCCCTATTCCCTTTAATTAATTGCAAACATTTTTCTTGCATTTCTTCTGTCTCTACAGTTACATTTTTTAGAAAGATCGGTATTTGAAGTTCATTGTGTTGATTTTGTTCTTTAATATATGATATCCCCCATACAACATCACAATCTCTTTTCTTTATTGCAGATACAAAATTTGAGATATATGCTTTTTCTATCCAATCGTCACCATCTACATTTATAATATAGTCCCCTGTTGCTACAACAGCTCCACTTTTTCTAGCAGATACACGTCCTCCATTTGTTTTATGTATTACTTTAATTCTGGAATCCTTTTGGGCATACATATCGCATATATCTCCTGAATGATCCACCGATCCATCATCTACTAATATAATTTCGATATTTCGATATTGTTGGTTGATAATACTCTCAATACACCTTCCCACATATGCTTCTATATTATAAATAGGTACAATTATTGATACTACCATTATTATGCCTTTCTTCTTGTTATACACTTATCTTCTCTTTTAAGGAAATAATATCCTCTACTATCATTTCTGGTTGTAGTCTATTTTTCCTTAAAATTTCATCCACCAGATAGCAGTCCGTAAATTCCTTTTTGAATCCATAATTTAATACTCTTATATCTGAATTTCCGTAAAATGCAGAAATCTTCTGTCCAAATCCACCGTCCAATATACCATCCTCCAAAGTAATCACGATATCGTGGTCTTCAGAAATTCGTTTCAATAATGTCTCATCAATTCCGGTCGCATATCTTGGATTAATCAAACTTGCATTAATATGAATCTTATCTTTCATTAATTTGATGACCTCTTCCCCTAATTGATAAAAATCTCCTAATGCTATAACCGCAATATCTTCTCCCTGAATAACCAATTTAAATTTGTTTAGCTTATCATAGTCTGTATCAACTTCATAGTTTGCATAATACACTCCATTTCTTGGTGCTCTGATTGCCACGGGATGTTTATTCTGTTCAATACTCCAATTAAGCATTGCTAAATATTCTTGTTTATTAGTTGGTGCCAACATTACGAGATTTGGAATATTAGCCATCATTGCAATATCGAAAATCCCTATATGCGTCATATCTGTAGCAGCATATATAGATGCATTTATCAATATCATTGTTATTGGGAGATTATTGATGCAAATATCCTGTGATATTTGATCGTATGTTCTTTGATAAAATGTTGCCCTAGTAAAAAATATTGGTTTTCCACCACTTTTTGCTATTCCTCCAGCCATTGATATTGCGTGTTCTTCTGCAATGCCTACATCTATGTATTGTTCCCCTATAGATTCCCTTACATCTTTTGATAGCGCTAAAACAACTGGCATAGCTGCTGTCATAATTACAATATTTCTATCTGCTCTTATTTTTTTAATTAGGAATTCTCTAATAATCACATCATATCTCTCGCCTATAACTGGTTTCTGTATATCCCCAATCTTTAAATCAAATGGTTTTACAAAATGGGTCTCTTCCTTATTATTTTCAGCTATATCATATCCCTTTCCCTTCATGGTACATACATGAATAATAATTGGATGATTAATATTTTTAATTTCCTGCAATACAGGCACTAATTCCCGAATATCATTTCCATTTTCCACATATCTATAATCGTATCCTAACAGTTTAAACAAATTATTATCTGTTTTCCCCTTTGTTTCACGTAATGTTTTTATATTTTTATATATTCCTCCATAATTTTCCGCAATAGACATTTGATTATCATTGATCAAAATAATAAGATTACCTTTTATTTCTGCCCCTCCGTAGTTTAACCCTTCAAGCGCTTCTCCCCCACTCAGTGAACCATCCCCTATAACTGCTATCACATTCGACTTATCCCCTCTTAAATCCCTTGCCCTTGCCAAACCACATGCCAAACTGATCGATGTTGAAGTATGCCCTAACTTAAAATGATCGTGCACACTTTCATCCGGATTTGTATATCCCGAATATCTTTTATATTGTTGTGGTTCTAAGTACGCATTTTTTCTTCCAGTCAGTATCTTATGTGTATAACATTGATGTGACGTATCAAATATAATCTTATCCTCAGGAGAATTAAATACATAATGCAATGCAATTGTCGCTTCAATAATCCCCAAATTTGAAGATAAATGTCCTCCTGTCACACTAATCGTATTCAATAGCGCTTCTCGTATTTCATCTGCCAGAACCATACATTGATCTAAATTTAATTTCTTTAAATCCATTAGGCTATCAATTCTTTCTATGTACATTTAGGGATCTCCTTCTTCTATTGCCTGAAAACAGTTTCTGCACAAAACAAAATCCTGACACTCATTACTCATTGATTTCCTTATTTTTTGCGCTTCCTCTCCGTTTAAAATCTGCTCATAACTTTCATATATCAGATTACCCATAACATGCTTCATTCCCCAATCATTTGAGCACAAAATTACACGCCCATCCGGCAATAACACATTATGATTAATATCTCTTGAAAGCTCACATCTTAATCTACCTTGTATATCTTTTCTTCCATACAGACACTTATCTTGTAAATTACCCGCCCGGTTATTGAGTACTACATAGACCCTAATATTGTTTTTCAGAATTTCTCCTACTTCATTCAATACTGTTCCCTGAGCACATGCATAGTCAATAAAATTATTTCCATTTTTCTTTTTCGCCCTGCTTAGTTTTTTGACAATTTCTTTATACTGTTGATCCACAGGAATAATGGCATAACCTTCTTGATCTGGAACATGCAATACAAATTCTTCAAAATCTATTTTCAACAGTTCATCCACTTGATCTAATCGTAGTCCCCTGAGCGTTGTAAATAAATTAACTCGATGTCCTTTTTCTTTTGCATATTGAATCATCTTCATGCATTGTGCGTTAAAAAATGGTTCCGTAAAACCAGCAAACTCAACAAATGTATTCTCAGGCAATTTATCAATACATATTTTATAATTTTCAAAAGATAACACCATATCCGATTTTTTTTCTTTTAAATATTCTCTAATAAATAATTCCTGTGGGCAGTATTTACAATCTATCGCACACCCAAGCTTCGTTGTAATTTCAATCATTGGACTAATATAAAAACTATACCCATATGGTCCTAAATATCGTACTAAATCTGATGCAAGTAAATAATTTGTATATCCATTGTTCTTTAATATTGCTTCTATTTCATTGTTTAATTGC
The DNA here is from genome assembly GCA_949383255.1 of Lachnospiraceae bacterium. GTDB lineage: Bacteria > Bacillota > Clostridia > Lachnospirales > Lachnospiraceae > COE1. The sequence continues at coordinate 78,380 of CASJPF010000003.1, read as the reverse complement.
ACGCGCACTCCAAGTACAAATGCTGCATCCTGATATGGGAGCTCATCAACTTGATACACAGGCAGTTTATTAATCTTTCCTCTATTACTTGATCGATCTGTAACACAAAATCCATCTATTATAATATTATTTTCTTTGAAAAAATCAGCGATTGGAATTGCTTGTTTCCCTGCTCCATAGATATATATATGTTTTCCCTTATTCAATTCGACAAAATCTAAATATCGCTGTTTTTCTTTTACAATCCGTTCTTCTAAATCCCACATAACCTTTCCTATTCTGCAAAATCCTTTTTTAGAACCCTATTAATTCTTATCCTCTACATTCAATCTTATACAACAAAAATACAACATTTATGTCATCATTTCATAGAATATTCAGTCAATTCCTGCTGCCTCCCTTTTCTCTGCTTCTTTAATGAATTAGTTTTATTTCACTTACGGAATGTGCTTTCCTATTTTCTACTGGCGGAAGTTTCATATACTCTCCATACAAATGTGAAAGATAGAGATCATATTTTTTAAATACTCTGAAATTGTGTCCCTCAAACTCCTTATCTATATATGAATCGAAACACTCTCTTGGCAATCCATATCGACATTCTTTTCTATATGGATATGTCATGTGCCTAACAAGTTCTGTTCTTTTCCTATTTGTAATCTCTGCAATTTTTTCAAGTTACCTAACCCATCTGTCACGTGGAACAATATTGAGTACTTGATACAGTTTTCTTACTAATATATTCGCCGCATTTCTCTTTCCAACTTCTGAATACAAGCCTTTCCTAATGCAAAAACAAATTAGCAAATGCAATCTGCGAAAAATAAATGTATCTGGTACTTGGTCATACACGAAAATATCTATAAAAACACCTTGGTTCCATCTTCCATGTTCTTGGCCTTCTCGCAAAAAGATGGTCCCATTTCTACGTAACTTAGAATATCCCCAACGATAGTTTGGATCTGTTCTAAAATCCTGTAAAAAAAACTTATCAGTATCTAATACTTTTTTGCACGCTTGGTAAAATTTGATATATTCAGATCTTAACATTACGATATCTGCATCATCATCCCAAGGTATAAATCCTTTATGTCGTATTGCCCCCAACAGTGTACCACCATCAAGAGAATATTTAATATTATATTTTTTACATATTCTATCAACCTCTTTCAACATTTCCAATTCTGTCATTTGGAGTTTACGAAGCGTCTCTTGATCTAATTCAATCATTGTTCTGCCCTCAACATTGCTTTAAATATTTTTATATCATCTTTTGTTGTAATCTTGATATTTTTAGTCGAACCTTTAGAAAAATAAAGTGTTTTTCCCAATTCTGTCATCATTGTATTTGCATATGATGATATATGAACGCCTATTTTTTTAGCGAATGCTTCATCATACGCTGTCCTTATTTCTTGATATTTATAGGCTTGCGGAGTCTGTAAAATTTTCAAACGATCTCTTGGAATATACTCCCTTGATGAAACCTCATCATATGTCTTAAAAACTTGTTCATAAACTGGAAGTGCGGTAATTCCATTTCCGTATTTTTGGCATATATCTATACAGGAATCAATAATCTCCTCATCAACCATTGGCCTGATTCCATCGTGAATTACTACAATGTCCTTTTTTTTACAAATGCTTCCCAAATTCTTCAACCCTATGTAAATCGATTCTTGACTGCTATTTCCACCTGAAACAATCCACTTTAGTTTTGCAATACCATATTGCATAGCATACACCTTTAAAACTTCTTCCCACCCACTTAAACAAACAACTTCAATATTGTCTATATTTTTTGAATTTTGAAACTTTTCTAATGTGTATACAATAATAGGCTTATCTAATACATTAATGAACTGTTTTGGTATACATTGACCTGTTCTACGTCCTACGCCTGCGGCTATCACAATTGCTGTATTCATCAGCGACTCCTCAATTAATCCCTTGTATTTGCAATGTCCGTTTTATTCCTTCTCTGATCGAATAACGCGAATGCCATCCAAGATTTTCTATTTTCTTAGTATCCAAGATAGCCTTCGTCGCTTTTGAATAACCTGCTGCCTCTTGTTCACTAGGAATATCATATACTACTCTTGTCCCAACAAAGTTGGCAATATAGTCTGCCAACTTTGCAAGTGTAATATCCGATTCGATACCTGATAAATTATAAGCTTCTCCTGTTTTTCCATTTGCAATAAGAAACAAAAGCGCACTTACAATATCCGCAATATAAACATAAGAATAAAACTGGTCCCCTTTACTTTTTAATACAATATCTTCACCTTTTAATGCATTATGAATAAATTGCGATAGTGCTTTAGAATCCTCCTTTAAAAGACCCGCTCCATAAGCTCTTGCTATTCTTGGTATTACACAGTCTAATCCCTTTTCAGCTATATATGCCTGACAAAGCGCTTCTCCTAATCTTTTCGCTTCCGAGTAGCCAGCCCTAAGTGTATTACAATTCAAATATCCCAAATAACCTTCCGTAAATTTATCTATATCCCCTCTATTTTCACCATACACCTCAACAGAAGATAAAAATAAAAATCTTTTGCATCTATGTTTTGAAGCAAATTCCAACATACGATTTGTCCCAACAGTATTGGTTAATATTGTATCTATCGGATATATCGAATAATAAACTGGATGTGTATTACTAGCCCCTTGTATAAAAAAATCGACATCTTTGTCAATATTAATCACATCTTTGTTTATATCCGCCTGTACAAGCTGAAAATATATACTTTTTTTATATGCTTTAAATCTATATTCAGCTGCCTGCATATTTCTGACTATACCATAAATTTTACAATTTAATCCATAATTCAAATTAGCATACATAATTGTATCAATCAGTTCACTGCAAATCATTCCTCTTGCACCTGCAATAACAAATACTTTGTCTTTTAATATATCAAGTAAACTATAATTCACAATTTCTTTAATTTCTGTTTTATATAAGTTATTTTCATAATATTCTGTCATATTTTTTACCTTTATAATAAACTTTTTATTAATATAATTCAAAAATATACTTGTCTTCCTCCAAACCAAATAGTCGTACTCAACTCTCTTTTTATATTTCCTTTTATTTAATCTCAATAGTCACTTTCATCGCCTCTGAATTATATTAAATATCTCTCAGGCTCATTTAAAAATATATCTGTAATCCCCTGATTCTCCAGCTTACCCAAATCAAGTCTCGTTCCAGTTGGTTTTTCTGGATAGAGATGTCCTCCCATCCATGCTCTCACTCTATATCCCTTCAACTCTTCCAATAATACATCAATTCCATATAAAAACGGATGAACTGCCACAGCGCCGCATCCGCCTCTTAACTTGTATAGACAATCTGACACTTTACTGTCAAGTATCGCAAGTTCTGCCTGTGAATCTAATTCTTTTAATTTTTCCAAAGATTTCGCATAAAATGTCGAATATACTACAAAATTCTCGATGCCTCGTTTATGTACAAATTCTATAATTTTCTCCTCCATACTATGATATGGATAAATACTGTTTTTCAGCTCAATATTTAATTTCATTCCCAATTTCAAATTTGGTTCCATTAGATCAACCACTTCCTTCATTGTTGGAATATGTTGTATCTTATTTTCTCCTGCATATATATCAAGCTTTTTCAATTCCTTCAATGTATAGTCCCTTACATACCCTATACTTTTCGTAGTCCTATCCACTCGCTCATCATGGATTACCACAAGTTCTCCATCTTTTGTAAGCTGAACATCAAGCTCAATTCCTGTAAGTCCTTGTATCTCTATTGCTTTTTCAAACGCAAGTAACGTATTTTCAGGATACATCTGACTGCATCCTCTATGTGCCCATATTTTCATGTCTTAAATCCTTCCCTGCGACTTCAAAAATGCCTCCATAATCCCTGCCATAGCAACACTGTCGCCTCTTGTCAGTTTAAAATCCTTTTTTTTATCTCCATTAATCATAGACAATAGGTCACTTATTTCATATCTAAGCCCATCTCCAAGAAACCGTTCCGAAAAGCGTTCCACATCATCTGGTCTTTCTCGGTGTATTTCAAAGTAACTTGTCTTCCACCACGGTGCCTCTGTTGTGATATAACCTCTTGTCCCTGATATCAAAAGCTTTCCTTCCGATTTTACGCCAAGTCCGCATTTTGCAGTAGCAAGACCATTTGGATAACGCAGATAAACCTTCGTATAAATATCTATTCCATTGGCATCACAGATTGTCTCAAACCTTATGTCCTCATAATCATGACCATATATTTTCAAAATTGGGAGTAGACAATAGCTTCCAAGTTCTGTAAAGCTTCCACCATATTTTTTGTCTTTTAATTCCCTGTTATTGTCATCTTCCAATTTTGTAAAACAGGCTTCTACATCCTTAATATTTCCTATTATCCCGCCACATGCAATTCCAAGCAACTTTATAAATCCCGGACAATATGCTGTCTTAATACCCTCAAATAAAACTAGATCCTTCTCCATCGCAAGTTTAAACACTTCTTCTGATTGCACTTTTGAAAGACACATCGGTTTCTCGCATAAAACATGTTTTTTGTGTTCTAATGCCTGTTTTATATACTTGTAGTGTGTTTCATGTGGTGATGCTATGTATACAATATCTAATGAATTATAAAATTCTTCCAGATCTTCATATGCATCAATTTCCCACTTGTTTGCAAATAATTGTGCATTTTCAATATGTGGATTATACACACTTTGTGTATTTACTCCGCTTACAAGCATTGCTTCTGGTATGAAACGATTTGCTATACGCCCTGTTCCTATAATTCCTATTCTCTGTATCGAAGTTCTTTTAGTGCGCAGCATTGTACTTGATATATTTTTTGTTCTATCGAGATACACTACCTTGCAGTAGTCCTTTAAATAATCAAACTGCCCTATCCAGTCAGAACCCACTGTAAAAATATCAATCCCATATTTCTGAATATCCTGAAACTTCTGACCTTGTGACTCTTCAACAATAATTTCATCTGCAAAACCAGTCTTTTTGACATTCTCAATTCGTGTCATCAAGGAATCCATCACGTTAAGTTTTCCCCTTGCTTGGTCATATTCTTCTGAGGTCACCCCAACAATCAGATAATCACCAAGCTGCTTTGCACGCTGTAACAACCTATAATGCCCCTCATGTAACAGATCAAACGTCCCATATGTTATTACCTTTATCATCCCGTCTCCCATAGTGCGTCCTACAGCTTTCTATTTTATACAGAAAACATTGCTTTGTTCCTGTACCAATCATCCTTGCCTTTTATACAAGATCTTTTATAAACTTATGTACTTTCTCCCCACAGCTTCCATCATTATTTGCTGCTATCTTTTGATATGTAGCTATCTGTGTTACTCTATCAAACTTTTTTCCTCTAATTTTTCCATCAAGAAAATTCGTAAGAGAATTAAATGCATTTTCAAGGCATATATACCCTATCCATTCAGAATATTCACCAAATCCATGTTCATTTGCCTTTAATTCATCAAGGTCAAATTTGACTGATATTTCTTTGCACGCATCTGTTTCAGGATTAATGTCATACAATTTACGATTCGGATATGAATATAGTTTCAAATTTCCTTTTTTTTGTTGTGGAGTATGCCAAAGGAAAAATCCATTTACAGTTGTGTAGTAATATTCTTCTCCTGCACCTTCCTCAAATAACGGTTGCCATTTTGTTATTTTTCCTGTATCCATATTCAATTTCAAATACATATTCCCAAAAAGCGGAGGCAAGTAAACTTTATTTTTGTAAAATGCAGGTGTACCAAATGGTAATTCATCACATTCATATCCATACAATTTATTTACACATTTATAGTCTTCTGGAAAATCTGTGTATTCTTTTATTTCATTCCTGTCAATATTCCATCTAAGAACCACTTTTCCCTTGTATGGCATCAACCAAAAATCCCCTTCATATTCCATTAGTATCGCGCATCCCTGCCAACCTTCCACCGGAATTTCTAATATCTGTGAAATTTCACTCTCTATATCTAATTTATATACATAATTGTCTGTTGGAGAAGCTATATAAAGGAAATCTTTATAAATCCATACACCACCTATAATTGTTTGACCTTTTTCATCTTTTCTTATGAAAATATCAATGTGTTCTGGCAAATATATAATTTTTTCGGTTTGGGTATCATACAATACCAAAGCAGGATAGTTAAAAGGAATAAGGAGCAAATATTTTTTATATTTATATGCTGTACAAAATGCACCGTTCTTTGCAGTTTTCTTTTCTAATTCTATTCTTTTTTCAATTCCGTTTTCTCCAAGTACAAGGATATGTTGTGCATCTCCTGGACAAGCATATTTTTTTCCATTTATCTCCAAAATAATTGAGTAATATGGACCAATATAATTAGACAAGTCAAAACAATACTTATAATCATAAGCAAACGGTTCTGACTTATAAAGCCTATTTCCCTGTGTGATAAGCCATTGATCCTGTTCAAAAGGGTTTATATTTAGATAGATTTCCCCTCTCCAGCTATCTTCCTTTGGCTCACTATGTAGGTGATTGTTCAATATAAATATTGGCTTTCCGACTAATCCGAAAAGTGAGGTAACGGATGTCCCTCCATCACCAATATATATGTCACTTAATGCAATTGCATTTGCAATATCGGAAGTCTCATCAAGTATTCCAAAATTCCATGATACAAATTCACTTTTTAAACTTTCATATCTTTTCTTATACTGTGGGCGTATAGAATCAAATGTCGATTCTAACAATGGATGCGGCCGCCATAATAAGCAGACATCTCTTCTATCCTTAAAACAAGAAAATACATATTGCATTTTCTTTAAAAAATTTTCTGTGTTATCAAGCATTCCACCAATACTAGTATTATAGAAATATACCTTTCGTCCTTCCATTTTCTTTTTCCACTCTGCCGGTGGTTCTGGCGGATTCTTACATTTATTAATAATTCTGTCAAACTTAGGGCTACCAAACGGCAGAAACTTCTTGTTAGGTATTCTTTCGTCAAAGTAATCTCGAAACATTGGTGCCTGTGTCACAATGTAATCCGCATTAAAATATACAGGAAGCGTCCTTTGTCCCTCACTCATGCCGCCTGTTGTGCTATAATATGGTACATATACAAGACAGTCTGTATATTTTTTAAGGTTTGCCGAATAAAATCTTGGATGAATACTTGTGACGAGATTCCAGTCGTCATAAGGATTGTGTATGTAGATAATATCTGGTTTTCTATTCTCAAAATCATATTTTTGCCAGTCGATAATCTCTATATTTTTTGGATAGTTATATCCCTCATAATGCATCTGACCAAGACTATGATCTGGACACAAATCGTAATAAGGAATTGGAACACAATATGCATTGCAGTCCAGATCTGCCTTTACCGCAAAATAAATACTCTCTAAGCTGTCCCACATAGACGCTTTATAAGGAAAAAATACAATCTCTTTTTTTACAACAATATCATTCTTTATACTGTTCTCTATTTTTACAAGTTGCTTGCGCAACATCTTATAATCTTTGTTTTTATTTATATTTCCCTTATTGATATCCTCATAAATTTTAAACAGCAGTTCGCAGTATTCTTCAAAAAAGGACACTGTAATATGTCCCTCACCTTCCAATCTCTCAATTGTCTCTCCAAGAGATACTGCTGCTGTCTGGCATTGCGTAAGCATATTTTGAGCAAGCATATGATTTTGCCCTGTCAGTGCTTGTCTTATTTCTTCATGAGCCTTTTGCAGACTATTTAAAATATCAAGTATTTCTTTCTTCTGCGATTTCCTCATAAGCTCTTCCCCTCTACGGATTCTTCTATCATCTAATAACAATTGTTACCTTTCTACATGCTCTTAACTTCCTAATAAATCATTCCTGCAATATCCGCGCACAGCATTTGAGCGCTATGCGCTATGCAGTGGATAAATAGGGAACCACAGCCACCTTTCAAAGTGGTACCAAATCAATTGATTCAGCTTCGTGTCCTGCTACTCTTAATTTTATCTATTGAAAATCTAAGTTCACAAGACACAGGCATACCTGTTTTTGTATATCCCCAATGCCTTTTAATTTTTTATATCAAGATACCATCTGCCACAGTCTGCATTGTTTTTGCTAACGCAAATCTACTTGCAGTAAAACCAGACTTTCCAATCGGTTTATCTTCCAGATGTATCGTTTGACCATTTATTTTTTTGTGTAATCTCCTTGTATTTGTTCTATGGCAATTTCTTGTTAAGTTGTTTTCCTGTTTTCCCTCTATTCAGAGCATTTCTTGCTCCATTTACCTTTTTATTTTCATTAAAACCACAGACTGGACATTTAAAGTTTTCATCTTCGATATACCCCTTCTGCCCACAAACACTACAATCTGTACCAATTCCCTTTCCAACCACTTCTATAAGTCTGATATCGTTCTCTCGACATTTCCACTGTATCCTTTCAGTCACAAACCCCTTCTTCCACATTCTAAGGAAATAAGTATCACCTGTCCCTTTCATAGACATACCGGGATTACGTGGAAGCTTTGCCATATAAACTACTTTGGTTTTTTCATTTCCTAGCATTCTATTTATCTCCATATTCACATAGTTTTTAAGTGCTGCATCCATTTTTGCCTTATGTGCTATATATTTTTTTGTATCAGATGTTTTTACTTTTCCGTTTTGACTCATTTCCTTCAGTACATACATGGAAATTTCATTTTGCATTTTTCCAAATTCACTTCCGTATACATTTCCAGTGCTTGTCGTAATCATATTCCACAAACCAAGTGAAATACCTATTTCATTTGTATAGTCTTCATGTTGTTTTACATTTACAAAAAGTGGTACAATTATTTCTATGCTTCTCTTTTGTGTGTTTAATTTTATGTCGAGCGTCCTGTCATATACGTTTGTGTCAGTCAGTGGTATAAACATTCTTTTCCTGCTCACTTTTGTCGTAAGAAATATTCCATGTTTTCCGTCTAACTCCCCATATTTGTACCCTTTCATTTTTACGGCAAAATATGTTTCATTATCTGTATGTTGCTTGCGTAATCTCTTTCTAGCTTGTCTACATACAAATCTATTGAGATCTCTGACACGCTGCTCGCTTTCCTCACCAAGTTCCATTAAAATTTTATTATATCTAGGCTGCATCTCCTTTGGCACTGACACTGGTTTTCCATTTAGTATATTTTCAAAGCATCCGCTTACTTTAATTGCAAAACGAATATAATGCCTATCTTCCGGTGAAAATCTTTCATTTTTGCTGGCTGCATCATTAATTCCACTTTTCACTTGTGCCCACATAATTCTAATATCTCCTAGTGCTCTATCCATAGCTGCGGAAAAATACACACTTGGAAGCCCTATTTTTTCTCGAAATCCTGCTTCCCTTACCTCTGCTTCTATAACATAGCCAGGATATAACTTTTCAAGGCTTTTAATACCTCCATATCTTTGATATATATAATTTTTTGTCACCATACACCCATGTCTTATTTCCATGAGTACATCCATATTTTCACTGCTGATTTTCCCCTTGCTATACTGATGTATGGCTTTACATACTTTTTTGTCATCACTGACCAACAGTTTCGCCCTTGTTCCCTTTTTAGGCATTCCTTACTTCCTTTTACACTCTTTTATTTTTATTGTTGATATACTGTTTTATGAGTTTGATATAATAAAATTTCTCAGAATATAACCATCTGGGAAAAAATAATTAAAATTCCAGAAATTATTAAAAAAACTAACTTGCTTTACCCTCATTCTGACCACGAATTTTTTCATAAAAATCATATAGTTTATCAACATATCTGCGTTTGGTATCAATTGATGGATGCATATAATAATTTAGTGTAATCTTGACACTAGAATGTCCTAGCAATTCGCATAAAGATTTTGTATCTACACCACCTTCAACGCAATTTGTGGCATAAGTATGACGCAATGTATGAAAAGTTTTATAAGTAATGCCTACTTCTTTAAGAATTTTCTTGTAATGATTTCTCATTGTTTTGGGGTCAAGTGGCTTATCACCGCCAAATATATATTCTTTATCATTTTGAAAATCTAAGAGTAACTTTATAATAGAATTTGGCAAAGGAATTTCACGCATAGAATGGATACTTTTAGGTACAGTCTCCACCAATGCAGTTTTTGTTTTGAAGCCCTCTACATATAACCGCTGCACTGTTCTTTTTATGGTAAGTATTTTATTATCCGAATCAATATCTGACCATTTTAGAGAACAAGTTTCTCCTATACGCAAACCTGCAAACATACACAACAACATTGCCATCTTAAAAATATCAGTTTGATAATAAAGTGCTATAAGCAACTTTGATTGTTCTGCTTCTGTAAATATTTTCACTGGTTTCTGATACTTATTAAAAGATGGTCTTTTTATAGAAGGTAGTATAATAGGATAACGCGTAGAAGCATATTTCAAAATCTGATTTAATACACAATAAATTCCTTTTTGCGTATTACATGCCAGCATAACTGTAGCTAGGTGGTTTGAAATCTTTTCTTTTACAAAAGATTCTGTCAATGTATCCAAGCTTGTTTCACCAAATACCTCTTTAAGATGAGTGTGATAAATTACACTATATTTTTCAAGGGTTGATGGCTTTAAGTTGTCATCTGCCTTTGTTGTAACTAACCATTGTTCAGCAACTGTTTTAAATAAAACGTCTTTCAATGAGTTCTTTTCTTGCTTTTCTGCATTTGAGTCTGTTTTTTTAGACGAATTTTTTAGCAGATATATGATGTTAGCACGTTTCCTTTTTACTTCATCATAAGTATGCCCATATACGGATTTTCCAATTTTTTTTCCTTTCTGGGTATCATATACCATGTAGCGAGCTTCCCATCTCCCATCTTTGCGTTTCCTGATATTTTCTCCGTGTCTTCCCATTATTTTCTCCTTCTCTTTCGTGTTTTCTAATATCTTTATTTTTTGACCATGAATTTGACCATATATATTATAATTATTTAATTTTCGGTCTAAATTTTTAAATTGACTACCCTTTTTCATAAATTTTTTTGCGTATTTTTAGAGCTTTTCATAAATTTTGTTAAAAATGCTAAGTGATCTTTTATCTTAAAAGGTTGCAGTATTAAAAAATTTATGGTAAAATTATACTAATTAATCAAAAAGAAAAAAATGTAATAAAAATTTTTTCCCAGATGGTTATATTCTGAGAAAATAAAAATAATATTCAATAATAATTTACAATAATACGAATCTATTTATATTACCCAAATGCACTTTTAAATAGTCCTGTTTTCTTTTCTATTTAAAATAGCTAATAGTAATTATAAAAACCATTAGAAAAGAATAGATTATTTTCATAGAAAACAATTTGGTTTTTTTGATATGTCAAAATTCTTTTCGACTTGCTTTTATTATTAGCTTAGCCAGTTTACCCAGTTAAAATAAAAAGACTTCAATAATAATGTTATCCTATAGCTATAAATTACTACAAGCTATAAAAGAGATACATTATATTGAAATCTTTACTGCGTATATGATGCACCGAAAAAGTATATGTTTTTACAAATTTAGAAACAACATAATAAGTATATAGATTGTCCTTATATCTTTATAAAAAATAATACAAAACCGCCAAACATCACATCTTTCCACATTGTAAAACTATACATAATACGAATTCCAATGAATAAATATGGCACATAATATAAATTAGAATTTTACAAAAGCCAATATAAAATCGCTATTGCTTGAATCATCTCAAACCTCTTCGTATCATTTTTTTATAATATCCAGATGCCTTTTTTAATACTTCTATAAAAACAGAACCTCCTAATGAAATTCCCATCAGCACAATATAGGAAAGCCCAAAATAACGTAATTCATAAATAAATCCTGAAAACATTATAAAAAACGAATGAATGTAGAAAATATTCGCGGAATGTTTTCCCAAAAAGGAAAATGCTTTTCCTATAACTGGCAGAAAACATATAAATTCTACTGCAAACAAAATTATTAAAAGCGGATACAATCCAAAATGATATTCCCAAAACAGTTTCAATGGAATCTTTCTATAAAATTTATATCCAATAACGATAAGAACCAATTCCAACAAAAATTTTAAAAAAATCCTTTCCTGTTTATAGTTCAACCATTTATTCACCAAATCATATTTTGCGCAAAACATTCCCAGCAAGAACATAAACAAAAAGGAATACGCTGATGTTCCACCTTGATATCCAACGCCCAAAATCCTAGGTAATATTGTAATTACAAACAATAACAGCAAAAGTTTGTCCTCCTGTGCCACTATAAAAGGCAGCACTACAATATAGATGACTGCCGCACTCATATACCACCAAACGTCATTTATTGTTGGCGTTCTAAATAGATTTGCACAGCCAAAAAATTCTACGACCATATTTGTAATCCCTTGGTAGAGTCCATCTCCAAAATACTGTTTTTGTGGATATCCATTTAAAATGCTTAAGATTCCCCAACAGAGTATCACTACAAACCAATAGGAAGACAATAATTTGGCAATCCTCCGCAATACCCATTGGGAATCAGATAAGTCAGTTTTTTTATAATTTAGATATAGACCATATCCACTGATGAATGTAAACAGCGCAACACAGATTTTGAACACTGTGGCAATATTTCGCATATTTGTTTCTGGAAAAGGAAAATATACAATATTATATTGTTCATGAGCTCCTAACCCATTCCGAAACAGATGATGAAAAAGCATCATTGCAATGGCAATCCCTTTTATCGCTAGGGAGATATCGACTCCAAAACTTCTCTTTAATGTGGTTGCTTTCATACTGCCTCCACCAATACCCCCCCCCGAGGTATCAACTTGATAAACAAGTGTTTCTTTTTCATTTTCTGTCATTCTATCTAACAATAAAAAAATACCATCTGCTGCCACTAGAATCATTATTGGCATCATTGTAAACAAATATCTTGGATTGCACTCCCATATAGAGAGAAACAAAAATAACCCAAAAACTGCAATCCGTCCAACAAGCATTTTTTGTTCGTCCGCTTTTTTCTGAAAAGATAATACTGCTGACAATAACATTCCTGTAAGCAACATAATATGTACTATCCATGTACATAACAAACAAACCCAATGCCAATCCCCATTGATGGAAAATAAGCGCTGGCTAAAGGAATTTTCATAAATAGGGGTCCTGCTCACATAATTATCTCCTGCAATACAACTATCTGCCCATGTCCTAAGTTGTTTTGTATATAGAATATGCTTTATTGTTCCCAAAACCCCTCTCTCTGATAATCGTTCTTTTATCCTTTGTATATTCGCTTCTTTTTTCTTCTCGTAAGAATCAAAACTCCATGTATAATCCACATCTTCTTGCTTAAATCCACCGTTCGTATTTAGCATCATCATAATATAATGCGTGTTTGGAAATTCATATCGGTTGACCTCACTCTCTTCAATTTTGAAAACTGTTCTGACAGGAATCTCCATCAACTGATAACCTATAATAAAAAAGAATACAATTATCACACCCAACATAACAATAGTTTTTATCCTATTTTTCAGAAGTCCATTTATCATAAGTGCGATAAACACAATAAAAGTAATAATTTTTATATGCAATACAAAAGCTCCCAGTACGCCAATGGTTGCTGCCCAAAACATCTTTTTATGGGATTTTGGTTCTTGACATAATTTTATATAGCAATATATTAATAGTGCTGCTCCACATGCCCCAGGTGTATCATTGTATAAAAATAATGCGTATTGATAAAAAGGAATATATAATAATGCTGCTATTCCTACCCAAAACGCTCTTTGTTCATTCCAAATTAATTTTGCCGTCCTGTAAATTATGTTGATACTTACCTGAACAATCAACACGCTCACTGCCATAGAAGCCGCTTTATAAACAAAAAATGTTGTACTGCCAGTACATTTTGAGATAATTTTAAAGAGTATAATCAGACAAGTTAGCCAAAATTGCTGTTGCGGATATCGAATAAAATATTCCAGATGGTCAATTACACCTGTCGTTGCATAATTGTACGATGTGAGAATCAGTCTTCCCCAATCCCATGTTGTGTCAACTTCCAACTGAAAGGCGATTATTAGCATAACCATACTAGATGCCATCTGCAATACATACCATGTTCTGACAGAATTTACAACAGTAAATCTCCCAGTTTTTGCAGCATAATATAATAATAGAACAATTGGAACAATCGCTAATGCACTGAGCGGTGACTGCAAATTCATATTTCCAATTGCTAGAATTAGTAAATAATAGAATATGCCAAAGAAAAAAACATGAAATATTTTAATTAGATTGTCTTTTGTGCACACTTCATTCTCCCCTTTACTTATACTCCTAAGAGAGCTTTATAATCTCCTCATAAACCCGCCTGCAATTTTCTTTATCGTTATATGGAAATGTTTTTTCAATCCGTTCTTGGTATTGCACCTTCAACTGACATCCATTTTCCATATATTCAATTATTCGATTTATCAAGTTTTCCGCTGTATATTCTACCTCTCCAAATCCATCTCTTTCATAATCAAAATATCCTTTGTCATAAGTATGTTTTCCCGAAAAAAATTCTTCTGCATCCTGCTGATAATACAGAACTGGTTTGCGAAGATATGCAAAATCAAATACCGCGGAAGAATAATCAGTAATAATTAATTTTGAATCTGCAAATAAATCTCGATAGCGCGTATTCCTATCAAGTATTTCAATACAATCATTACAGCCAAAATATTCAATGCACTCACGCGGCATTGTTGGATGTAACATCAACCGAATTTGATAATGATATTTTTCTGCTGTTTGATATAGTCTACTATCCGAAAATACCATTTGATACATTTTGCAATAAGCACTGTTTTCAAATCCGCTTTTTAATTTTCGAGAATCCGTTTTTACATCAATTTTTCCTACTAAGTAAGCGCGCCAAGTAGGCATAAAAGTAATTATATTTTGGTCTTTAGAATTATCATACAAATAATCGTATCTGGGAAAACCTATACATTTAACTTGCTTTTCATCATAATAATATGCATAATCTAAAATAGATTGATATTCCATATTTGTAACAGTAACAAACAAACTTATATTTTTATTTGCTTTTGTTAACCATTGACTCAAATTATCTTTTGTAACCCCATGTTGCAAAAATATAAACTTTTGATGGTGCTGTATATCTTTGTATAAATATGACATATCGTAAAAACGATTAAAAACATAATCCTCTCCTTGTGATGAAATTATTTTGTCGCATAGCAAGGATAAGATCTTATGTTTTGTAGAATGAAAAGGAACTACCTTTCCTATACTTCGCAATCGTTCATAATCCTCCGAACCTTTGTCAAGTACAAAATAAGTATCAATGTCTTCATTCTTTCCAATGGTATTCATATAAGTGAAAAATGCCTCTCCATTATCATCTGCTTTGGTCAATCTATCGCTAATAAGCCACAGCTCCTTCTTTTTAAATTGTTTTAATACAAGATAAATATTTCTGGCAATCCAGCCTCTACGGATCATCTTATTTTTCTTAGAAAATATCTCTTTTTGAAACCTCTTTTCCCATTCTTTTGCTATTTTTTTATTTGGGCAACTGCATAATTTTAGCATCTTTCCCGCATATGCCAAAATCATTCCTTCCTGATAGAAATAACTATTTTTTAGTTTTGTCGAAATTGGGAAAAATTTACCAAATAACACATTACTGCATTTTATATCATTTCCTCGATAGCGTATATACAACAACAAATTCAAAGAATCTGGAATCTCATCACGGCAAATCCGAAATTTAAAGCCTTTCGCCTTAGTTATCACTTCATCCATACAAAGTGTCTGTTTTTCTTCGCGTTCTATAAGTTCTGCCTGAAATTCAATAGATGTCTCTGGATTTTTTTCTTTTAAAATCACTTCAATATTATCTAGTTCTGCAAAGTATCGAATATATCCTTCAATCAATATTTCTTGCGGTAAAATTTCCGCAAATTCAAAAATCATTGTATAAGAACTCGCATAAGCTGACGAAATATCTTCTATACAAACTTTATAATCGTTAGGACAGGGAACTAATTCGACTTTTTTCTTATTGTCCTCCTTAAACAGCAATAATGCTATTTTATAGTTGTTTCCAATATTTTTTTGTTCCAGTATTATTTTATTATCAATACACTGTAGTGTCTGTGTAATTAGCTCCTTATACCTTTGTGTCTCTTCTTCCGATAGCACCCCTGGATTCACCAATGGATCTTTATTTAAGCGCCATTGTAAATCGTACATACATGTATATTGAACAAATTGAGGAATATAATTTCTTTTGCTCAATGCATTTTTAAGAGAATATAGTATAAATCTCTCCATATATGGAATATAATAGGCTGCTTTATTCCTTCCCAAATCAAGCGCTGAATCTTCCGTTAAACGTTTTCTATATAGATAACAAGTCCCCCTTACAAGTCCATAACGCATCTTTTCTAACAATATATCCACTACAAGCTGTGCATCCTCTGCATATGACAAACCCGTATCGAACCTTCTGTTTTCAAAACACGTACTCTTTATTAACACACTGTTAATTGCAAGGTGAATACATGTGTGTTCCTTCCTCAAATCAACCAATCTAGTTTTCTTAAATCTATAATTTAATGGATGACCTCCTTTTTTTGCCCCTATAAAATCTGTTCGTATTGCCACTAAATCTATCCATTCTTCGTTACTTTTTAAATAAGTGTACATTTTATCCAATGCATTGAAATATAGTTTATCATCCGCATCTGTAAAATTGACATACTCTCCTTCAATATACTTTAACCCCTCATTCCTCGCAGATGATACACCGCCATTTTCTTTGTGTATCGCTACAATATTATCTGGATATTGTGCCGCATACTGATCACAAATCTCTCCAGAACTATCCTGTGAACCATCATCTACCAATATAAGCTGTACATACTCAAATCCAATATTCTGTGCAATAATACTTTCTATCATCTCTGTCAGATAATCCGCAACATTATATACCGCTGTCACAATGGACACCTTATATTTATATTCCTTTGTTTCTTCCATAACAATCCAATCCCCGTATTCCTATAATTTTTTTATTTCGTCGTAAACCCTTTGGCAGTTCTTTTGGTCCGAATAGCGAAATACTCTCTCTATTCGTTCCCGATAACACTCTTTTAACTGACACCTATTTTTCATATATTCAATCATGCGGTCTATCAGTGCATCTGCTGTGTACTCCACTTCGCCAAAGCCATCCTTTTCATAATCAAAATACCCTTTGCGGCATACATGTCTGCCAGAAAAAAACTCTTCCGCATCCTGCTGATAATACAAGATGGGCTTTCTTAAATATGCAAAATCAAACACTGCTGACGAATAATCTGTGACAATCAAACTAGAATCCGCATACAATGTTCTATATCTTGTGTTTCTATCCAAAATCTCCATTTGTCCAGCACAATGAAAATAAGAGATACATTCCCTTGGCATGGCAGGGTGAAGCATTAGCCGAATCTGATAATGATATCTGTCTGCTGCCTCAAACAGTTTGCTGCTTGAAAATACCTGATGATACATTCTGCAATATGCACTGTCAGCAAACCCTTTTGTCAATCCACGCATATCTGTTCTGTCATCGAAACCACTTGTCAAATACAACCTCCATGTAGGCATAAAGGTAATTTTATTTTTCTTGCGAGAATCATTATACAGATAATCATATCTAGGAAACCCAGTACAGATTACCTGTCTTTTATCATAACCATATGCATACTCCAATATGGACTCATATTCTCGGTTGGTCGCTGTCACAAACAGGCTAATATTGGTATCTGTTTTTTTAAGCCATGTGCTAGAGTCATCTTTTGTCACACCATGCTGCAAAAAGACAAACTTTTGTTTATGCTGTATATCACCATATAGATAAGACAAGTCGAAAAATCGGTTATATACATATTCATCTGCCTGAGATGATATCTTTTTATCACATAAAAGCGACAAAATCTTGTGTCTTGTTGAATGATATGGCACCACTCGACCAATCTTCTTTAGCCGTTTATAATCTGTGGAAGCTTTTTCTAGTACAAAATAAGTGCGGATATCTACATTTTTTCCTTCTGTATTCATATAAGTAAAAAACGCCTCCCCATTGTCGTCTGCTTTCATCAATCTGTCACTGATCAGCCAAAGTTCTTTTCTTTTTAACGGACTTAAAATCTGGTAAATTGTTCGCGCAATCCAACCTCGAAAAACTTTTTTATCTCGCTTTAACAGCATTTCTCTCTGAAAATTTTTTTCATATGCCATAAGCGTTCCTTTTCTGACAGACTTTAAAAGACAAAGCAAGTTGTCGCGATATGTCAGCAAAATTCCAGCTTCATAGAGGTAACTGCTTTTGAGCTGATTGGTCAATGGAAAAAATTTTCCAAACCAGATCTGTTGGAGTGTGATATCTGTATTTTGCAAACGACAGCACACCTGCAAATCTGCCTTCTCTGGCAACAAATCCCGCTTAATACAAAACCGAAATCGAAACTGCTCTCTCTCCAAAGATGTCGCCCGAAGCGCTTCTAAACAAATATCTGTATTTCTAACTTTCAAAATTAAATTTATATCTGAAAATTGTTGTAAATCTCCTTTGATACACCCTTCTATCAGAATTTGTCTTGGCATAATTTCAACAAACTCATAAAACACCCTAACTCCTAAGTCTCTTTGCTGTTTTTTTAGAGACATTGCCTCAAGCTTGCAACTGCCGTCCATATTTTTCTGTTCCCAGATTATTTTGTCTTCAATATACTGCAATGCTTTTCTAATCCGCGCAATCTTATGAAGAAGCACTGCCTGCGGCACTACAAGAAAGCAACTGTGTCTATGAATACGCAAAGAATATTCTGTATCGTCATACCAAATAAAATATTCTGCATGTGGCAGACCTATCTGACGCACAAGAGATAAGTCCACCACCATTCCACAGAACGATGCAATATCGCAGGTAAAGCAAGGCTGTGTGTACGCCTGCTCTTTGCAATTTTTTGACATTAGACCAATTCCGGTCAACTTTCTTCTATGACAGGTATCAATTTTGCCATTCACTGTCACTGCACCGGCAAATGCCCGATATGTGGGATTCTGCTGTGCCACCGCAAAAATTTTCTCCATATAATCAATGGCAATAACAGCATCATCATCAATTGCCAACATCCACGTTGTGGCAGTTTTTGCTGCACGCTCTATACCTACAGCAAATCCACCTGCACCGCCTGTATTCTCTAAAAGGTTTATAATATTAACTGTTTTGTCCTGTTCACTCAATGTTTTCAAATAAAGTTCTGTGCCATCTGTCGATGCATTGTTTACAATAATGATACTGTCTGGAGGAATTGTTTGATGTTGCACATGGTCCACACATTCCCGTAATAGTTCTTCCCTATTGTACGTTGTGATAACCACTGCATATTTTATATCCGTCATAAATCTCTTCCTTTGTGCCATATATGGTTGCATTCTCATCCTTATTTATTTAAAATAAGGACAAAAAATAATTTGCCAACAATAATAAAATTATCACAAAAAGAGAGATGTGTATAGACCTAAATTAAAAAAGTTTTAAAAAAGTTCTATACATGCTCTTTTTTGCTTTAAATCAGGGTGAACATACATATTCATTGTAGTATTAATGTTGGAATGTCCTAGTAGTTCACTAACGCATTTATAATCTGCTCCTTTTTGAATTAGTCTTGTTGCAAAGCTGTGGCGAAGGGAATGAAAATTTAGGTATGAGATATTGTGTTTTATTAGAAAACGCTCATAAAATCTTCTGTATGTCCGCGGCTCCATAAATGCAGGGCTGTTTGTCAATACATATCCTTGCGTATTAATATTGGGCAGAGATTTTATTGTCTCGTGCAGTTTTTTGGGAAGTGGAATTCTTCGAGCAGATTTTGCAGTCTTGGGGATTCCTACAATGATTTTTGTGGTTGGCTGCATATCTTTTTGATAGACACGCTGTAAAGTATTCTGTATGGTGATAATTTTCTGAACGCAGTCAATATCGCTCCAATGCAAGGCGCACAGTTCGCCAATCCGCATGCCAGTAATTAAACTTAAAAGAATACCAAAGGACTTAAAAGACAAATCTGAAGCCACCGCCTCAATAATCGCATCTTGCTCCTCATCTGTAAAAACTTTATTTTTGTTGCTTTGCATTTCAGGAATGTAGGAAATTTCTAATTCAAATGGAGAAAGCATATTTTTTTTGCCCCATATTTTAAAATTTGTTTAATTAACATTACTAGATTTGAGATGGTTGATTTTTTGATGGTCTTATGCTCTGCATTGTCGCCAGTCTGCCATGCATAGACTTTTTTCTGTATGAATTCCTCATTTAAGTCATTTATTTCCATGTTACCCAAAGCGGGGAGGATATAATTTTGTAGCTCAAAAGCATAGTAAGCGCTGGTGGATTCTTTAATGTAGTTTTTCTTGTTTTCAAACCATTCCCATGCCAAACATTCAAACTTCATAGTGAACACTCCTTTCTGTCTTTATTTTAAATAAATAAGGACAAAAAGGCAACCAAATACACAGACTTAGTCCATTCCAAATTCTTCCAAATTTTCTACGAATATAGAATACTACTCTTTACGCTTTGTAATATATTTCATTTTTACTTTATTAACTTGGTAATATTCTAACTTTTTTATTGTAGTGATATTTATCACCCTCACTTCTCAATTATGTTCTCACGGATTTTTACTTGCTATATGCATATTTTCTTACCAACTTGACAGCACAGTGCAAAGTCCTGTCTGAACTGTTACCAATACGCATTCCTAGCCTGCGAAAAGCAACAAAATTTGTTTTTATTTTCCATATACTTGTGGTATAATCAAACTATCTGTAATACCTTTTTGGCAGCACAGGAAAAACAATAACGAAACTGTATCACCAAAACGAATAACCGATTCGTAAGCTCTCAAAATCTTTTTGTATCTAATTTTGCAAGATTTTTTAATACACAAATTTATAAGGCGTTTGTAGCGCATATATTGATTTCGTCTGTGTATATGAAAGAAATTTGATATAAAGGCAGATTCAAAAAAGATTCAAGAAGCACTATGAAAAACAAGGAGGGAAAACATGGGAAGATTAGACGGAAAAGTTGCTGTAATAACAGGAGGGAACTCTGGCATTGGAGCCTGCGCAGCAGAACTTTTTGCAAAGGAAGGCGCGAAGGTTGTTATCTCTGCACGACGCGTAGAACAGCTTGAGGCAGTAGCTAATAAAATTAAAGCTGCTGGCGGAGAGGCGCTGGCTGTTCCTTGCGATATCTCTGACAAGGCACAATGCAGCGCAGTCATTGCTAAAACATTGGAAACTTTTGGCACGATTGATATTTTAGTTAATAATGCTGGTGTTGTTGACAGCGGTATTGAAGCGATTGAAAAAGTAACTGACCAGACAATTGACACACTGATCGATATCAATACAAAAGGAACGCTTTACATGACAAGAGAGGCGGCAAAGATTATGGTTGAGAAAAAAGCTGGCTCTATTGTAAATGTTTCCAGCGTTGCAGGCTATACAGGAGGCGGCGGTGTCGCTTATGTGGCAAGTAAGGCCGCAGTCATTGGCATGACAAAAAATATTGCGATGCGCTGTGCCAATGTTAATGTGCGCTGTAATGCTCTTTGTCCCGGAAGTGTTGTGACACCAATGACAATGGGCATGAAGAAAGAAAACCTTGACCCAGATATGATGGGCGCAATGGCAAAACATGCTGATTTGTCTCTGCCTGTTTGTATGCCTGAGGAAGTTGCCAATGCAATCTTGTTCCTAGCAGGTGATGAATCCTCTGCCATTACAGGGCAAATTATCGTTATTGACCACGGTGCTGATTTATAATCAAAAAAATTGTAACAGTTCAGCCTTCGGCTTCCTGTTACATGCATCAAGCTATGCAAAACCACTTCGTGGTGGCTTGATGCTTCTCAACCACAACACTGTTTCACGGACTTTGCAGCAAATGCAAAATCCTGAGCTGAACTTTAACAAAAAATTTTAAATTTTTTTCATTTTTTACTTGCCTATTCCGCCAAATTATGATATTATATTTCTTGTCGTTATGATATATTATTGAAAACGCCGGTGTGGCGGAATGGCAGACGCAGCAGACTCAAAATCTGCCGGGGGCAACCTCGTGCCGGTTCAAGTCCGGCCACCGGCATACAAAAACAGCATTGAAAACTGTAAAACAATTTTCAATGCTGTTTTTATTTTCAATCCCTAATTTTCCATAGATGTAATATCAACAACCACAGGATGTCTAAACTGCTCTATTCCCGTTTTATCATCTGTCACCACCAAATAATATTGCTTACTTCTATCGTACTTCTGATTTTTAAAATGAAATCGCACGCGAAACATTCTTCTGGCAGAATCCAATTCCCGACTGTCCGCCAAATAAACATTTTCATTAGAAATGCGCTCACCTTCCTCGGACAGAAATACCATTCGATAAGTCATCTCCTTTGCTGTATCACTCACAGGTTCAACTTGAATAAAATCCAAACTTATAACCAAATTTGTAATTTTTTGTATAATACTTACAAGGCTGATTCGCACGGGTGTTTTTTCTATATGACCGCGCTCCATCTTCACATCCAGCACAGGCACAATCATTTCCTGTGGAGAAGAGCCTCCATGTACATAGTTTTGCCCGCCTCCTGCGACCTTGAACACATTGCTGCTGACAGGAACTGTTACCACCTTATCTTCCTTATATCCAAGAACAGTTTCCAAACTAATATTCTCCACTCCATTATCTTTGATTGTTTCTTTGGAGATAATAAAGCGGCGATTTATCCAAGGTTTGATTTTTTCCCCCTTGCTATTTACACCTTCAATTTTGTCACTCTCATCAAGTTTATCTCTCTTGTACAGAAAACCATGATCTGCTGTCACAAGAAAACGATAGGTGTTTGCATTTGTAGAAATTCTATGTATCAGCTCCATCACTTCGCAGATGGCATCTTCACAGGCATGAAATACCTCCTCTTCTGTATTTGCTTTATCTCCTCTGGCATCTATCTGATTATGGTAAATATATACAACTTGCTTGCCTGTAAATATCTCTCTAAGCGCTGCAATCTTTAACTTTTTAATATCGTCAAATTGCACACATACAGAATCCTTACAATGCTTTTGCAACACCATCTGCCGTCCTGCTAAGTTATTGCATAACACATCATCTGCATAAACCTCATAGTCATCTTTCATCACCAGAGACTTATGCGGTAATAAAGCTGCCATTCCAAGCCTTGTATAAGATGGCAATACCCCCATCATTGCTGACAATTTCACAGTACATCTCAGATCTTCTTTCAACCTCTGAAACAACTCCCATCCAACCTCATAACGCATTGCATCAGAGATAAGAACAACTGTTTTCTCTTTTGTCTGACCCACAAAGCGATTATAAAAATTTCTTTGGAGCGGCAGAATAAAAAGCCCCTCTTCTTTTAATAACGCCTGGTTCCATCTTGGAAGCAAATTGTTTAAGTATTCATTTGTGTATATATGTTCAATAAGTGTTTGAAGCTGCTCATAAAGTCCAATATCCTTCATCTGGTCATAATAATAATAAAATTTTCGATAAGCAAAATCTATCAGATAATCCTCCTGCTGATATTTCTCCACAACGGTCTTTATACCAACATTGCTGCTATCGTTTGCAGCCTTTACAATAACATAGGCATTTTTTAACATTGCATACGCATCTTTGTGCTTCGCTCCAAAATGCATCTTGGAACGCATATCACAGAGCTGGCAGAATCCTATCTCATCAAGCTTTGCTCCAATATCTTCTGATATTAGCCGATTTACCATCCATCTTAAAATCGTCTCATCAAAATACGAAAAAGTATCACAATGTACAATCTCATCTGGCTCGTATTTTGCCAAATTCTCCGCTACCTTTAATCTGCAAGCCACATCAATAGACAATCGTTCATAACCCTCTCTGTAAAGCATATTGTTCATCAAATTATCCAGAAATGCAACAATATTTCCCTGCTTCATAGAAATCAAATTTCGCCACGCTTTTGGAGCTTCCCCTTGAATATACCGGGCTGTATATGTCACAAATAAGGTTTGTACCAGTCTTTCTAATGTCGGCTTTGCATCAACATATCCAAACTGTTGTTCACAAAACCTCCAAAATGTTTCAAGAAGTTCATACTTCTTCATTTCCATTAAATACTTATTTTCTTCAATATGTTTCTCCAAAATAACGATTCGCAAAACTTCCTCAAAGGAGCAGATTCTTGTCTTACATAGAACACTCAACAGCCCAACCAAAATATTTTCCTCATTAAAGTTTTCTATTTCCAAATCATAAAAGCGCTGTGTTCTGTCCTTATTGGCAAAAAATTTAATATACTTTTCCACTATTGGCTTATACTTCTCTTCAATGCCCAAATCAGCGCATAACAATGATGCCCTGTCTGCAAAAAATCTTTTGGAATACAACATTGTATCTTCCAAATGGTTGTCCTTTATCGCTGGCTTTGGAAACGGAGCATAAATCAAATAATTTGTTTTTACATCAACTTTCTCCAAAAAATATTTGGTATAAAACTGATTGTCTGGCTCTAAACAATATATTTTTGCATTCTCAAGTTCCATAGATTCAATATCCTCAATAAACTCAGCATTGTCATCATACCAAAAAACCAGTTTTCTCATTTCTCCTGTAAACTCTGCATTTAGTCTGTCTACTATCTGTTTTCGATTTAATTCAGTCATAGCATTTCCTCTCTTTTAAGATATCTAAAAATTTTCAACAAAATCTCACAAGGATGATTACTGTCAGTCATCGCATTGATAACAGCAACTTTTGAATGCTGAGCAATTCTTTCAATTAATTGTATGTCTCTGTGCCACACAATCACAACGTCAGTCCAATTATCCAAATAACCACATACATCCCTTAAATCTTCTTTTTTATCCAGCGCATCATTGGAAAATAATATTGCTTGACCGCCAAGCAATGCTATTCCCTTTTCAAAGGTTACCCATGTTCTGACAAATCTTTATATTTTCCTTCACAGATTTCATCCGCAATATTAAATATTTCGTATACTTCCTTTGACTGCAAATTTGTTAATCGAGTTAAATCCTTCATGTCAAATCCCCCTAAAAAATTATAGAAAAATAATTTGTACAGATTGCACAGGATAAGATGTATAAGTTATTTCCCTACAGTCCCCTTAAATATGAAACCAATTTACAGCGCAATTCGTATTCTACAAATCATAATTTTTATAATTTACAAACTATAAAGGAGCAACTATAAAAAATTGCACAAAAAAACTACGCCACCAAAATTTGGAATAACTTTAGTAAAATTTTAAATTTGCTCGTTTATAGCTTTAACTTTATTTCTTCATCCGTTACATCATATTTATTTGTATATTCCTGAAAAGCACTTGATGCCCTTTGTCTGTCAATTTTCATCCATTATACCCCATACATGCTTAAAAATAATATCTTTCCCATTTCCTGACAATTTTCTCAGCCTCAGTCATACTAAGACCTGTAATACTACTCAGTCTCTGTACAGCCTGCATTAGTTCAATATCATTTACCAGGCGATCTACGCTTTGCAGCTCTCCTTTGGCGTATACCCTTCCATTAATAGTTACATGCGTCTGGGTGCGGCGCCGTATTCTCCATCTGATAATCACTGCCACGCTGCCCATAATGAGAAAACACCCTGCCACTGTTGCTGCCAAACCCGTGATACAGTCCGCTTTCTTTTCGTCTATATTTATTTCATCTATATAAAAAGGCAGAATCTGACCCTGTTGCGTCTGTCCGTAATAGCCCGCTTTCTCAAGCCAATTCAGGTAATTATTATACTGCCAGTCATTCATTCTTCGCAGGCAGCCTTCTACATGGAACGGTTTCCTGTCTTTACTCGCTTCTTCTGCCTTTTCGTTTTCTATTATCTCATATGGATTTCCCATTATGATACGTGTCATCCTCACATCAAAATTTGTTCTTTCGGATAACTGGCGGAATAATTTCTCCCTCCCTTTTGTCTCCTTGATTCCTATATAATAAACCATGTTGTCGTTTTTGATTGGAAGAACATAATGATACAATACATCAGAATCGCTGATGCCCTGATATGAATAGCTGCCATACAACACAGAAACCGTACCACTGACAACATCAAGCTCCTTAAGCTGTGCCATATCGCACGACGTTGAGAATATGCCCACAGGCTCACGGAATACCGCAAACCGCATTTTCCACTCCCCTGCACCGCAAAGCAACAATTCCAAAAACAGAATGCTGACTCCTGTAGTTATCGCTATCATAGTCAATATTCTCTTTAATATCCATCCTGTCCTTTTCATTCGGAGTCTCCTAATGCACCGTTTAGTAAATATTGGATTAACAAATCCACCTCATTTTCCTGATAGATCCCAAGGGGTGCCGCATCCCCCTCACCTGTTGATTCCACAACAGGGCTGACATTCACACACATTTTTGTTGTTCCCAGTTTGAAGGTCAGTTTCACCATTCCGTTAACGACTTTGTACTTCATTTTTATACAACTTTTGTCAATCGGCAGTACATTTTTACAGATAATTGTCCCATCCTGCACTTTATATGAAACAACTACCATTTCTTTCTCATTAAAACACACAATATACGTGAAAAATTTTCTATTATACCGGCTCACGGGAATACAATAGTCTCCTGCCACATAGGTATATCTATCATAAAATTCTTTCATTACAATCTGCATGAAATAGTGCATCCGTTTCTTATCTGCGTTCGTCTGCCTCTGTTCTGCCATATATCTTTTTTGCCGGGCTCCTACGACGACTGCCGCATACAGCAGTATAAAAAGCGGCAAGCATACTACTGCAAATCCTATTAAAGCAATAATAGTATCTTCCATAAAATAATGTTTTCCTTAATCTTTTGTAGTCAACACTCAACAAATAAACAAACTCATAATTCCTTTATAATATACCATAAATGAGTAAATCTGAAAAGTTGCACAAAGAATATCGTATTTCGTTTTCTGTGTGCGGATAAAACAAATAAATGTCTTTGCTTTTGTCTTTTATCAGCGAACATGTTCTCGCACATAACATCTTTTAAATGCTGCAAATGCAGACTCACGTTTTAATAGACTGCAAATAGTTCGTATAGTTATTTTAGAATTTGGATTTTTATGTAATTTTTCAAGTTGTTTATATAAAATATTCATTTCCTTTTGAAGCAATCGCAGTCGTTCATCGCTGGTATATGTCCGCATTCCTGTATTTTGCAGAGAAAATGTTTCTGTAACCAATAATGCTGTCCTTTTATATATTTCCTTGTTCGATTCCCTTCCATTTACTTTTTTTGCTTCTTCTACCAATGACTCTGGCGCTGGAAAAGAACGTACTATTTTAACCATCTATATCCTCCCGCTTCATAAATTCCAGCTTCAACCTTTGATATTCCGTTGCAATATCAATTGCAAGATAGTCTGGTATTTCATCTAAATACAACTCTAATTCTGCAATTTCACTCAAATCATCATCGGACAACGCTTTCTTTGTTATTAGATATTTGTATTTTGTAAACTTTTGATTTAATATATCAGATAACTTATCAACTCTAAAATACCCTTCCACAACACCATCATATGGCACATCATCCAGTCCATGCTCTACTAGAATTTTATTTTCCAAATCATAAATGACAACATTTTTTATACTATTTAATACAAACGGAGAATGAGATGTTACAATAAATTGTATATTGGGGAAAAATTTTGTCAAAAACGGCAAAATATTTTTCTGTAATTCCAAATGCAAATGTGTTTCAATCTCATCAATCAATACAATTCCTGTAAGATGAAAGTCAAACGAGCGCTGTGTATGATACTGCATACGCATCATAATGTCTAATACAATATCAAGCACTGCCTGATAACCACCAGATAAAGTATTAAAATCAAACGGTTCTTTTCCTTGCTGCAAAATATGAAATTGAAAAGTCTCCTCGTCAAAATCTAACTTCACTGACTCATCTGCAAATATCATTCTTAACAGTTTTTCAAGTTCTTCAAACCACGTTTTTATTTCATCTGCTTTCTCTGTTTTTTTGTTATTTCTTGCTAATGCTTCTGTCATCTTTAAATCTAATAAATACTTTACAAATTCTCTACGTGGAAATTCCGTCAATGTATAATCGTCTCTTAACTGCACTTTTTCCACATGTTTTGGCTGTTCTGCCTCAAAAATTCTATCCGCTTTGTAATATGCGATAATATAATGGTATTTATTTTTCAATATAATAATGTCTGTAGTATTTTGATTGAACTCAACAGATAACCCTCTTCTACTTTGCGCAAAATCTTTTTCTCTATTACAAATCTCATTTTGCAATTTTTCTATTTCAGCTTCCTTCTTTTCCATTTGGATAGCGGTATCTAACTCATTTTGCGCTTTTTTTAACCAGCTCTCTCTTTCATTAAAATATTTGTCCGTAAACACATTATTTAGATACTCTGTTAGAGCCTCAACTACACTCGTTTTTCCACTACCATTTTTCCCTGTCAGAATTAAATGTTTCATTTGATTTTCAGACAGTGGAATAGAAATGTCCTCTAAGTGTCTAACTTTTTTGATTGTTAAATTTTTTATATATAATTGTTCTATTGCATATCCCCGCCTTGCCTTAAAATGTTATTCCAATAATATGCTTGTATATTCACTGTGCAAAAAAGTTTCAGAACAATCTCCATAATAAATGATACCCCTTGTGCTTCAAGATCGTTCTTACTTTTCTGTACTTAATATATAAATAACCAATCTTAATAACATAATTCTGTTCAAAATTTAAAACACACTGCTGCCATCTGTAAAAATATATTGAATGTCTGGTTTTATTTGTTTATAGCTTGCAGGAATTTTCTGCACAATTTGTTTCCTGCTTACAATACCCGGTTCTATAATATACTTCTCTATGAGTCCTAAAAACAGTATACTCCATCCTTCACGCACACCTTTTACATACTGTGCATTCTGTGCCTCAATTTCCAATTCTGCCAATCGAGCCTCTTCTCGTTCATTTAGTTTTCTTGGTGCTATAAATGTGAACAACACTGGACTTATGTTTTTCTCTCTGGTCAACTTACCAAAATTAGATAATTCATACAGCTTAAAATCCCTTTCTATATTTTCAAATTCACCAACATAACAATCTATATTTTCAGATTCATCAACATAAAAACCTATCCTTGCAAGTTCACCAACATAACGATCAACTTTTAAAAAGTAATCATTTCTTTTCGCACCTATACCATAAAAAGGGTGTATCAAGACTGGATCTAATGTTGCAATATCACATATTCCACTTTCAAAATATGCTATGGTTTTACACCTTTCTGTTATTAATTTTATCATATCATTTTCTTGTAATTGACAAAATAAATTTGGCGATATGACTGGCCAAAATCTGTTGACCAAATCGTATTCTGTATATTTCCCATCCCACCCATCTGGTTTTATTGCAACGGAGCATAGCGATAAATCCCTATTATTATAGAGATGCTTAGGATATTGAAGTTTTGTATAATCCCCTCCCAATATAGACACTTTTTCTTCCTCTACAAACACTTTTTCTGCATTTATCATTTTTCCTACTAAAATCTGCCTTGTTACTTCCTGATATTCTAAAAAATTCGCATCTGAAATGGACAATAACTTTTCATTAAACAAATCTTGTATTGATATCTTTTTATCTCCCAAGGATAATATATCAATTTTTGCTTTAGAATAATCTGTATCCTTGATTAGACAAATAATATCACTAGACAAAGTCGGAAATCTTTGTATTAATATTTCAAAAACTAGTGATAATTCTGTACTCTCTAAATCTATTGATTCTGTTTTTAAATGTTCTATTGCTATACGCTCTATCTCTACGATAAATTGCTCGCGTAATTTCGTTAACTCTTCATCCATATTCGGCCACTTTACAATCGAGTTCCTATCAACAGATAAACCTGGTCGATTTACACCATAATAATTTAATATGCTACGTCTTAAAATATCTTCCCCTAAAATGTCACTAATGTCACTAGTGTCATCAAAACTATTGATTTGATTATTAATCATAACTCCATCTACATAAGTGCAACCTATCCTATCTCCTAAAAAACGACAGAAATCAAATAGTCTTATATCCACATTTCCAATATTTTTCTTTGGTAACGACAGACATGAATATATCTCTAAATTCTCATCTGCCACTTTTATTACATAATCTTCTATCATATTACGCTTTGCAATATATTCTTTAGATAAATTTAAATTGTTATCAAGATAATAATATTGATCCCACAACATTTTAACGTCAGAATCACTTATTCCATTATAATTTCTAGCATCAAAAATTGATATACTCTGATAAATTTCCCTACAAATTTCATCCTCATCTTTAATATAAACTTCTATATTTGGTGTTGCAATCCCAATCTGTTTACTTATAATATAAAACAAATTTCCCTTTAATATATCTTCATCACAAACAATTTCCTTTATTTTGTTAGAATATCTCATTAGTACTAATGGCATTTTTTCAAAATACTTAACATTCACATTTTTTTCAAACTCAGATTTTAAATACAACTTAATAATAGTGCCATGTTTTCCCAAAAGTTCCTGATCCAACTGACTTGTTTTTGTATAATAAAAATGTTCACTTATTCCTTCAAGAACAAAGCTCAAATACTTGTTTGGTTCTTCATAATATATCGTAGAAACCCCTATTTTATCTGCCAACATATAGCCTGACAAAATGCCTATTCCAAACTGTGAAGTTGGCTTCACACCATATGCCCAATCTGTATTTTTTCTTGCAAAATCTCTTGATTGGTAATAAGAATTTCCTATATGTAAAAAACAGTTTTTAATAATATCCAAGTTCATACCTGTTCCATGATCTAAACAATAAATATATTTTCTCTCTACACCATGAACTTGTTCCTTAGCTATACCAAATTCAATCTTTAATTTCTCTATAATATTTCTCTTTTTATTGTATGCCAGCATACATTTTGACGCATCTAGTGCATTTTGGTACACCTCTCTCAAACATAAATATTTATTTTTATATAATTGAATTCCAGTTAATAAATCTAGTATTTTTGCTTGATTTATCACAAATTTCAAATTGTTATCTGGCTTAAAACAGTTTTCATCATATTCAATCTCCTGACGATTTACTACCATTTCCAAAGGAATTGCATAGGCTGTTAAATCTTTTCGGCAAGCAATATTCCATCGGTTTCTTAAAATATAATAGTTGTCAATTTCTCTATCTACCCAATCTAAATAGTCTTGAATAAAATAATATGTGTCAGGTTCTTTGCAATACGCTATATATTTTATACAAACATTATTCTTTTCTTGATATATTTCATAAGTCAATTCTTGAAATTTTGCCTTCCAATGTATAAAGCTTATTTCATCTGTTATTTGTTTCTCAGCAAATAGTGATAACGGTGCCCTATCCGCACTAAAATGAATAACATCTCCTAAGCGCAACAGCATTGCAACAAATTGAATATTGGAAACTGCTCCTGTCCAATCTTTGCGTTCCAGCTCTAAATCAAATAACTCCTTAAGCTCCTCTCCATGACATTTACATATCTTTGATAAATCCTCCGTAAAATATTGCGCGCATCTATCACCTAAAACTGCACTAAATTTGCTCTTTAGTGCCTTTATGTTTTCAACAACTCTAAGATGATGTGTGTTCCTTATAAATTCACTTCGTATCATTATACTCATATTATTATAGTCAGGAAAAGAATCTTTAAATTGTTTTAAATCTTCTATGTATCCATTGCGGAACTCTTCATATTCACAGATTAGTTTCGCAAGAAAATCAAATACTTTCTCCTCACTTTCTTGTATAAATATATATGTTTTCGCAATATCATAATTTAAAATTTTCTTCTTGTTCTCAGTTACTATTTTTAATGCCTCAGAATATTTGTGAATAGGTTTAAAATCGTTTCTTATAAAAAATGCAATTGTATTATCGTGCAGTTGTTCTGTGCCTTCCACTGCCCTTAAAATATTGTATTCCCAATCAGGCATTGCCATAGCAGAGTCATGCAGATATGCGGACATATAAATCAAAACTAACTCATAAAAAGTTAATTTTTCTATTTGGTCCCCTAACAGAGCCTCTATAATTTCAAGCACTTTTTCGCTATGTGTCTCATCATGCATGTCATAATTACTCATCTGCGCAATAATGCGCTTATTATGTGCCACCACATCTCCTATAATTTCCTTGCAAACGCTCCATAAATTAGACGCTTTTTCATCTTCCAATAACTTTAAACGATTCTCTATACAATCTTTTGTTTTCATATATTTTCCCTTTTCAATATTGGAAACATATCAAGTATTGGTTATAGTTTCGCCAATACTTGATATTTTTTTCCGTCTTTTGCAGTCTGTACTTTTTCATAGTTTACTTTAACACCATCATCCAAATCAAGTTCTATTCGTGATAGTGCCAAATGTCCAATCTTTTCATCATAATCATGGCATTCCTTTAACTGCTTCTGCAATTTTTCCTTTCGCTTTGTGGCAGAACCAACTTCGCGGCTATTGGTGCTGTGCTCTATCATATCCTGCATACGGTCAATTTCTGATTCATAAATTATCTGCATACGATGCAGATAATCAACACGCAAATTGCCAATCGTATCTGCGTTGTAACGATGCAGATAAATTAACGCCTTAAATCCATTCTGTTTACCACTGTCAAAAAGCCAGTATATTGGGCGTTTCTGATATATTTTTACATGATCTGTATAAAAATCTTTCAAAAAATAATTTCTAATAGTTTCTCTAGTCGTATTACCTCTATTTCCTAATGCATTGGCTATAAATTCAAGGTTTTCCTCTAATGTATCTGTGCCATAAACTATTTTTACAAACTCTACAAAACGATATACAATATCATCTGAAAAATATTCTTCATCAGCAATTGGAATAATATTATCTCCATCAACCAAGTAATCGCTGCCTTCCAAATAATAATAAGACTTACTATCTAGTGGGAATCTTCCATCTAATGTACTACTCTCATCCATTAATCCTGAATGATACTGGTATACCTCTGTCATCTGACCTCCTGCAAATATCAATCCTTCTTTTGCGAGAGAATACCGTCCGAACATACAACCAACTGCATATGAAATAAAGCTGCGGATATCCCTGCCTAAGTCTGCTTTGCGGATAGTAATGTCTCTGTCCTCTATAGTTGGCGTCAATTCCTCTTGTAAGCCATAAATATCAATAAAGATTCGATTCAGTTCTTCTTCATTATATTTTAATTTTTCAAATGCTATGTCTGTATATGCCTTCCATAGTCCAAAGCTGTCTGAGATGGTTGTTATTGTAATACCGTCTGAATCAAAGGATTTCTGGTTCATTGTTAGAAATGGATGCGTCTGAAAATCATATGATATTTCATAGCTATCATATTCTTTTTTCGCTATTTCAACACAACGGTCAACCAATGGTACAATTCTCACTTCAGACTTTGTGTCATATATAAAAGGAAGATTAGAAATTGTGCCAACTGTATAACTTAATGTTGGATTCATCATCTTAACATAAGTATCCACCACTTTAGAACATAAATATCCCAGCATATACTGTAATGTAATTTCTTTATTCGTAAAACAAGTTAATCCTATGGCATCAAACATTCTATCATCTTTGGAATATCTTGCGCTAAAAGTTCCTGAGCATATCTTTCCCCATGTTACACCTTCTTTAAAATAAAAATTCTCATTTCTTATAGTTGAACCTTCAAATAATTTTATTTTCTCTCCGTGATTCTCCCAATTAATTACAAATTCATTATTGCCATACCATTTTCTATAACTTCCCCCTTTATTTAGTTTATACCATTTTCTATTTATTTTATTAAAATCCACTTCACTCCAATATCGTAAAAAAATTTCATTATCTCCTGTTGTAACTCCTGTTTTGGGATATAATCTTTCTTTTAAAAGACCATTCTTAAAAACACTTATCATGTTATCACTCATCCAATATATATATGGTTGTTCTGGTATGTATATAAAATTATCTTTCGACGCCACATATTGTTCCATACCTGATAAGAAAAGTTGTTCCTTTTCTTTTTCTGATTTTCCATCAGTAAGCTTGCAAAATAATCCTCGATAATTTTCTATACCTTGATTTGCATATATAAAAGCCACTGTTTGTACTATTTCTCCGCTTATCTCATCAAATGCTCTTGCTCCCAAATGTAACATATTGATTAGTTCAAAATTTCTCATAGACTCTCGTAACTTTTCGTATGATGTAATAAACATCCACGCTTGTTGTGTTATCATTGCAACATATCTATTCGGGGCAATCATAGTTTTACATTTTTCAATAAAAATGGCAAACATATCTGCCTTACCTATAGAATAATTCTTAACAGCATATTTTGCTAACTTTTTATCCATACTTGCTGAACTCATATACGGCGGATTTGTGACAACAACTTCATATTTTCTTGCCATTGTCTCACCAATCGCAATGAGTGTTTGCAATTTTTCCTTTGTCTGTTCTAATCCTAAATCATCTAATGATAACTGCCCAACTGCATTTGTACTCTCCACAAATCTCCTCAGCAGTTCCCAATCATAATTCTCCACATTCAAAATGGAACCATATTCTTTGGCATCTTTTAGTGTGTCAAGTAACTGGTCCATCTGATTCAAAGCACTATTTTTCTCTTCCTCGTTAAAACCCGCCCCAAAATATGGGAGCTGATTTCTATGAATGGAATTGCTTTCTTGTATCGAATACACATGACAAGGTGTCTCTGCTGAGAGAATCCGTCGGTTATACTGTCTTGCCTTCATCATAACCGCAAAATATGCCATCTGGTATGCTCTATCGTCAATATCTAATCCATAGAGATTCTTTTCCAGAATACTTCTTGCAGCATCTCTCTGAGAATATCCAGCAGACTCATAAATCTGCATCAATACTTCAAAGGCATACACAAGGATATGCCCGCTGCCCATACAAGGGTCAATGAAATGAATTTCTTCTGGGTTTAATTTTGCATACGCTTTATGTATTTCATCTAATTTTATTTGAACTTCTGGCTCTTGCTCTGCCTCCTCCAAATAATATTTCCATTTGGATTTTAACAACTCATTTGGGTGCCCCTCCACCCACAAGCGACCAAGACTATTCTCCACCATATAACGAACAATCCAATCGGGGGTAAAGAGCTGTGTCACCGCGGGAATTTCCTCTTTTGTAATTTTTCCACGCTTTGCAAAAGCTTCGTTTTTAGGTTCTGTATTATAATATTGATACAACCAGCCAATAATCTCCACTTGACCGCCTTTTTCAATGTTGAAATCGTCTTCTGATATATCCTTTATCAGATGACAAACAACTCCCTCCTTATCAATGACAGAGATATTCAGCAAAAGCTCTGTATAATCTGCTGTCTTTTCAAACAGAGTTGGAAGAATTTCATTTAATGCATTGCATTGTTTGATAAACAGCAGGCGAAAACATTCGTCCAAGTTATTTTCATTCTTTAATCGAATAATTTCCTGTTTCTCATTCTCTGTAAACGGCAAATCCGCATCAAAAGGAGCGTTCACCAAATCGGGTTCTATCTTGCCGCGATCAGAGGACAACACACGAATATGCGATGGCAGATAATCATTAATCTCCATAAATCGTACTGCAATCAGGCGGTTAAACCATGTATAAGCCACACCTTCTATAATGTACTTGTATGCAGTCTGATAATTTGTCTCTTCTGCCCTTTGATTTATAATCTCTACAAGACTTCTGCGCTGCCTGATAGCTTCTCCTGTAATCATATATGGTTTTGCCGTCCCAATATCATAAAACTCTGTTTCCTTTGTTGACTGTGGCAACGCAGGGTGTATCTCATTGGCTGTAATTCCCATGAGCCCTGCTTTGTATTGAGCATCTGCAATCAGCTTATTTCTCGCCCAGATTGCAAAATTCTTAATTGTAGTTTTATTCATTTTTGTACCATTATTGAAAGCGTATAAAAAGCTGTCAATTTTTATATGATTGTTTTTTATATAAAGTTTCTTTTTTGCCTTTTATAACGCTACTTGTTTTCAATAACATTCCTTTCTTATTTTCTCATATCTTCTTGATATGGCACATTATAACTTGTGTGTTTTTCTAAAAACCTATTGTTTTAGAGGATATTGCCTGTCTATATTATATTTTCAGCTGCTGCCCGAATCGCATAAAAGCATTGTATTGTTTTACTTTCTTTCTCTATATCTGTCTTCATTGCACGCAGCCGCCTTTTTCCAATGCGCCTATCCAAAATGGCAAAGATTCTGACAAGTATATCCTCACTGGAAAGACTCTTGTCAATACTCTGATTGTCAAACACAAAAAAGGCATGGTAAAAACAGCGCTGATCAAACACACCAAGCTGTATTGCTATATCATCCATATATGCAAACTCTAGTTCCATACGAAGAGCATATTTATCATCCCTTGGAAAGAGGTGTGCTCTATACCAATTATTCCAATAACAGCCTTTGATAATTTCCTTTCCGTCAAACCGAATTGCTGCCCGTCCTTCATGGTCGGGACTTTTACTGTATGTTGTCACATAATACTGAATATGCCCGCGCAGTGAATCTGCAAGATATTCTTTCTCTAATTTGTACCTGATTCCAGACCATGATGCCATCAAAAAAACCTCCTCACCATCTTTAAAACTCAATATTTACCACATCATTTTCCTCCAGTTCTGCCAACAGTGATTTTTTTAACTGTCCTATATATTTGTCAATATCCTCCGCATTCTCTATACGCCACGATGCAGTATGTGTAATATTCTTTATGGTGATGTTCTTCGTTTTCTTAATTGGTACTTTTACAGTAATATCCACTGTTTTATTGTTTGGATTCTTTTTCTTCTCTTCCTCCTCTGCCTTTCTCTGCGCAATTTTGACATCTATAGCATCCATTTCATTCAACAGACGGATTTTCAGCGCTTCTGCCTTATCTGCATAACTTCTAAGACTTGAGACATTGTTACACTTTTCTGCTCCACTGCTAATCTCAAAAAAAAGTTCAATATATTTTGGCTTTCTCTCTGCTGCATACTCCTTTGTATCAACAACTTGTACCACTCTGTCCTTTGCTTCCTCGATTGACTGCATTACTGGTGCAGCGGCAGCTTCTAGTACCTTTGTGTACGCGTCCATAAACTTCTTACGAAGGTCTGGAAGCTGTGGAATATCCCTGTATGGCATATCTTTTTTGACAATGGCGCTCATCTGTGCAACAATCTTTTCAAGTTCTTCATCTACAATATAGGTCTTACTATCATTATAAATTTCGAGCATATCAAATGCCCTCATAAAAATTTGTTGTTGCTCCCCGCCAAAGAAAGTCTTAACAGGTTCATAGTCCTCGGCATAATCCATAAAATCGTCCTGATGTTTGGAAATATACGTAAAAAACTCTTTTGGCTCTGAAATCTGTACCACAGAACACAATAATTTCTTTCCCTCAGCGATTACTTTTTTTCCGGGATAAGCATAATGCTGATAATTGGTTTCCAGTCTTTCCATCTCGTCTATTCGTCTTCGTGAATCATTTTGGAAATTACGCATACTGGTATCTTCATCTTCCGATATTACAGATGTTCCAAACAATTCCTTTGCTACTTTTTGTACTGCCTTCTTATCCTTCTCCGGTACATGGACCCTCACCTCCATCAAGAGCTTATCTGCATACTGTTTCTTGATAATATAATCTGCAATCTCATCACCAGATTGATTCATTCGTGTCACAACTGCCCCATTTACAGTAAAATTTAATTCACCGCGCCAAAACAGTCTCGCAACCAGCCAATAGACATCCTCCTCAACAAAACCATAAGGCACACTCATAAAATGGTCTTTTATAGTTTTCATGGAAGTCTTAATATGAATATTTGTATTATTTTTAATATAGTTAAGCACATCATCAAGCGCATGAATATTCGGCTCTGTCTCTTTGTCAAGATTCAAGCGAACCTGATTGTTGGTTTGAAGCATCTTGCGCACAGCCGCTTCATCCATTGCGACATCAATATATGACAGTTTGTGATAGACGATCTGGATTAATCGACCAATCGCTTCATTAATGCGCCCCGTTACTTCCTTTGCAGATAGATGTACTATATCGCCATTTACATAGATTGCTGCCTCCCGCAATCCTTCTGTCAGATAGAGTTTTGCATTTGCGTTGCGCTCACGCATTTCCACACGCTTTGCCTCTTTGATCGTCTCATATTTGGGAAGTCGTGATGCTGTATTAAACCGCAAAAATTTCTCAATCTTTAAGTAAGTTTTTAGCTCGTCAAGAAATGCCGAATCGTTTGGCAAAAGTACAAGTACCTCTCTCCCTGTCCCTGACATCATGCGAAGCGTTGCATCATCATTCCCGCCCTCATACCACGGTGTCAGAATGCGAAGCCCCACACCATAATTCTGATTGGATTTATAAGGTTTGTCATCCACTGTCTGATTCAATGCAAATGTATAGCGCCCCTGAAACGCAGGATTTTTGGCAGGTGCAGAATAACGATACCGCTTTTCCGATAAAATATCCTCAAAAATCATCTCGGATACCCTTTCAACAACCTCTGTCATCTCCACACTTTGACAGTCAATCTCACGATTGATTTCTTGTTCTTCATTTGTCAGAAACACATAAATACTACCATTTTTTTGAATTAGCATCTGTTGATGAAGTGTTTTTAACGCTGACAAAACCTCCTCTTTCAAAGCAATGCGATCTGTATCAATGTCATCAATCATAAGACTTGTAATATTGTCCACATTTGCCTCAATCTCAAGTATGTATTTTATCATAAAAAGAGTTTTCAATACATTGATAGCAAATACATTGGAAGTTCTTTTTTCTGGGTTAATTTTACTGTTATCATAAGCGCGAATAATAACACCTCTATGGCTGTGATCCAGAAAATTCTCCAAGGCATCATAAAATCGGTGAAATGGCACAATTGCCCCCTCCGACGCACTCATGATCTGAACTGCCGACTCTTTAAAGAGCGCAAGCATCGAACGCTCTCCCTCAGATAAATGTTTGCCAGATGCGCCATGTGTGCGAATGGAGGTCAGCACACTTGCAAGGAGCTGAAACTGATATGGCACAAACGGGTAACATAGTGCAAAATCCGTTTCATTGGCATAAAGTTTCTTTTCCACACCATCATTAAACACAATAAGATTTTTGATAATTGTTGCCTTCTGCGCATAGAGAAGCCTTAAAGTCTGTGCACCAATATTATTTTTCTCCAATACTCTTTTCTTAATCACTTCATCTACATTTGCAGAAGAGAGTGCAAGCCTTGTCGCAAAACGCCCTTGAATTTTAGAAAAATCGTTCCCCTTAACTGTCATAATAGAATCTACATCTTGCTGGCTTGTCACAATAACCCATGCCTTGCCTTTGCATTCCTTGGAGAGTTCCTCTCTCACCGTCTGGAGATTCAGCATCAAGTTAGAATCATCGCCAATATACTGTCCCACTTCATCCACCATAAACACAACATGATGGTTATTGCCCTTTTTATCTATATATTCCTTCACACGTTTTGCAAAATCCTCAATGCTAATATGATACGTTTCTGTTGCTTTCTCACACCAGTTTCTTGCAGCCGCTTCACTCATAAAACCAATCTTTACAAGAGCCTCAACCACATCATCTTGGATAAAATCAAACTTATGACGCGACTTCTCCCACACAGAACCACATTCGTCTGCAAATGCTTGCTTGAATGCCTCATATTGATCTGTTTCCATAAGCTGACTCTCCAAATCAGCAAGATGGGGCAAACTGCCACATAAACCTCTCATCTCATTAAATACCTTTAAAAACACTTTGACAATCGCACCTTTATTTTGTTTGCTGTCGCTGTCACTTTTAGAATCAATATTAAAAAGCACTACATCGGTCGGCGTCTTTGCCGCCAGTTTCATGTTCTCCATTACTATTTTGTCAGATATTTTATGGTCTTGTTCAAAGAAATCAATGGCTCTCTTTCCATCAATCTCCTTATTGTCAAGAATATAAGATAGTATTTTTAAAAAATGAGATTTACCACTTCCAAAGAAACCAGAGATCCACACTCCAATTTCATTCGTATTCCCCACAATCCCTTTCTGATATGCCTCAAAAAAATCCGCAAAATGCTTTTGCAGTTCTCTTGTAACG
Source organism: Lachnospiraceae bacterium (assembly GCA_949383255.1). Taxonomy (GTDB): domain Bacteria; phylum Bacillota; class Clostridia; order Lachnospirales; family Lachnospiraceae; genus COE1. The sequence continues at coordinate 37,956 of CASJPF010000003.1, read as the reverse complement.
ACGTATTCTTCAAGCTCTTGCAAAACTCCTGCCTCTTCCCCTTGACCTACAATAATAACACCTTGAATCTCTCGATCAATCGGTTTGGCAAACATCTCTTTAATCTGCATTTTAATCCTCCATTCTTGCTTTGTCCAAATTGTAACAGTTTTGTCCTCGGCTTCCTGTCGTAGGTATTAAGCCGTTACTATTCACAGTCGAACTGCGCATTTACGACCCAATACAGTAAATTATATAAGCATTTGCGCCTCGCCGCAGGCGACTTAGAATGCGCAAATGCCGTTACTATGAGCAGCTAGAAGCTGTGAATAGTAACATCAAGCCATACAAAACCACTTCGTGATGGCTTGATATATTTCCCTTGTACATTCTTATACCAATTTAAACGCTCTATAATAATTGTCGTCTTTTATCTCGCCAAACAAAATTAATTCCTGCTCGTTATATATCCCTGGAAAAAACATCACCACCGGAACTCTCACAAACGCCTGATGCAAATTGTTGAGCACCTTATGAGAGCGCAAAATAGGAAAACATTTTCCAACTCCTGTCAAAAAAACGACTGCATTCTCCGGCGTATTTTCTTTGATATACTGTACAATATAACTATCCTCGTCATTTATCTTCATTGCATTGCTGACTGCTTTTGCAATCCGTTCTATCCCTTTTTTCTTTTCAAACTGGTAGCAATTTTCCATAAAACTATTTTCTTCGAGAAAATCAATAATAATGTCATACAAATCAAAGACCACCAAGTCAAACGCTTCTCCGCCCTTGAGATTTCTATTTTGCATATGCTCGATGCGCGAACGCACTTCTAATTCCCTCTCTGGCGGATAATCAAATATCCAATAATTCACTTCATTTGCCCGACCATTGCTTTGTCGAAAGGAAGGCTTACGAACTGCTTCCTCCATCTTGTCAAGACGTTCACTAAAATTAGACATTATCTAATTCCCAAGCCTTTAGAACTTTTGTTCTCTAAGCTGACGGCTTATAAGCCGCTCCTTTCTTTGTCATTTTATTCCTTTTAGACATTTTCAACCGAATCTATCGTATCCCTTCTAAGGCTTTGACTACCTGTCCATATCCATAGTCTTCTAGCCAGTGCTTTAATACTGGATCAAGAATCGGCTTTAATATCTGACGTTCTGTATTTCTTGTCTTGTTGTCAAGGATACCTGCCTCATAAAGTTGTGCCTTATAGTTTATGCAAAGCCTTTGCAGCGTCTGCTCTGTCCATTTTGCTACAATTTCATCTTGTGTCTTTTTGTTCTTAAAAAATATACGAATATCTGCGTTCGTAAGCGTGTTTATGCCAATAACCATTTTTTCTCTGACAACCTCATACATAAAATCAAAAAATAAGGTATCATGGGCAAAGCTTCCTGTCAGTGCATATAATTTTTGTGTAGCTACATCGCTATCCATAAAAAGAGGGTAGAAACTTGAATCCATGTTTTTAATCCTCGCAGTTAATGTAGATTGAATCATTGCTGCTCTGGCTGGCGTCGATGCGCCAAATATATTTTGCTCAATGCTAAGCGCCTTTATTTCATCAAATGTTCGCCCCTGCGCCAAGAGCTGAACTTCTTTGCGAAATTCCACAAACCACAAGGAAAACTTTACAGCTCCTGCACTATACTTCTTTCTTTTCAATCAATTATTCCTCATCTTTCATTTTCATAATATCTCCAATATCATTTTCTACCTCTGTAACTTACCAATCGAGTAGGGAAGACAAGACTTCCCTGCGCTGGGCACCCGTCAGCTTCGCTGACAAAATTCCCTTGGGTGCCCATGTGCATAGAATTATCTCTAAATGGTTTCTTATGCATTCAGACCTGCTACGATACAGTATTCTACTTCTGCGTCAACGCATTGTTTAAATTCCTCTAAATTTTCTGCGTTAAACCAACCACTTTTTTGATCAATATGATAAAGCCCTTCGTATCCATACCTCTGAATCAAATAATCCCAGCCTGATTTTGTAATATATGCCTCAAGTATCTGACAATAATCAAACAATTTTTCTACCTTAGAACTATCAGACAAATCCTCTTTTGTGTACGCTCTAAAATTTTGATTTTGCACGAAAGGATAATGATAAAACGCTAACATACTTTAACCTCTTTGTAAATTACTTTATCTCTAAATTCTCAGGAACCATTTCCATAATATCGCCAATATCACACTGTAAATATTCGCAGATACGTCTAAGAATATCCATAGAAACATCTTCATTTTTTCCCAATTTTGCCAAGGTATTTGGGCTCATCCGAGCTGCTTCAAGCAAATCCATCTTTTTCATATTCTTGTCAATTAATAATTTCCATAGTTTGTTATAACTTACTTTCATTCTCTAACTCCTTACCTGCTCTCTAAAACCTTCCAAACTGTTTGCTTATATTACTATGACAAAATCATATCATAGATAGCAAAAAACTTCAATTATCAAACTATACTTATATATAATTTAATTATATTTTATTGAATATTCTGTTACTGTTCAGACAGGAATTAGCACTCACTGCTAATTCCGTCTGAAAGCGTATCGCATTCAAGTAAAAATCCATCACCGAAGGTGATTTTGCATGGATTTTTACCTGTTACTGAAACGCAGTGAACAGTAACAATATTCTAACAACTATATAAAGCGGGCAACAAAATATTATTGACTTTAGATATACTGTGTGGTACGATATATTAACAGGAGGTATAGTATATGAACCTTGACGATTGGAAATCCCAGATAAAAAGGGGGACGCTTGAATTTTGTATTTTACTATTAATTAAAAAACAACCCACTTATGGATATGCGTTAATCAGCACATTAGAAAATTATCCAATTGTGGCGGCAAAGGAGAACACAATCTACCCACTATTACGAAGATTATTAAAAGAAGATTTTATCTCCTCCTCATGGCAGGAAAGCACAGAAGGATTACCACCACGAAAATATTACACAATCACAGAAAAAGGGTTGGAATATTTGGCCGCAATGTCTGATGAGTGGGACAATTTGACAAGTACCATCAAGGAAATCAAAGGAGAATAACATATGGAAAAAACATTAAACAGCTATCTGGAACAAATTGATAAATACCTTAAGCCGCTGCCTGTCTCCGAGCGTGTTGATATTGTAAAAGAAATGCAAAGTGAAATATTAGAATTAGAACATAATGGTGTCGCTCCTGCGCAGATTATAGAGCGACTTGGAAATCCAAAGGAACTTGCAAAAGCTTATTTGGGCGAGTCCATTTCTAAAAACAGTCAGTTTAACTGGCACAAATTAAGCGCAATGATTGCTTTTTACAGTCTTGCTGGGCTTAGTGGTATGTTCATTCTGCCTTTTACTAGTATTTGCGGGATTGCATTTATCTTTGCTGCGGCTCTTTGCCCAATTGCAGGAATTATCAAATATATAGCATATTTATTAGGATATGATCTTGCACAAATTGGCATTCAAATAAACTCCTATGCAATGAGTGCCACTGCTTTTCTGCCAATTTCAATTCTGATTGGAATACTTTTATTTTTGATTGGTTGGTTCTTCTGGAAACTCACAATATTGACAATAAAAACCATGAGCAGTGGAAAGAAAAAACTAAAAGAAATTGAGTAACGAAAACAAAAAAGTAGGGGAAAAGTTTTCCCCTACTCGATTTATACCTTAATTTTCACTTAAAACAATTTTATGTAAAAATTCTGTCCACCACACTTTACGCAAATGGATTCTCTGTTGGATATGGCAGTGATTTTGGCTGATTGTAATTTAAGTCCTCAACAGGAACGCCAATATATTTAAATACCTCAAACAATGCCTTTCCAAAGTGCCCAAACGCAACTGCACCATGATGTGGATAATTCTTCTCAATCAATACATGGCGATAGAAACGCTGCATCTCAGGAATTGCAAACACACCAATACCTCCAAATGATTTTGTTGCTACAGGAAGAACCTCACCCTGCGCAATGTACGCGCGAAGCTTGCAGTCTGCTGTGGACTGTAAACGATAGAATGTGATATCTCCAGGAATAATATCACCTTCAAGAGTACCCTGTGTAACCTCCTCAGGAAGCGTTCTTGCCATAATCATCTGATACTTCATGCTGCAAAAACTCAACTTTTTGGTATTGGTATTTCCACAGTGGAATCCCATAAAGGTATCATTGTGTGTATAATTGAACTTGTCCTTGATAGACTCATTGTACATATCTGCTGGTACCGTGTTGTTGATATCAAGCAGAGTAACTGCATCTTGACTCACACAAGTACCAATAAACTCGCTTAGGCAGCCATAGATATCAACCTCACAAGATACAGGAATACCCATGCCTGTCAGACGGCTGTTTACATAGCAAGGAACAAAACCAAACTGTGTCTGGAATGCCGGCCAGCACTTTCCAGCAATTGCAACATACTTGCGGTATCCTCTATGTGCTTCTACCCAGTCCAGCAAAGTTAGCTCATACTGTGCAAGTTTTGGAAGAACTTCTGGCTTCATATTGCCTTTGCCAAGCTCCTCCTCCATCTCTTTTACCTTTGCAGGAATTCTCTCGTCACCATCATGTTTCTTGAATGCTTCAAAAAGGTCAAGTTCGGAGTTCTCTTCAATCTCAACGCCAATGTTGTAAAGCTGTTTAATCGGTGCGTTACATGCAAGGAAATTGAGTGGTCTAGGACCAAAGGAAATAATCTTTAAATCATTTAGTCCAACAATCGCTCTTGCAATTGGCATAAACTCATGAATCATGTCAGCGCACTCCTCCGCTGTCCCTACTGGATATTCAGGAATATATGCCTTAATGTTGCGAAGCTTCAAATTATAACTTGCATTTAACATGCCGCAGTATGCGTCACCGCGTCCGCCCACAAGGTCATTCTGTGTCTCCTCAGCCGCTGCAACAAACATAGAAGGACCATCAAAATGTTTTGCAAGCAATGTCTCTGAAATCTCAGGACCAAAATTTCCAAGATATACGCAGAGTGCATTGCAGCCTGCTTTCTTGATATCCTCAAGTGCCTGCACCATATGAATTTCGCTCTCCACAATACAAACTGGACACTCATAAATGCCATCCATGCCGTACTTGTCCGCATATGCTTTCACTAATGCCTTTCTTCTGTTCACAGACAAACTCTCTGGAAAACAGTCACGGCTCACCGCCACAATCCCTACTTTTACTTGTGGTAAATTGTTCATTTTAAAATCCTCCTTATTTTATACTGCATCATTGCTGTGTATCAATCCAACTGTCAAATCGCTGTTATGTGCTCGTGCACGCCTATTTGCTAATTCCATAATAGTTTGTATTGCATCAAAAATCAAGTAGAACTTTTACAATATTCTATTTTCGTCAATATCCATAAAAATCATTATGCAATATGTTTAATATATGGTTCTTTGCCAAAAAAGCATCAAGCCATCGCGAGGCGATTATACATGGCTTTCTGTTACATTTTGAGCGTGCACGTGCAATATTTTGCTTGCATTTTCAAATCGTTCCCTATATACTAAACCTAAGAAACTCTCAGTTCATACTTTATGAGAAATCCTATGGAGGAATTTATCTATGGCAACTATAAAAGAAATCGCTGCACTCGCTGGTGTTTCTCGTGGAACTGTTGACCGTGTACTCAACAACCGGGGTTCTGTCAATCCTGTCACCGCCGAAAAAATTAAAGACATTGCCAAAGCTCTTGACTATAAGCCAAACAAAGCCGGGTTAGCGCTTGCTGCCCAAAAAAAGAAGATCAAGCTTGGCGTTATTTTATTTTTGGCAGACAACCCTTTTTTTGCTGATGTTCTAAAAGGGGTAAATGAAAAAGCGCAGGACTTGGCTGGATACAACTGCACTGTTCTTGTCAAGCAAATTCCCATCAATGTAGACGCCCAACTGTGCGCAATTGATGAATTAGTTCATGAAGAAGTAAATGGCATTGCACTTGCGCCGCAAAATGATGACCGCATCCGTCTGCGCATCAACACACTTTACGAACAAGGGATTCCTGTCATAACTTTAAATACGGATATTGAAAAATCAAAGCGCATTGCTTATGTTGGAAGCAATTACAGCAAAAGCGGCAAGACTGCCGCAGGTCTGTTAAGACTTATGACGCATGATATAGTTCAGATTGGAATTATCACTGGGTCCTCGGATATACTATGTCACACGGAACGCATCGCTGGATTTACAGAAGCTTTAATCCCCTATCAGAAACGTATGCACATTGTATCCATTGTTGAGACACATGATGATGAAATTGAGAGCTATGAGCAGACCTCCAAACTTTTAAGAGAGCACCCTGAGATTAATGCACTCTTTTTTGCGGCTGGAGGTGTATATGGCGGTTGCCGCGCTATTGATTCTCTTGGTCTTGCTGGACAGCTATGTGCTATCGCCTATGACAAAGCAGACACCACAGAACACTTTTTACAAAAAGGAATCTTATCTGCAATTATCTGCCAGCAGCCTCGTATTCAGGGACAAAAACCCCTTGATTTGCTTTTTAATTATCTCACTTCTGGAGAACTTCCCGACAGAGAATATTATTATACGGCTGTTGATATTCGCATCTTTGAAAATATTTAAAAATAGCATTCTTTCCATTCTATTATTTTCATGTCGCTGTCCTTGGCGGGTTCATAACCCATAATCCAATTCGGAATCTCACAGCATTTACAAAGTTGAACTACATGCGAAATTAGTCTGTCGAGGTTCTCTTTTAACGCATTTTGTCCCAGAAAACTTAATTGTTTTTCTGGGAAATTCAGTGTAAGTTCCGCATCTTTTCCATCACTGTCAATTAAAATTAAAACATCTTCTAGTTCAATGCCAATTTGAATTTTTTTCGCATAAAGTGTACATGTATTACACTCATTAAAATAAACTTCCAAACTTTTTATCTCTGCATAGCTAAGATTCTTGTTATTTTCTTTATCAAAAAAATAAGAGGATATAATATCTGTCTTATCCAGTATAATATATCCTCCAACAATCTGATCTAAATAACTTTTCTTAATGTTTTTTAAGATAATCTCCAAGTATTCCATAGTAACATCTCCCGTACTTTATCCGCTGTCTCAAATAGGGATTTCGTTCTGAAACCATACCTTTTTCAACATTTTAAAACGATTTTAGAACAATTTCAAACGAAAATCAATGATGGTGCTATCCTAATTTTATAGCATATCCATCATTGAGCGCAACAGCATAATATGATACTGCTCATCTTGTATAATGCGTTTTAACAGTGCAGTCACATAGTTGTCTTGAATCATTCTAATATGCATATTGTACTGATTGATTGCCGCCTGTTCACTCTCCAAATCTGCCTGTAACATCTCACCAATCTTTTCTGGTAATGTCAGACATTGTGGTGTCCACATCCACTGGCGCCCTCCAGACTGTTTCGTGACATAACAGATATTTCCACCAAGTAGAGAGATTAACTCTCCCAGTTTCTGCATATGCATCATCTCTGCCATTGCCATGCCAAGAATCGTTTTGCCCATTGGGCAACGCTCACAAAACATGCGATTCTCATTGTTGATATACTGCATAATTGCAGACATCTCAGATACCATTCCACAATAGCTGATACTGATTAAATCTGCATACGCTTGATTTTTTTCATGCACTTGAACTGGCGGATATGGCAACTCCATTATTGCCGGCTTGGCTCCTGAAAAATCACAGTTACTTACAATTTTTTTCATACTCTCATCCATAACATACACCTTAATTTGCACAATTCTCCTTAATACTCAATATATTATATAGATTGTGACTCCATGCCTCTTTTGTTGTATTTTATAAAGTTACAGTTCAGCCTTGCCGAACTGTAACGCAACAAGCCATGCAAAATCGCTGCGCGATGGCTTGTTGCATCTCAACCACTATGCTTTCTTACGTGGCTTATATAAGCCATAATTTGCAGCAAGTGCAAAGTCCTAAGCTGAACTGTAACTTTATAAATACTATTTGTATCCTCCTGCAATATACAAATCAACTCTACTGTTATACAATCAAATTAAACATAAAATAAACTGACCCTGTAATTTTTCTAAAAATTGTATCTTTTCATACTGACACTTTTTATATATAGTGTGATTATTCGTTTATTGCTGGTGTGCGAATCCGTAATCTGTCAGCAGAGTTGACCCGCACACTGCAAATTCACATACTATCTGCGAAAGGATACTCATAAAATGAAAAAAATAGCACTTATCAATGATTTGTCTGGTTTTGGAAAATGCTCATTAACTGCAGCAATTCCTGTAATATCCATTCTTGGAATACAGGCATGCCCTTTGCCAACAGCAGTTCTATCTGCGCAGACAGGATTTTCAAGTTATTATTGTGATGATTTTACAGACAGAATGAATTATTTTACACAAGAGTGGAAAAAAATGCAAGAATCCTTTGATGGCATCTACTCCGGTTATCTTGGAAGTGCTGCACAAATGCACAATGTCCTGTATTTCTTAGAAAATTTTCATACAGATAATACACTTTATCTTGCAGACCCTGTTATGGGAGACAACGGGCGGCGTATTCGCATCTTTACTGATGAGCTTTTAGATTGTATGAAAGAGCTGACCCGACACGCCAGCGTCATCACTCCAAATCTGACAGAATTGTGCCTTCTCGCCGACATAGATTATAATGTTTTGACAAAACATGCTTCTGACAAAGACTATTTATCTTATGTAGAAGACACTGCACGCAAGCTTCTTCCACGGGCACTGACAAATCAAACAATTGTTATTACTGGCATTGTGCGCAAACAGCCGGATTGTGCTTTTGTTGGAAACCTTGCTGTCACAGCCAAAAACCATTTCTATTTAGAAACACCCTATCAAGGAGAAAGTTTTTCGGGAACTGGCGATTTATTTGCTTCTATCATTATAGGAAGTCTAGTCAATGGATTGTCTATTGAAAACGCAATGGAAAAAGCAGTTCAGTTTTTATCACCTGCAATCGAAGAAGCCGCCAAAGACAATATTCCAAAAAATCATGGCATTTATTTTGAGAAATACTTGCATTTACTATTATAAACGCTATGCCTACTATTATGGCAGATATAAGACTCTGAGAGACTATATTAAAGCAGAAAGGAAACTAATTTATGACATCACGCACACTGCCTAGAACGGGCGAAAAACGAGAAAACAAACTAAAAAATTTGACACTTACGGGACTTATGGCAGCGATGATAACCATTATGACAGCTTACATCTGCCATATTCCAACTGGTATCAATGGAGGATATATCCATTTTGGCGATTCTATTATCTACCTTGCTGCCACACTACTCCCCACCCCTTATGCACTGGCAGCGGCAGCTATTGGTGGCGTTGTTGCCGACTTACTGACTTCTCCCATATGGGTGCCTGCGACAATCATTATAAAAATATTCATTGCACTTCCATTTACTTGTAAATCTACAAAGATTATTACACCGCGCAATATTGTAGCCACAATCCTTGCATACTTTATCTCAAGTATTGGCTATTTTTTTGCCGAATCTCTGCTCTTTGGCACACAGACTGCACTGATTGCCTCCATGTCTGGCAGTTTGATACAGTCTGGTGGCAGCGCAATATTTTTTATAATATTCGGGTTTGCACTTGACAAAACCCGTCTCAAAACGAAATTCTTAAATTTGTAATAGTACCACATCTTTACACTTTTATACTCACGACAGATGAAATCTGCCGTGAGTATCGCGCCAACCGCAGCCGCGAAGCGGCATATTTCCTTGTGCGGTTGTGCGCATCACATTATACTGAGCGGTCAGTCTTTTCGACCGCCAGTATAATTAATTTTTATTAGAAAGGACAATTTATCATGGCTGATATTTTATATACATACAAAAATCAAGTTTATGCCAACATCACAAATCGTTGTAATTGCAACTGTACTTTTTGCATCCGCTCATTGAAAGGCGCTGTTGGTGATGCCGAAACCCTATGGCACAAAACGGAGCCAACTCTTGCCGAAATTAAAAAAGCAATTGATGATTTTGACTTTACCAATTATAATGAACTGGTGTTTTGTGGCTATGGTGAACCTACTTGTGCACTTGACAACCTACTCGCAAGCGCCGCCTATGTCAAGAAAAAACACTCCATTTCTATTCGCCTCAACACAAATGGACTTGGCAATCTTTACCATAATCGAAATATTATACCAGAACTTGCGGCGGTAATTGACAACGTATCCATCAGTTTAAATGCACCTACAGCAGAAAAATACGAAGCTGTCACAAGACCACAATTTAAAAATGCATACCCAGCACTGCTCGAATTTGCTTCCCTGTCACAAGCAGAATTTCAGCATACGCAGTTCTCCATTGTAGATATACTACCCGAAGACGAAATCGCTGCCTGCCAAAAAGTTGCTGACGATAGAGGTATTTCTCTAAAAATTAGGAAATATTCTTAGAAAATTATCCCTATAAGCCAACACTTACATCCTGCTCCAAAGATAGCTATATGCCTGTGTTCTTGCAGCAAAACGTGCTGTCTTTAACAGTTCTTTCAGCTCTGCTTTTGTATACCATCCGGGCTCGATCTCTTCTACAACGGAGGTACTTGGTTTAAAATTTCCTCGTGCCTTCCCTACTACACAGACATTAATCTCATTGCTAAATCCTACTGCACTGTAGCTTGCACCAATAAAATCATCAATTTCGTACAGTTCAAGCCCTGTTTCCTCCCACAGCTCACGCTTTGCACTTTCATAGGGTTCCTCACCTGCGTCAATCAGTCCTGCTGGAAAATTATAGACCCAATCACCAACCGCCATGCGAAACTCTTTGTTAAGTAACAGCTTTTCACCACTTTCGTCTGTTGCAATAATCACAACAGAATCTGGCTTGCTGCCGTTGAGTGCCTCAAGAGAATCCAATGCCTTATTGCGACTAATAATCTCATAAATCTTCTCCTGATGGTCCACTGTCTCATATGCAATGTCATAACGTGTAATAAATTTTCCTTCTTCTCTCTTGGTAATTGCTTTAAACTGCATTTTAATTCTCTCCTACTTTTATTTATTTTATAAGTATTTTTCTATCGTTCCTTGTGCTACTACTTTTTTTCCTAACAGTGTTATTGCCTGTTGTGGGCAAAGATTAACACAGCGATAACACATCGTACACTGATTTGATGCCTTTGCAGTATTTTGCTCGATATGGATATTTTGGGTTGGGCATTGTGTTGCACATTTCCCACAGCCAACACACTTTTGTGTATCTATTTTTAACCTGTCGGAATAACACTGTGTCTTATGATAAAAATATAATCGCTGCCCAAGCAATCCTGCCATATAAGATAGAAAACCGATTCCTTCTTGTGGTGGATCTCCACATTTTAGCTTTTTCACTGCCTTGTCAATCTTCTGTTCTGCTGCCCGAACTAGCGCTTTATTTCTTTCCAAAGAGCGTTTTAAAGCCCTTTCGTCCGCAATGCTATCTGGCATTTTTAGATGCAAGCCACCTTCAATCTGTGCTCCATATTTTTGTAATCTACGTGCGAGTATACCAGCGCCATCTCCACTAAACAGTCCCATTGTGGCAATTACAAAAATATGTTTTTTCTGCCATAACCCATAGTTTTTATCCACAAAATCTTTTAATATTTTGGGAATATTGCTAAACTGTACAGGATAACTAAATATTATTTCTTCACTATTCCTTATGTAATGGGTTATATCCTTGTCTGTCAAAGTGCAAATATGTGCTGTCTTATCATACTTCTTTAAGAAAACTTCCAAAACATATTGAGAATTTCCTGTTCCGGTAAAATAAATTCCTAACATTTTATCTCCAAATAGATTTTTTCACTCTTATCTTCTATAATACAATAGAAGTTAATTATAACATAATTTTAGAAATATAGGTACTAATTTTTTTCATCATCAGACGCTAATCGAGTAGGGAAGATAAGGCTTCCCTACTCGATTAGCGACCTGCGCGCCACGTTAGTGGCATATTTCCTCTGCGCAGGTCTGCGCATAAAAAGACAGTATAAAAGCCTTTTTGCCTTTACACTGTCTTTTGCTTTTAGAGTACTATTTTTATACAATACTATATTTTATTTGTTTGAAGATTCTTTTGTACGCTTTGATTCTTCTATCTCTGAAGTTTTTTCTGTGTTCTCTGATTCTTCTGTCTCCAAAGATTCTTCTTCTGTTGTAGATTCTATCTCTTCTGTCTCTAAAGATTCTTCTGTATTCTCTGATTCTTCTGTCTCCAAAGATTCTTCTGTAGATTCTGTTTCCTCTGTCTCTGAAGGTTCTTCTGTTGTAGATTCTGTCTCTTCTGTCTCTGAAGATTCTTCTGTACTCTCTACTTCTTCTGTTGTAGATTCTGTCTCTTCTGTCTCTGAAGGTTCTTCTGTTGTAGATTCTGTCTCTTCTGTCTCTGAAGGTTCTTCTGTTGTAGATTCTGTCTCTTCTTCTTGCGTAGCAGACTCTGATTCCTCCGCATCACTTGTTGTATCTGTTTCTAAATTAGAATCCTCCTCGGAATCTAGCTTTTTGTCTTGCATGTTGGTATCTTCTGGATTGGATTCTCCTTCCTTATTCTCTGGCGGGGTAATAATTTGGTCTGTCTCTGTCTCCTCACCTGCATCTGCTCCACTCTCAACCTTTGTGAGACGAATATCTGAGATCTCTATTGCATGTGCTGCAAGTTCAGCGCCGTCTGGCTGACCTAGCGAAATCTGGAATGCTATTGTTCCTGTGATCTCTTTGTCTTCCAGTTTAATAATACGGCTTACAGACTTTAACTTATCTTTTGTCAGACGAATATCTGTTCCTCCATGCCATGCATCACCTGCTCCCATAAATGCCACTTTCACATCTCTGTCTATGGAAGCTCCTATTTTCATTTCTAGTTTGTATGATGCGCCTGCTTCCATTGTAAGCCCTTCCTGTTTTAACTGCACATTCCAGTCTGCGGTTCCAGCTTTCGTGATTTCATATCGCGCTTTATTTTGTATAAAATCAGTTGTTGCTGTCGCTGCGCTATCCACATAATCTGTCCAGTTTTCCTTCTCATTTGCAAAATCGCCATTTTGAATCATATTCTCTGTTATAGGCTCGTCTGGATTCTCTGGCGTATCTCCACCTCCGCTGATTTTCACAACACGAATATCATCAATTTCAATTGTTGATGCTGGTGTAGGAATAAATTCTTGGGTCTCGTTATCTTTAATCTGCCCCATTGAGATAACAAATGTAATCTCATTATCTGTAGGCTTTTCTACATTTAATGTAAAATCCACTTCTTTTTCCTCATTGGCACTTAATATAAGATCTTCTCCCCCATACCAATCATATGCCGGATTTAAGAACGCATATTTTACTGTTCTTGACTCAGTAGACTTTATCCTCACTTGAACTTGATAAGATGCACCTTGTTCCAGTGTTAAAAGCTCAGCATGTTTTAACTGTACATTCCAATCCTCTGTTCCAACATTGGATATATGATAAACTGCTTTCCCCTCTGCAAAACTTACCTCAGCTTCACCTGGAGGTGTCACTGCATTTACCCAGTGCGCATCACTCGCTTCAAAGTCACCATTCTGAATCATATTCTCTCCTGGCTCTACTGGTGGTTCTACTGGCTCCTCCTGAGCTTCTGTCTCTTCCAAATTAATATTATCAATTACAATTGTGTGTTTTTGCGCAATTTGTTTTCCACCAACAGCTCCCATAGAGATACTAAGAATTGTATTTGCATCTGTATCTGATTTCATTTGAAATACTTTTTCAAATGTCTGGAATCCTGCTGTCAACGCCGCCTTTGGCTGCCCAGAGTAAGGTGTCCAGTTATCATCACTTGTGCCATCTCTTTGCAGCGCATACATAATCTCTCTGTCTACTGTTGACTTGGCATCAAATGAGAATTTATACCACTTGTCTTTTTCAAGCTTAATGCCACTCTGTTTTAATTGAATATACCAATCCTGATCACCTGTGTCCGTAATATCCATAGAAAATGCATCTTTTTCATTTAACGAATCTACGATATAGTCCGGAACTTTTGCCGCGTCATTCACATATACTTCATAACCCAGTAATCCGTTAGAAAAGTCTCCATTGACAATCATACAATCTTCCCGGACACACACATTGTCAATATATGTTGTACCTGCATTTCCAAGTAAGAAGCAAATCTCGCTTCCACTCAAATCCGCTGGTGTCTCAAACTCGTATTTATAGCTTGTTTTATCTGTTGTCAATGCACTGTCAAAAGTTTTTCCTGCCACAGTTGTTTGTATGGTCTTATTTCCATCTGCATAGGCATCAAAACTGAGAATATATTTCTTTTTGCCAGAAATCGCAATGTCCTCTTGATATACAGATACATTGTCCAGCCCATTTACAGACTCTGGCACAACAACCTTTAATTCGCGTATGCTGTCATTTGTAACGGATACACTTGCACCTTTACATTGTCTAATATCCCAATCCCAATACGCAAGGCGCAGTCTTCCTGGCTCATTGCCTTCATTAAATTGTCCATTATAAACATAATTGCCATCAGGTAAAACGCCTTTTTCCTCTTTTTCAGCATCGCCTTCCTTCGCTAGTCTCACATTGCTAATATGAACTTTCGCAATCGAACCTTGATTTCCAAGATTAAATTCTACTCTGCCATTTGCATCACTGTCCGCAGTCATATCAAAAATATGTTCATATGTCTGTTTCTCGGTGGTCAAATTTACTGTTTTATCCTCCAAGTAGCGGATATATCCCCTATCAGGAGCGGATATTCCCGTAATCATAGTGCGTGCTTCCTCTGCATACGCATCATAAGTAAGCTTATACTTTGCACCATTTTCCATTGGCAGATTTGCCTGCACTACCTGCACGCCATAGTTTACTGTGCCAGCATTTGTTGATGTAATATGCAATGCATTATCAAATATTTCTGCTGTTGCAGCGCCGCCATTAGCAAAAAGTATCTGCCAGTTGGAGTCTTCCTTGGTTAAATCCTCCACTTTTGCAAAATCGCCATTGACAATATAATTTCCTGTCTCGTCTGGATCTCTAAGCTTTACTTCATTTTCTGGCTTGTCGACGTCTGTATCATAATTATCTTTTTGATATACCCGAACATAATCAATAACAAACTGTGCATTTTCTTCAAACTTATCGTCCTCATCTGGGTATCCTACCCAACTACCGCCGACAGCCAAATTCAGTATCATATAAAATGGCTGGTCATATGGTGCAGGATAAGCTACTTTCCCAAATCCAGGTTTTTGGGTAAACCAATCGTTGACTGTATAAAACAGTACATCATCCACATAGAATCGAAACTCGTCAGGATCCCACTCACACGCAAAGATATGGAAATCCTGTCCAAAATTTGGCTGTTCTTCTGCCAAGGTATAACTGCCTTGCTTCTGTGTATGTGGTTCCCCGAAATGAAGGGTTCCATATGTTGTGGAAAGCGCACTTCCATGAACCTCCATCACATCAATCTCACCACACTTTGGCCACTGTCCATAATAACTTTCATCTTCTGGCATCATCCAAAAGGCAGGCAAAAATCCTTTTCCGCTTGGAACTTTTGCTCTTACTTCAAATCTTCCATACTGATAATTCTTCTTTCCTTTTGTGTTAATTCTTCCTGATGTGTAATAGGCTTTTCCGTCTCTTATTTCTTTTAGTGCCTGAATGTAAAGTTTTCCATCTTTGACATAAGTATTTTTCTCAGAATCCACATACTCTTGTAACTCTGCATTCACCCAGCCGGGTTCATGGTACTCAAAATTCCAGTCATTGAGATTGAGTTTATCCCCGTCAAATTCATCTTCCCAGACAAGCTTATATGCCTCCGCAATATCGCTTTTCCCTTTTGCAGGGATACTTCTGGTATTCTCTACATCACATCGTTTACAAATCTGTCTTTCCAAACCTGCTGCATTTTCTGTCGCCTTAACTGTCACTGTCCACCTCCCAAACTGATGTCCTAACGGCTCGACAATTTCCTGTTTTTTTCCGTTACATTTGGTACAGATATATGTGGTAAGTCCTCTTTCCTCACAAGTCGCCACAATATCTTCCTTCTCTTTCTCCGCACCTTCTGCCAATTTCCAATCATGTTCTTTGCAATCTGTCACCACAACGTAACATTCTTCTTTAATACCATTTGCTGTCACAGTGATTGTAGCACTTCCATCCTTTTTGGCTGTAATAACACCCTTTTTAATCCCAACTGCTTTGGTGTTTGATGACTTGTATGTTATGGATTGACTTGCACCGATAACATCCGCCGCTAATACTTCTGTATCACCAACGTTTAACAAATAATACTTCTTCTCAAGCGTTACTTTAGATTCTTTCACGCGAACCCAACACTTGGCAGTCACATCATTTGCCTTTGCTGTTATTAGAGTCCTACCCGCTTTTTTTGCAGTGACTTTGCCCTTTGCATTTACTTCTGCAACATCTCTGTTACTGCTGTCCCATACTACCTTTTTATTTGTTCCATCCACAACTGCCTTTATTGTAACTGTATTTCCTTTTCCCTTTGTGTAAAGCATATACTCACTTTGATTTAAGGTTATGGAGGGTGTAAATTCTTGTACTGTCACAAGAACCTTATCCGTGACGCCGTTTGCCTCCGCTGTAATAATCGCAGTTCCAGGCTTCTTTGCTGTAATCTTTCCCTTGCTTATAGAAGCCACTTTTGTATCAGAACTTTTCCATTTTACAGCATTTTTTCGTCCTGTTACGCGACAATCCAATGTATAAGTCTTTGCAGTACCTTTTGTCTTTAAATGAACAATTCTCTCCGCAATTGATGTTGCTGTATCTGTCACTTTGACCATACAGGTATCTGCTTTGCCATCGCATACTGCAGTAATTATAGCAGTTCCTGCACCCTTTGCCAACACCATACCTTTACTGTCCACTGTCGCAATCTTCTCATCGCTGCTACTCCACACAACAGTATCCGTTTTTGAGGCGTTTGTTTTCAATTGCTTTGTCTCAGCAGTATTATTTTTTGTCATATAAAGCTGCACATGCTCCTCATTAATAGAGATTAAGCCTTCCTCTACCTTGACATGGCATTTTGCTGAAACACCGTTTGCTGTCGCAGTGATATCTGCCTCTCCAGTTTTCTTTCCTGTGACCTTACCCCCCTTTACGGTTGCAATCGTTGCATCTGATGTTGTCCATGTCACTTTTTTAGTTGCACCGACAATCACTGGAACAAGTTTTATAGAACTTCCTGTACCTTTTGTGCTTAATTGCATTTCATTAAGGTTGAGCGAGAGCGCATTATCCTTCACAGTCACTTTGCAAACGGTTGATTTTCCATTTGCCGTCGCGGTAATATTCGCCGTTCCTGCGGAAACAGAAGTCACTTTTCCTGTTGTATCCACAGTGGCAACTGCCTTGTTGCTACTACTCCACAGTGTATTTTTATCCGCGCCCTTTACCGTCGCCTTCAACTGTATTGTATCACCACTAGAAACAGCTTTTGTATTCTCTTTCGTTGGCGCACAATAAATAACAGCCGATGTTTTATTTAGTTTAATACTTGGTTCCACCACCGTGACAAGACATGTCTCGCGCGGAAAACCAATTCCTGATGAAATAATGGTTTTTCCTTTGCGAAGTGCTGTCACTACACCTTTTTCCCCTTCTTGATCCACAGTTGCTATATTTTCATTCCAAGAGACCCATTTGGTCTTTTTGCCTTCTGGCAAATTATTGATCCAGAGTATCAACGGATTCTCCTCGTCACCAATATTGATTGTATGGCTGGAGATATTAATAGAGATATTGTTTTCCGCCCAGGTGGCTATCCCTCCTCCTCCCACGAGAAGTACAAATACAACTGTTAGAATCAATGTCTTTATTGACCTATGTACTTTCTTTTTCACCTGCATTTTCCTTTCTTAGATTATAGGGCAGCTCATTAAAAAACTGCTTGTTTACAGTTACCTTGCAGACTTTTGTTTTTCCACCTCCTTCTTTTGAAAAAATAGACTCTGAAAGTCTTTTAGGCGTTGTAGAAAAATAACTGATACAGCTTCCTACAAGGCACTATACTTGAAACATCCGAATTTGTGACTCCAACGCCTCAGCTGATGTGGTTAGCTCCTCGGATTCCTTTGCCACAATCTCACTATTAGTCATCAGATTATCCGCCTGTTCTACCAAAATATCCGATGAGCCAAGTATTTCCTGTGAACTTGCTGCTTGCTCCTCCGAGATTGCTGCTACATTTCGCGCGACATCCTCTACCTGCTCCACCTTCTGTATCATCTGCTGTGTCAGTTCTCCAACCACGACAATATTCTCAAAAATTGTGTCATATGTTGTCACCGCATTTCCAATCAATGCACTACTGTTGTTAATATTCCCCACACTGTCGTTTGCCTGCTCGATAACATCTCCAATTAGTGCTTGTATCTCTAAAACAAGCTTATCAATATGTTTCACTGACTCCATGCTTGTCTGCGCCAGTTTGCCAATTTCCAACGCTACCACAGTGAATCCTTTTCCTGCTGTGCCCGCGCGCGCTGCCTCAATGGAAGCGTTTAGCGACAACAGATTGGTCTCATCTGCAATATCGCCAATTACTCTTGTAATATTGGTAATTTCACCTGACACATTTCCTACCTCATCAATTGCACGCTGCAATTGACGCACAGAATTATCAATGCTTTGCATGGCCATATCCACACCTTGCATAACCTCTTTCCCCTTCTGAGAAATGCTGACGGTCTCCTTCATCCTGCCATTCATGCCATCACCGTCCTCCTTGGTCTCTGCCACAAGAGAAGCCAGTGTTGTTGCGCTCTGTGCAATTTCATTGACGGAGATAGAAAGCTGTTCGACTGTTGTGTTTAAATCCTTCATTGATTGATTCTGATTTTTTGATGCATCAAACATCTGACTGGACACATTCTTGCTATTATCCGCCTGAGCGTGCAGTGTGTGTGATACATTATCTATGGAGGCAATCATACCACGCATTGTGACAATAAACTGTTCAACACACCGACTCATCACGCCAATTTCATCACTGCTTTTCACAGCATTGTAAGAAGTAAAGTTACCTCCTGTCATATTCCTAATTACTTCTGTTAGACCACGCACTGGATGAATCACCACATGGATAATTCGTTCAATCAATATAGTTAACGCCAACACAGAAGCAACACCAAAAAGAATCATAATATTTCTAATACCATTTAAATCACGATATACGATAGCCGCTGGAACATAGGATACCAGCACCCAATCCGTACCCGAAATTTCTTGAAAAACAGTAATGTTTCCATCTATTTCTGTCAGTTCCATCTCCCCCTGAGAAATTTTAGCTGCAATATCTTTTATAAAAACATTGTCCACCTCGTCCATTTTCTTGGAAATCATTGTTTTATCGCGCGACGCAAGAATTGTATTATCATTTGCATTTACCAAAAACGCTTCGGCGTTCTCCATCTTTACAAAACTATTGACATAGACACTAACCTTATCCAATGACAAATCCATCGAGATAACACGTACATTGTTTGATGCTGTACGCAACATCCCACAGGCACTGATGACTGGTATTCCATTTTCATTTGTATAAGCGTTGGTAAATCCCACATTCACCCGAGTCAGTCCATCACGGAACCACTCTGTCTGCGTCACATCTGTCTTTGACACACTCTCAATATTTTCTGTAGAACGTGGCTGTTTACTCATGACAATCGACACGTTGCCAACCTTCACACCTGCTGTCGAACCCGCCGCACCAAGATTAAATTCCATGCGTGCATTCGCATCATCATAATCTGTCATAGTAAACTCATAAGAATATGTCTGCTTTTCCGTGGTCAGAGAAACAACAGTATCCTCAAGATAGCGCTTATATTCCCTATCTGGCGCTGTGACACTGACTTTCATTGTCCGATCCGCATCCGCATAGGCGTCAAAACGGACTGTATACACTGCGTCCTTTTTCACAGGAACATTCGGCTGCACAAACTGTACACTGTAATCCACTGTCCCCTCATTGGTGATGTCAAAAGAAACCTCGTTTTCCTGAATCTGTGCTTGTGCCTCACCTTCCAATGCCGTTAAAAACATCCAATCCCTATCGTCTGTCAGGCTCTCCGCAACCGCAAAATTTCCATTATTTAAATAATTTCCCTCTGCGTCTGGCTCTCTTAGCGCGACACTTTTCACAGGCTTTGCCCGAAGAAGCGTTCCGTCCATATCTGCAATATAAAATCCCTCAGAATAGTTATTGTCATAATTGTAATAAGAATCTAAAAAATCCTGTAACTGCGCATCATCAAACTCCATTTCCTCAACAGCCTGTTTTGCGACACCGGCAGACACAAGATTCCTCTCCAGCCATGCCTCCATCTCAGAAGCTTGGCTCTCCACTGATGTCTGTAACAAATCATGTGCATTCGACTGAATTACATTTTTTGATACATAATAAGACAACCCTGTGAGAACTGTCATAATAACGATAATCACAGGCAGGATAATCCCCAAGAGCTTTACTTTTATGGATATAAATTTTGTCTTCCCTGTCATAATTTGTTCCTCACGCTTTCCTATACAAGCCTATTGGTACTGTGTCACATTTTGGCTATCCACTTTCTCAAATGGTATCAAAATATATTTCCCATCCTCCGATGCACCTTCCATATCTGCAATCGACTTACCCGAAGCCAGTCTATCCGCCGCCTCCACAGCGGAAGTAATCTGTGCTGTAGTGGGCTGATAGACTGTGAAATCCATTCTTCCCTCTACAATTGCCTGACAACCGCCCGCAGAAGCATCTACCCCCAAAAACAATATTTCATCTGTGTTAAATCCTGCCTGCTCAAATGCCGCTAGACCACCAAGCGCCATATCATCATTGTTTGCCGCCACACAGTCAACAGGCTGCCCTGTTCTTAAAAACAACTCCATCAATTCTTGTGCCTTCTCATTATTCCAATCAGCATAATCCTCAAAAACATAATTAATTTTCTTTCCACTGGCTTTCAGCGTTTGTTTGAGTCCTTTTGTTCTGCCAACCGCGCCTGATGCATCCTTTGGTCCCTTCAGCACTACAATATTGATTTCTTGTTTTTGGCTAAACTTTTCCAGAATATATTCTGCCTGATATTGCCCTGCCATATATTCATCCGATGCCACATAAATATAGCGATTCTTCTCCAATACCTTATCCTCCGGCGCATTGTTAATAAAGACAATCGGTGTGTTCCCTGCCGCTGCCTTGATCTCCGTCGCTGTGTCTGGCGAGACTGGACCACACAGAAACACATCGCATCCACTTGCAACGGCGCTCTTTATCTGCGCATCTTGTGTCTCCACAGAGTTCTGGGCGTATCCTACATCAAAGGAAGCACCACATGCCGCTGCCTGCTCCTGCAGTTGACTTGCCCATCCCTCATAATAATCCCCGTCTTCAATCGCGGAGTAATAGATTTGTGTATTTCTATTTGCATCTTTTGACTGACACCCGGTTCCAAACGATACAAGCACTGCCACCGCCAAAAGCATCCTGTATTTTTTCCGCACCATAACACACCTCCTGATTCTTTTTATTTTTAAGACACCCCAACAGCCAAGGCCGTTGGGGCGTTCATTTCATTGCACAGATTTATCCTTTGACACCGCCGAGTGTCACACCTGCGATAATATACTTTGAGAGAATCAAATATACAAGAATAATTGGAACAATTGCCACCATAATCATCATGTATATTTTTCCCATATCACGATTCATATAATCAGCTCCTCGAAGAAGCGCGATAAGAATTGGCACGGTCATCTTATCCTTTGACTGGATTACCAGCGCTGGAACGAAGTAATTATTCCAAGATCCCACAAAGGTAAAGATTGCCTGCACTGCTATCGCCGGTTTCATAATTGGGAGAACAATCTGGTTATAAGTACGAAATTCCTTGGAGCCATCAATTCTTGCCGCCTCAACTAATGAGAGTGGAAGCGATGACTGTAAATAACTGTACATAAAATAGAATACAGAGGGTGATGCAATTGAAGGAATAATCAGAGGAAGCAGAGAATCATTCATACCCATCTTTGTTATCAAACGCAGAAATCCCATTGCTGTAACTTGCGTTGGCATTACAAGAATCGCCATAATAAATGTAAATGCAATCTTTTTTAATTTAAAATCATAGGCATAAAGTCCATATGCAGTCAAAGCGGAAAAATAAGTACAGATTGCCGCTGAGCAGCCAGAGACAATCAAACTGTTTATAATACCGCGCACCATCGGAAAGGTTCCATCATTTGTCACATTTTTTAAATTTGTCAAAAAATGGCTCCCGGGCAATGCAGAAAACCCTTTCTGTAAATCCGCATGGGAACGTGTCGAATTGACAAACAGGATATAGAAGAAAAACAGACACATAAATGACAGTATAACAAGTAATACATGTGCAAAAATAGTACGAAAACTATTATATCCTTTTGATTTCATTATCTTATCTCCTTTCCATCCTTTTTCTCTTCTTTGCAGCTGCCTTAGAACCATCTGGATCATCATCATTGGTTATCTTATATACAATAAAGCATAAGATACCGCTCACGATAAACAGATAAACAGACAACGCACCCGCCATACCATAATTCTTGCTCTTTAAATGATTGTTGAGGAACATAATCAATGTTGTAGATGTTCTGTCTGGACTACCTTGACCATTCGTTAAAATCTGTGGTACATCAAACATTTGCAGACCACCAATAATTGAAGTAATTAATGTGTATGCAAGAATTGGACGAATCATTGGAAGGGTTATGTAGAAAAATCTCTGTATACTATTACAGCCATCAATCTCTGACGCCTCAAAGATATCTGGGCTAATACCCATAATTGCCGCCATCAGCATAATTGTCGTATTTCCAAACCACATTAAAAAGTTCATTACGCCAATCAATGACCTTGTGCCAAATACAGTCCCCATAAAATCAATTGGACTTTCTGTTAGACCCATAGACAACAGAATAGAATTGATAGGTCCCTTGTTTGAAAACAATGTGAAGAACAACATTGCAAACGCAGAAGCCATAATTAGATTGGGCAGATAAATTACTACCTTAAAGAACTGCTGGCCGTGAATCTTAAGCCGCGCATCTACAAACCAAGAAGCGAGCAAAAGTGCGATAACAATTTGCGGAACAAAGCCAATCAGCCACAAAATCAAAGTATTTCCTGCATATTTTAACATATCGGATTGCAGCAGACTGGCATAATTTTCCATCCCGATAAAATTAGGACCAATTTGCTTCAATCCAGAACGATAATATTCAAAAAAGCTGTATCGGATTGTATCGATCAATGGGATGAGCGAAAAAATAAAGAAACATGCAAAAAACGGAAGAATAAAAATATATCCCCACTTCGAGTAGTCTATCTTTTTACGTTTTTGTTTCATAAGCTATCTCTCCCTTCTTTCTAAATACTGCGGTGCACAAATGCACCGCAGTCAATGGTTTTATTCTGGCCACTGAATCTCTGTAATTTCAGGATAGCGCTCTCTAATTGCTGTCTCAAAGTTTTCTTTTGCCTTGTCATAGTCAATCTGATCCTGAAGATAATCACCAAATGTATTCTGAATCAATTCTACACATCCCTGATCATATGCTGACAGTGGAGCCATCTTGATTGCGTCTGCGCCAGGTGTAAAGTAAGTGTACGGATTTTGCCCACCCAGAAAATCTGATGCAAAAGCGTCATCTTGTGCTGCTGCCTGCATAACAGATTTCGCATTTGTAAAATCTGCATACTCTTTTGAAATCTTTGTCAGATTGTCCTTGTTTGCTGTCAATGCAAGAAGAATATCCTTTACATGCTGTGGATTGTCTGTTCCTTCTGCCGCAAGAACGAATGTTCCGCCCCAATTATATGACAATGGTGCATTTGTAACAGCCCATGCGCCTTCTTCACCATCCCAGTTTGGTTTCAACTGTGTGTCAATTCCCCATGCTGGGAACAAGAATGCAAATACCTTAGCGCTAGAACTCATTGCTGTAAACCAGTCTGAATTCCACTGCCCCTTTACAGTAGGGTCAAAGTAGCCTGCTTCCTTCCACTCTTTAGAATCCTCAACCCAGTCAAGAATCTTCTGGTCAACTCGAATAACCGTCTCTCCAGGTGCTACCCATGCTTCTTCCATACTATTGTTATATGTACGGAATGTATCTGCATAGCTTGAGAATGCATAATATCCCTTTGCTTTCAACTCCTCTGCTGTCGCTTTCATCGTATCCCAGTCTTGCGTCTTTTTACCAATTTCTACAGGATCATCTGTGCCAAAAACTTCCTTTGCAATGTCACGGCGATACACTAGAACACCCGGACATGCCTGCCATGTGGAAGCTCTCATCACACCATTCTGATCGCTTGCAACAGTCTTTGTAAATTCAAACTGATCTGCCAGATCGGTATCAGGATTGATTCCCAAAGACTCAAGTGGCATTGCAGCGTCAATATCTGCATCCGTGTACTTGACAATGTAATCCAGCTCAGCCGCAAAAATATCAACCTTATCGTCATCGGCTGCGGTCAACTGATTACCAAGCGCCTCATCAAGCTTATCCTGATATACACCATCTTGATTTGGATTGATAATCCAACGAATCTCTGTTCCATCCTTTAAGGTTGAGGAAGTCCCGTCTTCTGACGTGCTCTCAATCTCAGGATAAACTGCCGTGATACGTGTGCGAAGCTCATCATTAAAACTATAAATATTAATGACTTTTCCTTCGTCCGTTGCAGGTGCTGGTTCTGCTGCATCCTCATTGCCAGATGATGACGGCGCCGCTGTTTCATTGCCGGATGATGTGGCTGCCCCCTGTGCATCATTGGACGGCTTATCGCCTCCCCCGCATCCTGTAAGCGCTGTCATAATCATAGACACTGCCAATAAACTGCTAATGATTTTTTTCTTCATCTTAAATTCCTCCCTTGGTCTATTATTTTTTTAGGTAACAAAATCGTTACATCGAACTTACAAGACTGATTATAGTGCACATTGTATATTTCTTATATAAAATCAGTTGTAAAAATATCAAAATCATGACATAATTATAATTATGTTAAAAAATGTGGAAAAAAGAATTAAATTTTTGGTTATGAAGGAGGAAAACTATGAACAGTTTAAGAAGCGAATGGTATCGACGAGAGCTGTATGATAATGAATCAGAAGCATATCATCGTCCAATGGAGGAAGAATATTCCTTTTATACTGCTGTTAAAAGCGGTGATATGGAATTTGTCCGAGAAAATCTAAATCAGGGTGATTTTACCAATCCTGAAGGAATGGGAGTGTTATCCAAAAACCCACTGACAAATCAAAAATATCATTTTATTGTCA
Organism: Lachnospiraceae bacterium; assembly: GCA_949383255.1. Lineage (GTDB taxonomy): Bacteria > Bacillota > Clostridia > Lachnospirales > Lachnospiraceae > COE1. Next base: position 12,553 of record CASJPF010000003.1, on the reverse strand, counting down.
CAGTCGCTCTTATCACACGACATTGTGTAGAGGGAGGGCTAGAGCTAGAACAAGCTTATCGGCTTAGCGATTTCTATATCTTAAAAATGGACTCCTGCACTACGATTCAAGCTATCGCAGATTTACATCAAGATATGGTGCTTGACTTCACAGGAAAAATGCTTGTGTTACAAAAAAACACAATTCTTTCCAAACCGATTATGCTTTGCACAGATTATATCTACAGCCATATTAACGAGCGGATCACCATCAATGAACTGGCAGACTACACGACACTGTCACCAAGCTATCTGTCGCGCCTCTTTAAACAAAATCTTGGTGTTTCTATCAGCGATTATATCCGCGAGAAAAAAATTGAGAAGGCTGAAAACCTTCTCAAATACTCCGATTATAGTTTGATTGATATTGCTAATTACCTTGCGTTCTCCTCACAAAGTCATTTTATCCAGACCTTTGAAAAATATGTTGGTCTCACTCCCAAGAAATATCGTGACCGTCATTATCACAAAACATGGTAGTTCATCTCTCTTCTTTTTTTCACTTTTTACACAGGGCGCTTGTTGCAGCAAGCGCTCTTATTATACACATGGGTATCCAAATGAATCATGTCAGCAAAGCTGACGGACACCCAGCGCGCGAGTAGGGGAAGTAACTTTACCTACTCGATTGTACTTTCTTATGACAAAAACAACTCTATTTCATTTTCTACTTTAAGAATGTCTGCTGGAATATAATTTCCTTCCATCTCCTGACCGTTTACTTTCAAAGATTTGCAGCCAGACTCAACGTGGTCGGGATTTTGGACAACAATATGAAGATGCTTTCCTCTAAAGTCCTTGTCAATTTCAAAGTGATCCCAATCCTTGGGCACGGAAGGCGCAATTTTCAATCCACCAAAGTCAGGGCGCATACCAAGGATTCCCTCGACACACCCAACCATCACTGTCGAAGCGGTGCCTGTCAGCCAATGCACGTGAGAGCGTCCAAAATGCGGACTTGCTTTTCCCTCAGTGAACTGACCATAACAATAGGGTTCCAACCTGCGGATTTCTGCTCTGTCATTCTGGGCAGCAGGCGCATTTTCCATAAAATAATTAAATGCCCGCTCTCCATGTCCTCGCAGCGCTTCCGCAAGAATAATCCACCCCTGAGACTGTGAGAAAATACCTGCATTTTCCTTGACACCCGCATTGTAAATCACCGCCAGCGCACCATCAAACGCATCCACATGATAAGGAGGATCCATAAGAATTGCACCGTATTCTGTGTTTAATCGTTCATTTACCAGATTTAATGCTGAATCTGCTTGCGCATCTGTAGCAAATCCACTGATAACAGCCCAACTCTGCGGATTCAACCACATGTTTGCTTCCTTGTCTGTCCTTTTTCCAATAACCTCGCCTTTTTCTGTAAACCCTCTAATAAATCGGTCCTCATTCCAACAAAGTTTCTGTATTAAGTCGCCCAATTGTTCTTGTTTCTCATCAAGGTATTTTATATAAGTGTTATCTTTTTTATAAGAAGCAAATTTTTTCAAAATTGTCATTGCATAATAGTATTGAAACGCTACAAAGGAGGATTCTCCATCTTTTCCAAGGCGCAGACAATCATTCCAGTCCGCATAAAGTCCTGCCGGCATTCCATGTGGTCCTAAATGATTCATAGAAAAATCAATTGCGCGCTTTAAATGCTCATACACTGTTCCTTCGCCCTTGTTGGCAAACGGAATCACTTCGTCTATAAATGCCAAGTTTCCAGATTCTGACACATATTTATAAACGGTAGGGAACAGCCAAAGTGCATCATCTGCTCTATATGCTGGGTGTCCTGTCTCCTGCACATAAGAAGCGTCATCAGGTGTATCCTCGTGCCCGGGATTATGTGTAAATTTTACAAGTGGAAGTCCGCCGCCATTATCCACCTGCGCAGAGAGCATAAACCGGATTTTTTCAACTGCCATATCAGGTGCTAAGTGAATAATCCCCTGAATATCCTGCACAGTATCACGATAGCCATAACCATTTCTAAGACCACAGTAAATAAAAGAAGCAGCCCGCGACCAAATAAAAGTCATAAAACAGTTGTAGGCATTCCAAGTATTAATCATTGTATCAAATGCTGGGCTTGGTGTTTTTACCTGAAAATGGGACAATTTTTCATGCCAGTAAGAAATAAGCTCCTCTAGCTCCTTTGTGCAGGTCTCTGACGGATTTTGATAACTCTCAAGAATCTTGTCCGCTTCCTCTTTGTATTTCATTCCCAGAATAAAAACAATTTCTTTTGTCTCTCCTGCTGTTAGTGTCAATGTAGTTGTAAGAGCGCCACAAGCATTTTCGTTATAGCTTAACGCTCCGCCAAGATCTCCATTAATTACGCCTACAGGATTTCCATAACCGTGATAACGTCCAATAAATTTCTCTCGGTCTCCACAGTAGGAAGCGACCTCGGATCCTGCCAGTCCAAAGAAACGGTCAATTGCAAGTTTGTTGTCAACTTCCTCTCCATCCTCTAGTCCATCCAGATTTCCGTGTATTGTCTGGCGAATACGGTCCTTTTCAAAAGCAGTTCTTGTAATAAACATTGAATATTGAAGGTTGACCTGATCCTGTTCATAATTATTATTGTTTGTAAACTCTGCATATCCAGTAATATTTAACTTTCTTGTTGTATCAGAATTATTTGTTACTTTTAAATTCCACACTTCATAGGATTTATCAAGTGGCACATAGTAAAGTGCCTCTGAATGAATACCACTGTAATCTGCCTCTATTCTGGTATATGCTGTCCCATGATGACATTTGCTCTGGTAGGAATCTAAATCTTTTCCAACTGGCTGCCATGACGCAGACCAGTAATCCTGGCTGTCATTGTCGCGCAGATAAATATAACGCCCTGGCTGATCAAATCCATTAAACACATAGCGCAAAATTCTGCCGTTTGCACCAGACTTTGCAAAACTATAACCACCCGCATTGTTAGAAATAATTGCTCCATATTCTGGGGAGCCCAAATAATTTGCCCACGGAGCAGGGGTGTCGGGTCGGGTAATCACATACTCTCTCTTCTCATCATCAAAATATCCGTACTGCATTCTTCTATCTCTCCTTTGGTTATTAAATTTATATGAACTTATTTTATATGGAACTAAGTACTACATCAATCACATGAATCGTGCTGTCAAGTGTCTCAATGATTTCCTTTCTCATGCATACTGCATATGACATATCTGTCATTTTTTCAAGTGTTATATTATCACACTGGGCACTCTCAATTTTGTATGCACCGTAAGATATTTTATTGGGGTTATGATATTGAATCAAAAACGTCTTTTTCAAAAAATTTAATTGAATCGCAGCGTTCCCCTCTGCGTCAAATTGCTCTGCCATCAACTTTGGCGCAAGCACCAGATTCCCTAAACTTCCCTTAACGCCATACACCTCTGTAATCATAGTCAGCATAAACCAGCTTGCAGCACCTGTCAGATAATTATACATACCGCGTCCCGACGCGTCAAAATATTCTGGCACACCTGGATAAATCTTGCTTGTCTCAAAATCCATTGCTGTCGCAAGCAATGTGTGAAGCGCCTTGTAACCTTCTTCCACAAATCCTCGCTGATACAGCGCATTCGCATACATAACCGTCATATGAGAAAATACCGCGCCGTTTTCCTTTTCTCCATAGGCAAATCCAAACATTCTGCCAAGATCAAACTTATCTTCATCAAACTTTGTATTCAGTCGATAACCGCCAATTTTTTCTCTGTAAAGATATTTGTCTGCACTTTGACAAATTTTTCTAGTCATTTCTTCATCTGCCGTGCCACTCATTATTGAAAATACCTGACTCGTAAGCATCATGCGCACATTATTATTCTGTACACCTTCCACCTGATTTCCATGATTGTCATAGTAACCATTTAACCAACCATTTCCCGCTTTATCTGTCACCCATTCATTATGGCGAATATGTTCCATCATCCATGCTGCCTTATCTCTAAGATTTTGTGTTAACTCCGCGATCGATATCAAAACGGTTCTATCAGATATATTATGTGTGCAGGTTAACACATACTGATTCAATATTGCATGTTTCCATTCTATCTCCTCATACTTTTGCATATCTCCTGCAAGAAGAATTGCAATTTCCTCTGTCAACTCCAAATGGCTCTTTTGAGTGATTGTTTCATATTTTTCAAGATATGCGGCCAGCTCTCTCAAATTATATGCATAGGCACTTGTAAACGCTACACTTTCCCCCTTGTCTGGTGCCATATCAAGTGCATCATTCCAGTCCGCATTGCGCAGGCGAATATGATTGTGCTCTCCCACCTCATAAAAAGCACACAGTTGCTGTAATAAAATATGCTCTACAATACTTCCTTGATAGACAACTCCACTCTGCGTCCTCTGCTGCATACCATATGCCTCATTCCAATCGCTGTCAGAGGCCTGCCCTCTCTGCACCTGCTTATCTTTAAAATATGGAACTTTTTCACCGAAAATGGCAATATCTCCTGTCTGATCAATATACAATTTTGTCGTTAAGAATGGCCAAAAGCCATGATCCATCCAGACACGCGTAATACTGTTTCTATCCGCCTTAAATTCGCCCTGCTTCTCACCAATAATTGTTGCATTGGTTCCGTCTATTCTCACGCCACCATAATTGTCAACAATCATTTGACGCACACCATCAGGATTCATAAATAGCAACGACAAACAATCCTGCCAAAGATCTCTCCAGCCTCTACCGCCCTTTCCATAATCGTGATGCGGCAAAAAAGAACAGCCATACAACCGCCGCAATATTGGTTGAAAACAAATCCATCGAAGATAACTATCTGTCATCTTATCTCCAGTTTGAAAGGAAACATTCACCTTCTCCTGCCAATATTTTTTTGTCTCTTCCAGCGCAGTATACACCTTGTCCTCTCTGCCATAGACAGCAATTATTTCTGATATAGCATCCATTTTCTCTGCTGCACCAATTACAATTGTATATGCCACTGTCTCTTTGCTCTTTAATGTTACACTGGCAAATTTTAAGCCACCCAGCGCTTCTTTTCCATCAATCTGTACACCGGCCTTTATGCCTTCCATATTATTTTTTATTGCCAGCGGTGCAATTAAGCTTCCACCTTCCCCAATAAAATCCTCTATCACAGGGAAAAATTGCTCTGGCAATTCACCATCTCCTGATACCCCATACACAAAGTATGTCATCTGATTTTTCTGATGCCCTCTCTCATCAAAAGAAAGTTTTGGCTTTACTTCTATACCTTGATTTGTCACAGTAATTTGATGCAAAAGGGAGGTAACATGTCTATGATCACGAATATTATCCGCGCTTCTCCCATAGACAGGAATCGCAGCAATTGGAGTAATTTTTTGTGAACACTCCGCTGTGTTCTCAATAACAACTTGTAGAATTTCTACATTGTGGTCCACTGGAACGAAATTTGTGACCGTTGACTTCAATTGATATTTGGAAGATTTTCTGGTCACGGTCTGCCACATAAAGCCTGCCTTTACACAACATTCATCTTGACGTGCTGTATACTTGTCATATTCTGCCTCTGCTGACATACCTGTCGCAGACCATGCACCCGTGCCTTCAACACAGCACCAGAAATTTCTAGACGACTTATTATTATGAAGATTTTCACTGCTCACTGGCTCAAGTATAAACGTATTTTGGTCAAGCTTGCTATCACCCGCAAAATTGGGGGTTACACTCGACTTAATCCCCTGCTCTCCAGCGATTGGAAAATACAAATATGTATAGTTATCGGGGTGGTTCATTGTAAAAATTTCATTTCCATGTTCAAATGTAATATGTTTTGGCTGCATTTCTGATTGCATTTTTGTTCCTCCATTTATTTTTACATTTTTAGTAAAATCATACTGCAATCTCTTCCAGCTGAAAATCAGATTCATGGCAAAAATATCATATTCATGACAAAAAAAGAAATTACAATCCAGCATTAAATTCCTTTTTTTCACAAAATTCCTACATGATCCTTGTAATAATAACACTGGCAATAACAATCCAAACTTTCTTAAACTGTTTCGTTGAAATAATTTCCTTTTCTTTGTCAAAACCTTTTTAATGGCTATATTGTTTTCTGTATTTCAAAAATATTGTACAAATTCCATTCCCTGTAACTGCAAGATTATACACTCGATTGAGTGCTGCTCTCCCACATTCTGCAAACAGAGTTACTTACAACTCTATAAGATAGCCAGTTATACACATTCCCACCAATGCCGACTACGGAATCCTACCTTATACCAACCTATATTTTTTATATAGCAACAACAAGGCTTAAAGTTATTGTTATTTTATTTAATAGATTGACTATAATAGAAAATATGATATAATGTACTTGTACATTAAGTACATTAAAGAAGAAGAGGTGGTGAATATGTGGAAATTATTATCAGCAACAATGCGAATAAACCGATTTATGAACAAATCACATCACAAATCAAGGCAATGATAATGAGCGGCGAACTACAGACAGGTGATGCAATCCCCTCAATGCGCGCTTTGGCAAAATCAATTCATGTAAGTGTCATTACAGTCCAAAAAGCCTATGAGGATTTACAAAGAGACGGTTTTATCGAGACGACAGTCGGCAGAGGAAGTTTTGTTTCAGCGCAGAACAAAGAATTTTATCAAGAGGAACAACAGCGTATTGCTGAGGAACATTTACAGGAGGCTGCCAAAATAGGGCGAATGAGCAATATTTCCCTTGAAAAATTGACGGAATTATTAGCTTTATTTTACCAGGAGGACGAATAATGTGGAAAATATTTTAGAATTACAACAGGTTTCCAAAACATTTTTAAAATCTAATTTCGCATTGGAAAATATATCCTTTCATTTGCCGTATGGAGTCATTATGGGAGTTGTTGGAGAAAACGGTGCGGGAAAAACAACTACGATTGGCTGTATTCTTAATACAGTTGCAAAGGATAGCGGAAAAATAAAGCTGTTTGGAAAAGAAATGTATGACGCAGACACAGATATGAGAGAAAAAATTGGAGTTGTCTATGACGGTAACAATTTTCCTGTTTGCTGGACACCAAAACAATTAGCAAAAATTATGACAGGACTTTATAAGCAATAAGACAATACCTTGTTTCAGAAGTATTTACAGGATTTCAAATTATCTGTAAACCAAAAAATTAAACAATATTCCAGAGGAATGACAATGAAATTAGCGATTGCGGTTGCACTATCACATCATCCACAGCTCTTAATTTTAGATGAAGCGACCAGTGGACTTGACCCTATTGTGCGTGATGAAATGTTAGATATATTTCTTGACTTTGTACAGAAAGAAAATCATTCTATTTTGTTATCTTCCCATATCACAAGTGATTTGGAAAAGGTTGCGGATTATATCACCTTTATTCATAATGGCAAGTTTATTATGACCGCATCGAAAAACGATTTGGTATATAACCATGCCGTTATGCGTTGCAAAGAAAGTCAATTTCTCGCATTAGACCCCAATGATATGCTTGCCTATCGAAAGCGTGATTTTCAGATTGACGTGTTGGTTTCTGATTGGAAAGGTGCACAGAGAAAATACAAAGATGTTGTGATCGATCACATTTCGGTTGATGAAATATTTTTAATGTTGGTAAAGGAGGAGCGTGTATGAAAGGGCTTCTTAAAAATAATTTTATTACTGTATGGACAAACGCAACAATTTTTTTGCTTTTATGCGCATAATTGCAATTATCATTACGATTATTCCAACGCAAACGCTACAAATGTATTTTATTATGATCGGAATTGTTGGATTTTCGATAAATGCAGCAACCGCTATTGGAAATGAATTTTCGTCAAAATGGGGAAAATATAAACTTACACTACCAGTTAGAAGAACTGATATTGTAAAAAGCTTGTTTTTGGACCAACTTTTATGGATAATTGTCGGAGTGTTTTTTGTTGGGATTACCATTGCTTTATCTTTTATGTTACATGGATTTTCTCTCGAACAGTTCGCAGGAATCGCAAGTTTATTTGCATTAGGAATTAGCATAAGTTTTTTATGGGAGCATTATTTATTCCTTTGATTTATTTGGCAGGAGAAGATAAAGTTATTGTTTTTCTAATAATCTCTTTGCTTTGCGCAGTTGGCATTGCCGCAATGTTTTTCAATATAACTGACGCAGCCCCTTTGCTTGGAGCAATAATTATGATGATTTCTTCACTGCTGCTGTTTATCTTATCGTATCCATTAACTGTTTGTATTTTTAAACGAAAAGAATATTAAATGGAATAGCAAACTCATCCGACACAGAAAGATAGAAAAAATTCCCTCTCCTATTTAGCAAATCTACAAATAATGAAATTAGATCATTAATCCACTTAATTGTCTGAATCAACCATATCACCTAACAGCTCTATCACTTCTGCCTCAGTCATATATGCAACCCCTGTAATTTTGTTATCCGTATCACGGATAATTTTAATATTGACAGTTCCCTTCGGATTTATATCCAATGTGTGGAAAGACCTATCAGACCGTATAATATCCAGAAAAATATGGACCAATTTTCCCTGATAATAATAATTCTTGCCATCTATTGTAACACCTACTGCCTGATAGTTTGATATATGTGCTTCCTCCCATTCTTTTTCCTGTTTCTTTTCCAGTTCATCAAATTCATCGTTTCTATCCAACGCATCAAAGAGAACAGACTGAAAAGCCCAATTTTCATCCTCCAATGCCTTATCCAGCCATTTTTCTAATACCTCCTCACTCATATGCATCACCAGAACGGAAAAGTAAGTGATATCGTCATCCCGATAAAGTTTTTCCGCGTACTGTTGGATTAAAATACAGTCCTCTTCCAACTGATCAATGGCGCTGATCCAAAACATAATTTGATCATCTGTATAAATTCTGTCTAACCACTTACGCTGAGCTTCCTCATCTAATCGAGAAAAAACGATTTCAAACAACGGTAGACTACCAGCCTCATAGTATCGCTCTATATATTGGACAAATGCATTTGTCTTTTCAACTTGCTCATCTGATGCAGAAGATAAAGCATTTATATTGAAAGTTGATAAATTGCTCGTTTTGTCAAAACTTGTGATATTTGTTTCTTTCGATGCTGCATCAACAACAGTTCCCATTGTATAAGTACCAACAAAGGCTGCGCACAAAATCACACACAACGTTAAAACAACGGTCAAAAATTGAACCATTCTCGATTGCTTTCTAAATTTCATAATAGCACCCAACCTTTCTTTCAATATCTGTTTGTTCTCGCTTAATGTAGCAACCCCCATGTTTTCCTTATATCTCCCAATTGTTACCATAGCGTCAAGCAAAGTTGTTCCATAATCATGTGCATTGTCACTTCCCACTTTAATAAGGATAGCTTCATCACAAGAAAATTCACAAGCTTTGGTAATTTCGCGCCCCATAAGATACACAAGAGGATTAAACCAATGTAAACAGATTGTAATTTGTATCAACCATTTATAAAATATATCACATCGTTTATAATGCATCAGCTCATGCAGAACGATATATTGAAAATTCTTTTCTTGAATATCTGCTCTTGGCAGTATGATACATGGATGAAAAAAGCCAATCAACAATGGTGAAGATATCAGCGGATTGACACAAAGTTCTATTGACTTTTTTACTCCCGCCTGCTCCGCAGCAACAGAAAGGCGATTTAACAATCCAATATCAGAAATAGGGGTTAATCCAGCATGAATATACTGTGCAAAGCTCTGATAGATTGTTATTTTTCGTATTAGTAACCCCAACGCAACCATAAACCAAATTAGCCAAGCATAATTGACCAGCAACGTCCTAATATCTTGAAGTTGATGCGTTGTTGTCAAATTTTCTACTAAACCATTTATATTCTCATCGTCCGATTCTATCCCAGCAGATGCAAAACTGTCTTCTGACAGATTCGATGCGATCTGTCGATGCGGCATATACACAACATGGGTAATGGCTTGATCGACCTCACGATAAGCTTGTCCCATCAAATTTATTTCTAAATTAAATGGAATAAGCAGCCGCAAAATGACAACAAGCCAAATATAATACTGCCATTGTCGGCTAACTTTGTCTTTCAGAAATCTCTTTCCAAAAAGCAAGACCAAAATTAGCAGACCGCCAGAAAAAGACATAGATAAAAAGATTTTCAAAAAAGCATTCATTATTTCTCTTTCCCTTTCTCTAGCAACTTTTTCAATTCCTCGTACTCTTCATCTGTCAGCAGGTCACCCATTATCAAATTAGAGACCAACCCTTTTGCGCTTCCTTCATAAATTTTATCCAAAAAGCATTTTGTCTGTGCAGTCTGATATTCCATTTCTGAAACAAGTGTGGTATATTCATTACGACGTCCAATTTTTCTAGCACTCAAAAAACCCTTGTCAATCAGCCGCGACAGCAATACAATCAGAGTATTTTTTTGACATGGCTTACCTCTAGCCGCTAATCCCTCCATAATATAAGGAAACAAGGTTGCCTTCCCCGAATTAGCCCATATAATTTTCATAATTTCAAGCTCAGTATCCGATATTTTCTGTATCATAAATTTGTCCTCCACAATATACAACATTATGTTGTCTTTAAATATAACATTATGTTGTCTTTTTGTCAAGTTTTTATCTGTAAGAAATGAAGTAGGGAAAATTTTTCCCCTACTTGCGCGCTAAGCGTTTATCAGATTTGCTGATATACTTCATTTGGACGCCCATATGCATAAAATAAAGAGGTTTTATCCGTACATAGAATAAAGCCCCTTTTCATAAACTGCCTTTATTTCGTTTGATTCTATTTGTCAGATTAATCCGAACTCTTCTTTTAGCATTCTAAATCTATCTTTTTCATGTTCTGCCACACAAGCAAGCGGATTGTACAAACAGTGTTGTAATACATCTGCATCCTTAAGAATTTCATCAAATAAGGTGTTTCTATTCGTCTTATCACTATGATTATAAATTGCTTGCGATATTTTATCTATTTCGTCACTTGAAAAGGAACCAATAGAACATAATATATCCGCTGCAAGTAACGAACCTTTGTGGGCATGATCCGTACTATCATGCATCTTATATCTGTATATATCGTGCAAAAGCCCGGCAACCACAGCCAGCTCAACATTTTCATTTCGCTTCATTGCAAGGACAGCACACGCCTGTGAAACACCATATAAATGTTTATATCCACATTCTCTTTCAATTTTATTAACAGAACTCTGTAATATTTCATCCACATAGTCTTGAACCATTTTAATTCTATCCATAAAATTAAGACCTCCACAACTTTTGATGTTAGAAAATTAACGCCTGTTTTTTGGAAATGTACCCACAATTTATCACTGTTCTTTACAGTCTGTCCGTGGTATCTTACACAAAATTCTACGTTATTTCAAATTTCTGTATTTTCTACTTCTGCGATTAAAACGGGGTCTATGTAACCTACATCTTTGTTTCATTTTCTTTGAAGTTCCTTTAACCTAAATCAGCAAGAAGTCCCCCACTTTAGAAGTGGGGGCAGTACGTCACACACCTTATCAACATTAATATTCTCCACGTATTACCAATCCTTTGTTTATTGATAAAAGATTTTTTCAGCTTAGTTTTTATCTTGATTATAATGTACACAAACCTATATATCAATTATTCTTTAATGCGTCTTTTAATCAATGTATCACATTTACACTTCAAATTTATAGCCCATTCCCCAGACTGTTTTAATCAAATCACCCTTTTCTCCAAGCTTACTTCTTAGTTTTTTCACATGCGTATCAATTGTTCTAGCGTCGCCAAAATAATCATAATTCCACACGCTGTTGAGAATTTTTTCCCTTGAAAGTGCGATACCTTTATTTTCCATAAAATAAGATAATAGCTCAAATTCCTTAAAACTCAAATCAATATTCTTACCATTGATTGTCACTACATGGGCTGCCTTATCAATTGCTATTCCGCCATACTCAAGCACTTCATTTTCTGTAATTTGGTTGGTTCTGCGCAAAATTGCCTCCACTCGCGCCACAAGAATTTTAGGGCTAAATGGCTTTGCAATATATTCGTCAACTCCTAATTGAAAGCCCTGCAGTTCATCTCGTTCATCTGTGCGCGCTGTCAGCATAATAATCGGCACTTTTGAATAATTTCTTACTTCTCTGCAAACCTGCCATCCATCCATCTTGGGCATCATAATATCAAGTATTATAAGTGCTATATCTTGATGTGCAAAAAACATATCAAGCGCCTCACTTCCATCACCTGCCTCAATCACTTCATAATTCTGTTTTACAAGGAAATCTTTCACAAGCTTTCGCATTCTGCTTTCGTCATCTACCACTAATATTTTAAGTTTATTCATGCCAAGTCCAAATCCTTTCCTTATATTTTTTATCCTCAATAAACAGAAAATATACACTCTTTATTGTCCAATAATTTTTTTATTTCACAAACTTTATATTCAAGCACTGATTTACAATAATGCCTTTTGCATTGCAAAATGTTTTTAAAAATTCCACTT
>CASJPF010000002.1 GCA_949383255.1 Lachnospiraceae bacterium | reverse complement strand
TGATTATAACATATCATGCTATAAAATCTAATAGACTATTTATAACTTTATTTCAACTACTATAACCCTTTTTATGCCCTTGTGTCAAAGGTTTGATAACTGAGAACTGCACTGCCTCCTGCCACTTGCTCTTCCATGTGTTCTAGGACTGTCTTGTTCTCCTCTTTCTCCAAAATCATATTTTTGCACTGATATCCTTTTTTCAACAATCTCTGTGACAGCTCGTCAATATGCCCCTCCACCAGCGCAATAGACGTTTCATCAAGGTAAAACTTTGTGGTGACTTGACTGCGTTCAGTCTGAAGAGAAATGCTGACATCAAGCGCCCCTAAATAGTCCATATCCAAATGCAAAAATGCTGTGAGCATACCATCCTTGCGCGCCATATTTTTCTTGTTTGTATAGACATACAAGTCCCCATGCGCCTGCGAATTACCCAATTTTAACGGCAACTGCACATAAGTGAACATCTGATTCATCTGATTCATAAACTCAACATTCTCACTGAGATTTGCCATCGCGCGTGCCTGAGTACCATTGTTCCCCTGATTGGCAGCTTGCATTGCCTCATTCATCATGCGCGTCAACTGGCTGCTCTCTCTGGCAAGTTTTTGATAAAACTCCTCCACCTTGCCCTCCTGTGCTAGATCCTGCGGCGACAGCGTCCACTGTTTTTGCAGTCCATTTTTAAGCATTGACCGAAATGGTTCTGCATGAAAAATTTCAGACTTTTGTTCTGTTGTTAATTGCTTGCCAATCTCACTGTCAAACAGCAATTGCTTTACATCTTTTAATGTCAGATTTCCCTCCTTCACGCCCTCTTTTATAAATAAAATAATTCTATTTGGCACTGTCTTCAAAGGCTCATTTTTTAGTTGATGATAAAATGCATCGTATGAACTATTCATTTTACTTTCTGTTGCACCTTCCTGCTTAAAAGCTTGCTCTGCATTCTGTGATACTTTATCGGTTTGTTCCTGTAAACTTGTTGTCCTCTTAGTCTCACTGTCAAGATTTTCTGCTGGATTCAGCACACTGTTTCGAATGTTTTTGTCTGCATTTGACTGTATATTCTCACTTGTCTGTGCACCTTGATTTTCCTGCAAAACGGTATTATTAATATTGTTATGCTCATATCCAGAGTTTTGTGTATTTGCACTTTGCGCTTCTTCCCCTGAGAGCAGCAAAAGTACCCGTTCAAGAAATTTACTGCCATTTTCCAGTGCTGTTTGCCCTGTAATAATGCTTTGCGCAGCGTTCATTATACCATTTCCAGACAAATTCTGACCGCCTTGCATCTCTGTCTTTCCAGTTAATGTATCATATAATTTTAATATCTCATCAGATGCTTCTCGAATACCATCTAACAGTTTGTGTTCGCTCTTTTGATAACTCTGAAGCTGAGAAAGGCTATTGTCATTGATTGGCAGCTGCAATTTGCTCAACTTAATCAAGTCTGCCATACTTGCATTGGGATTCTGCAAAGTCAATCGATTGAACAGCATCAGCGTATTTTTGTTGATAGGCATTCCATTTTCCAGCAATGTTGACACAAGTGACATTGTTCTGTCATTGACCGCCATATGTGCTGCGCGGAGCGCTGCTTCTCCCACGCGCAACATCTGCATCTTTCCATCATAGACAGGCTTTAAAACTACTCGATTATCTTTGTTCGATTGCACTTGTAGGTTCATAACCTGTCCGAGAGCCAACTGTACATCACGTTCTAGTTTCGCTGCCATATACTGTCCATTTGCCAATTGTATCTGAACATCTTCACCATTGACAGAGACAATTTCTCCCTGAAATGTATCGCCAGGTTGTAATTGTGTCACATCCACTCCCTGCGCACTTCCAGAAGTGGCACTTCCTGCCGTGCTCACGGTTCCTGCGTATCCCTGCGCTATCTGATTCCCGCCATAGTTCTGTGAATATCCTGACAATACACTATCCATTAATTTCCCCTCCTACTATTCTTGCATATCCTCTTTTTCCTCAATAAAATTTTTGATAAAACTTTTCCGATGGATTGGAGACGCACCATATTTTTTCAAAGCCTCAATATGGACTGCTGCGCCGTAACCTTTATTGTCTGCAAAATGATATTCTGGATATGTCTTGTCATACTCCGCCATCAATCGGTCCCTTGTCACCTTTGCGACAATACTTGCTGCGGCAATTGATACACTCTGCGCATCTCCCTTAATAATTGGAACCTGTCGAATTTTCACCTCAGGTATTTTAACTGCGTCATTTAACAAAATATCTGGTTGTACACTCAATTTGCTAATTGCCTGCCGCATTGCCTCATAAGTTGCCTGTAAAATATTAATCTGATCAATTCGCTCGTGGGACGCATATCCAATCCCTACTGATATAGCCTCTCTCATAATAATATCATATAGTTCCTCGCGCTTCTTTTCACTCAATTGTTTAGAATCGTTGAGATATAAGATTTGACAATCCTTTGGCAATATCACTGCCCCTGCTACCACAGGTCCTGCAAGTGGTCCTCTGCCGACTTCATCAATTCCACAGATATATCCAAAAGAATCATATTCTTTTTCGTACCTTTTCATGTGTTCTGTGCGTTGTTTTTCCTTCTCATAAGCGTCCATCGACTTCCTTGCTTTTGCCACAAGCGCCTGCACACCGCTTCGTTGGTCAGCCTCGTAACGCTCCACAAAAACAGGCAGCTCACTTTCGCATGCTGCCTTTAATTCATTTTTGATTTCTCCTATTTTCTTTTCCACAAAATCATCGTGTCCTTTCTATATTTTATATTCACAGCCAATAAGCTTTGCCCTATATACTGCGTCATGTACAACCGCAACTACGAGAGCAAATTTTTGACAGCGCCAGTTCAAAAACATAGGCATAATACTGCTACGTCGAGGCTTTTAGAATTCATTGATGCTTCAATATCCCAAATTTCGAGGAAGGCCAAATTCTAATGAAAGCTCTGCCAATAATATCCCTGCGATGAATATTCCCAACAGAAGGGTCCCTGCTATCCGAACTATTGTTTCGATTGTCTCCCATTACAAAATACTCGTCCACACCAAGCAATATTGGATCACTTGCTCTTCCGGGATTTTGTATTACTTCGCGTCCATAAGCTTCCTCCAATAACTCACCATCAATATAAATATTTCCACTATCATCTATCTGTACTGTCTCACCCGGCATTCCTATAATTCGTTTAATATAATAAGTATCTGTGTCATATTGAAATGGAAATACAATAATATCAAATCGTTCTGGATCCTCAAACCGATAGGATATCTTGTCAACAATCAGATGATCTCCGTCACTTAAAGTCGTCTCCATGCTACTCCCACTCACTTGTGTTCGCTGTCCTACATAAGTGACAATAAAATAGGCGGCACAGAATACCAACAACAGATAGATACTGATACTCAGCAGCTCCTTCAATATGTGTTTCATTTTATTTTCCTCTGTTTCTATTATTTCAGTTTCCATCATTCCTCCGGTATCTCCAATGTAATTTTTCCAATTCTTCCGTTTCTAAAATCCTCCACAATCATCGAGGAGGCTCTCATAATATCCAATTCTTCCCCTTTTAAATAGCACCTTTTGCTGATACAGACTGCCTTGATTATGTCAAAGACCTCCTGTCCCTCAGAAATCTCTATCTGATAGCGTTTTTCCAGCAAACCTGCATATTCCTCCTTCAAAAATTGAATTAGCTCATATGCAAGTTCATCCAAATGTATAATTTCATCATTTAGAGAACCAATCATAGCAAGACGAAGCCCTACTGTCTGATCTTCAAATTTCGGCCATAAAATTCCAGGTGTATCCAGCAATTCAAGACTTTTATTTAGGCGTATCCACTGTTTTCCTTTTGTCACACCGGGTTTGTTCCCTGTCTTAGCACATGCCTTGCCCGCAAACGAATTGATAAACGTAGACTTACCAACATTTGGAATCCCAACCACCATAGCGCGCACAGGTCTATTGAGAATCCCACGCTTCCTGTCACGCTCAATCTTCTCTTTGCATGCTTCCTGTACCACACCCTGAATGGATTTCATGCCAGCTCCCGTCTTGGAATTCATCTCCAACACATAAAACCCTCTCTTTGAAAAATAATCCATCCACAATTTGTTCTTTCTTATATCTGCAAGATCCGATTTATTTAAAAGAATAATTCTTGATTTATTTTTTCCAAGTTCATCAATATCTGGATTCCTGCTGCTGAACGGCACTCTCGCATCCACCAACTCAATCACCAAATCAATAAGTTTGATATCCTCCTGCATCATCCTCTTTGCCTTGGTCATATGCCCAGGATACCATTGATAATTTGCCATATTTTTGTCATGCCTTTCATTTTATTCTATCAGACCCATATCACTATTGCCAGAAGCCAGTTTCATCCATGCTTTCCCTATGATATAGCTCTTCTTAACTGTTCCAATATTTGCAGAGCGGCTGTCTTCACTGTTATTACAATTGTCTCCAATCACAAAATATTCATCTTCTCCTAATGTCACTTTGCTCTCCAACAAGCCTGGTTCAACAATTTTATCATTAAAATATTGTTCCACTGTATTATCATTTACATGTAAGACACCATTTTTTATGTATAGGGTATCGCCTGGAACTCCAACTACACGCTTCACATAATAGTGCGACTTCTCATTGCCATTTGGAAGAAATACGATAACATCCCCCTCTCGCGGCGATGTTACTTTATAAACCAGCCTATTTAAAAAAATCTCCTGCCCATTATATAAACTTGGTTCCATAGAAGGACCAATCACACTGGTTTTCATGCCAACACAGAAAACTGTTACGACTGCCAACAATATAGAAACAAATACCCAAAAAATCCAGCTTAAGATTTCTTTGACCACAACAATATTTAATTTTTTCTTTTTCTGGTAAAATGTTAATCCCTTTCGTCTTGTCATCCATTCTGTCCTTTGCATTGTATGTATACTAAGATACACCAATTATTATACTCAATCTGTAACATGATTGCAAGTATTGAGTGAAAAATGGCATTTGTCTCCCACTTTAGAAGTAAAAATATTCTGCTGAGATTGAGATATAAATGTCAGAAATCTGCTATTATAGTGCACACCCATCAACTTTTAGCAGAATTTTAGATATTATTGACATAAACAGCAACAATTTTGACTCCTTTTCCAGAGACAGGAAAAATACGCAACCCTTTCTTTCATACTCTTTATTTTTTGATAAGAAACGGAGGGTGTAGCAGACACTACTACACCCTCCATTTCTTATCGTTATATGCTCTCATTAAGCGCTATCCGCCTCACTCTCACACGGACTTGCGAACCAATCAATAAGCTTAATATAATTTTTATCAAATCTCCAACAATAAATGGAAGTACGCCCGCAGCAAATGCCGCAGGAAACATTGTAACAAACGTCTGGTTAGACCCAAGGCTCATCTGAAAAGCAAGCCACGTCGTCCCCAAAAAATAACACACTACAGTTCCGCTAATCATTCCAATAAAGCTGGCAGCTATCCGTCCATTCCATCTGTCAACACAGTATCCACTAATCAGCGCCATAAAAAGAAATCCTATCAGATAGCCGCCTGTCGGTCCAAATAACTTTGCTGGACCACCTGTAAAAGCAGAAAAAACAGGGACCCCTACCAACCCAATCAGCAGATACACAAGATAACTGACCGTACCTTGTTTCATTCCAAGTATATAAACCGAAAAATAAACTGCCAGATTTGTGAGAGAGATAGGAACGGGGCTAAACGGCAATGGCAATGACAAGGGTCCAGCAATACATGTGACAGCCGCCATCAGACCAATCAATGTAAGTTCTTTTGTTTTTGTGTTCATAGTAATAATTCCTCCGTGTTTTAATTGTCAACCTATTTATTAATATTAGTTTACAATTAATTGAAATAAATGTCAACACTATAACTTTATATCTTTATGCCACTTTTATTATATGTCGTTTGTATAGAATAACATCAAAAGATATATGCCAATGCAGTTTTCTACAATATAAAAAATCCAACCACAAATTAGATTCTGTAGTTGGACTTTCTCCATTTTTATCAATTTCAATGGAAGCAAGGGGGCTCGAACCCCTGACCTCTCGCGTGTGAGGCGAACGCTCATCCCGGCTGAGCTATGCTTCCAAAATGGAGATAGCGAGACTCGAACTCGTGACCTATACGTTGCGAACGTATCGCTCTCCCAGCTGAGCTATATCCCCATAAATAAAATTATAACACAGTGTAAAAAGAATGCAAGCAAAAAATACAAAAATGTTACTATTCACGATCCACTCTAGTTCGTTAACCACCAATATTCAATTTTAATAGCAAGAGATTGCTCTACCCATTTACGATCAATATCAGTTCGTTAAACACCCCTGATAAACATTGGAGTTTGTTAGCACCTTATATATTATTTTTATACATTCTTTAGTTACACCTCCTCTAAAGCTCGAAGGAATATAACCAAAATTTTAACCAAAACAGCCTGTGAAAAGACCTGAAAAACAATAAAAAGGCATTTTCAAGACGTTTCTTTAACTAACTGACATTGCCGAATAGTTGCGAACAATATAAAAATAAGATATAATAAAATATACTTGACTTTATTAGGTAAAAATAACAATGAACGTTTCAATGTAGAAGGAGGTATTCCATGCATTCCATTATAAAATGTTTAGAATTGTTACTAACTAATATTGTAGAAATCTGCACAATTCTTCTGGAACTGTTCGGTGTTGCCATTCTTGTCTTTACTGCCGTCAAATGTTTCTGGTATTGGATAAAACATGATGCTAGAATCCGTCTTGATTTGGCGCAAGGCATCGCGCTGTCCCTGGAATTTAAAATGGGCAGCGAGGTTTTGCGTACAGTTATTGTGCGTGAATGGGGTGAACTTGGCATATTAGGCGTTATTATCCTGTTGCGTGGTATTCTCACTTTCCTTATCCACTGGGAAATTAAACATGAAGAAAAAGCATTGGCAATGGATAAAGAAGAGGAGCTAAAAAATTAAATCTGCCTTGAAAATAAAATAAAAGTTCACTTCCATTTTATTTCCAAGACAGAAATAAATTCCTAGTTCATTTTTTAGAGCTGTAGAAAAATATTTTGCACAATTTATATATCAGCTATTTTCTACAGCTTCTTACCTGCGCACCAACAAAGACTTACCTGTCATCTCCACTGGCTGTTGCATTCCCATCATTTCAATTAAAGTCGGTACGATATCTGCAAGACAGCCGCCCTCGCGCAGTGTATATGCCGAATCATAATTCACGAGAATAAATGGAACTGGATTTGTTGTATGCGCTGTAAACGGCGCACCAGTTTCATAGTCAACAAGCTGTTCGGCATTGCCGTGATCTGCACAGATAAACATGGTGCCATCTACCTCTAAAATCGCATCTACTGCCTTTCCCACACATTCATCAACCGCCTCAACAGCTTTGATTGCAGCCTCCTCAACACCTGTGTGCCCTACCATATCAGGATTTGCAAAATTAATAATAATCACATCATAGTTGCCAGACTTAATTGCCTCAATGAGCTTGTCACACACAATATAAGCACTCATCTCTGGTTTCAAATCATATGTTGCCACTTCCTTTGGAGATGGAACAAGCACTCTGTCTTCATCTTTATTTGGCTCTTCTACACCGCCGTTAAAAAAGAATGTAACATGGGCATATTTTTCTGTCTCAGCAATTCTTGCCTGCTTCATATTATTTGCAGCAAGCCACTCGCCAAAAGTATTAGTCACTGCAATCTTGTGGAATGCAACTGTCTTGTTTGGAATCGTTGGATCATAATCTGAAAAGCACACATATTTCACATCAAGCCGCTTTCTGTCAAAGCCCTTGAAATCATCATCACAGAAAGCCCTAGTAATCTCTCTTGCGCGGTCTGGTCGGAAATTGAAGAAGATTATAGAATCGCCATCTTTAATAGTAGCAATTGCCTTTCCATTCTCTGTCACAACCGTTGGAAGCACAAATTCATCTGTCTTGTTATTGTCATAAGACTGCTGTATTCCGGCTGGACCAGAAACCGCCTGCTCGCCCTTGCCTTCTGTCAATGCCTCGTAAGCCTTCTGTACACGATCATAATTGTTGTCTCTATCCATCGCATAATAACGACCCATTACAGATGCAATTTTACCCACACCAATCTCTGCCATCTTCGCCTCAAGTTCTTCTGCAAAACCTTTTCCTGATGCAGGTGGTGTGTCACGCCCATCTAGGAAACAGTGCACATAAACCTCAGAAAGTCCATTTCTCTTTGCCAACTCCAACAACCCATACAAATGAGTATTGTGACTGTGTACACCGCCATCTGACAAAAGCCCAAACAAATGCAGCGCAGAATTTTTCGCCTTGCAATTGCCTACTGCTTCCATCAAAGCCGGATTTTCAAAAAAAGTTCCATCTTGAATCTCTTTTGTAATTCTTGTTAACTCCTGATATACAATTCTACCAGCACCCATGTTCAAATGCCCCACCTCAGAGTTACCCATCTGCCCGTCTGGAAGCCCTACTGCCATACCGCTCGCATTTCCCTTTACAAACGGATACTCCTTCATCAGCCTGTCCATCACGGGTGTTTTTCCAAGTGCCACCGCATTGTGCTCTGTCTTTTCATTTAACCCATATCCATCAAGAATCATTAATACTGTTGTTTTCTTACTCACCATTCATCCTCCTTTTCCTTTTTATTCACTTCATATTAACAATATTATGAGTCGATACTCCGTATAAAGTATACTCTTTTTTCCAGATATACGCAATCTTTTTTATATTCTAATCTAAGTAAATATAGCTGTACTGTTATTGTTCATGGATATATAAAAGTAGTGAAAAGTGTACGCCACCTCTCGATCTAAAACTTATGTTTCTATAGAATCTATTTTCTACAAAACATATTTAAGCCTTTTGTGCTTCAGTAAATAACTAATTTTTTTCTTTGATAATCTGATGCCCTGTTATAATGCACATAATATAACTGAAAAGTAACAGACAAGACCAAAATTTATGTTCATTCATACTATTCACCCCTTCTTACTCCCTAATGAAGTGTGTCCATACATGTTCTTCAGTTTCTGGCAAACCAATCTGTTCCTTGCCTAGTGCTATGCATTTCATCAAAAATGACATATTCCTTGCAAGCACCCGCATTGTCTGCTTTCCTTCCTCGTCCAAATTTGCCTGTCCTGGCTCTCTCCCATGAATACTGTTCCAGTACTGACTGGAAACAACTGGCATGTTGGAAATTGTAAAATATTTATTAAGCTCGTCAAATGTTGACGAGCAACCACCTCTTCTCGCACAGACAACGCTTGCCCCTACTTTCATGGCCTTGTCAAAATGCGTGCTGTAAAATAATCTGTCCAACACGGCTATCAGAGTTGCATTTGCAGAGGCATAATAAACTGGGCTTGCAACAATCAAGCCATCCGCCTCTCTAAATTTAGGGGCAATCTCATTTACAATATCTTTAAACACACATTCTCCTATTTTAGCGCACTGGCCACACGCTATGCAACCCCTTACATCTTTATTTCCAACCTGTATAATATCTGTCTTAATGCCTTCAGCATGAAATATCTTTACCATTTCGTCAACCGCAATGGATGTATTTCCATTTACTCGCGGGCTTCCATTAATAATCAAAACTTTCATTTACTATCATCCCTTCCATTCTTACCTTGCAAACCTTTAACAATAACAAATCCTTTTTACAGTATATTGCAAAAACATAATCTTGTACACTAAAAAATCTCAATATTATCATAAAAAATTATATGCTAGGGTGAACAAACTTAAATTACTTTGTGCAAATGAAAGAAATTTCTTTACATGTTATAATATCATCCAAGCTCACATGCACATCCTGTTTTTTCCAGAAAAGTATGTGTGATTCCCATCAACTTTTGATGATCTACCTCCCCTACAATTTTCACTACAACAGCTCTTCTATCGGGTATATAGGAAGGATTTTTTGCAATTGTCACATTTTGTTCTGCACAGAGTGTTCTTATCATCTGAAACAACATATTTTGATTGACTTTATTGGCAATTCGTATGCGCCACCCAATCTGATTGGCAATTTGCTGTAGTTCATTCTGATATCGGGCACCGACCATCGGTGAGACAAAGCTAAATTCCAGATATTTTCCTTTGTCATCCTGTCGAATGCTCTTCCTTTCAATCTGAGCTGAAATTCCTGTAAAACTCTGATCAATACAAGAAAATGCAAGATTCTGCTCCACTGGTCGCACAAAAGCACTTTTGGGAACAAACTCCATATCAGATTTCTTTACAGATGCGTCTCCATTCGCTGCAGGACCTTTCGCTATCTTACTATTAAAACACTTTCCGTTCACATACAGATTCCATCCAGTCTGTCTATAAAATACCTCTGCCGCTTCTCTGTTGCCATCCTCCGCTCCCAATACTGTCACTGAATACTGCTTTTTGTCCACGTAATAAGATACTTTTTGTAACCGATCTCCGAATGTAGCATATAGCAAACTTCCTGCTGCAGTGTGATTCATGGAGAGACTCACATTAGCCATCCAGCCTGTCTTTTTCTGAAAGTCTGTTGCTCTTTGTTGAAATAGTGCTTTATCAATACTGTCTGGATAATCAAACTGCAAAACTGCTTCCTGTCTCTCTGGGTAATAACCAATCTTTCGATATGCGAATTCTGTAAAGATCTCTTGTATCTGCGCTTCCACATCTTGTATGGTTTGCCCCTTTGGTGCTAATGCTCTCTCAACTTCCTCTCGAGTATTTGGCTCAAACAAAAACAACTGACGCATATTGGGTGAAAAATAAGGACTCTGCATTAAAATATTCTGCATTTCCTGCAAAACTTGTTCCTCTTGCTGCTGCCCATACCAAATAATAGCAATCTGCGATACTGGAAACTTTTTGCCATTGTAATAATCCTGCCAATATGCCCACAAAAGTTTTGCATCTTCTGTTGTAAACGGAACATTTTTTTGCATAGTATATGGCAAAATATTGCTCAACTGTTGACGCTTCTTACCGATTTCAACTGCGTACGCATGACCACACTCCGGCAAATAAATTTGACGGCGATAATCCTCCATCGCCAGCTCTTTTCCATATGCATGGATTGTGTCTTCATTTCCATGTACTAAAAACACCCTGCGTGCAGACAACCGTTCTAGGAGTGCTGTAATTTCCGATTTATCTCCATGCGCAGACAATCCCACCTGTTCAACACGACATTTTACAGGAAATGTTGTCCCATCTAATGTAATTTTGCGTTCCTCCTTATATTCCAGCAGGTTCAGCAGCTGTCTTCCCGGCGATTCTTCATCCTGATACCCAGTAATGATAATACATGCGTTTTCAGACTGCACAAGCATTTTCGCATACTGCATGCTTGGTCCTCCTGTCAACATGCCAGAACTAGATACAATGATTGCGGATCCTTTTATCTTCAAAAGTTCCTCTCTGTTCTGCATAGGGGTCACTGGCTGGATTTGCTTTGTATAAAAAGGTTCACCGCCCCGCAGTATCCGCTTTCCCAGTGCATTTTTTAAAAATGTTGGATTGCGGGTATAGACAATATTAATATCACGCACCATACCATCCACATACACCGGAATCGCAGGAATTTCTTCATTTTGAATTGCAGCGCGCAAAATCAACAACACTTCCTGTGACCGCCCTAATGCAAAAGCTGGAATCAACACTTTCTGTCCATTTTCAACACATTCTCGCACTAGGTCTACCAGACGCTGCTCCTCAACCTGTCTGTTTGCATGAAGCCTGTTTCCATATGTTGTCTCCACAATAGCCACATCCGGCCGCAATTTAGGTATATGGATTCCTTCTATTGTGCGCTGTGAGAACGCGGCAAAATCCCCCGAGTAAAATAATGTCCCTTCCTCTGTAACAAGATAAGCACATGCTGCCCCGGCAATATGTCCTGCCGGATAAAAAGTCAACTTGACTTTTTCTAATATTGTAAGTTCCATCTGAAATCGCACTGGTGTAACACGCCCCAGCATAGAGAGCACATCTTGTTCTGTGTAATGTGGAATCTCATCCTCACGGTATGCCATAATCTTTAGACTGTCATAGAGCAACACGCGAGTTAACTCTGCTGTCATAATAGTCATATAAATCCGTGCATTTGGATATGCCTTGCTGATAATCGGAAGTGTCCCGATATGATCCATATGTGCATGACTCACAACAATCGCATCCAGCCCGCCCTGTTCTTGTATCGTGCGAAAATCCGGCAGCGGGTCCTTCACACTAGACTGTCGAATTCCACTGTCAAATAAAATACGCTTGCCCGCCACTTTTACATAAATGCAGCTCGCACCAATCTCCATAGCACCGCCTAGAAAAAGAAACTCCATATTCTTCTTAGCCCTTTCCTTAAAATTAATAAAATCATTATGTTTATTCTAAAATAATTTTCAGACATATCCCACTCTAATAATTTAAAGCATACCCTATAAAAAATTATTTGTAAAGAAATAAAAATTAAGTTGACATCCAGTTAAAATAAGAGTATGTTTAATGAAGTAACCAATCATTGCATTTGTTGGAAAAAATAGCAAGATTTCTGCTACTTTTACGGCGCATAAAAAGTAATACAACAAGTGCCACATAAAGAAAGGAGGTAATACAATGTCTAAACAGTTTAAAAACACAACAATGAATCAATCCACTATATTTTTCGATTGTAAAATTATTTCCGGGGTATGTTTTATTTGATAAAAAGCATAATACAATAATCATATTATTGTTAAAAGACCTCATGGTAATTTTGCCATGAGGTCTTTTTGCACCTTTTTATCTATATTCGTACTCTGGAATGTTCTTACAATTTGAGGAGGGAACAATCTTTTATGCAAACAAGAAAGAAACTATCCACTTATATCTGGGAATATAAATGGTACTATATTTTTGCCATTCTGTCGCTACTTGTCAGCGTCTCTCTTGATATGCTGGCACCCATGCTCACCATGCATATTATTGATGATGTTATATTGGGCGGCAATCTTTCTATACTGCCATACTTGCTTGGAGGAATCTTAGTAGTTGGCGTCGGACGCTGTATCTTTCAATACACAAAGGAATATCTTTTTGACAAGGTAGGCTCGTCCATTGGTTCTGACATGCGCAAAAATCTGTTTAACCATATTCAAAGCCTGAGCAGTAGCTTTTTTGACAAGACAAACACGGGAGAACTCATGGCGCGCGTAAAGGACGATATTGACAGGATTTGGAACACCTTGTCTTATGTGAGTATGTTAATTATAGAGGTCAGTTTTCACACGTGCGTTGTACTATTCTGTATGTATCGGCTTCAGGCGTCACTTGCAGTCATACCAACAATTGCTATGATGTTATCTGCCTTTATTGCAGTCAGTATGGAGCATCATCTTGGCTCCATCTATGAGGATATTAGCGAAGAAAATGCAGTTCTCAACACGGTGGCTGAGGAAAATCTTGCTGGAGTGCGCACTGTAAAAGCTTTTGCGCGGGAAAAATTTGAAATTCAAAAATTCCTGTCACATAATCAGCGCTATTATGAGCTGAACATGAAACAGTCAAAGGTATTTGTGCGCTACTATCCATACTTGCAGATTATTACAAAACTACTTCCTATGATTATTCTTCTGCTTGGCGGACGTCTTGTAATTCAAGGAGCAATCACATTGGGCGCACTTGGTGCTTTTCTCGAATACTCTAACAACATTGTATGGCCTATGGAGATGCTTGGGTGGCTATCAAACGACTTTTCAGCGGGCATTGCTTCCAACAAGAAAGTTACCAAAATATATGAGCAGAAACCAGTTATTATAGAAACGCAAACCCCTGTAAACTTAGACAATGTGCAAGGCAAAATTGAGTTTTCTCATGTCTCCTTCCACAAGGAAGATAAGCATGAAATTCTGCACGATATTACATTCCAAGCGGAGGCAGGCTCCACAATTGGCATTATGGGTGCCACTGGTGCTGGCAAGACATCTGTAATTCAATTATTACAAAGACAGTACGATGCCACTGATGGTTGTATCTTCCTTGATGGAGTCGATATCAGAAAATTATCTTTAAAACAGCTTCGGAGCAGTATTTCTGTTGTGATGCAGGATGTATTTCTCTTCTCCGATACCATCAACGAAAATGTAAAACTTGGAAAAAAAGAATATATTGACGAATCGATTGTGCGAAAAGCTTCCAGAGATGCACAGGCAAGCAGCTTTATTGAAAAGATGCCTGACGAATATGAAACCATTATTGGCGAGCGCGGCGTTGGACTTTCTGGTGGTCAGAAACAGCGTATTAGTATTGCAAGAGCTTTTGCAAAACATACCCCTATTCTAATTATGGACGACTCCACGTCCGCGCTGGATATGGAGACAGAACACGAAATTCAGAAAACTTTGAACGCACTGCCCAATACCACAAAATTAATCATTGCACACCGCATTAGCGCTGTGCGCCACGCAGACGAAATTCTTGTTCTTGAAAATGGCTCTATTGCAGAACGCGGAACACACGATCAGCTTCTTGCCAAAAAGGGCTTATACTATACTACTTATGTATCACAGTATGGTGAACCTGCCTACTCTAATACAACAAACACTTAATAACAGACCATTAAAATTTTTGAGAATACCAAAATGTAGCACTGTTATAGATGCCGTATATTGATTAAATTTATATGCATATAACATAAATAGGTGCAAAAGAAATTATGAGAGATTATATTATAGAAAGGAGAAATCCCTTATGGCAGTCAATTCCTATAAGGAAGACGAAAAACTAAACGAGGTAAGCAAACTCAAAACATTGGGCAGGTTGTTTTCTTATTTGCTCCTGCACAAAGCTTCCATTTTTATAGTATTGCTGATTATGGCATATTGTGTATGTGTGAGTTTGATAAACCCGCTTATTATAGAATCTGCTATCGACAACCATATTTCAACTGGCGATTATGTTGGTCTGTATCGCCTTGCGGCAATCGCGCTTGTACTAAATGCAATCCTTATTATTTTAGTAAAAGCGCGCATGTATATTATGGCAAAAGTGTGCAACAAAGTACTAGTCACAATTCGGCAGCAACTCTATACGCATATACAGACACTTGACTTTAAATTTTTTGACAGCAGACCAACCGGAAAGATACTTGCGCGCATTATTGGAGATATCAATTCCCTAAAAGACGTGCTTTCCAACAGTGTTACAACGCTAATACCAGATTTTATTACGATCTGCGCAGTTGTTGGAATTATGTTTGTCCGAAATGCAAAACTTGCAACTGCTGCGCTCATCAGTATTCCCTTAATGGTGATTGGTATTATGTTTATACAAATGCGCTCACACAAACGCTGGCAAATTTATCGGAAAAAGTCTTCCAATCTCAATGCCTTTGTCCACGAAGACTTATCAGGTATCCGAATTATACAAAGCTTTACTGCGGAGAATGAAACAAGAGAAACCTTCCACACACTTGTCAATGAGCATCAGCGCTCTTTTATGGACGCGGTGCTCTATGCAGATGCCTTTGGATCCGTTATTGACTTCTGCTGGGGACTTGGCAACGTATCTCTATGGTTTACAGGTATTATGATTTTAGGAGTAGATGCAGTAACAGTTGGTACGCTTGTGGCATTTGGAACTTATATTTCTATGTTCTGGCAACCCATTATGAACTTGAGCAACTTTTATAATCAACTGATTACCAATATTTCTGGTGCAGAACGAATCTTTGAGATTTTAGATACAAATGCGGAGATTGTAGATGCAAAAAGTGTGACACAGATGCCTGAAATTATTGGCACTGTGGATTTTGAACATGTCGGCTTCTCCTATGAAGAAGGAACAGACGTATTAAATGACATCAATTTTCATATAAAGCCCGGTGAGACAATTGCTCTTGTGGGTCCTACAGGGGCTGGAAAAACGACTATTGTAAATTTAATCAGCCGTTTTTATGATGTTCAAAAGGGAACGATTAAAATTGACGGACATGATATTAAAAGCGTCAGTATTGAAAGTTTGCGACAACAAATGGGAATTATGACACAGGATAATTTCCTGTTTACAGGGACAATCCGTGAAAATATCGCCTATGGAAAATTAGATGCCACTGACGAAGAAATTATTGCTGCTGCAAAAGCAGTACATGCACATGATTTTATCACAAAGCTGCCCGACGGATATGACACCAAACTCGAAGAACGCGGCGGCGGACTTTCCGTCGGACAAAAACAACTCCTTGCTTTTGCAAGAACAATGGTTAGTATGCCTAAAATTTTGATTTTGGACGAGGCGACATCAAGCATTGACACCAAGACAGAACTGTTGGTTCAGGAAGGGATTGAGGCACTCCTTAAAGGACGCACTTCCTTTGTCATTGCACATCGTCTTTCTACCATCCAGAAAGCAGACCGCATCTTTGTCATCGATAATGGCGGTATTGTGGAGGAAGGCAACGCAATGGAATTGATGGCAAAACAAGGAGCTTATTACAAACTTTACACAGCACAACTTCAAGATGTCGTATAAATGTAAACTGACTTTTGTTATTGCGTTATAACAAAAATCATACCAATTGAAAAAAAATCAGAATCGGAACGATCATTGTCTGCCCTCATATATTGGATATGTATAAGTCTCTGTCCACCTTGCACCCCTTGGGCAGATGGATTGTCCGACTGTCTGTACTAAAAAGTATTAATTTGTCTTTCTGTTCTAATTTTTGCGCAACGTAACAACACATCAGAAATACAATTGGGTAAGTCAATATGCCAACTATTCGTATAATTGTGTCATTCCCCCTACTAAAATCAGTCTGTTATCAGCATAAATCTCAGGAAACTGACTCATGTTGAGAGGATTTGTGCCACGCCCTGCCTCAATTGTATAACCCGGTCGGTTATATACCTCAATAAACCAGTCCTTGTAACCTGCATATCCTGATGCATAGGGCGTCTCCTCCACCTGATACCCACTCACCTTGCCAAAATATTCTGCAATACGTCTCGAGCGTTCTGGCTCATAGTCAAGATACTTCCAATAAATGACCTCGCCCTGCGTGTGATACGCTAGAATCAGTTGAAAATCATGAGCTGTTGTAAAATGATACATATTGATACTCTCCACTGCCGATAGTGGCGCCTCCCCGACAAAATCCCTTGGTGCAGGCGATGTGTACCCCTGCGCAAACTTAATTTCCTTTGCATTCTCCCAGCCTGCTGGAAACTGTAAATTCAAATCCACACCGTTAATATTTGCCTTCCAACCATCAGGATATGGGATTGCTGGATAATCTGACGAAATTGCCATTGTCTGCTGGATATATTCTTCATTTCGTATCATTCCATTAACAAGGTCTGCGCCATCTGGATTGACCATTGGTATTAAGAACAGACTATATTTGCGAAACAGCTTTCCTGTGTCTTCTCCATAGAGATCCTCTCCCTCTGCATATGCCTTTGCATACGCCTCCGCAAACTTTAACAAAATCGGTGTTGTAATCCACTCATTTGCATGGAAACAAGCATTGTAGCATACTTGTGTTGGTCCCTCGCCAAATTGTAGATAACACACTTCCTTGCCCATAACACTCTTTCCAATACACCCTGAAATTAAAAATGGATAGCGTACTCTTAGTCCCTCCAAAATTAGATCCGTCAAACTCGACGTATACGGAACACTCTCATCGACAAGCGCAAAAGAAAAAGGAACGTAAATCCGCGTTCCTATTTGTAACTTCATGGCGTCAAGCGATGGATTTGCCGTCAATATAGCTGACACCAACGTATCATATGTATTGGCTATTCCCCATATGGTTTCTCCTGCCGTAATCACGTGGATTGTATAACCGCTGAGGTAGGGTGTCAACTTTGCCCACACTGCCCTGTCCACATAACAGCCAACACCTTCCCCCAGAAACTCCTTGAGCGCATTGCAAGTCTCCCTGTCAAACTGACCATTAATTTCGTTCAAATATCCTGCCCTTTTTAGTGCTAGTTGCAAATATTGTACTGCAACCCCCACATCACCAACATAAATATTTCTCATAAACCTCTATTTCCATCAAATCTTATATTTCTATAATCTATGCTGGAAATCTGTAAATCATACATTAAAAGAGCTGTATCCCTTATTTGCGAACTACCTATTGTCTAAACGAATGAGATTGTGACTACATCTTTTCAGACGCGTTTATATAATTTTACAAAGACTTTCCTGTATCCCCTTTACAACCTCTGGCTTATTCATAGAATACACATGAATATGTTTGATTCCGTTGGCAATCAAGTCAATAATCTGATCTGTTGCATAGATAATGCCTGCCTGTTGCATCGCTTCTGGATTCCTGCCAAAACAATCCACAATACTCCGAAAACGCATTGGCACATTGCAACCAGAAAGTCTTATTGCACTTCGCAGTTGAGCAGGTCTCGTAATTGGCATAATACCCGGAATCACCGGAACATTAATCCCCGCTTCACGCACTCGACAAAGAAAATTGTAAAAAATATTATTGTCAAAAAACATCTGTGTTGTCAAATATGCGCAGCCAGCATCCACTTTTTTCTTCAAATTTAAGATATCTTCCTGCGTATTCTCCGACTCGACATGCCCCTCAGGATAACATGCCCCACCAATACACATACCACCAAATGCTTGTATCTCCTCCACTAGCTCTGATGCATAGTGATAATCTATAAAAGGTTCTCCCACAAAATCCTTTGGTCTATCACCGCGAAGCGCAAGCACATTCTCAATGCCCGCCGCTTTCATTTCCAAGAGGGCTTGCCGGATACTTTCTTTTGTTGCACCGACACAAATCAAGTGCGCAATCGTTGTAACACCATACTCCTCTTGTATTCCTTTTGCAAGCTTTAAAGTGTTCCCTCCTGTACTTCCGCCTGCACCATAAGTTACACTCATATAACTTGGCTTTAATTTTGCAACTCCATATGCCGCCTCTTTCACCGACTCATAGTTTGCTGTCACCTTTGGCGGAAAAACCTCAAAGGATAGTGTTATATCATCTTTCAGTAATATTGTATCTAATCTCATCTTTTATACTCCCTTTATTTTATCTATTTTCATTTATATCAACAACTGTCCCAACAACAATTACTGCCGGCGTTTGTATTGTTGACTCCGCTGTCTTCTCTGCAATATCAGCAAGTGTCCCACGCACGATTTCTATCGACAAGTCAAAACCACTATGCACTACTGCTACCGGTGTAGAAGGTTCTTTCCCGGCGCGAATCAGCCCTTCCACAATCTGCTGAAGGCGCTCAAACCCCATCAAAAACACCAAGGTTCCCTCTAGCTGTGCAAGTACTGCAAAATCAATTCTTGGATTTTTATTCAAATCCTGTCCTGTCATATGCCCCATAATCACATGAAAACTTCTACTAATTTCTCTGTGTGTCACCGGAATCCCCGCAAAAGCAGGAACTGCAATGCAGGAAGTAATACCCGGAACATACTTCGCATAAATACCCGCTTTTTGGAGTGCAAGCATCTCCTCCATGCCTCTGCCAAACACAAATGGATCCCCACCTTTTAGGCGAACAATTAAACCGCCCTCCCTTGCCTTTTGTATCAAAAGCGCGTTAATCTGGTCTTGTGGCATACTATGCCTGCCGCTACGCTTCCCCACATAAATTCGCGCGCATTGTTCGGATGCATAATCCAAAAGTCTCTGGTCAATTAAATCATCATACACAAGAACCCTTGCCTGCCGTATCGCACGCAACCCACGCACCGTAATCAAATCAGAACTACCACAGCCCGCGCCAACTAATAAAACTCCAGCCAGTTCAATCTCCTCGCCATGCATATAAGATTCCAGCCTGCACATTGTCTCCTGTGCATCAAACACCGCATTGCAATCCATACAAGCTCTCGCCATATCTTTTAGAAATAATGCTCTCTTGTTATCCTCTTTAATATAAGTCTTTGCCAGAGGTCTTAGACTGCCCAGATATGCAAGAATTACCTCTATATCAGCAGGTATCATTGATGCAATTCTACTTTTCAACTCCGCAGCCACCTCAGGGCTTGTTCCCTCGGTCGAAATACCAATGCTTAGATTTCCTGCCTTCACAAGCGACGGAAACAAGAAACTACACGCTTCTTTATCATCCACTACATTGACAAGAATATTTTGTTCTCTGCAAAGTCTGCTAATTTTTGCATTCACATTTTCATGATTTGACGCTGCAATAACAAAATACATCTCTGCCAAATCAGATTCATCAAAGGACCTCTTTATTATACAAATATTATTTTCCCGTGCTATTTGCTCCATCGCAACCGATATTTCAGGCGCTACTATTGTTAAAATCGGATCGTAAGGCAGCAATTTTTGCAGTTTATGCATCGCAATTCTCCCACCTCCCACAATCAGACCTTTTCGCCCGCCAATATCCACAAAAAAAGGAAAATATGCCATTGTCAAACCCTCGCACAAATTCATCTTTCACAGTTGTTCTGCCCTAAAAAATTCCCAGCCGATGTCCCAATTCCAACATCACATAAATAATAGGCTGATGAACCATATATATCTTAAGCGAATGCCTTCCTATCCATTCTATTGGACGCAACGCACCTTTTTCTAAGAACTGCATTCCGTTTTTTTGATGAGATAAACGATATGTAAAATACCCCGCCAAAAACAAAAATATCCACGGAAACAGTGAAAAATAATCCGTCGAATAAAAATTTTTCTGCGTAAATCCAAGATATGTCATAAAGATATTACAATAGAATACTTCTGGAAGCTGTATAACATTCCACTGTGCAAAACCAAGCCAGCCTTCATTTATATTTCTAGTTAGAAAAAAAAGCAGAAAACTCCCCACAATTCCCACTAATGCTGGCAACCTTCGCAGCCACCTATCAAATGCCTGCATTAATAACATACAGGACCCTATAAGAGTAAGCACACCAAAAACAATTCTATTTTGAGGCATTAAAACCAATGTTACAATCGTGATTACGGCGCCACTCAGAAATACAATAATCCCACGCTTCTTTGCGCGGCTGCCCAATGACCAGCAAAAACCAGACAAAAAGATAAATGTCCAGCAGATTCCTTGTTGCCATAGATATGCCCCTTTTGATTTGTACCAATTCCAATCAAACTGATATAGATAGACCAAATCCCAAATTGTGTGATATGCAATCATATGGAGCAGCGCCATACCGCGGATGCCATCCAGCTTTTCATATCGCATTTTATTCATATACAGCGCTTTTCTCCTTTTTGAATGGTTCCTTATTTGCCGTCTTTGTTTTTCTTTGTCTTTTTCAGTTTACTGATATTATATTTCATCTCATATGCCTCGAAAAGCTCCCGGTATATCACATTATTCATCTCACGAATACCCTTCTGATACTCATGAATGTCAAAATCTTCCGCCTCCGACTCTAAAAGAGCCACTGCAACATTAGAACAGTGTGCACCAATTCGTTCAAAATCTGTCAAGACATTATTAAACGCAAAACCCTGTTTTAATTCACACTTGCCATTCCGAAGCCTTGTAATGTGTCTTGATTTCAGCTCATTGCAAAGTACGTTAATCAGTTCCCGCAATGGTTCCACATGGGTTGCTAACTCCACATCATCCTCCGAGAAAGAGTTGACTGTAATCTCAAGAATTTCCCTCACTGCTCCTCCCAAAACTGCCAGTTCAGAAGTCGCCTCATCGGAGAAGGCAATTTTCTTTTCATAAAGCTCATTTGCCGATTTTGACAAATTCACTGCATGGTCCCCCAAACGCTCAAAGTCACTGATAGTATGTAAAAAGATAGATACCTGTTTGGACTGACTTTCCGTCATATCACGCCCTGTTAACTGCATCAAATAGGTCCCTAACTTGTCCTCATACTTGTCTATTAGATTTTCTTTTTCCTGAACCTTGTTATAACGGTCCTCCGAGTAATTCTCAAACAACCCCATTGCACGTCCAATATTTTTTCTTGCTTTTCGCGCCATACCATTGATGGCAGTATGGCTCTGTCGAATCGCAAGTGCCGGATATTTCAAAAAACGCTCCTCTAGCAAATCAAAATCCGCCTGTTCCTCACGATCCTCCTCAGTATCTTTTACAAGCGTAAATACTAGCTTTTCAATCCACTTGATAAACGGAAACAAAATCATCACTGTCGCTACCCGAAAAACAGTATTTAAAATCGCTATTGCAATTGGACTCATGGTCATTTCCATAAAATCAAATTGGACAATCGCATTGACAGAGTAAAATACCACCGCCCAGAAAATCATACCAAACAAATCATTCATCAGATAAATTAACGCAGTTCTCTTACCATTCTTGTTCGTTCCAATCGAGGACAGCAAAACGGGGCATGCAGCACCAACACCAATACCAAGTGTTATTGGAAATGCAGATGCAAACGTAATTGCGCCTGTCACAGACAATGCCTGCAAAATACCAATAGAGGCAGAGGCACTCTGCAACACTGCAGTAAACGCAATACCAACCAAAATGCCCATAAAAGGATTGGAAAACATTGTCAGCATATTGACAAAATGGGGATTTTCTTTCAGCGGAGACACCGCGCCGCTCATGCTCTGCATACCAAACATCAGTATAGAAAATCCGAGCATAATATCTCCAATATTTTTGTATGTGCTCTTCTTAGAAACCATCTTAAACAGAATACCAATAATCGAAACTACTGCTGATATGGTCGTAGTTGACAAAAGCTGCGCAATTCCGCTAGATCCTTCTATATAAGACAGACAGAGAATCCAACCTGTAATGCTCGTACCAATGTTTGCCCCCATAATAATACCAATTGCCTGTGCAACCTTCATCATGCCGGAATTTACAAACCCCACAACCATAACAGTTGTGGCAGAAGAAGACTGTATAATTGCTGTAACCGCTGTTCCCAGCAAAACTCCTTTAATTGGTGTATTGGTAAGCTTATACAATATTAGTTCCAGTTTTTCTCCTGCCGCCTTTTTTAAGCCGTCTCCCATAAGGGACATGCCAAACAGGAAAAGTGCCACGCCGCTAAGTAACGATAAAATCGATGTTATCCCCATGTCAATCTTAATCCTTCGTAATCGTTCTGTTTCTGAACAGTTACATTCCTTCTCTAATGTGATTTTGTCAAATTTTTAACCTATTCAAAAATTACAGTCTTATCATAGCAGATTCTGTAAAATGTGTAAAGTGCTGATTCAAAACTGCTGCCCATCGAGAGTTACAGTTTAGCCATGTATTTATAAGTCGCCTGAATGTACATTTTCACCAATGATATTCGGTCTTTGCTGGCGATTTATTTTACGATGGGCATCCGCCTTATAAAATTAATTGTGTAAATTATCCTTAGTGCGCAAACTCAAACATACAATTTGTACAATCAATTCTGCATGGCTAAATTATTACCCTCCAAATAATTAACAAACTGTTGTGCGGTACGGCCGGAAATTCCCCCGTGACTTAGCTCCCACTTATTTGCCTCGATCTTTAGTTCCTCATCAGACATTGCAATTCCTTGTCTGTGCGCAAGCTCAAACACAATATGAAAATATTCTTTCTGAGAGGGTTTTGAAAAATTAATTGTCACACCAAAACGGTTTACAAGTGAAAGTTTCTCCTCCATTGTGTCAGACCGATGCATTCCATTGTCAACCTCAATATCATTTCGATCACTCCATGTCTCCTTAATCAAATGTCTACGGTTAGAAGTCGCATAGATTAAAATGTTGTCCGGTTTTGTCTCCACACCACCCTCAATGACTGCCTTTAGAAACTTATACTCGACCTCAAACTCCTCAAAAGACAGATCATCCATATAAATCACAAACTTGTAATTTCGATTTTTAATCTGTGCGATAACATTCGACAAATCTTTAAACTGATGTTTATAAATCTCAATCATGCGAAGTCCCTGCGGGTAAAAGGCATTTACAATTGCCTTAACACTCGTAGATTTACCTGTACCACTATCGCCAAACAACAATACATTATTGGCTTTTCTTCCCTCCACAAACGCTCTGGTATTATCAATTAATTTCTTCTTTTGCAACTCATAGCCGATAAGATCATCTAACATCACCTTGTCCATATTGTTAATTGGCAGAAATTCTATCGTTCCCTCTGTCTTCTCCCGAATGCGAAATGCTTTGTTCAATCCAAACATTCCAACACCAAAATCCCTGTAAAATGCCGTTACACAGTCAAAAAATGCATTCTCATCTAGAGCTTGTTCTAGCTGTGCACTCAGAGCAACAATCTTTTCACTGACATTTTTATTGTACATCAGCTCCTTCTTGCCAATTGCTCGATAATTTGATAACTGTGTAAAACAATCAATATCAAGTTCTTTTTCTATCACAGAAAAATCAAAATCAAACAGATTTTTAAATACCCTAAAATCATTTTTAGCAAAATGATTGACGCTGCCATCATTCGCACCTACCTTCTCACAAGTGATACTGAACGGATTCTCATTTGTCACCATGAAAAAGGTCAGGTAATTGTGCCATAAATTATGATCAAACCCATAGTTTGTCGCCACAATTAAAAGTCGTTTTAACTGCGTGTAGATATCCTGAACCAACTCAGGCTTTGCGCTTAACTTCGCATCAAAACGTCGAAAAATCTCCCCAAACTGATATAGAATACACCCTTTGTCCATATCACCATACAAAATTAATTTTGCAATCTCGCGGTACATATCTTCCCCTCCTTATACACCTGCATACAGATAAACCTTCACTCCATGAGGTGCCACTTCCGTTTCAATTGTCTGATGCTGTGTCTCAATTTTAAAATCCTCCCACAAATCCCACAGTTCTAACTCCTCATCCTCCGTAATGTGCCCTTCAAGTTCCTTAAAATCTACAGAAAGTTTTGTTGCAGAATCCTTTAGATTAAACAGTGCCACACATAAAGCACCGCCATTTTCACTCTCATTCACCCAAATTGCATAAGCGTCTGTCCTTGCAATCTGTCTGCCGCGGCGATCCTCCTTTAGCAAAGACAACAGCGGGCGGTTTGTAATGAGTGTTTTTGTCCATTCATCAAGTTTTGTCAACTCACAGCCAAGCATTAGCGGCGATCGGAACATGCACCACAATGTCATCATTGTCCTCTGCTCATCATGGCTGAGGCCGCATATCCATTCTTGCCCAAAACCTTTGCCCAAATGTCCCAGGGGAAGCATATCACAGTCTGGATAACATCCTTTCTTTACATGGTCCTGCCAATTCTCACAGCGCCAGAACATTTCTTTTAGCAAATCCCACTTATCCCACAAATCATCTGTGATGCGCCACATATTCGCATTTTGAGCATAATGCCATGCGCGGTCAACATGAGCTGGTCCTGGTGATAGACTCAACACAATCGGTCTGCCACATTTTACAATTGCACGATGGATCATCTGTGTCTCATGCCAGCCAGAAAACTCAAGCGGTTCCCGATACAGTCTGCTATCGCAAATATCATCGCATTTTATAAAGTCCACACCCCAGTCCGCATACATGGAAATAATAGAATTATAATACGCCTGCCCTGCCGCGTTGTCACGGATTCCATACATATCTGGATTCCAGATACAAATAGATGCCGCATCCGCGGCTTGCTCTGCCGTAAAGTCACTTTGGAAAATTGGTAGATGATTTTGCGCAGCTTTTCTTGGAATCCCTCGCATAATATGAATGCCAAATTTCAATCCCAAACGATGCACATAATCTGCAAGTGGCGCAAACCCCTTGCCTTCAATTGATGATGGAAACCTGTTTGGCGCAGGCTGAAGTCTGCCATACGTATCCATCTCGTCATCGCCAAATGGAATATACTGATATTGCTCTCTCTTAGTACCTGCATCGTTAGAATACCACTCAATATCAATCACCACATACTCCCAACCATACTGTTTTAAATGCGCAGCCATATAGTCGGCATTTGCCTTTACTTGCTGTTCATTGACTGTCGTATCATAATAGTCATAGCTATTCCAGCCCATAGGCGGTGTCGGTGCAAATTCATTTTTATTCATTATTAAATCGTCCTTTCCATATTTTCAATGTCCAAAAAATGACGCTACTTCATCCAGTGAAGTGCCGTCTTGCCAATCTCCACAATATCGCAGATATTCCGCCTCTGTACTCAGAAAACTTTCGGCATTTGGGGGCAATATAATTGGCTCTATTGTATTGTCAAGAAAATTACAGACATAAATTATTTTTCTACAATTTAAAAATACCCAGTCAAAATGCTGCGCACATTCTTTGTGTCTCTTCCCCATATATTCAAACAAATATTTTTCATCAATCGCACTTTCATCCTTTGGGTGTAAAAAAAGATACAGTGCATTGTACCGCTTTTGCCGATAATTTGTATTTAATTTCTCAAGTTTTTTATCAAATCGATACTTTGCCTTATACAGATAATCTTGATGTGCCATATCATCTGGAAGAACTGCCCAAAATCTGCCATTGTAAAAATTCAATCGCTCCCCATAGCGCTCAAATGCCGCAGAAGGAAGCTCTTCCTTTCTACACCCCAGATACTGTTCTATAAAATTTTTTGTCTGCCCGTCATCTGGCAAAAGTGCCTGACTAACTTCCAATCCTAAATTCATGGTCTCGTTTATCCAGTCTGGCGACTCGCTTTTCACAAAAGCCGGTTGATACTCTTTCCAGAGAAATTTTAAAGAAACCACTGCATAGATTTCATTCAGCAACTTTTCATATACCATAATCGCTGTCTCTCCCTGCTCTTAAAATATCCTTTACCACTTCACCCGCTAGAATCAATCCTGCCACTGATGGAACAAAAGCAATACTCCCCGGTATTCGCTTTCTCGTATCCTTATCACTGTCTAAAGCCTCCTCAGACAGCACTGCTGGCACCTCCTCTGAATAAACGACCTTCAATCTCTGAATTCCCCGTTTTTTCAGTTCCCGACGCATTACTTTGGCTAACGGACACACTTTTGTATCATAGAGATCCGCCACTTTAAAAGCTGCTGGATCCATTTTATTCCCCGCCCCCATAGAGCTAATAATTGGTGTATTTGTATCTTTTGCCTGCATGACAAGCTGAATTTTTCCTGTCACAGTGTCTATGGCATCCACCACATAATCATACTGTGAAAAATCAAAAAAGTCCGCTGTCTCAGGCATATAAAACATCTTATATATATGAACGTTTATATTTGGATTAATATCCAGTATTCGCTCTCTCGCCACTTCCACTTTATATCTGCCAATCGTGCTGTGTGCTGCAATAATCTGACGATTGAGATTTGTGAGGCACACCTTGTCATCATCAATCAAATCCAGAGTTCCAACACCGCTTCGCGCAAGTGCTTCCACTGTATAACCGCCAACACCGCCAACACCAAATACTGCCACACGGGCGTTTTTGAGACACTCTACTCCCTGGGCTCCTATCAAAAGCTCTGTTCTGGAAAATTGATTCATTGTGCTAATACCTCATTCATACTTCCTGTGCGATAGCCCTGCAAATCAAAAGTAACATAGTCAAAACCAGATTCCTTCAATTTCAGGATTATTTGTTTCCGGATCTTTGGCTGCATTATGTGGTCAAAATCTGCCACTGGTATCTCAATTCGCGCTAAAGTACCATGTATCCGCACACGCATCTGCTCAAATCCATTTTCTATCAAAAACTGTTCTGCCTTTTCAACCATAGAAAGTCTTTTTGCTGTAATTTTTTCCCCATATGCAAAACGCGACGCAAGACAGGCATAAGACGGCTTATCCCATATAGAAAGTTCATATGTCTTAGAAAGTGCTCGAATCTCCTCTTTATACAACTTCGCCTCCCGCAGCGGACTCTTAATACCAAGTTCTGAGACCGCCTGCAATCCCGGACGATAATCCCCTAAGTCATCCATATTGGAACCTTCAATCACATGTGTAATCCCCTGCGCCTGCGCAATTTTGCAAATCCCCTGAAAAAGCGCTTTCTTGCATCGATAACAACGATTGGGAGGATTGTCAGCAAAACCGTCAATTGCAAGCACATCTGCCTCATAGATATATTGTGCAATCCCCTCTTTCTGGCAAAACAATTTTGCCTCCAGAGCTTCCCTAGCTGGAAATACACAGGACTGTACTGTAACCGCAACCGCTTGTACTCCAAGTGTATCTTGTGCTACCTTTAGCAGAAATGTTGAATCTACTCCACCGGAAAATGCCACCGCAACACTGCCTAGTTCCCGCAAATACTTTTTTAACTGTAACAATTTTTCTGCAGTAGTCTCCGCATTATAAACTTTTGTTTGTTCTTCTAAGACAATCTTTTCCTTTTGCAGCATGTCTTTTGTACTCTCATTTTCTACCGCTTCATAATCTTCCAGAAAATGATGCCGCACCCCTTCCTGTTTATACGCGATAACTGTACTTAAATTGACATTCTCAACACTTTTAAATATATTGTTTTCCACAAACGGATTGATTTGTCTTAACTGACGTATCAATTGTTTTATCTCGCGGCGTTTTGAAGTGTTTTCCAAATCACCGCGAAAAGTGCTGTTCTCCGTAAACTTACATGCGCACTGCAAAAAACGCAGATGATTATAATCCCGCCACGCCTCAATATGCTCCTCCCGAATCAAATACATCGGTCGTATTAGCTCCATTCCTTTAAAGTTTGTGCTGTGAAGTTTTGGCATCATAGTTTGTACTTGCGCCCCATACAACATGCCCATCAAAACCGTTTCAATCACATCATCAAAATGATGTCCCAGTGCAATCTTATTGCAACCTAGTTCCTGTGCTTTGCTGTACAGATAGCCACGCCTCATTCTAGCGCACAAATAACAAGGAGAATTTTCTATTTCGTACACTGACGCGAAGATATCCGACGAAAAAATAGTTAATGGAATATTCAAACGCTCTGCATTCTGTTCAATTAACTGTCTGTTCTCTGTTTTGTATCCGGGATCCATCACCAAAAATAACACATCAAAATCAAATTTATTGTGTCTCTTTAGCTCTTGAAACAACTTTGCCATCAGCATAGAATCTTTTCCACCAGAAATGCAGACAGCAATTTTATCTCCTTTTTGCACAAGTTCATACGCACGTATTGCCTTTGTAAACTTACACCAGAGATTTTTGCGATACCGTTTTCTTAAATCCTGCTCTATTTCCAGATAATCTCTGTCTTTTTCTGACACCTGTGTCATGTTTTTCCCTTCACTCCTTTGTCCAAACCTGTACAGCGCGCCCGCTAAACTTTTTCGATACACCTTAATTTATACTCACGTTAAATGTGTACCAGCCGCAAAACAACATACTTCCTTATACAGCTGTGTACATCGCTTTATACTAGCAGTCAATCTTTTTGACCGCTAGTATATTATACTTCAATATCCTATGGATATCAATCAAATCTTTACAATCCTTTGTTCCTCCTTGTCGTAGAGATACAGGGAATAAGATAGAATCTCCTCTGCATGGACTTGTGTGTCATTGATTTCCCTAATCATGTTCTTAATTTCCTGACTCTCTTCAAGATGTTTTGTCGGCAATAGCAACAGTTCATGTATAGAAGATGGTATAATATAAAAACTACTTTGAATTGCCTCCGCAAAATCCCGAATCAGATTCGGATACAGCATGCAAGCCGCCCCCTCCACTCTGCTTTTATTGCTTAAAACATACATCGGCACACTACTTGAAAAATCAGATGTACAGTCTTCCCTTGCAGAATTTTCTAATGCTTCCGCACTACTCATTATCTCATGCAAAACCTCTGTCATACCTTTAATTTCATATTCCTGAAGCTGTTGCGTATTCTCTTTTGCAGATTGATAGAGTGCTTCCACAGACACATCCCAAAGTTTTAAGTGCACATTATGTATTAAAATAGAAGCCCTGCCAAACTCCTCTTGCGTTACAAGACACTGAAAGATAATAGACAAATCAAGAAACTCTATGTGCGGAACATCTTCCAATAACTCCCTATTTTTCTCAGTGTTAACAAGCTTATAGATAATTCTGCGTTTTACACTCTCATAATTTAGAAAATAACGCATATCCACACTTTGATTGACCTTATTTCTATGATAGGTATCTATCACATCATTGACCACATTAATAAGAGTTGCCCTTCCCCTAATATACTCCTCATAATAACTATTGAGATATATCGTTGGTGAAATATTGCTGTCGTCTTGTGTTACCGTAAGCCCTTTCAACACAATACCATTATTTTTGCGGACATCATCCAGCCGCACTTTATAACAGTCCCCTGTCCTTTTCTCCACTTCTTCTCTTACAAACATTGTAAAACTTGAAAACTCCATTCTTCTTTATACTCCTTTTCAACAAATCTATTTTCCCCCTCTGTCGTCTTGATAAACTTTTAGAATCTTTTGTACTTTCAGACGCAAACTGTTTTAAAAATCTATCTTTGCGCGCATACAAAAAAGACAATAAGAAAAATATACTATAAACATTTCTCTCATTGTCTTCTCTCATTCTCTGACTTTCGTTACGATAAACTATACTCTTGACAGATATTCCCCTGTTCTAGTGTCAATCTTAATAATATCATTTACATCAACAAATAACGGAACATACACTGTCGCACCTGTCTCAACGGTAGCCGGTTTTGTCGCACCTGTAGCAGTGTCACCCTTAAATCCCGGTTCTGTATCGGTGATTGTTAGTTCCACAAACAGAGGCGGCTCAATTGCAAACACATTGCCATTGTGCGAACATACTTTTACCATCTCATTTTCCTTGACAAACTTAAGCGCATCCCCCACCTTGTCCGCATTTAAACCAATCTGTTCATAGTTTTCTGTATCCATAAAATAGAATAGATCACCATCTGCATACAAGTACTGCATCTCTTTTCTATCAATACGCGCCTGCGGGCACTTCTCAGTTGGGCGGAAAGTCTTCTCCACAACACCCCCGCTAATAATATTCTTAAGTTTTGTTCTGACAAAAGCTGCACCCTTACCCGGTTTTACATGCTGAAATTCAATAATCTGATAGATGCTGTTCTCATATTCTATCGTAATACCATTTC
The DNA here is from genome assembly GCA_949383255.1 of Lachnospiraceae bacterium. Taxonomy (GTDB): domain Bacteria; phylum Bacillota; class Clostridia; order Lachnospirales; family Lachnospiraceae; genus COE1. The sequence continues at coordinate 123,198 of CASJPF010000002.1, read as the reverse complement.
TGAAATCGCCTGCTGATATCATAAAAACTATTCCTCCTAATATTCACTTTTCACGTTTATAAATCCGTTAACCATTTTATAACAAAATGAGCGAGATTTCAACTACTATTTTTTACATTTCGCAAGGATAAAATCAATCGCCATTAGATATCCGTTTAAACCCTGTCCATAAATCTGATAATCACACACCTCTTTGGTCACAGAGACACGCCGAAATTCCTCGCGCTGCGTAATGTCCGAGATATGGATTTCTACTTTAGGAACTGTAATGCTTGCAAGCGCATCTCGTATCGCATACGAATAATGTGTGTAGGCACCCGGATTAATAACAATGCCTTCTGTCCCATCAAAATATGACTCCTGTATCTTGTCTATAATAGCCCCTTCATGGTTTGACTGAAAACATTCAATCTCACAGTCTGTCTCCTCTGCCTTTTTCTGTATCATCTCTAAAAGGTATTGATAATCCTGTGTCCCATATATGCCTTTTTCCCGAATTCCCAAAAAATTTAGATTTGGTCCATTAATCACTTGCAACTTCATCTTTTGCTATCCTTTCGTTAACAAACTATCTTTTTAATCTTATAAAATAATTCTAATCATACTTCAATATAAAAATAATCGGTATTCTTTAAATCAAAATACATTTTTCCAAAATTAACAATGTCGCTTCCGACTGCCTTAATGCATTGACGTCCACCACAAGCATTGCGCCCTCCTCATACAAGGGTTCCCGCGCTGCAATCATCTCTTCAATTCGTTTCATAGGATTCTCACACTGCAAAAGTGGTCTAGTTGTATCCCCTTTGATTCTGTCATAAATTGTTTTGGGGCTTGCCTTTAGATATACCACTTTGCCAAGGCGTGACAAAAGTTGCCTGTTCTCTGCACGCAAGGGCATTCCACCGCCCGTTGATATAACCATATGTTCTTTTTTATCTGCAATGAATTGTCGCAACAATGCAGTCTCCATATCACGAAATGCTTGCTCGCCCTCTGTGGCGAAAATTTTATTAATACTGCTATGTTGTTGTTTCACAATCATCTCGTCCGTATCCACAAATGTAAAATTCTTTTGTTTTGCAAGATTTTTTCCAATCGTTGTCTTGCCGCTTCCCATATAACCTGTCAAAATAATATTTTCCATATAAATCCCCAGTTTTATAACAGTTTGAATACTCCGTTAAACAATTTTGTATCCAATCCATTCTCTCATTCCACATTAAGGATTTGTATCACTATTTTCCTACAACTCCTAACTTATTTTGAAGCATTTGATAAACTCTATCAGCATTTTCTCTGGTCACCTTGCAGCCCGTCCACATTTCAAAAGCCTCTATTCCCTGATGCAAAAGCATTTTCAGCCCATTGTATGCCACACCGCCGTTTGCTGTCACCAACTGCATAAACTTTGTTTCCCACGGTGTGTAAATCAAATCATATCCAAATTTCACATAATGATAAAAATCGCCGTCCTCAATAACCGCATTGTCCGCATTTGGCGCAAGCCCTACACTGGTACATTGTATCACAATATATCTGTTTTCTGTCCCTGTCAAAAGTTTCTTATAGTCAGTCAACGCCATTGCTGTCACGCAATCCCTACCATATCGACGAAGGCTATCATTGATTTTTGCAGCCACATCATCTGCTTTTGCGGTATTGCGGTTGAGCAAATAGACTTTTTGTGCACCGCTATTTGCACACATAAATGCAACTGCACGCCCCACACCGCCTGCGCCAAGCACAATAATCTGCTCATCTTTGAGAGATATTCCATCCTCTTTCATGGCATGCCAAAGTCCATTCATATCGGTATTGTAGCCGATAAATCCTACTCTGTCCTCACGGCTGTCACGCACAAGTGTATTGACAGAACCTGCCACTTTTGCACGCATATCAACTTCTGTCAAAAAGGGAATCACAGTATTCTTATATGGCACTGTAATATTCATTCCGCAAATATTTAACCCATAAGCCCCTTTTATCGCTGTTTCAAGTTGTCCTTCTGCCACTTGAAATGGCACATATACCATATTAATACCAAGCGCGTCTGCAAGTGCACCATGAATGAGTGGCGACATTGTATGTTCCACTGGATTTCCAATAATCCCATATATTTTTGTCTTTCCATTAATTTCCATTTATGTCCTCCCCCTCAATATAAAATATTTTTAGTATTTTCTTATTTGGTATACTTCTATTATTCTAAATAGATTTATCGTTTTTATGGCTGTTCAAAAGGCAAATTTTAAACAAGTGTTTATTTTCTACGCATATGCCTCTGATATGCAAATAACACAATCTTTTCAAGATATCGCTTTAACACAATTTGTATCTCTTCCTTGGGGTGAATTGGTTTTACCAAAATCGAGTAAATTCCCGCTCTGTTTGCCCCCCACACATCTGTAAAAATCTGGTCGCCAACAAACAGGGTATTTCTTTCCGCTGTCCCCATATTTTTCATTGCTTTTCTATAGTTTTCAGGATTTGGCTTTCCTGCCTTATAAATATAAGGCGCATTCACTGCATCGCAAAACATCTTCACGCGTGGCTCCTTATTGTTTGAGAGCATGGTCACTTGATATCCAATCTTTTTTAAACGCAAAAACAGCGCGATTGCGCGCTCGTCTGCTGGAAGCCCATGTGGTACCAGCGTATTATCAATATCAAAAATGATACCTCTATAACCTTGCTCATATTTTTTTTCAAAATCAATGAGATACGTAGAATCCAAATATTCTTTTGGATAAAAACATTGCAGCATTTATTGAATACCCTCCTGTCACAAATTTGCCGCTTCAAGCAATAGTCGGGTATAGTCAGAAGTTGGGTTCTCGTATACCTCCTCGACTTTTCCCTGTTCAAGAATTTCCCCATTTTTCATAATAATCACTCTGTCACACATCTGATACACAACGCGAAGATCATGTGATATAAAGAGAATTGAAACGCCAAGCTCTCTATGAAGTTTTAGCAAAAGTCTAATAATCTGCGCTTGTATGGTTACATCCAGTGCAGATACTGGCTCGTCCGCAATCAGAAAATTTGTGTCGCACAAAAGTGCTGCCGCAATTGCAACGCGCTGGCGCTGGCCACCGGAAAGTTCTGTTGGATAATGTTCTTTTAACCTTTCGTCTAATCCCACGCGCACAAGCATCTGGTCAACCTTTTTGACACGCTCTATTTTAGAAAATTCTCCTTCTTTCTTTTTCTTTCGGGCTTTCATACGAAGTGGCTCCTCCAATATCCATCCAATTTTTTTGGAAGGATTGAGTGAACTGTATGGATCTTGAAAAACCATTTGCGGATTGGGACAATCAAGCGCAATCATACCATCATATTGCTTCTGCATCCCTAAAATTGCTTTGGCAAGCGAAGTCTTTCCACAGCCGCTCTCACCGACCAGTCCAAGCACCTCTCCTTTTTTCATGTCAAAGCTCACATTCTTTAGGACATGCTGCAAATTATCTTTTGACTTTCCGCAAAAACGATTTAGCAAGGTTTCCTTATTTTTGTAATACACATTTAAGTTTCTTACATTCAGTATCGTTTCCATACCACCCCTCCCTATTGACATGAGAAAAATACACTCTTTGATGCAATATTTATTGTTTTTATTTTTCTATACACAATGATTGCGCTGACAACATCAAAACAAAAAACAAATTGTAAAATACTATGAAGGAGCATTTCTGTCCTTGTTAAAATTCCATCTGCATAGCAGCGTCTTACAACAAACACGCCAATCAAACCACTTAAAATAATGGATATGCCGTCTAAAATCAATAAAACAAACGAAATCCCAACTGTAAATATCGTAAGCAGACACATGAAACCTATCACGAAAATAAATAGATAAGCAGGAATTTGAATCATCTTTATTATCATATTGATTTGGGCGGCTTCGATCGCATTGAATTTGCCTGCAAAATTATTTACGCATAGAATAATTACGTTTACAAATGCAATAACACCAAAAACGCAAAATGATAAAAGCCCAATATAAAAATTATTCTGGAAAACATATTTCATCAAACATTGATTAAAAAGGCTGACTATCAAAAATACAATATAATAGGGGAAAAGAATAATAAAAATAAATGGTAGTATCTTTTTCATAAAAGCGACCTCATCAAACACTCTTATCCAATCTTGTGACAGCTCAGCCTTTGGCTTCCTGTTACAAGCATCAAGCCATGCACAATCGCTTCGCGATGGCTTGATGCATCTCAACCACTATGTTTTCTTACGGACTTTGCAGTAAATGCAAAATCCTGTGCTGAACTGTTACCGAATTTTTTCAAGTTTTGGTATTGCGTTAATCAATTCCTTTGTGTAATCTTCTTTTGGGTGATAAAATATTTCTTCTGTCGTTCCCGCCTCCACCATATTTCCATTATGCATTACAATAATTCTGTGGCACAAACGTTTTACTAGGCTTAGATCATGAGATATAAACAAAACCGCCATCTGCTTTTCTTGGTTCAGCCGTTGTAAAAGCTTTACAATCTGTAACTGTATTGTCACATCGAGCGCTGTTGTCGGCTCATCTGCAATCAAAAGCTTTGGCTCGCAAATCATTGCAGAGGCAATCATAACACGCTGCCGCATGCCACCGGAAAGCTCATGTGGATACTTTCTACAGATAAGCTGCGGATTCTCAAGCTCCACATTCTCCAGCGCTTTCACTACACGTCGATAGCGTTCCTCTTTTTGCATTTCTGGTCTATGAATACGCAAACTTTCCTCCACTTGCCAACCAATACGCTTTACTGGATTTAGAGAGGTCATAGGTTCCTGAAAAACAATGCCAATTTCATTTCCTTGTATTTGCCGAAGCGTTTTCCGATTCTCATGGAGAAGTTCTTTTCCCTTAAACAGAATCTTTCCCTCCATTTTCATATCATGTCGCCGCAACAGCCCTGCAATTGCCATTGCTGTCATCGACTTTCCCGATCCAGATTCCCCGACAATTCCAAGAATCTCTCCCTGCCGCAAATCCATAGCCAAATGATTCACAACGCGTTCTGGCACATCATGGTCATGAAATTCTATATTTAAATCTTCTACCTTTAATAATATTTGTTCCATCTATTTTCTCTGACCTTTAACAGCTTCTTTATTTGTTACAGTTCAACTCTGCCGAACTGTAACTTTTATTTTACCACAACACATAGGAAAAATCTATCTTTATTCTGCATTTTTATATTCTACTATCACACTTCCCATGCTGGTACTGGCTTCAAGTTTTCCTGAATTTCCCGACTGACGGTATTTTGTTCCCTGACTTTGACCATTTACTCTCACATTGCCCATTTCTGCTTTGAATTCAATTTCATATTGGTCAAGGTTCTGATCTGCATCAATATATATCTCTCCCATAGAATTATCTGCTTTTAGATTTTGAAAAATACAATGTTCCATTCTAATTGTTCCCATATCATTGTCAATTTCCGCCTCGCCAAGCGCTGTATCTTTTATTGTAATTTCCCCCATATTGGTATCAATATCCGCCTTGCTAAAACTGCACTTCTCAAGCGTACAATTTCCCATATTTGTCATCGCCTCGCAGTCTAAAGATGCAATGTTCTCTATATTAATATTGCCCATAGCAACCTTCGCTTCTATAAAATCTATTGTTGTATTTTGTGGCACAGTTAATGTGACATTGCAGTCCTCATTCATACTTCTTCCCCAAAAATCCATTCTAGAACTTCTTTGTTTTACGTAAAGCGTTTCGTCTTTTACTTCATATTCAAATTTTAGTCTATCTGTATACTTACCATCAAGATAGAAACGGTTCCCCGATTCAATTGATAAATTCATCATATCTGCATCTACATTGATACCGCGAAACGCTTCCAAATCTGAACTTGCACTTGTCGCTCTATTCTCTCCAAAGCGAAAGCCGCCTCTAAGTCCAAAGATACCTGTGTGATAAAATGTGCCGCCAATTACACAGCAGATTGTAATAATCGTAAGTACTGCCATCCATATATTTTTTCTCATACTCATAATTACCCTCCTAAAAATCATTTTTGCTTACCGCTACCAAACAGCACGTATAAGTTGTTGTACCAGCGCAGCAATCACCCATATAATCCATGTGATATGCCAGTCAAAACTCAAAAAACTCCAGCAAAGATAAATACAAGTTACTGTCGGCCAGTAAATAGACATTATCTGCGAGATTGTCGCGTTTTTATAACTTACCTGTTTTTGGGATGGCACAAAACAACTTCCCATAGTATCACTTTTATTTAAAGAAAGAATTGTTGTCATACCTGAATTTACATTTACTGCTGCCACAATCAGAAAAACTCCAACTCCAACAAACACAAACATCAACACTACACCAAAGCCGCTACTCCATGACAAGATACTGCTTACAATCACAATTGGAAGTACACTCAAAATGCACAAAATAACACCGATCGTAATCATCATGGCATGTGTGACGCGAAAACTCTCGCGGCGATTATGTACATACTCTGCTGTCGCAAAATCCACACTGCATCTTTTTTCCTTCAAGAATTTCCACTTTCCCATAACAAAACTTGAAAAAAGAAACAAGCTGACTGCTGCCGCTATCATCAAAAACATAAAGCATATGGCAAAGACTCCGCCACGCCAATTCCAGCTAATATCCAACATATACCCACAACAACTGATAATACATAAAAATACGCCAAGTGCAACTGTGTATGCAGAACGTGTCTTATCATGTAAATAATCCTTGACTTCCGCAAGTTTCATATTGCAAAACCCTTCTGACGATTTCTGATTCCCCTGAATCACAAAACTGCTAATGCCAAGTTCCTCTGCCAACTCGTCAAGATTTCCAAACTCAGAAATCACAATGCCAACTGCCTCGTTCTCTGTCTTGCCATCTTTGATTAATTCTGTATATTTATCCTCCATCATCTGCCACAACTCATTCTTTGCCTTTTGCACTTCTAATGTAATAGGAAGTCTTGCAAACATTGTTTCCAGATAATTTCTAATTGTCTCCATACTCTTATATCCCCCCATCCTGCTTAATAAATTTTTCCACAACTTCCTTAGTCAATGTCCACTCTGCGCACTTCTCACGGTAATACTGCCTGCCCTGTTCTGTGATTTTATAGTATGTTCTGCGTTTTCCGTTGATTGTAACATTCTCGGAAAAAGACTCAACAAATCCATTTTTTTCCAGCCTTGTAAAAGCAGAATAGAGCGTCGTCTCTTTAATCACATATTTTTCTTCCGACAGATTCTTGATTCTCTTTGAAATCTCATACCCATAAGATGGTGCATCCCACAGCAAATACAAAATCATTGTGTCATTGTACCCGCGTATAATATCGCTGCTGATACTGCTCATAGAAAACCTCCCTTCATAAGAACGATTTATCATTCCTTAATATTATCTACGATAGACAATGCAACGTCTGTCATTGCTATGTCTATCGTAGTATAAGAATAACACAGGAGCCTTATTCTGTCAATGAAATATTTTTTAATATTCTTTTGTTCTGTGCGAATCTACGTATAAACTGACAATATTTTTTGGTGCCCATGTGCAATCGAGTAGGGAAGATTTCCCCTACTCGCCGCGCGACCTGCGCGCCACGTTAGTGGCATATTTCCTTTGCGCAGGTCTGTGCATAAAAAAAGAAACAATTGAAATTATCAATTGTCTCTTATCTCTTCTTGTCCGCTAAAAGTGACAGCCCCAACACCATTAAAATAATCATTAATCCGGGAAACAACGCATACCAAGGTGCAGAAAAAAGATATGTCTGTGACTCCGATAACATACTTCCAAGACTTGCGCTGGGCGGCTGTACGCCAATGCCCAGATAACTCATGCCTGCCTCAGCAAGCACAGCATTGTTAAAACCAATCATAATAGAAGACAACAACACCGGCATGGCATTTGGCAGAATATGCACAAAAATAATGCGAAACTCTGGCACTCCGGCAAGTCTTGCACTCTTCACATAGTCCATTTCCCGATACTTGATAAACTCTCCTCTGACAATGCGAGCAAAACTTGGTATAAACGCAATGCCAAGCGCGCCAATCACATTGTATTTCCCAGTGCCAAAGATACTGACAAACACAAGCGCCAGCAAAATACTTGGAAACGCAAACACCACATCATTGATCCGCATCAGTACCTCATCCAGCCAACCGCCAAAGTATCCTGTAAATGCCCCAATAATCACACCACAAACAGTTCCTATGGAAACCGTTGCTGTCGCAATCACAAAGGTGTTGCCCATACCTTTCAGCACCCGAGAAAAGATATCCCGACCAAAATTATCACAACCCATCAAATGTTTTAGTGATGGCTCCGCCAGCTTTACAGTGCTGTCCATCTTTGTAATATCATACGGCGTGTGAATAAAACCAATCAAAATCAACAATAACATTGCACCTGTTATTATAAGACCTATTATAAAATTCGGCGCATATCTTTTTTTCCTTTTCACAAGAACTCCCATCTGCCCACTTTTTATGGGCACTCAAATCAGGAGGTGTGAAATATTCTTTTTCACACTGCCTGCATCATTTCCTTTACCTTATATGCTGATACGCGGGTCGACTAGTTGATAAACCACATCAACAATAAAATTTGTCACAATCACCACAAAAGCAATCAGTACAATAATCGCCTCCACCACTGGATAATCCCGATAGGATATAGAAGTCAAAAGAATGCGTCCTATCCCCGGTATATTAAACACTTGTTCAATAACAATACTGCCCACAAGCATATCCGCAAGTGTCATTCCCCATAGTGTAATTACAGGAATCATTGCATTTCGCAGCACATGTCTATATAGAACCTTGTTTGTGTCATTTCCTTTGCTGTACGCCGTTCTCACATAATCTTTTTTTGCCTCTTCAATACAGGAGCTACGCAGTAATTTAATTGACATTGCAATCTTTGGAAGCGCTATAGCAAAACAGGGGAAAATAATATAGGCGAGAAATCCCAAAAAATCTGTCTCGTAAGACACAAATCCCCCCGGAGTGAATAATCTTAATATCAATCCGAAAAAATATGTAATTAAAATTCCCATAAAAAAATGTGGAACTGACATTACGATCTGATTGAGCGCTATAATCATGCGATCAATTCTTTTACCGCTGTGTTTTGCCGTGTAAATGCCAATTGGCAGCGAGATTACTACCATGATAAAAAAAGATATCATTGCCATAATAACTGTTATTGGCAACTTAGACACAATCATGTCCGCAACAGGAATATGGTACTTGTATGAAGTCCCAAAATCACCATTGACAAAAAAAACCAGCCATTCCAAATACCGTTCCAAAAACGGTCTGTTTAACCCCAATTGCTCCCGCAACGCCGCAAGACTTTCTGGTGTCGCATCTGTCCCTAATGCCGCTAACGCTGCATCTCCTGGTATTAGGTCAAAAGCAAGATAGACGAGGAACGAAATACATAAAAGCGTGATAATCATTGTCGCCAGCTTTTTACCAATGTATGTCATATCCTCGTCTCCTTTTATTTGCGATTGTTCTATAAAATCTATCGCTCCAAAACTAATTCTAATCCTACCATGCAGACTTATTGTACATCCAGTTTCGAGAAATCTTGTATATATAAAGGATAGAATGTATACCCTGTATATCCCTTTCTCACTGCCACCAACTCACACATATCCTGAATATAGACATTTGCAGCAGTCTCTGCAAGAATTGTCTCACATTTCTTGTACGCTTCTGTCGCCTTGCCATCATCCATCACTGCCTCAGCAGCAAGTGCCTCCGCATAAGCAGCATCATATTCCTGATTGTTATAGTTGATAAAATTATTGTGTGCATCTGAACGAAATCTGCTAAGCATTGCTCCCGCAGTTAAAGTCGATGCATCTACACCGACCAGTGTCGCCTCAAAATCACGTCCTTGATAGACATCACTCAGCCAAGTCTCCCACTCAATTAATTCAATATTTGCGGTGACATTAATTTGCTTTAATTGCTCTGCGACCACTTGCGCTGTATCAACATGTTGCTGATAGTTTGACGGCACCTTCATTGTAAAGCTAAATCCATCTGGATAACCAGCCTCCGTCAATAACTCCTTTGCCTTCTCAATATTTGTTGTATACAGATTATTTAACTCCTCGACATAATATTTTCCGAATGCAGGGAACATGCTACTCCCGACAGGAGTTCCCTTTCCCTCTGACACAAAATCCAAAATCTCCTGTTTGTTGACTGCATAGCACAATGCCTGACGCACCTTCTCAATGTCAAACGGCGCTGCTGCATTATTGAGATACAATGCTTGTACCAAGTTCATCGTTCCCTCTAACACCTCAAAATCATCGCCAAGTTCTGCCGCCTGTGTGGTGGAAACGCGCGCGACAAGATCAACTGCGCCCCCCTTAAGATTCATCACAATCGAGTCGGAATCTGCAAGCACTTTCAAAGTAATATCTTTGATATGTGCTGGTTCTCCCCAGTATTGGTCAAACCGCTCAAGCACCACATTCTCCTGAAGGGAACGCGACACAAATTTATATGGACCAGTTCCAACTGGATTTGTCTGTAAATCAGCCACATCTGCTGGTACAATCGCCGCCTCAACAGTTGACAAAATTGCCATAAAAGGACTGCTTGATTCCTTTAATGTAATAACAATGGTGCTTTCATCGGGGGTCTCGACACTTTCAATATTAGAAAACGCCGATATAACAGGCTCTCCCCCATTAAGACCGGCGCAGGTTTCAATCGAATATTTCACGTCCGCCACAGTAACAGGATTTCCATTGTGAAATTGAATCCCATCTCTCAAAGTAAATGTGTACACAAGCCCATCTTCGGACATTGTATAATCACTCGCTACTGCGGGAACCAGATTGCCCTCGCTGTCCGGCTTATATAAGCCCTCATAGATATTGTAGAGAATTTCTTGCGTGCCAGCGCCCTGTGATAAACTTGGCACCAGACTATCTAAATCCTGTGGAATACCTATGGTAATATGTGATGCATCATCCGTTGTCTCATTCGCCTCACTTGTCTCGCTCATTTCCTCTGACGAAACGCTTGTTTCAGCATTGATCGCGGTATTTACCTCACTGCTGTTTGCGGCAGACGTATCTGCAATCTGTTTAGAGTCTCCAGCCGCCTTGTCACCTGCGCATCCGCTCAGTGCAACAGTCAGTGTAAGCAACATACTCGCAAAAAGAACTTTACCAAATTTCTGTCCTCTCTTTGTCATGTCTTTTACTCCTTTTTTATGCTTTATTTAGTTTTTCATTATGTACAAATATTATGAGAAGCTATGCAAAGCTTTCTGCATCAGCAATCCGCATAATATCATACCATCACACAATGTACAGTCACGCATTTGCGTGTACCATCTTCTGTGTTCGGTTAAATTTTATAAAAATATTTCTAAAAATGCAAGTTGTTTTAAAAAATATCTTGTTTTTTATTGTATACAATGTGCTTAAAGAAACCTTGGACGTTTTCGCCTACTCTTCTGTTCCCAGTCCATATAAATAAACTGCATAGTAACTGTCTGGTGTCTCAAATGGCGTTTCGCGCAGCAAAGTCAGCCCTAATTTTTCCGCATTTGCAATTTTTACTGCCGAAAATAAATATTGTGCTCCCATCTTTTTTGCGGCATCTGTGTTGAATGCAAGGTTTATTTCTTTAGAACAAGCGCTTTTGTGCACTAGATAATTGTTGATTCCAAGCTCTGCACTCAGAACATAACACCGACAACCCCACTCATCATAATATTTTCTTAAAGACTCCTCTTTTTCTAACTCTCCTTGAATAATCTCTCGAAATGTGTAAAGATATGCAAGGTCATAATTGTTGGAATAGCCATCCAAACAGTAAAATCCATTGTACAGTGCAATTGCCGGATAGATGCCAAAACTCAGCGTCCGATAAGAAGATTTCTCCCGCCCAATAAAAGAATCAATCTGTGAAAAAATCTTCGGCGCATAAAAATCATTCCATGTTACGCGCGGATAGGATTCCCCTTGCCGTAGCCGATGAAGATTTTTACTAAAATCACTATAATAGTACACCGTGGCCGCTGACACAAACACTACTCCTGACAAAAATACACTTCCAGCCACAATACAAACTATTTTCCTATCTCTCATGCAGTGTTTTGTCCATTCCCATATCAAATACAAATCAGCTCCCAAAAGAAAGTACCAGACAAACACTGTCAGCCAATAGAGCCTGTCCACCTGAAACTCTTTGATAATTCCTCCTGCCTGATTTCGCAAGTCCGCTATAAAATCAGACTGACAAAAAGCATAAAACAGCGCACAGAACAAATTAAAACAAAATCCGGCTGCTAACAGCCAAAAGGTTCTGCACAGTTGTCCTTGAAGACGTCTATATCCACAGGCACCAAGTACTAAAATCACAATGGTAACAACAACAATTCCCTTCTGATGCGTTGGTGTATGCAGTGTTCCTTCATAAAAAACTACGCGGAATGCATTTATCACATTCTGCCCGTAACGCACAATCACTTCTTTATGACTAGGTGTCTGGCTCCCAACTCCAAATATTTGTAAAAGGAGCTTATAATTGGTAAATAAGTATGTGCACAGGAGACTCAACCAGCCAACACACACCCATTTGTGATATATCGCCTGTTTCTTCCATACCAACCACAACAGATATAACGCCACAAAACCCAACACACTATATCCGATCAAAACAAGAGAGGATAAGAGCCCATAAAATACAACACCACTCAATGCTAATATTTTGTGTTTTCCTCTATATAAAAGATAAAAATAATAACACAAGAGCGGCAATCCATACTGGCAAAGCCCATACACGGAAAGCAATGGCAAATACGCAAACAAAATACCACAAAACACGGCAATTATATTGTTGTTCACCGCTGTTTTTATACAGAAGTACATGCCAATATAAGCTGTCACCATACAAAAGATTTGATTCCACACAAAAGCCGCCGCGGGACGCAATATTTTATACAGCAATACAAGTAGTGGCGCTGGCGGAAACAACCCATTTTCCGATATTCCATTCATCATCTCTGGATATGTGTCTATTCCAGTAAAAAGATATTTTGCATGTAAAATATAGCCTAATACTTCTCCGTCAAGCTGATCAGGATAAAAAACAATCATATTTTCGCCTAGAATAAGATATGGAACCATTGCTGTCAATACAATAAGCAATCCAATAACAAATATTAATCTCTCTTTCTTGTAAATATGCTCTATCATTATTTCTTGCTGCCTCGTTTTCGTGCATATTTATTTGTCCAACACTTTTTTAAGTTCATCCAAAAAAGTGTTCAGGTCCTTAAATTCGCGGTAAACAGATGCAAAACGAACATATGCCACAGCATCCAAATCCTTAAGCTTGTTCATCACCAGTTCCCCAATAATGCGGCTGCTAATTTCTTTTTCACCGCGATTAAGAATATCCGCCTCCACCTCGTCCACTAGCACTTCAATGTTATCTGTGCTAACTGGACGCTTGTGGCAGGCGCGCAGAACACCAGTTTCAATTTTGGCACGGTCATATGCCTCTCTATTATCATCTTTCTTGATAATGACAAGTGGTATCGTTTCCACCTTCTCGTAAGTTGTAAAGCGTTTGTCACACACATCACACACGCGTCTTCTGCGTATGGAGCTGTTATCCTCAGCAGGTCTGGAATCAATTACTCTTGTATTTTCATAATTGCAGAATGGGCACTTCATACTTTTTCCTCCGAATTGTTTTAAATCCTCTCGCTCTCTCAATACAAAACGATTCCCGAAAGGCTATTTTTATGTCTAGTTTCCCTCATTTAGTATAATTTATGTTTCCATCAATGTCAATCGCGCCCCTTATATATCTACTAAAATCAAATCTGGTCCAATTTGACGAATACAATTATATGGAATAGCAATTACTGAATCGTCTGTGAGCATCGACCAAAAACCCTTGCATCCAGGCACAATAATCTTACAGATACACCCCTTGCACTCGTCAATCTCCAAGTCACACACATGTCCAAGCCTTCTGCAATCCTTGATACAAATGACTTCTTTTTTTTTGAGTTCCTTGTAACTTACCATAAAAAATACCCCCTATGCAACACAGCGCATTTATCTATTATATGCACCCTATCGCAAAGGGGGAACTCCTTTTAAGATTTCAATTCAATTTCTGTGACATCCACGATTTCTTCCGCATTCTTGGCAAGCAGCAACATATAATTTCCCGCATCTGCCCGAAAACTGTGAGACATCTCATCATAATAGGTAAAGGCTTCACGCTCAAGCATCAGCGATACTTCCCGCGTCTCCCCGGCTTCGAGATAAATTTTTTCAAAGGATTTCAGTTCTTTCGCTGGTTTTTTAACTTTGGGATACTTATCCGCAACATAAATCTGTGCGACTGCCGCCCCAGCACGCCCACCAATATTGGAAATGTCAAAACTCACTTTCACCGCCTTGCTCTCCACTGTATCTTCCAAAACTTCTGCCCGAATCCCTGTCATCACAAAATCTGTATAGGACAAACCATATCCAAACGGAAAAGCAACTGGCACATCATATGTGTCATAATAACGATAGCCCACAAAAATATCCTCGCCGTAATGCACTCGATCCCCACCCGGGAACTCACCGAGAACCACTGCTGGGCAATCATGTTCACTGATTGGAAAAGTTTCTGGAAGACGCCCTGACGGATTTATATCACCAAAAATCACTTCTGCGAGTGCTATACCTCCCTCCATTCCTGAATACCAACTATAGAGGAGAGATGACGCATCATCAAGCCACGTGTGCATATTCACAGGAGAACCCGCTACAAGAGCAACCACAGTATCTGGTCTTATTTTTAAAAGTTCTGATATTAACCGATCCTGCTCATAGGGCAACTTCATATCCGCCCTGTCCTGCCCTTCTGTGTCGTAATCATGTGTCAAACCGCCCACAAAAATAACCGCATCAACATCTTTTGCGGCTTCTAGCGCCTCTTTTAGATACTTTTCATTCATTTCTCGCTGATGTTGCCTTTTTTCTTCTGACACAACCAATGCACTGGGTGCTGGGGATTCCACATTGTCCTGATTCAGACTGTCCGCTTGACCGTTCTCACTGTCGCCTGTATTTGCCCAGATATTGCCAATATCTTCATTATAATATCCTGGTTTATATACAATTTCTGTGTTTCCCCCCAGAAGCATATGTATCCCCATAAGCGGAGTTATCTCGTACAGTGCCTTAACTTCAGCGCTTCCACCACCCGACGCATGTTGCCTGTTGGCGTTCTCACCAACCACCAACAGTTTCTTTATTTTCTTTTTGTCAAGCGGCAATATATTCTTTTCATTCTTTAACAAAACAATTGATTCCCGTGCCGTCTGACGCAGTGCAGCCTTGTCGTTATAATCATTGTACCCCCCGGCATTGCGCTCTCCATCCAGCATATGAAGCTGACTCATAACATTCAAAATATGACGCACTTTCTCATCAATTTTTGCAAGCGCTGTCTTTTTATTCACTTCACCGCACTCAATCATCTGAATCATTGGGTCCGCCATATAGTAATTCTCAAAATCACTTGTGACCGACATTTCCATATCAAGCCCATTTAGCAGTGCTTCCTTCGTATTATGCACACCGCCCCAATCGGACACAATAATCCCCTCAAATCCCCACTCTCTGCGCAGTACTTCCTCAAACAGATACTTATGATGACAACAATGTGTTCCGCGGAGCTTATTGTAAGCTCCCATAATCCCTTTGACTTTGCCTTTTTTTACCGCCGCCTCAAAACCCCGCAGATAAATCTCCCTAAGCGCACGCTCACTTACTTCCACATCTACCTCAAGACGTCTTGTCTCCTGATTGTTCACCGCATAATGCTTCACGCACGCCGCAACATCATTCTCCTCCACCCCCTGAATCAACGGCACCACAAGCTCGGAAACCAAATATGGGTCCTCGCCCATGTACTCAAAACTTCGTCCGCACAACGGCGAGCGCATAATGTTAATCCCCGGCGCTAAAATCATATCTTTACCGCGTCCTCTTGCCTCTTTGCCAAGCAACTTTCCTGTATCATGCGCAAGTGCTCTGTTCCATGTCGCAGCAAGTGCAGTGTTACAAGGTAAATAAGACACATAGTCATAGCTAAGTCCTACCTCTTTCCAAGAAGCGCTTCCAAAATCCTTTCGGACCCCTCTTGGACCATCTGAAGTCATGAATGGTGGGATTCCAAGGCGTTCCACTCCTTTTGTCGCAAAAAGACCATTTCCATGAATCATATCCACCTTCTCCTGCAAGGTAAGCTGTGCAATTAATTTCTCGATTTTATCTTTTGTCATTCATTCTTATCCCCCTTTAATCGAATCCGAATCACCGCATTCATTATAATAGAAAAGATAAACAATATAAGCCCTAAAAGCTGTGACACCGCAATTTGCGTTCCCGGTATCAGCAATCTGTCAGTACGAATTCCTTCAATAATAAAGCGCCCAATGCCATAACCACCAAGATAAAAAAGACACATTTGCCCATGATATTTTTTGCGCTTATGATACAAAAGCATACTGATTAGAACCGCTAAATTCCATGCTCCTTCATACAAAAAGGTAGGATGCACTTGTATAAAATTGACATCACCCATAAGTGCCATACCATCAAGCTGTGATTTTGTAATGTCCCACGGACGCACTGCATCTACTGGAAGCCTCATAGCAAACAAAGAATCTGTATAGCCGCCAAAAACCTCCCTGTTAAAAAAATTCCCCCAACGTCCAATAATTTGCCCTAAAATTAAACCATACACACCGCAATCACCAATCTGATATGGTGAGAGCTTCTTAATTTTGCTGTATACAAAAAGAGTGATAAAAGCAGCAATCACTGCACCGTAAATGGCAAGTCCTCCTTGCCTGAAATTAAAAATACTTAAAAGGTCATTCTTGTATAAATCCCACGAAAAAACCACATAGTAAATTCTCGCCCCAATAATTGAAAAAATTACTGCATAGATACCAAAATCCCAGATAATATCAGTATCCATTCCCTCTGCTTTTGCCATGCGCTCCGCCATCAGCACGCCAAGTATTATACCAATGCCGATAATCATACCGTAAAATGCAATCTCAAACCCAAAGACCGAAAAGCTTTTGGGCAAATTCTCCAGATAAATTCCCAGATGTGGAAAAGCAATATCATTGACTCCCATTGTATCAGGCATATCTTTTACCTACCTTATTTTTTTAATAATTTTTAAAAACGCTGACCTTGCATTCTTCCTGTGCGCAATGTTCCCCACATATTATACATTAAATCGGAACAAAATCACATCTCCATCCTTCACAACATATTCCTTGCCCTCGAGACCGACAAGTCCCTTGTCTTTTGCCGCTGCAAGCGAGCCATTTTCCAATAAATCCTTATAGTTTACCACTTCTGCACGAATAAAACCGCGCTCAAAATCTGTGTGTATTTTGCCCGCTGCCTGCGGTGCTTTTGTTCCGACCTTAATCGTCCACGCGCGGCACTCATCCTCTCCTGCCGTGAGAAAACTAATCAGCCCTAACAATCTGTAACTTGCTGCAATCAGCTTGTCAAGCCCCGGCTCCTTCAAACCTAAATCTTCAAGAAACATAGATTTTTCATCGTCATCAAGCTCTGCAATCTCCTGCTCGATTTGAGCACAAATCACAAAAACTTCAAAGCCCTCACTCGCGGCGTACTCACGAACTGCCTGCACACTTTCATTGTCCACGCCGTCATTTGCAAGGTCCTCCTCCGCTACATTTGCAGCAAAAATAACTGGCTTATCTGTTAATAAATTATACCCATTTCTCCATAAAACTTCCTCTTCATCCTCGGTAACAAAGCTTTTTGCCATTTTTCCTTCTTCCAGATGCGCTTTGATGCGCTCTGCAAGTGCAAGTTCCTTCGCCTGTGTCTTGTCATTCTTCGCCCCCCTAGACACTTTCGCAATACGGCGCTCAAGAATCTCAATATCAGAGAAAATAAGTTCTAAATTAATGGTTTCTATGTCACGCAGCGGATTGATGTTGCCGTCCACATGGACAATATTAGAATCCTCGAAACATCTTACCACATGGACAATCGCATCAACCTCACGGATATTGGCAAGAAACTGATTTCCCAGCCCTTCTCCTTTTGATGCACCTTTTACAAGTCCCGCAATATCAACAAACTCTATCACCGCAGGCGTTACCTTTTTGGTGTGATAGAGCTCACCAAGAAGTTTTATCCGCTCGTCTGGCACTGTCACCACGCCCACATTGGGATCGATCGTGCAGAATGGATAGTTTGCAGACTCTGCACCTGCCTTTGTCAGTGAATTAAACAATGTACTCTTTCCTACGTTTGGAAGCCCGACAATTCCTAATTTCATTTTATCTTAATCTCCTTTAAATTTTCTTGATGTAATAAGTCTTTTCATTCTTTAGGGTATTGTTTATTTCTTTTATGTTTTTCCTCATAATGCCTTAGTATAGCATACCAAAAATCAAAAGTAAATCACAAAGGCTATTGCTTTTCATAAAAAGTCCTATCCTGTCACTTTCCCTCCCCAATAAAATAAAAAGTAACAATTATGTTTCTTCTCATAAAATTTTTCCTTGATAAATTCTTGACAATTTACCATATTATGTTTATCATTTATACATATGGTGTGCCATTGCGCGGCACCTATGTAAAGTAACACATTCAGTAAAGGAGAAAAACAATGAGTAAAAAATGGGTATATTCATTTAAAGAAGGCGACATGAGTATGCGTAATCTTCTCGGCGGCAAAGGTGCAAACCTTGCAGAGATGACAAGCATTGGTCTGCCAGTACCTCAAGGCTTCACAATCACAACAGAAGCTTGTACACAGTACTATGAGGACGGACGCAAGATTAACGACGAGATCATGGCTCAGGTTATGGACGGCGTCGCAGAGATGGAACGCGTAAACGGAAAGAAATTTGGAGATTTAAAAAATCCTTTGCTTGTATCTGTACGTTCTGGTGCACGTGCATCCATGCCTGGTATGATGGATACTATCTTAAATCTTGGTTTAAATGACGAAGTTGTAGAAGCAATGATTAAGGGTAATCCTGATCCTGCATTCGAGCGTTTTGTATATGATTCTTACAGACGTTTTATTCAAATGTTCTCAGACGTTGTTATGGAAGTAGGCAAGAAATACTTCGAGCAGCTTATTGACAAAATGAAAGAAGAGAAAAACGTTCAGTTTGATGTTGATCTCACAGCAGCAGACTTAAAAACACTGGCAGAACAGTTCAAGGCTGAGTACAAGAATCAGTTAGGCAAAGACTTCCCTTCTGATCCTGTAGAACAGTTAAAGCTTGCGATTGAAGCTGTTTTCCGTTCTTGGGACAACCCTCGTGCAAACGTATATCGCCGTGACAATGATATCCCTTATTCTTGGGGTACCGCAGTAAATGTAATGCCAATGGTATTTGGTAACTTAAACAACGAATCTGGTACAGGTGTTGCATTTACACGTGATCCGGCTACAGGCGAGAAGAAACTTATGGGTGAGTTCTTAAAGAACGCACAGGGCGAGGACGTTGTTGCAGGTGTTCGTACTCCAATGCCAATTGCACAGATGGAACAGGAGTTCCCTGAGGCATATGAAGAGTTTATCAAGGTTTGTGAGACACTTGAGAATCACTACCATGATATGCAGGATATGGAATTCACTGTTGAGAACAAAAAGCTCTATATGTTACAGTGCCGCAATGGTAAGAGAACTGCACAGGCAGCTTTAAAGATTGCATGTGATTTGGTTGATGAAGGACACAAGACAGAGGCGGAGGCAGTTGCTATGATTGATCCTCGTAACCTCGACACACTGCTGCATCCTCAGTTTGACGCAAAGGCATTGAAGAATGCTACCCCTGCTGGAAAGGGTCTTGGCGCTTCTCCGGGTGCTGCATGTGGAAAGATTGTATTTACAGCAGAAGATGCAGAGAACTGGAATGCAAGAGGCGAGAAGGTTGTTCTCGTTCGTCTTGAGACATCACCAGAAGACATCACTGGTATGAAGGCTTCTCAGGGTATCTTGACAGTGCGTGGTGGTATGACCTCACACGCTGCTGTAGTTGCACGTGGTATGGGTACATGCTGTGTATCTGGCTGCGGCGACATCGCTATGGACGAAGAAAATAAGAAATTTACTTTGGCAGGAAAAGAGTATCATGAGGGAGATTATATCTCTATTGATGGTACAACTGGAAATATTTATGACGGTCAGATTCCAACTGTTGATGCACAGATTGCAGGTGAGTTTGGCAGAGTTATGGCTTGGGCTGACAAGTATAGAAAGCTGAGAGTTAGAACAAACGCAGACACGCCAGCAGATGCAAAGAAGGCAAGGGAACTTGGCGCAGAAGGTATTGGTCTCTGCCGTACAGAGCATATGTTCTTTGAGGAGAGCAGAATTGCAGCATTCCGTGAAATGATTTGCTCTGATACTGTTGAGGCAAGAGAGGCAGCACTTGAGAAGATTCTTCCTTATCAGCAGAGTGATTTCAAGGCATTGTATGAGGCTCTGGAAGGAAATCCTGTTACGATTCGTTTCCTTGATCCGCCACTTCATGAGTTTGTTCCAACTGAGGAGGCAGACATTGAAAAACTTGCAAATGCACAGGGCAAATCTGTGGAGGAGATCAAGAATATTATCGCTTCTCTGCATGAGTTTAACCCAATGATGGGTCACAGAGGCTGCCGTCTTGCTGTAACCTATCCTGAAATTGCAAGAATGCAGACAAAAGCTGTTATTCGTGCAGCTATTGAAGTTAAGAAAGAGCATCCAGATTGGGAAGTAAAACCAGAAATTATGATTCCTCTTGTATGCGAAGTAAGAGAGCTGAAATTTGTAAAGAACATTGTTGTCGAGACAGCAGACGCTGAAATCGAAGCAGCAGGAGTTGCATTAAAGTACGAAGTTGGTACAATGATCGAAATTCCAAGAGCAGCACTTACAGCGGAGGAGATTGCAAAGGAAGCTGACTTCTTCTGCTTTGGTACAAATGATCTGACACAGATGACATTCGGTTTCTCAAGAGACGATGCCGGTAAGTTCTTAAATGCTTACTATGACACAAAGATCTTTGAAAACGATCCGTTTGCAAAACTTGACCAGATTGGTGTCGGCAAGATGATGGAGATTTCTCTCAAACTTGGTAAGCCTGTAAATCCAAATCTTCATGTTGGTATTTGCGGTGAGCACGGCGGAGATCCTTCTTCTGTAGAGTTCTGCCACAAGATTGGTCTAGACTATGTATCATGTTCACCATTCCGTGTGCCTATCGCAAGACTGGCGGCAGCACAGGCAGCTATCAGCCAGAAATAGTGAATATAAATTTGATAAACGCTTTTAAAAGAGCTATTCCATTGGAATAGCTCTTTTTTACGCTTCCCATAACAGTCCTTTTATGTTATACTGTAAAAAACATATCCAAGAATATGGCTAAGAAAAGGAGGTCCTGTCATATGACAATTGGCAATTTTTCGGGATTATACCCCAATTATCCCATGTATACAAACACTGTCTATCCATCTACCAATCCTATAGGAAAAGACGAAGCCAATCCCAATGCTGTAGATCCCAGCGCTGATCCTGACAAGGTTAAAAAACCTGGGAAACGCTCCTCACCAGAGGACTGTGAGACCTGCGCTAACCGCAAATATCAAGATGGCTCTGACGAGAATGTCTCCTTCAAAACAGCGTCACACATCTCACCAGAATCCGCAGGTGCCAGAGTGCGCGCACATGAAGGGGAACATGTTTCTAATGCATATAAAAAAGCTGCTCAAAAAGATGGAAAAGTATTAAATGCTTCTGTATCAATCCATACTTCCATCTGCCCTGAATGCGGGCGTACTTATGTTGCGGGCGGTGTTACCAACACCACAATCAAATACTCTAATGAGGATAACCCCTACACCAAAAATCAAAGGCAGCTTGACGCTACAAAATTTAGAGGTGCCAACATTGATTACGCGGCATAGAAAGAACGAGTGTTTTACACTCGTTCTTTTTACTGAATTAAGATTTTAGAAATCTTCTTCGCCAATACATCTGCTAGTTGTCTGTGTCCCTCCGCTGTCAGGTGCATATAATCAATCTCATTGACAGGCGCCGAAATCTCTTTGTTTGCATCCAGAAAATGACATTTCATAAGCGCTGCAATCTTTGCAAACTCTGCTGCCAATCCTGTTGATTTCTCTGCACAACCATGCCCCATTGTCGCGCCAACTTCCGAATCTATATATCTAGCGTCAATATTCTGCGGTGACACAATTAAAATATTTGCCTTCCCACTACTCCAACAGTCTGTTGTTGCAATTGCTTTTCCAATCAGTCGTTTTAGCCCTAATGCAATGCACGCCGCCGAAGCGCCAAAACGCTCTTTTGTGTCGTTTGTCCCTAGCATAATAATCAGCAAATCAACTGGTTCATGACTCATAAGACACGGATAAATAAAATTTAGCCCATTTAATCCCTCATGAATTGGATCGGTAAAACAGGTGGTGCGCCCACTCAACCCTTCTTCAATCACAAGGTAGTCCTCTCCAAGCTTTTTCTCAAGTAAACAACACCAGCGCTGTGTCTCATCAAACCGCCCACCTGTACTAGCACAATATCCATGTGTGTTGGAATCCCCAAAACATACTATGTGCTTTTTCATATACTACCTACTTTCCACTGCTTTGATAAAACGCTGTGCAATTTCAAGTGGTCTTGTAATAGCACCTCCAACCACAACAGCATAAGCGCCTGCCTCCAACATTTTTACTGCCTGCTCTGGGCTGTGTACTCTTCCCTCACCAATCACTGGAATATCCACCGTTTCAGACAATTTTTTTACAAGTTCATAATCTGGTCCGTCAAGCTTTGGAGAATGTGCTGTATATCCGCTCATTGTTGTCCCGACAATATCCATGCCAAGCTTCCACGCATTTACACCCTCTTCATAGGTAGAAATATCTGCCATCAAAACAACATTTGGATATTTTGTGCGCACCTCTGTAATATACTCACTAATGCTCTTCCCATCGCCACGTTTCTGATTGGTACAATCCAATGCCACAATGTCGGAACCTGCTTCCACCAACGCATCTACTTCTTTCATTGTCGGTGTAATATAACGCTCAAACCCTTCGTATTGTACCTTAATCAAGCCAATTACAGGAAGCCCTGTCTCCTCCTTAATCGCCACAACATCTCGAATACTGCTTGTGCGAATCATTGGAGTCCCCGCCTGCTTTGCCGCGCGCGCCATCAAATACATAATCGATTTTTCTTCCACATACAAGGGCTCCCCCGGAACTGCCTGACAGGATACAATCACTTTTCCTTTTATCTGATTCAATAATTCCTGTTTTGTCATAAAAAATCCTCCTGCCTATATAAACTGGTCTATTGCCTTGTCAATCAACTGCACGCATTTCTTTACCTGTTCCATATCCTCTGGGATTAATGATGGTAATGGTCTGCGCACACCGCCAATGTCAAAACCTTCTCGAATCTTAATAATTTCCTTAATCACGCCATACATATTTCCATGACAAGCACACATTGCATAGATAATCTCATTTGCCGCATACTGTACTTTTTGCGCTGCATCAATTTTTCCTGCATTTACCAACTCCATAATCTTTAGATAAAGTTCTGGCATAACGCCATATGTACCACCGATTCCACCATCTGCACCGATTGCAAGACCTGCCACAAGCTGTTCATCAGGACCATTAAGCACTGCAAATCCTTCTCCTCCCTCAGCCTTGAACATCTGAATATCTTGTGTTGGCATAGAACTATTTTTTACTGCTGCCACTCTTGGATTTTTTCGCATTTCTCGAAACAGTGGCATTGTTAACGCCACACCTGCAAGCTGTGGGATATTGTAAATAATAAAGTCTGTGTCTGGCGCAGCATCCGAAATATCATTCCAATACTGTGCAATGGCATACTCTGGCAGGTGAAAATAGATTGGTGGAATGGCTGCAATCGCATCCACGCCCAAACTCTGCGCATGGGCTGCAAGCACCTTACTGTCTGCTGTGTTGTTGCACGCAACATGTGCAATAATCGTTAGTTTTCCTGCGCTTACCTGTACAACGCGCTCCAGCGTGCGTTTTCTGTCCTCAACACTCTGATAAATACATTCTCCAGAAGAACCACCTACATAGAGCCCCTTCACACCCTTCTTTACCATATAGTCTGTCAATTGTTCCACACGTTCCTCGTTCACTTCACCGCTCTCGTCATAACAGGCATAAAACGCCGGAATAATTCCTTGATATTTGTTAATATCTCTCATATCTGCCCCTTTCTGTGCGCTTTGGCGCACTCCTTATTTTCAGCCTATGTACACTTTTATCACTGCCTTTTTCACTGTGGAAGGGTTCTTCGCTGCCAGCTTAACCTTGTGCGCATCTTCTGGTAGTGTAATCAATGCCTTTCCCGGTATCAATTTTATATAATGTTCGACTGGTCCTTCCACTTCAAGAAGGTCCTTCTCTTCATCAAAAGTCTTTACTGACACTTTGGACATATCTGACACACCGACAATCTCCTCTCCAGTAATTGTCATATGAATGTCCGCATACTTTTTATGTGCCTCAAAAAATGCGCCCTCCTCAAGAATTGTCTCATAGTCAAACACATTCATATACACCATATTCCCATCAATTTCATAATGTCCTGCCTGCACATTGTCTAGAGGGTGACTACTTAGATACGAAACCGCTTTATCCAAATATTTACCCAGACCATAATAGTGCTCAATATTGGCTATCTCTGTATAAATCATATTGGACCTCCTCACTATCCCTTGACTGCACCCATTGTAATTCCCTTTGTAAAATACTTCTGGAAAATAAGGAAAATTATAATAATAGGAATTGCCGCCAGCGATGCACCTGCCATAATCAAACCAAAATCTGTTGCATTCTCCGCCTGCAGCTTTGCAATACCAAGTGATATGGTCAAGTTCTTTGTACTCGTCAGCATAATTAACTGCATAAAATAATCATTCCACGAATTAATAAAGGTAAAAATTGCCAACGCACCAATACCGGGTTTAATCAGAGGAAGTGCAATTGTGTAAAATGTCTTCCACTCTCCCGCGCCGTCTATCTTGGCAGCCTCCATCATCTCCCCCGGAATCCCTTCCGAAAACTGTTTCATTAAAAACACACCAAACGGCCAGCCAACAATCGGGAAAATAACTGCCCATATTGTGTTGTACAATTCTAATGAAGCCATCTCTCGCAGCAAAGGAACCAAGATAACTTGCTTTGGCAACGCCATTGCACATACAATCAACGAAAAGACCAATGTGCGTCCAACAAAGCGTTTTTTTGCAAGCGCATATCCCGCCATAGCTGCGGTGGTACAGGTCAACAACATTGCCGCAACTGCCATAAACACCGTGTTTAACAGCCAGCGAATTGCCGCAGGCACTTCCGGCCCCATAAGACTAATACTGGTAAATGGAATGTGAATCTCCCAGAGCGCTGCAACCTGTCTGCTAAAAAGCTTTCTATAATTGTCAAGAACCCATTCCTGCGGCCACCACTGTGGTGTCGTCGCATTGATTGCAGCGGGCGTCTTAAAAGAGCCAATAATAATCCAGTAAAGCGGGAATGCAAATGTAAATGCCAAAATTGCGATAATAATAACTGATACAATTTTGTAACAGGTTGAACGGTTAAACTGTCTCTGTTTCATATTTATTTCCCCCTTTCCTACTTACTCTCTGCCATCTTAAACTGCACTGCGGACAACAGCGCTATAATAATTGCAAGAACAACGCCCATTGCATTTCCATATCCATAACGATACAATTTAAATGCATTATAGTAAATATAATACATAATTGTGTCTGTACTATGATTGGGACCACCACTTGTCAACAACTGTATCAGCGCAAAGCACTGGAAACTATTAATTGTTGTAATAACAAGAATATACAACGTTGTAGGCATAATCTGCGACCACTTAATCTTCCAGAAACACTGAAATTTTGTTGCACCGTCAACCTCTGCCGCCTCCACAAGCGACTGGTCCACATTGTTCAGTGCAGATACATACAATACAATTGGCTGTCCTACAGAAGTTGTCAACAAAATTAGTATAATACACCCCAGCGCAAATTTTTCATCACCCAGCCAGTTAATGTTCTTCTCAATCAGTCCGGTATTTGTGCCAATATAGTTAAAAATACCATAATAATTGTTGAACATCCACTTCCATACCACTGCAACTGCAACGGAACCAGTTACAACCGGAAGATAAAAGATACAGCGAAACGCGGAACAAGCAGGACCAGCCAAATCATAAATAACGGAACTTACCCATAGAGAAAAGATACATGTTACCGGCACGGAAACCACCACGATTATCACTGTATTTTTCAGCGCGCCCAAAAATACCTTATCCTGAAACAACTCCTTATAATTCGCAAGCCCAATAAAAATATCCTCACGGTTCATGGTCGCATCAAAGAAACTTGTAAACACACATTGCACCATAGGATAAATAACAAATCCAAGAAAGAATATTAGACTTGGCAGCATAAATGCATATCCAGCAATTGTCTCTCTGCGTACCAACGCCTTACTCATGCTGTTATTTTTTGACATAAGGATTCCTCCTTTCTTATTAGGAAGCGCCCCTCCCACATCTCTCTGGGAAGGGGCGCAACACTGACTGCATCATTTATTTATTGTGCCGCTGCTGTATTTGCTGTTGTCACAAACTCCTCAACTGCTGTTGCTACATCTGTTCCTGAGCCAACCTGCTGCAGCATATTCCACCATGCTGTGCGGGCTTCTGCCCATCCACCTACTACCTGATAATAGTCACCCATATACTCAACAAATTTTGAGTACTCTGTCATAAGTGCATCGCCATCATAGATATTTCCAAGGTCTTTTACTGGCCAATAGTTGGAAGCCTTCACGCTCTCAACAACCTGTTTCTCATCATTTGCCATAAAATCAATAAATGTTTTTGCTGCCTCGATTTTAGCAGGATCGCCGTTGTCAAAAATACCAAAGCCCCAAATACCACCGCAAAGTTGTGGGATACCATCTTCTGAAGGGAAAGCCATAGGTAAGGCATCAAAACTAATGTTTTCAAGATTGTTCTTCTCCTGTGATACATTCCAGCAGAATGCCATTGCAAAAGTACCATTACAGAACATGTTAATTTCGTCACCACCTGCTATTGATGCATCAAAATTAATGCCGTCCATGCTCTTTAACAACTCAAGCGCCTTAATATTCTCAGCACTGTTTGCTGTGTACTCTGTATGTTCTGGATTGGTAAAGGTTCCACCATATAAATTATTTATCAAGGCACGTGTTCCTTGATCACCGCCCTGTCCGCTACAGTACACTGCACCTACATTGGTCTGACCATAGTCATATACCGCCTGAACTGCCTTCTGGAAATTTTCTGTTGTCCATGTGCCAGTCTCTTCATCAAGATACTGAAGTGCATCTGCTGCCTCAAAAATATCTCTGTTGATTGCCATAGTATGTGCAGTCATACACAGCGGATACTCATAAAATACGCCATCATTGCTCTTACAAGCATTCTGCACAGAATCATAAATCAAAGATTTCGCATCATCTGTCCAAAGGTCTCCAAGATCAACCATCAGACCTTTTGCTCCCCAGTTTGCCACCAGACGCTCTGGTCCTTCCATTACAAGGTCTGGCGCCTGTTTTCCTTCAATTGCTGTATTGATCTGATCATCACCATTTGTGTAATCCAGATATTCTACTGTGACTTTAATATCGGGATATACCGCATTAAAGTTTGCAATCAAACCATCAACAGTAGCGGAATCTCCCCAGCTTCCAATTGGATAGGTCCACAGAGTAATGTCCGCTGCCTGCGTACTCCCTGTTGGGGTCTGGCTGTCTGTGTTTTCAGTGGTACTCGCTTTTTCAGCAGGTGCTTCCTCCTTCTCAGCAGGCGCGGGTGCAGGTGTCGAAGTAGATGCAGATTGATCTGATCCTGTGTCTTTACCGCCACATGCAGTCATAGAACATACCATAACGCAGCTCAATGCCAGTGCCATAAGTTTACGCTTCTTCATAATAAGCCCTCCTTTTTTGGAAAAAATGTTTAAAAAAATACAACCTTGAATTAGGTTTTTGTTAATTATGACTTTATTGTACTTTTGTCTTGTATTTTTGTCAATACATTTTTGAAAATATTTTTAATTTTTTAAAATTTTGAAAATTTATACCACTTTTGTATCTTTTTTATTCTCAAAACTTTTTAATTCAAATTTCTCACTCTATTTGGTACATTAAACATTGAAAACTAATTACGATTCATAAAACAAAAATGCATATAAACTGCGCGTTTCCGTTTAATATATTATTGAAAATTATTTTCATTAATAATTTCTATGGAAAATTTATAACATTTTTCTCTTCTATCAATTGCCACAATACAAATAATATGTTATAGTAAAATTATAAAGGGAATTTCCCCATTTCTAGTAAAATATTAAAAGATTTCGTTTAGGAGGTACACTATGAAAATCTGCAGAGCAAAAGATTACAACGATATGAGCCGCAAGGCTGCGAACCTTATTTCGGCCCAGATTATTATGAAGCCGAACTGCGTACTTGGTCTCGCTACTGGCTCAACCCCATTAGGCACTTACCGTCAGCTTGTGGATTGGTATGAAAAAGGAGATCTCGACTTCTCAGAAGTTATGACGGTCAATCTTGACGAGTACAAAGGATTGACCCGCGACAATTCGCAAAGCTATTATTATTTTATGAACGAGCACCTTTTTAGTAAAGTAAACATTGACAAAAGCAGAACTTTTCTTCCCGACGGAACAGAACCAGACAGCGCTGTTGCATGCCACAATTACAATGAAATCCTACGCGCTGTAGGAGAGCCAGATCTCCAACTTTTAGGTTTAGGACACAACGGGCATATTGGCTTTAATGAACCAGGAAACGTTTTCTCCACAGAGACGCACTGCATCGACTTGTCAGAACAGACAATTAAAGCGAACGCGCGCTTTTTTGAGACAGAAGCAGAAGTTCCGCGTCAGGCATACACGATGGGTATCAAGACAATTATGTCCGCGCACAGGATTCTTATTATCGTATCTGGTGAAGACAAGGCAGACATTGTAAAAACTGCATTCTTTGGTCCCATTACACCACAGGTTCCAGCCTCTATCTTACAGTTACACCGCAATGTAACACTAGTGGCGGACGAAGCTGCACTTTCAAAATGCTAACACACTAAAATTTAGGGAAAAAACTGTTCATAAGTTATTGATGAACAATTTCTAAGAAAGGCGGACAATAATGGCACTCAAAAAAATCATCAACGGCCTTGTCTTTCATGAAGACGGCTTTTTTACTCCCGAAACCGTATATATATGCGGTGAAAAAATTGTATCGGAAGAGGACTATCGCAATGTATCCGGCGAAGAAACTGTAATTGATGCCGCTGGAAACTATGTTATTCCCGGTCTGACTGATATCCACTTTCATGGATGCATGGGAAGTGACTGTTGTGATGGTACAGTAGAAGCTCTACGCACAATTGCGCGCTATGAATTAAGCCAAGGTGTGACTTCCATCACACCCGCCACCATGACGATGCCCGAGGACATATTGACACAGATTTGCCGTGCTGCAAAAGACTTTCGTGACATGGAAGACAAAGATGCAGCCGATTTCTGTGGTCTTTACATGGAAGGTCCTTTTATCAACGCTGCCAAAAAAGGTGCACAAAACGGAAAATATATTGCGGTGGCTGACACTGTCATGTTCAATCACTTACAAGAAATCTCTGACAATATATTTCGCACTGTAGCAATCGCGCCAGAAACGGAAGGCGCCATGAATTTTATTCGGGAAAATAGTAATCGCGTTAATATTTCTATCGCACACACAACTGCCGATTACGACACCACAAAAGAAGCAATTTTGTGCGGAGCATCACAATTGACCCACACATACAATGCCATGCCGCCTTTCAGTCACCGTGCTCCGGGTCCAATTGGCGCAGCCGCCGATGACAATCATTGCATGGCAGAACTAATCTGCGATGGAATCCACATTCATCCTGCCGTGGTGCGAACCACCTTTAAAATTTTTGGTGATGATAGAATCATTCTTATTAGCGACAGTATGCGTGCGGCAGGTCTTGCCGACGGACAGTATGATCTAGGAGGGCAAAATGTCACTGTTAAAGGAAATCTAGCTGTTCTTGAGGACGGCACTATCGCTGGCTCTGTCACAAATCTTATGGATTGTGTGCGCACTGCTGTTCATGATATGGGTATCCCCATTACAAGCGCAGTCAAATGTGCTGCTATCAATCCAGCAAAGGCAGTTGGAATCTATGAACATTATGGAAGTTTGACTCCGGGCAAATACGCAAACATTGTGATTTTAGATGACAACCTCGCATTAAAAATGGTATTTCACCGTGCTTCGCTCATATAGTACTGCCTAAGAATATTTTTACAGTTCCTAAATTAAATCGCCCAGAAAGAGACTCCGAAAGTCTATGTTGAACAACAAGGAGGAAACGTGCTATGACTACTATGGTTCTTGATATTGGTGGCACCGCAATCAAATCAGGTCTATATCTTGATGGAGTATTAACAGACATCAAAGAAACTCCGACAGAAGCCAGTCTTGGAGGTGCTCATGTGACAGCCCGCGCAAAGGAAATTATTGCCGCATACCGACAGTGCACTTCGTTTGAGCGTATTGGAATCAGCACCGCTGGACAAGTAGATCCTATACGCGGACAAATTATCTATGCAAACGAGAATATTCCAGACTACACAGGCACAAAATTAAAAGAAATAATGGAACGGGAGTTTTGTGTCCCTGTCGCAGTAGAAAATGATGTGAATGCAGCTGCAATTGGGGAGTCTATTTTTGGAGCTGGGCAAAATTACAGCAATTTTGTCTGTTTAACTTATGGCACAGGGGTAGGTGGCGCAATCTTTTCTGGTGGAAAACTATACTCTGGCAGTAGTTATTCAGCCGGGGAATTTGGAGCGATTGTCACACACCCTGAAGCGCGCAAGATTGAAGAAGATATGTTTTCTGGCTGTTACGAGAAATACGCTTCTACCACAGCACTGGTTAAAAACGCACAACAGTTTGACGCTACTCTAATAAACGGACGCAAAATCTTTGAACGCTTAGAGGAACCTGGCATCAAAGAACTTGTTGACCGCTGGATTTTGGAGATTATATATGGACTGACTACGATTATCCATATGTTAAATCCCGAAGGCGTGATTCTTGGCGGCGGTATTATGGAGCAGCCTTATGTTATAGAACAACTTCGCAAACTGTTGTATCCCAATATCATGTCGAGTTTTCGACAGGTGAAACTGGAAAAAGCAGCGCTGGGCAACTGCGCTGGAATGCTGGGCGCCGCTGTACTTGGACTTTAGAAAGGAGATGATCGTTTGGCAGGAAACATTCTGGAACTAATCACGGAGCAATATCATTCACTTACACGTTCTAGCCGGAAACTGGCTGACTACATTCTTGCCAATACTCACGATTCCCAATATATGTCTATTTCAACCCTTGCGGAAAGCAGCGGCGTGTCAGAAGCTTCCATCACACGCTTCTGCCGGAGCCTTGGACTGTCAGGCTACAATAACCTGAAACTAGCACTTGCCAAGGCTGCCTATGTAACAGATATTGGCGACCCATCAGACACCCCTGACACAATCACTTCGGAGGACACTCTTGGAAGTATTTTTCATAAACTTTATGCTTCCAGTGTTCTTTCATTAAATGAAACTATGGATTTATTGGACGAAACTGAGATTTCCAGGGCTGTAGATTTTATCTCTGCTGCTGATAGAGTCTTTTGTTTTGGACAGGGTGGCAGTATGGTTATGGCAATGGAGGCATGGGCACGTTTCTCCACTGCAACTTCCCGTTTTGTCCATATTGAGGACTCGCATATGCAAGTCATGAATATTTCGCTAGCCACCCACAAAGATGTCATTCTGTTTTTCTCCTATTCTGGTTCCACAAAAGATATGGAGGATATTATGCGCATTGCAAAAGAACGCCAAGTATCTGTAATATTAATCACACACTTTCCCAATTCACGCGCCACAAAATATGCAGATGTTGTATTACTGTGCGGCTACAATGAAAGCCCGTTGCAATCTGGCTCTGTGGCAGCAAAGTTGGGACAACTTTTTATTATAGAATGCCTATATTATGTCTTTTGCAAACGCAACCCTGAAGTTTATGCCAAGGCACGCTCGGCAGCTGCCGAAGCAATTATGCCTAAACTTTTGTAATGCTACATCACAAATTGAGTAAGGAAGAAAGGCTTCCCTACTTATGCGTTGGACCTCCATCAGCTTGCTGGCATATTTCATCTGGATGCTTGTGCGCAATTGAGTAGCAGAAAAATTTTTCCTCTACTTGCTGCGCGACCTGTGCGCCACGTTAGTGGCATATTTCCTCTACACAGGTCTGTGCATAAAAAATAGAGTAGGGAAGTCTCTCTTCCCTACTCGCTGCTCAACTCATAATAAACATGAATCAATTTTCATAGCGACAGATCAATTTATGGAATCCTTATAAAGTTCCAGCTTGTGCCGCAACCTCAGCCGCAAAATCATCCACTTTCTTCTCGATGCCTTCTCCGGTCTCAAAACGAACAAATTTCTTAATCTTAATCTCTGTGTCATTATCTGCGGAAACTTCAGCAAGATACTGCTTCACTGTCTGTTTTCCGTCTTCAGCCTTCACATAAACCTGCTCTAACAAGCAGATTTCTTTAAGCTCTTTGTTAAGACGACCAACAACAGCACCCTCGATTACCTTCTCTGGCTTTCCAGCCATCTTCGGATCATTCTTAATCTGTTCTGTGATAATCTCTCTCTCATGCTCCTTGTACTCTTCAGAAACTTCCTCAGAAGATACATACTTTGGATAAAGTGCCGCAACTTGCATCGCCAGATTTAGAAGCGCTTCCTTCACTGCATCATTTACTACTGCGGTCTCAGCATCCACAATGACACCAATCTTTCCGCCGCCATGTGTATAGGTCACAACACAGCCATTCTCCGCTGTAACTTTCTCAAATCTTCTGATAGTTAGGTTCTCTCCAATAACAGCAATCTTCTCAACCAATGCTTCCTTCACTGTTTTTGAAGAATCCTCATTCCACGGTTCTGCAAGGAATGCATCAATATCTGTAGTACTCGTCTCAAGTGCCTGTTTTGCAACTGCTGTGACATAATTCTGAAATTGCTCATTCTTTGCCACAAAATCTGTCTCTGAATTTACTTCCACTACCGCTGCTGCCTGATCGCCATCTGTACAGACTCTACAAAGACCCTCTGCTGCAATACGTCCAGCCTTCTTATCCGCCTTAGCCTGTCCATTCTTTCTCAAATACTCAACAGCCTCATCCATATTTCCATCTGTCTCATTAAGTGCCTTCTTGCAATCCATCATACCGGCACCTGTCATCTCTCTCAACTCTTTTACCATTGCTGCTGTAATAGCCATTTTCACGTTCCTCCTGCTTCCTCTATCTTTGTAACAGTCCAGCCTTTGGCTTCCTGTTACAAGCATCAAACCATGCAAAACCACGGACTGTGGCTTGATGCATCTCAACCACTATTCTTTCCCACGGACTTTGCAGGGCAGTGCAAAGTCTTGCCTGAGCTGTTTCCTATCTATTGTGCCGCTGCCTCTTCCTCAACAACCTCTTCTGGCACTGCATCTGTCATCATCTCACCCTGATTTGACTCAATTACGGCATCAGCCATAGCAGAAACAATTAACTTAACAGCTCTAATCGCATCATCATTGCCCGGAATAACATAATCCAACTCTTCTGGGTCACAGTTTGTATCTGCAATACCAATCAGAGGGATACCAAGTATATGTGCCTCCTGCACGCAGATTCTTTCCTTCTTCGGGTCCACAACAAAAATTGCATCAGGAACCCTTGTCATATTCTTAATACCGCCCAGATTCCGCTCAAGCTTTTCCCATTCCTTCTTAATCTGAATAACTTCTTTCTTTGGAAGAACATCAAATGTTCCGTTCTCTGCCATATCTTCAATTGCCTTTAATCTGGTAATTCTGCTTCTTATTGTCTTAAAGTTTGTGAGCATACCGCCCAGCCATCTCTCATTTACATAGAACATTCCACAGCGCTCTGCCTCTGTGCGGACAGCATCCTGCGCCTGTTTTTTGGTTCCTACAAAAAGAATTGTGCCGCCCTGTGCTACAATATCAGCTACAGCCCTATACGCCTCATCAACCTTGCCCACGGATTTCTGCAGGTCAATGATATAAATACCATTTCTCTCTGTAAAGATATAAGGAGCCATCTTAGGGTTCCATCTTTTTGTCAGATGTCCAAAATGAACACCTGCTTCCAACAACTGCTTCATTGAAATAACACTCATGACTTACCTCCATTTTCTGCGGTTTTACCGCGCTTCCGCCCGCTTCTTCTCTGTGGGCTACTCATGGCATGGACCACAAATCTGCGGGCGTGAATACTATAGTATTTTATCTGATCACTATGACTGCAATATCCAAATACAGCCACAATATTAATAATATAACACAAAAAAACCTCTTGTGCAAGAGGTCTTTTTGTGTTAATTATTTTTCAGTTAATTTTTCTGCAATCTCCTGCCAGCCCGCTCCGGCATTGATTGTAATACTTCCTACATTGAGTTGCTTATCATATCCATGCTGCATCAAAAATGCATCATACTCAGACGCATTCTCAATCAACCCTGCATTAAACAACTTTCTGGAAACTGTTCCAGAATCATCCCCCTTTGTAATATCAATTTGAACCACATCGCCCTCGCCTGTCGGCACCACTATCACAGAGTCATCAGATACTCCAGTTGCCGCATCTGTCGGTTGCTCCTCCGACTCCGGCAATACAGCACTAACAGACTCAGCCTGCTCTGCGTCTTTTGCCGCATCCAACACAGATTGAATCTCTGCTTCCTTCTCCTCATCTCTACTAGCGGGCTGCTCTGTTGATTCTGGCGTAGACTCTGCATCTGTTGAGCGTTCCTCTGCTGTTTCTTCAGGAAGTCCATTGTCTTCTCCAAGTCCATATTCTTTTAAGACAGACACCCTTGCATCCGCAACAGCACTCCTAGTGTACGCCCCCATTACCACTGCGGTAATCAAAATGCCCAGACCAAGCCCCCTTAACATATATTTAAATTTCATTAAACAGCCCCCTTAAACAGATTGATGACCAATTTTACCTCCCCAACTCCAAGTCCTAGCTCCTTGGCAATATCCACATTAGAATAACCCTCTTTATAAAGCCTTAAAATTCTATCATTGTTGTTTTCTACTGCTCCCAGAAAAACATCTTGTGGCTTAATCATACTTGCCGTATCTTTCTTTACAGGTCTCTCAATATGTGGTGCCTGATCTACAAAAGAATACACTTCCACAGGTCTAATCTCAGCCGGTTTTACATCCACAACCTTCATATCCTCAGGACGAGAACCAAATGTCTGCAATTCTGCCGTACTCACAGGCACAATACCTGTGTTCTCCGGCACAGGCTGCATATCTTTTGATAAAACAACATCCGCTGGTATAATCTCCACACTCTTTACTACAAGCGGACTCAATTCCGTCGGTCTGTCAACCTGTGCCTTTTTGCCCATGTTTAATCCCAATGCACCAATATCCAGTGCGCGGGCATCCACCTGCCGATGAATCTGCATTTCCTGTTGCATTGGAAGAATCAGCCTTGCCATCTGCCGACGCGCATATTCCTTTTCCTGCGCTTCCTTATCCAACGCAGCGCGGTCCGTACTGACACTTTTTCTTGTCAATTCTTTTTCTCTAGTCTCAGCATCTTCCTTTGCTTTTGCTGCAAGGGCAAGCGCTGCAGCATTGGCCGCTTCTTCTGCTTCCTTTGCTGTTTTATCCACATGCTTAATCGTCTCTTTAAGATTATTATGCTTGTCATTTAACATATCATACAAAAACACTACTTCCTGATGAGATTTGTTAATATCAGCAAGCACTGTCTCCGAATATTCGCTAATCGCCATAATCTTTTCGTTTGAAATGCGTTCTGACGCACGCTCTGTCTTTTCCACTGCATACTCAAGTGTTTCATCTACAACTTCAGTGACCCGTTCTTTGGCATCCCTCATCTCTTTCTCTATGACACTTCGGATAAGTTCCACATCCACTTCCTGACCACTGTCATCTGACTTTCCTCTGATTAAAAAACTTCCTGCAAAAGCACACGTTCCAAATATCAGCAGCGCAATCTCCAACCAATTCATCTGTTACCAAACCTTTCCAATCCTCTACAATGTACACAAAGCAAACACACTATATCTTTATATCAAATCCACCTTCGGATTTCTCGACAACTCTTCCATCACCTTTTATTTTCTTCCTGCGTTTTCCCCCGTCCCCTGAATAGCCATTATGACCTTTCTCTTTCGCATCAAAACGCTCTTCCTTAAATAAAGTTTCATCTGCATGAACGACCTGTTTTGCCATCTGCTGTTCTTTTCTCTCTGCCTGAACCTGAATATTTCCTTGATCCACAACACCCTTCTCAACCTGTTTTACCTGATTGTGTAAAACATTATCTGTCTGCTGAATACTTCCATTAAGCAGTATTGGACTAATAGCCATTTTTATCCCTCCTCTGGGCCGCTCAATTTACAAGGCGATACCGTATTTCGATTTATTGTAATATATTTCGACAAAAAAGGCAATAGCCCCTACAAATTTGTAGAAGCTATATCTGCATCTTTTTTGTACAAACGACAAAATGTGTATTCGTTTTTCACTGTCATTGTAGCTCCAGAAATTGCCACAGCGACTCCTTGGTACATTGTTCCGCGAATATCAATATGCGACATTCCCTCATTCTTTAGCATCTTATCGAGCTTTTCAATCTCTCTTAACTCCTCTTTGATTTTTGCCTGTGTCTCTGCAAGTGTTATCTGTAACATTTTGGCATTTCTGAGTTGCTCCTGTGTCAATTTAACACCCTGTTTTAATCGAGTGGTAACATCTTCCAGAGATTTTTTTAACTTTGGTATGGTTTTTGATTTTTCTCCCACGCTTTTTTGAAGCTCCGCAAGACGTTTTTTGGCACTCAAGTCACTTCCTACTTCAACAATCGTTGAAGCCCCCATAGGCGACCCTATATTTTTGGCGTTAATTGCCAATTTAGCGATTACTTTTCCGCCTGTAATCAATCCCTTTCCTGCGTCTGCATTTACATTGGTGCCTGCGAAAACATGGGCATTTACAATCTGTTCTGCCTCCACAAATCCATCTGCCTCCACCTTTGCAGCGGAGATAAACTTTGCGACAATGTTTCCACCAGCTTTCAATCGACCTTTATTTTGTCCGTGCATTCCTCTGGCAATAATAATATCTTTACCGGCCTCTATCACTGCACCTTCCACAACACCTGTCACAAAAACATTCCCGTCTGTCTTCACACTAAAGTTCTCACAAACATTTCCCTTCACTTCCACATCTCCGTGATACTCAATGTTTCCTGTAGATGTTCCCACGTCTTCCACACTGTATACATCTGATACAAAAACGGTGTCATCCACCAGAGAGGCATGCCCGTCAACCATACTGGTCAGTTTCAGTCCATCTTGTGAAATCTCAAGGTTTCTTCCATATACAAATGTAATCTTTTTTACCTCTCTTGCAAGCATAACAGAACCATAAATATCAAATCCATTCTCGCCTCTCTCCTCTGGAATAATTTCTGCAAGAACCTGCCCTTTTATACAATGATGTAATGTATTTAATTTAAAAAAGTCCACTGTTCCATCTTCTTTTAATTCCGGACGGATATTATTATTGGTGTCAAAGTGATAAATAATAGAAGCATCTTTGCCAACAGTAGGCATTTTTCCGCGTGCAACAACAATATCTGTACAATAAAGATTCTCCTCAAGTGCCACCGTAATTGCTTCCTCATCGATTCCTGCCCTAACTTTGTACTGATTGAGTAAATCCATAATTTGTTCTTTACTTGCAGGGCGGCCACCCGTACTAGGCGGATACAAACGCATGACCACCGACATTTTGTCAGGCGCCACCTGAATATTGCAGATCGCATCCACCGGTGAAAGCTTCATTGCAGTCAAAAAAAGGGCAATCTCCTCCTCACCCATAGAAGAAAGTGCAGAGTTGATTGCCTTCACATCATAGGGTACGCCAATTCTATTTAGATACTCCTTTAATTCCGTGGAACGTATCTTCTCTCCCTCCCCAACAGGAGGAAAAAGCAGCAGGTTTACCCCCTGTTCTTTTATCTGTATCTGAAAAAATCCATTCATATCAGTCTTGCCTCCATGCAATTGTTTTGTGTGTTATTGCTCCAATATTCCAATGTAATTTCCCATCTTTGTTTTCATCTTCTGAAGCGCTTTCGTATGAAGCTGCGATATCCTTGACTCTGATACCTCAAGCACACGACTGATTTCTTTGAGGGTAAGTTCTTCATAGTAATACAGTAAAATCACCTTTTTCTCTTTGTCCGTTAATACTTCCAGCGCTTCTTCAAGCACCTCTTTGAGCTCACTTTTTTCAACTACACTCTCTGGTGTATCAAATCCTGATGTGATGCCCTTCTCTGAGGAAATATCATTTCCCTGTTCCACATATTCATTCAAAGAGATGATATTATCCGCCTTGACTTGATTCTGCCAATCGAGAAACTCATCCTCGCTGATTCCTATATATAACGCGATTTCTGCATCTGAAGGGGGTTTTCCATTGCGTTGTTCCAGCTCCTTCATCGCAGTGTCAATTTGTTTCTGACGCTGTCTAATCGTGCGCGGTATCCAGTCCATTTTCCGAATCTGATCCAGAATAGCACCACGAATACGCAGACTAGCATAAGTCTCAAACTTCACTTCTTTGCCTGTGTCAAACTTATCAATGGCATCAATCAAGCCGAACACTCCATAACTTACCAAATCCTCATACTCCACATTATAGCCAAGATACATGCTTAAACGCCCTGCCACTACCTTGACCAACGGTGCATACTCCAATATCAGTTTTTCCCTTAAATCTGGTGATTTCAGTCTGGCATAATCATCCCAAAGTTTCTTGCGTGCTGCTTCGTTCATGTTATTCCCCCGTTATACACAATGTTGCCTACACAAATAATCCGTTTTATGCATCCCCAAATGGGTCCTCATTATCATACTCCATTGACGGGGCAGCCTCTTGATCAGAATAATCATAAATTTCCTCATCAGAATATCCCTCTGCATCTTCTGACATAAAGCCACCCGCATCCATACCTTCCATATCCTTCTGTTCCTCGTTTGCAAAAGCAACGACATTTCCAGTAAGATCTCCATTTCTTTTTGCTTCCTGAACCATCTGTTCCAGATCTCCTGTTGGTATGATACGGGGTCTGATTGATGCATAGAGATACCTTGCCACATCGCCAAGAACGTAAAATATCAATAGCACAATCAGCAATCCCCACAGCATTTTTGTCAACTCATATCCCCTGACATACATAATGATAGACGCTATCGCACCTGCCAAAAGCATAAGAAACGGCGTGATAAGACCTGTCTTATTTCCCATCTCATTATCCCCTTAAATTGTTCTGTTATATCTTTTTTTCGGGTTTTCCTGCGGAACGAATAATTAATTCTCCTGTCTCAGGATAAAATACAATTGTACGACCATAATTTAGCCCTGTATCCTGTGCTTTCAGCGGAATACCCAGTTCTCTGAGTTTCTTCTTGCTCGCTTCCACATTTCTCTCTCCGACACGCACCATGTCCGATTTATTCTGAAATGCAAACATCTGTGCTCCACCCGCTAATTTTGCTTCCAATCTTGCCCTTCTGCCACCTATCGCAAGAATCTTTTGTACAAGATCTTCTATTCCTGTATCTGCAAATTTGGCTCTGTTTGAATTGTTTTCTATTTGTTTACTGTCTGGCAGCATGGCATGTGCAAGTCCCCCAACTTTCGCAACTGGGTCCCTAATACAGATTCCTACACAGGAACCCAGTCCTAGGGTTGTGATACCATCAGGACTTTTGCACACATTCAGGTCTGCCATTCCCACTTTTACTATATTCGCCATAGATACAATGCCCCTTCTCTGTATTTAGTTATACTGACAACCCGAGCGCAGCCAGCATCTTCGAGTAAGACTCAAGATCTGGCATCAGAATAAAATAACCATTCAAGTCTACATCATCTGTAAACACCGTCTGTATTAGCAAAATCTGATCTCCTATGATACCAAACTCTATCGCCGGAACACTCAATATCGCATTGAGCATATCAATACTCAGATCCGGAACAGATGGAAGCATCTTGAGATTGGTCATCTGTGCAAGTGAATTTAGATAAGCTCCTGTAATAATATTTCCAATCTCTTTCATTGCTGAAATTTCAATCTCGCTAAACTCACCTTCTGAGGGCGGCATTCCCATAAGTTTAGACACAAGAGCCTTTCCTGCATTCTGTTCCAATATAAACATAATACTACCTGTAATATCACCTTCTACAGCCAGATAAATGCCTACAACAAGCTGCTCTTCTCCCCCCATAACTACACCAACATCTTTGAAATCGAGAAGCCTTACCTGTGGAACTTTCATATCTACCTTTGTCTGAAGCATCTGTGCAAGCGCTGTTGTTGCATTGCCTGCTCCAATATTTCCCAGCTCCTTTAACACATCATAATACTCCGTCGTAACCCTTTCGAAACTCATATTTTCTGCCATGATAAAACCTAAGCCTTTCCCTACCAAAAATCACACAAACTCCCATCTGCCGCTAAAGCAAACAGACAGAATTATACATCTACCACTTCCGCAAGCACTGACGTGATATCCAATAATGAGATTAGCTTCCCATCAGACTTTCCCACACCAGAAAGAAAACGTTCCTTTTCATCCTTTTCATATCCCATCCGCTCAATATGATCCTCATCGAGCGTCACAACTTCTTTTACCTCATCCACCAACACTCCTATGGACTCGTGCTGCTCAAGTGTCAGAATAATGATACGTGTCTTCTTGGTGACTTCATCTTCCGGCAGTCCCATCTTTAATCTGAGGCTAATCGTTGGAATAACAACTCCCCGGACATTGATTACGCCTTTGATATAATTTGGCACTTTAGGTACCCTTGTGATTTTCGACATCCGAATAATATTTGATATATATTTAATATCAATTCCGTATTGCTCCCCACCGAGTTGTGTCACAATAAATTGCGTGGTATCGTGCTCTACCGGACGGTTCAGACTCACATTCCGCTTCTTCTCATCCATTATTTTTACTACATCCATGTTCTATGCCCCGCCTTTCTTCCTTTTCATTGTCATTAGAATCAAATCAATGCATTTGTATCAAGGATTAGTGCCACTTCACCGTTTCCTAAGATTGTAGCACCACTTATCATCTTTGGCACCTTAATATACTTGCCCATAGATTTAATAACAACCTCCTGCTGTCCGATAAGCTCGTCTACTACCAAACCTGCCTGTTTTTCACCCTTCTTCACAATGATTACGGTGAGATTCTTATTCTTATCGCCTTCTCTTGGGGGCATATCTAAAACCTTATCCATTCTGATAATTGGAATAACCGTTCCGCGAATATGGATTACTTCCTTCGCTTGTACAAGCTTGATATCTTCCGGCAAAACATCCTCGATTGTCTGAATCGAGCCAAGTGCAATCGCATACTTTTCATCACCAATTACAACCATAAGCGCCTGAATAATTGCCAGAGTCAAAGGCAGCCGAATAATCCAAGAAGAACCCTCGCCAAAGCGGTTCTTTACCTCAACTTCGCCGCTCAGAGATTCAATTTTTGACTTTACAACGTCAAGCCCAACACCGCGACCGGATACATCAGACACCTTCTTAGCCGTTGAGAAACTTGGCAGGAACAAAAGATCAATAATTTCCTTCTCCGTCATTGTCTCAGCCTGTTCTGGTGTCACTGTGCCACGCTCAATCGCTTTGTTTCTGACAGCTTCCACATTAATTCCGCCGCCATCGTCCCGCACCTCAATCACAACATTATTGCCGTCCTGATATGCATCTAGGAAAATAGAACCAACCTCTGGTTTTCCATTTGCAACACGCACATCATTGGGCTCCAGACCATGATCTGCTGAGTTTCTAAGCATATGCATTAATGGATCGCCAATCTCATCCACCACAGTACGGTCAAGTTCTGTATCCTCACCTGTCATGTAAAGTTCCATCTTCTTGTTCAACTTCTTAGAAAGATCCCGAATCATACGCGGGAACTTTGCCACAACGCTCTCAATTGGAACCATTCGCACTTTCATAACAGACTCATGCAGATTTGTCGTAACACTCTCAAGATACTCAATCTGTTCATTGACTGAACCGTTATCTCCTTTATTGTCATCTGCTGCTGTGGCAGAAATCAACGAGTTCTTCGCTATAATAAGCTCGCTGACCAGATTCATCAAATTATCTAGTTTCTCAATGTCCACTCTGACAGTTCTGTTCACCACAG
This sequence comes from Lachnospiraceae bacterium, assembly GCA_949383255.1. Taxonomy (GTDB): domain Bacteria; phylum Bacillota; class Clostridia; order Lachnospirales; family Lachnospiraceae; genus COE1. Next base: position 80,552 of record CASJPF010000002.1, on the reverse strand, counting down.
GTTTTGCTGCTGGTTTTGAAGAAGAGGAAGCCGAGGAAGATGACGTCGATGCCACAGCAGGTTTTGCTGTTGGAACTGGTGTTTGAGCAGGCGCTGGCACAGTCTTGGACATAGCAGGCGATGCTGTTGCTGCAGGCTTACTCTCCTCTACAGTTTTACTCTCGACAACTTTCTCTGGCGCTGCTGGCTTTTCCTCTTTCGCTGAGGTATACTCTGCACAGAACGCCTCCTCTATCTCAGAAACACTCTTCACTGCCTCAATAATCTCTTCTGTAGTATTTGCAGAAATCAATATTAGACTAAATGTCAAATCAAATTTTTCATCTTCAATATCCTGTGCAGTCGGAGAAGATACAATAATTTCTCCCAGCTTTTCAAGTGCTTTAAATACAAGAAATGCCCTCGCAGCCTTTAATACACATGCCTCCTCGACATAGACTGTCACGCCAAATGCTTTTAGCCCCTCGCTGTACGCCTTATCAACCAGCATCCGCTCTGTATCAGTAATCTTGATTTCCTGCCACTTTTCCCGCTTGGTGTTTGCACCCGCATCCTGCGCAGAAGATGCAACTGGCTCCTCTGTCTTTGCAGAAGCTGAATTCTCACCGAGAACCACTTCACCATTATTTTTTAAGATACTGTTGAGCGCATCAATCAAATCCTGATTGTCATTTGTCCCCTCTTCTGTCGTCTGCTGAATATTATTCACATATTCCTCTAACGCATCCAAACTTTTGAACAAAATATCAATCATTCCGGGGAGCACTTTAAAAGTACCATTCCGAACCTCAGAAAAAACATTTTCCATATCATGCGTAAGCGTCTGCATCCGCTTATACCCCATTGTGCCTGCCATACCCTTTAAGGAATGAGCCGCACGGAATATTTCATTGATTGTATCCATATTCTCAGGATTCTGCTCCAAATCCATAATCTGATCGCTCAGATTCTGTAAATGCTCTTTCGACTCATCAAGGAAAATATCAAGATATTGACTTGTATCCATTCTACCTGACCCCCACATTCATAATAATTTCCTGGGCCACGTTATCAAGCGAGACCACTTGGTTTACCAATCCTGTCGCAGCGATTGCCTTGGGCATTCCATACACCGTTGACGATGCCTCATCCTGCGCGATAACGTGTATTTTTTTTGAAGTTTCCAAATTCACGATTCCCTTGGTACCATCCGCACCCATTCCTGTTAGCACGACACAGACAATCTGCGCATAACTACTTGATTTTAAGGATTCATACATATAGTTTGCGCAAGGTTTAACACCCTCCCTCGGCGGCTCATCTGTATATGTAATCGTCGCTCTGCCTCCTCTTGTCGCCACATTCATATGTTTGCCACCCATAGAAATATATACCACACCATTCTCTAGCACATCGCCCTCCGCTGCCTCCTTAACCTTGATTTTACTCATGGAGTTCAGTCGTTCTGCAAGGGATTGGGTAAACCCTTTTGGCATATGTTGTACAATCAATACAGGAGCTGCAAGCTCCGCTGGCAACCGCGGCACAACGCTCTGCAACGCCTTGGGACCTCCTGTCGAACAAGCAAGCGCAACAATTTTCTGTCCACCTACAATCGGTTTGCTTTTTCTGACAATGTTTACAAGCTTCTGTGTGCTTTCCTCCTGCTTTTCCCTTGTCAGGACAGGAGCGGTGGAAATATTGGTTTGGCGACTGGATACAACTGCATGGAGAGTATCCAGAAATTTATCCTTAAAACCACTGCTTTTCAGATAGACAATATTGACCGGTTTCTCTATAAAATCAATCGCTCCAAGATCCAACGCCTCCATTGTTACGGCTGCGCCATCTCTGGTATCTGTACTCGCCATCATAATACGGGCACGAATCTTATCCTTCTGCAGAGCACGCAAAAATTGAATCCCATTCATCTTTGGCATATTTACGTCAAGTACTACACCATCATACTGATTCTTCTTCAAGAGTTCATACGCTGCCTGACCATCAAAAGCCTGCTCCACTACTTGGAACCGTTCATCTGAATTGATTATATCACACATAACCCTTCTCATAAGTGCAGAATCATCAACTACAAGTATTTTTTTCTTTATTTTTGATGTATTCGAGTTAATTGTCATACTATTCAACGACCCTTTCCGTTCTTTCTATTTTTTCGTTCCTCATTAAAAATATATTTGATAATCTCTTCGCGTGTTGTCGTATCAATAAATTCAAATTTGACTCTGTTTTCGTACTCGTTTTCTCTATTTTCAATCTCATTGGAATAAATAATCTTTGCGGCTAGCAGAAATAGTTTCTCCTGTTCTTGGACACTCAGCTTAAACTTCATCAAAATATGACTGTCCTCTCCAAACTTCTGTCTCGACACAAATCGCGCTCCACCGCCACTAATGTCTACGATCACGCCTCTTATCATTTCCCGATCTGGCGCAAGATACACCATACCTTGAGCATATGCATCAATCTCCTGCTTTGTCATCTCCTTTATCGCCATATCAATCACGCAGTTAAACCGATAATATTCTCTCCTCTGATATCGGTGAAGATTGCTTATCAACTCAACTACAAAGACATAGATTCCATCAACCTTCCTGCGCTCAATAATTCGCACATCCGCCCGGTACACACCTTTGTGGGAAAAAAAACACACATCATATTCTCCGTCTATGGGAAGCAACACCAATTTTGTCTGTTCCATTGGCATCACCAGTTCGAGCCGTCCATCATCTAAAATATTGGACACAGTAGACTTGTATGTCTTCACTCCCTCTGTGCCGTCAGGAAGAATGACACGAACTGTCGATTTTAATTCCAGTTTATCACCCGATGATATAAATTTTTCTATCATAGACTCCTCCTGAAAATCGTTTCTCATCTATCCCATTTTTTTATTTCCTGCCACAATATGCGAGAAAAAAGCAGCCATTCCTCTTTTCACCAATGACTTATCATATTCTTTGTCCATCAATACATATGCCATCTTCTCATAGGCAATTGATGATTTTGCATTTGGACTCTGAAGGCTGACAGGTTTTTGTTGCATAACCGCATCTTCAAGACGATAATCCTGCGGAATCGCTCCGAGATAGGATACTGGAAGCTTGAGATATCTGCTGACGACCGTCTCAAGTTTATTGTACATGACTTCGCCCTCTGCTGCGCCTGCCACTTTGTTTGCAATCACCATAATCTTGGAATCTTCCCTAGAAAATCGAGAATGACGATTTAACGCTTTTAAGAGCGAATACGAATCTGTAATCGATGTGGGTTCTGGAGTAGCAACTACTAGGATTTCACCGCTCGCAACGAGAAAATCCAGCACCGCATCAGAAATGCCCGCACCTGTATCTATAATAATAATATCGGCAATCGCATCTAATTTTGCAAGATTCTGTATGATATAATTTAAGTAATCCCTACTTAGATTTGACAGCCCTGCAATTCCAGACCCCCCTGATATAAATCCTATGTCCATAGGTCCCCATGTTATGATATCCGTAATATTTTTTCCCTGATATATCAGATCGCACAGATTATGTTTTGGCACAGTACCAAACATAATTTCGATATTAGCAAGTCCAAAATCTGCATCCAGTATAATGACTCGCTTTCCCATTTTTTTAAATTGACATGCAAGATTGATAGAAGTATTAGACTTCCCTACGCCGCCTTTTCCACTTGTGACTGTGATAACCCTTGAAAGTGGCCTTGGGACTGGATTCATTTTAATCACATTTCTTAACTGTTCCGCCTGATCCATATATTCCCCTCCTATCAACGCCTTCCCCCAAGCAACTGTTTTACAGTTGACTGCGGATTGAAATACTCAATATCATCTGGTACATTCTGACCGCATGTCACATAGGAAAGTGTCGCGCCCGTATATAGTTTCAGGTTATAAATATTTCCCAGCGTAGCGGTCTCATCTAATTTTGTAAAAATTAACTTATAATCAGCTATCTCTTTGTATGTATCTGCAATTTTCATCAAATCTCCGTACTTTGTTGAAGCCGACAACACGAGAAACACTTCCTTAGCTGCATTGCTGTCCACAGAATTTATTAAATCACTCATACTCTCGCATTGTGCTTCATTGTTTGGTGAATGCCCTGTGGTATCTACTAAAATGTAATCGCATTCTCTAAAATCTTCTAGTGAGGTGGCAATTTCCTTTGCCGTGTACACGACCCGAAATGGTACTTCAAGAATATTTGCGTAAGTCCTCAACTGTTCTGCTGCAGCAATCCTGTAAGTATCCGCTGTGAGCAGCGCAACTTTCTTCTTGTGTTCCACCCGAAAGGACGATGCAATCTTTGCGATGGTAGTCGTCTTTCCAACACCTGTTGGTCCCACAAAGAAAATTACTTTTGGTTTTCTCTCATTCTCCTCCATCACATAGGGTTTTCCAAGTTTCAGTATCATTCTCTGATAAATTTCCGAAAGCATAAAATCCAGTGTAACATCCGCTTTGCAGTTCTTGTCAATCTCCTCTATAATATCCTTTGCATACTTTTGATTAATCTCGTTATCCATCATCTTATTATACAGAAGTTTCAGAAAGTTTACACGCTCTGTATTTTCTTGCCTTCTCCCACTCTCAGTGTTTTTGATCTCTTCTGACTGCGGTTTATTCTCCTGTTGTGAAAGCTGTTTCTCAATCAAATTCTGCAAATTGTCCAGTTTTTCTTCCAAACCATTACCGCGAAGATTTTCCTTAGTCGGTTCATTCACCTTCGGATCAGACACGGTTTTTTCTTTAGGGGCCTCATCTCTCACCATATCTAGCTTTTGCGGCGAAAAAGAGGAAAGTACATCCGCAACCGCCTGACCAACAGCTTTTGCATCCTCTGCAACAACTCCTTGTTTCTCAGGCTGCTTCATTGGAATAATCTTCGCTTGTGGCGCACTCTGCCCTATGCTGACTGCCACTCCATCCTTCTGAATTTCTGTAGACGCAACGGCACTATATTTTTCATTCTCATCTTCCCTTGCAACAGTAACTTCAAACCGCGTACCTTTAAAGATACCCTTTAGCCCTTTAGGCTTAACTGCCTTGACATTCATCTCAACAATGTTATCGCCAAGCTCTCTCCGCGCACTTGCAAGCGCCTCTTCTTTTGTTTTCCCTTGAAATTTCTTTATTATCATGCTGTCACCATTCCTACTGATTGTAATTCAACATTTGAATCAATTTCATTATAAGACACCACCACCAAATCTTTATAATAATCCTCTGTAAGTCTTTTAAAATACATTCTAACAATCGGTGAGGTAATCACAATCGGATTCTTGCCAAGCTTTTCAAGCTTCCCTACTTCGGATTCCACAGAAGCCATTATTGTTCTTGTCTTCTCCGGGTCAAGTGTCAGATAAGCTCCCTGCTCTGTCTGCTTTACACTGCCCATAATTTCTTGTTCCAATCCCGGATCAAGTGTAACTACACTGGTCGTCTCATTCATTGGAAAATACTTGTTGGAGATAGCACGTTTTAAACTCTGTCTCACATACTCCGTCAAAATATCAGTATCTCTTGTAGACGCTGCATGATCGGCAAGCGTCTCAAAAATTGTGACAAGATCTCGCACAGAAATGCCTTCCTTTAAAAGATTTTGTAATACTTTCTGAATATCTCCAAGCCCTAAGAGCTTTGGAACAAGCTCATCCACAAGGGAAGGATTGGTCTCTTTAACGTTGTTGACAAGATTCTGTACATCCTGTCTTGTCAGCAAGTCTGCAAGATACTGTCTAATAATCTCCGTCAAATGTGTTGCTATAATAGAAGGAGGGTCCACAACAGTATATCCCACACTCTCTGCACGCTCTCTCTGATTCTCTGTAATCCAGATTGCCGGCAGATGAAATGATGGTTCAAAAGTAGGAATTCCAGAAATTTCCTCCTCCACAAAACCAGGATTCATTGCCATATAATGATCAAATAAAATCTCACCCTCACTCACCTGAATCCCCTTAATCTTAATAATATACTGATTCGGATTTAGCTGAATATTATCACGCAGACGGATAATCGGTACAACTGTACCAAGTTCCAACGCAATCTGTCTACGAATCATAACCACGCGGTCTAAAAGATCACCGCCCTGATTGACATCTGCAAGCGGTATAATACCATAGCCGAACTCCAATTCGATTGGATCTACCTGCAATAGAGAGTTGACATTTTCTGGTTTCCGGATTTCATCTGCGGTATCTTCCTCCATATCCGTCTCAGCCTCAATCCCTGCCACTTCAATTGTGGAGGCAATCATGCGTCCGCACACGATAAAAATAATACCCAACAAAACAAAAATCAAAGGATTTAGTGGCGTCACCAATCCTAAAAATGCAAGCACTGCACCTACCATGTACAATACTTTTGGTATTCCAAAAAGCTGATTCACAAGCACGGTGCCAAAGTCTGCCTCCTTTGAGCCCTTTGTCACCAAAATACCAGTTGATAACGAGATAAGAAGAGACGGAATCTGGCTTACCAGTCCATCACCAATTGTAAGTATTGTATATTTGTCTGCCGCAGCGCCAATATTCATGTCCTGCCGCACAACACCCATAATAATACCACCGACAATATTTACAAAAGTAATAATCAGACCTGCGGTCGCATCTCCTTTTACATACTTAACAGCACCATCCATAGAACCAAAGAAACTTGCCTCCTGCTGAAGTTTCTCACGCTGAATTTTAGCCTCTGCGTCTGTGATAGCACCTGTATTCAAATCTGCATCAATGGCCATCTGTTTGCCTGGCATCGCATCCAATGTAAATCTGGCAGTCACCTCGGCAACACGTTCAGAACCTTTGTTAATAACCACAAACTGCACTATAATCAAAATAATAAACACGACAATACCAATAACAAGATCACCGCCGCCCACGAAATTACCGAATGTCGCAACGACATTCCCCGGATTTCCTGTCGATAAAATCAGACGGGTTGATGATACATTTAGAGCAATTCTGAATACTGTTGTAAACAATAAAATTGTTGGATAAAATGACAAATCCAAAACTTCCTTGGCAAACATCGTAGTGAATAGGATCGTAAATGCAAGCGAAATATTAATTGCTAACAGTACATCCAGCATAGTACTACTGATTGGTACAATCAACATGATGAAAGCGCCAAGTAAATAGAGAGCAACGCCTATGTCTGCCTTCTTCATCTTCATGTCTCTTTTCCCCCTTAACTCCTTTTAATCCCTTATCAATAATCCCCTGTTTTTCCTATATCATATTATCGCACAATTAACATAATTTGTATATAATAATTTGTAAATTTTTTAACTTTTTTTATTTTTTATATTACTTACACAAATTAATCGAGTAGGAAAGATTTCTTCCCCTACTCGCCACGCGACCTGTGCGCCACCTCAGTGGCATATTTTCTCTGCACAGGTCTACCCAGCTTCGCTGACAATATTCCTTTGGGTGCCCATGTGCATAAAACGAAGAACTCTGTGCTTTTTGGCTATAAACACAGAGTTCCGAACAATTTTTTAAATTTTTCCTTGCATTTTGTATACCATAGCAAGAACCTCTGCCACAGCCTGATACAATTCTGGTGGCACTTCCTGTCCAATATCCACATTGGCATATAACATACGGGCAAGCGGCTTATTCTCTACAATCTCCACATTGTTCTCCCGCGCAATCTCCTTAATCTTCTGTGCTACATAATCTGCACCTTTTGCAAGTACTAACGGCGCAGAACCAGTCGCAGCATCATATCGGATTGCGACAGCGTAATGTGTTGGATTGGTGATTACAACATCCGCCTTTGGCACATCCTGCATCATACGCCGCTGTGATGCCTCACGCATCTTACTCCGAATCTTACCTTTAATTTGTGGATCACCTTCTGAATTTTTATACTCATCCTTGACTTCTTGCTTCGTCATCTTGATATCATTCTTAAATTTATAACGCTGATAAAACAGATCTGCAAATGCAATAATCATAAAGACCAGAGAAATCTTTAGTCCCATATCAATCACCACATTGCCAATTAGCTCTATCGCCTGATTGAGCGGCATTCCATAAAACTGAACAAGATAGATCCACTTATCCTTGACTGTCGAGTATACAATTGCCATAATCAAAATAATTTTTGCGACAGATTTGATTAACTCGATAATCTTCTCCTTTGAAAACAGGCGCTTCATACCTGAAATTGGATTAAATTTACTGAATTTGGGACGTAATGGTTTTGTTGAAATCTGAAATTTAAACTGCATCATATTAATGCCGATTGCTATTGCAATGCCGATAATAAAAAACGGAAGCAATTGCTTTAGCAACTCCAGATATACACTGTTAATTAGAACCTTGTAATCTTCCCTGACAATACGCCCATTCCAATAAGTCGTATACTCTGGCATCTTTTGATAGATTTCTCCAAACAGCTTCATAAAATTCTCGCCCATATGGCCAACCCAGAACTTTAAGATTAAAAAGAGCGCAATCAGCTCCACACCGCTTGACAACTCCTTACTTTTGGGAACTTTACCATCTTTTCGGGTATCCGATTTCTTTTTTGCAGTTGGCTCTTCTGTCTTCTCTCCACCTGGACCTTCCTGAGCAAAAAACTGTAAATTATATTCTAATATCACATCATACCCTCCACTATCGATACCATCATTTGTTGTATCTGCGTTGTGATAAAATTGCAGACATCCGGAAGTAATGTTACTGTTATCATGATAACACTAAGCCCTGCAAGCAATTTAAGCTGAATACCAACCGAAAACATATTCATCTGTGGTGCAAGTTTTGCCAAAAGTGCAAGTACAATATTCATCAGTGTAATACTGGCAAATATTGGAAGGCAAATCCGAAATCCAATAATAATATAGTTGCTCAAAAAATTAATTAATGTTTCCAACAGACGGTTTGTATTAATATGCGCCCCACCAATCGGTACCAATATAAACGTTTCCATCAGTGCCTTGAGCAAAAACTGATGCAGTCCAGTTGTATACAAGATTAACATCACACCATACTGCAACAAGGCACCTGTAATAGAAGATTGCTCATTTGTCGTAGGATCAAATACATTTGCCATAGACAATCCTACCTCCATGTCTATAATTCTTCCCGCAAATAAAACAATGGAAGTACACATCTGGGCCGCCAAGCCAATTAGCAAACCCACTGACACTTCCTTTAGTACAACTGTGCAAAATCCTAGTACAGTATTGTATTCTGGATAAAAATGTTCTGGACCAAAATAGTACATAATATAAGCAAGAAACACACTCAATCCTATTTTTACATGATTCGGTACACCTTTTGTGCTAAAAAACGGAGCGACAAAAATAAAAGATGCGACTCGCACAAACACAAGCAGAAAATACTCCAATTCCGACAGCGGAAATGATAAATTTACCATTGCCTGCTCCTTCCACTATCTAATATACAGGGCAAAATTCTGATATAAATCAGTCATATAAGTTATCATATTATTCAACATCCAATCTCCCAAAATCATCAGGCAGATAAACATTCCCACAATCTTAGGAACAAAGGTCAGCGTCTGTTCCTGAATAGAAGTCACTGTCTGAAAAATACTAACAGCCAAACCAATCACCAATGATACAATCAATGGAGGAGCGGCAGTCTTAAGAATTACAAACAATCCTTCTTTCATAATATCTGTCACCATTTCTACAGTCATTAAATCACCATACCCTTTCTAACGCCCAAAAAGATTTCGGGTTAGTTTGTTGTATACAAAACTATTGCCGTTTACGCCAACAATACCTAAAATCCTGCTAAAAACTAATGGATGTGAACCAATGTCAGTAATAGAATGTTCTTACAAGATACACAATCACTAAATTCCAACCATCTGCTAGCACAAACAACAAAATCTTAAATGGCATAGAAATTGTTGTCGGTGGAAGCATCATCATACCCATACTCATCAGTACCGATGCGACAACCATATCTATTACAATAAACGGAACATAAATCATAAAACCTATAATAAAAGCAGTGCGCAGTTCACTGACAATAAAAGAAGGAATCAGTACTGAAGTTGGTACTTGCGCCTCCGTCTCACCATCCCATGCTACATTGGCAATCTGCATAAAAGCATTAATGTCGCCTCTCTGTGTCTGTTCAAACATAAACTGTCTCATTGGAGCTGCCGCAATACTACAAGCTTCCTCAAAACCAATTTCTCCTGCGTCATATGGTATAATCGCCTCAGTATAAACCTTGGTAAACACTGGTTGCATAATAAAAAAAGTCAAGAACAATGAAATTGCAATCAACACCTGATTCGGCGGCGCCGATTGTGTATTCAGAGCTTGTCTTGTAAAATGCAACACAATCAAGATTCTTGTAAATGATGTGATTGTCACCAATAAAATCGGCACCACAGCGATTGCCGTCAGTATCAGCAATATCCTTAATGTTCCGCTTAACTCTCCATTTCCACTATCATAGGTGATTGTAAGATTATTTGCAATATTTAGTTTCTGAAGGTCTTCTCCTGTCTGGGCAGTACCGGGGTCATTAATATTTGTCCTATTCTCATCCCCTTGCTGGTTGTCAATCACTGCCTCTGCTGCCGCGCCATCGTCACTGGTTGCCTTTGCCACCAATACATCTGCCAGCAAGATAACAAAAACCATGCAGAGCATGTATATAATTTTTCGCAATTCCTGCCTGATATTGTATTTTCTGAATCTATTCCTCATATAATATTATCCTTATCCAGCAACCCGCATTCACACTAAAATCAATTTACTGCTGTTTTTTGAACTTGTCAAATATTTCTTTAAAATTCATATTAGCTGCTGGTCCTGTCTCCGCTTTGTTCCATGTCAAAATATCTTCTTTTGTCATTTCTCCAAGCAAAGTAACTGTGTCTTTACAGACTATATAGGAAAAATATTTTTCACCTATCCTCACAACTTGTATATATTTGGTTGGCGCTATCTTAAATGTTTCCAATATCTCTACATTAGAACCTGCAAGTCTCCCTTTTTGAAGACCTGCAGTCAGCTTTGTGGAAAAATATGTAAGCGCCAATACAAATATAAATATCAAAATCACCGTTAACAATTGTACAATAGAGTCAAACCTGTTTGATGTCAATAGCATAACCTTTCTATCCTACAACCTTTTTAACCGCCTCCAGAACACGTTCTGCCTGAAACGGTTTTACAATAAAATCCTTTGCACCAGACTGAATCGCCTCGATTACCATCGCTTGCTGACCCATTGCAGAACACATAATAACATTTGCGCCCGGATCAATTCCCTTAATTGCCTTAAGCGCCTGAATTCCATCCATCTCTGGCATAGTAATGTCCAGAAGCGTGAGATCTGGAGATGATTCCTTGTACTTATCAACCGCTATTTTACCATTTTCAGCCTCCGCAGCAATCTCATATCCGTTCTTCGTCAAAATATCTTTTATCATCATTCTCATGAAAGCAGCATCATCTACAATCAGAATTCTCTTTGCCATAATAAATCTTGTCCTTTCTAAATTTGAACTTTTTATTTTTAATCAATTTCCAATTATTTGATTATCTCCATAATTCTTACACCAAAACTTTCCTCAATCACTACAACTTCGCCTTTTGCGACAAACTTACCATTTACAAGCACATCAATTGGCTCACCTGCAATCTTGTCAAGTTCTATAATAGTGCCTGGGGCAAACTCCAGAATATCTGAAATAGATTTGCTGGTTCTTCCCAGCTCTACAGTTACTTCCAGAGGAACATCTCTGATTAGGCCTATGCTCTCGGCACTTACCATCTCACCCTGTCCCTGTGCAAAATTTTGGAACTGTGCTGGCTGTATATTTACGTTCGGCATTCCATAGCCCATCTGTGGCGGCATTCCATACCCCCCCTGCGGCATTCCCATTTGCGGTGGCATTCCATAACCGCCTTGCGGCATTCCCATCTGGGGCGGATAACCATAGCCGCCTTGCGGCATTCCCATCTGCTGCTGCATTCCCATATCTGGCATAGGTGCTGGCGCAGGCGTCGGACTTGGTGCTGGCGCAGGACTTGGCGCGGGTGCTGGTTCTGAGATGCCACCCATCTGCTGTGCCATAAACGTCTCATAAACCGACTTCGCAAAATCAAGAGGATATAACTGCATCAAGGTAGAATCTACCAAATCGTCAATCTGCATCCGAAATGAAATCTTTACAAATCGATCTTCAAGAAACGGCGAAAGATCTCGTGGCTCCTTTGAATGCAAATCAACAAGGCTTGCTTCTGGCGGGCTGATATCGATCGTCTTTCCAAGCATAGAAGAAAGTGAAGTTGAAGAGGAACCCATCATCTGGTTCATCGCCTCAGAAATTGCACTTAAGTGCAGTTCGCTGAGCTCTCCATCAATATTCGTGCCGTCCCCTCCCATCATCAGATCTGTAATCACTTTAACATCATGCTCTTTTAACACTAAAATATTCGTGCCATTTAATCCGACAGTATACTTAATCTGAATAAAAACACAAGGTCTTTCATAGGTATTCAACACATCCTGCCAGTTACACATCTCTACAATTGGTGTTGTGATATTTACTTTTCTGTTCACTAATGAAAACAGTGTCGTGGCAGAAGTACCCATACTGATATTGGCTACCTCTCCTATTGCATCTTTTTCTATATCGGTAAGATCCTCTCCTGTCGAAGAAGTCGCTGTCGAACCCGACTCCCCAGAATCCGCTGACAGATCCACACCGTTCAACAATGCATTGATTTCATCCTGAGATAACATGCCATCCATTGTTTTATTCCTCCTCCCTCACTACTGATGTTACCCTTACTGCATATGCCTCTTTGCTTGCGCCCGGCACAGCACTAAATTTTTTAATATCCCCCACATACACATCCAGTTCATCATCGACTTTTGAATCAAGCCGTATGATATCTCCTACTTGTATATTTACAAAATCATTCACTGTTATGACACTCTTGCCAAGCACAGCCTTAACAGGAACGTCCACTCTGCGTATCATCGATTCAATAAATTGCTCATAATCCTCATCATCCATTTTTTGTAGACTTGAATACCAGAACTTGGTATTTAATCTATCCATTACAGATTCCAATGTAAAGAACGGAAGACATACATTCATCAAACCTTCGACATCACCAATCTTGACATTCATGGTCACAAGAGCCACCATATCGCTCGGTGAAATAATCTGCGCAAACTGTGGATTCGTCTCAATTCTTTCCAAATATGGATTGACTTCTGCCACATTCTTCCACGGTTCTCGAAGCAGTTGCATACAGATTACCATGATTCTCTCAATGATGCTCATCTCTATTTCCGTAAAGTCTCTTGCCTTTTCCAAAGATTCCCCTCTGCCGCCAAGCATTCGGTCTATAATTGCGTATCCTAGACCACTTGTTAGCTCCATAATAATAGAGCCGGGCATTGGTGAAAAATTAACAACTGTGAGCAGCACTGGATTTGACAAAGCATTGGAAAACTCTGCGAAGGTTACCGTCTCAGAACTTGCAACACTGACCTGTACATTTTTTCTGAGGTATACCGGCAGATTGGTTGATAACAGTCTTCCGTAATGGTCAAAAATCATATTCAACGTCCTTAAATGCTCTTTTGAGAATTTCGCAGGCCGAGTAAAGTCATAATTTTTTGCTTGTCGCTCGTCCTTCTCCTGCATATCCTCCACATCCAGCTCACCGGAACTTAATGCCGCCAGCAAACTGTCTATTTCGCTTTGAGATAACACCTCTCCCATGTAGTCAATCACCCCCTACATACTTATTATCCTGTCCATTATATCCCCTTATTTATCTTGTTGCTATTGTATACCATTTCTCAATTGTACAAGAAATTATAAGATACACTATAGATAAATGTGGAATCAAACCGTTCCTGAATCTTCTTGAGAATCTCATTTTTAATCGGTTCAGAATTGCTTCTTGCCTCATCTACAGTATAATTTCCCATAACCGCAAACACAATATCCTTTATAATTCCATCCATATCTGCCATAGTCTCTGAGTACTTTTTGTAATCCTTATTCTTAGAGTCCATAGATAATGATACACTGCCCACTGCATAGTGATCCTCGCCGTCCTCACCTTTCTTCAAAGGAATTGTCAGCTCTCCTGCAACATTATGGACTGCAGTATCCGCCATAGATACCGCCGGCGTCAAATTAGAATCCGGCAGTCCATTGACTTCAATTCCGACGAGTGTGGAAATATCCGCCACTAAGGACGCAGTCTTCTTAGATGCACTTGACACGCTCACCATCATAATTGCCGTCAACACAATGTTGACAACAAGCAATGCCAAAATGATAATTGATAACAGATTACGTTTCATTTTATTTTCCCCTTTCATTAATATGGTTACAGTTCATACCTCATCAGTTTTTAGCAGGATTTCAGGCATTGTCGGCGTAAACAGTAACCTAATATGTGCTTAAAGCATTGTATATCTTTATCTCAACCCGTCTGTTTTTTGCTCTGCCTTCCGATGTTGTATTGTCCGCAATTGGCAAATACTCTCCTCTGCCAGAGTGCTTCACAGTTGCAGGGTCAAGCGCCGCATTATCTTTCAGATAATTAAATACAGCAAGTGCTCTGTAGCTGCTGAGCACATCATTGTTCTCATATCTACCGCCATTTAGCGGGACAGAATCCGTATGCCCTTCAATCTCAATTCCCGAGTCTGCGTATCTAGTGAGCAACACTCCAATTTTATCCAACACAGGTATCGCATCCGGCTTGATATCTGCCTTTCCCGAATCAAACAAAAATGCTCCATTTAATGTAAGCGTAACGAAATCTGCGTCAAAATCTACATCCACTTTATCTGCCATCATACTATCTTCTAGGGCTTCTTCCATTTTCTCCGCAAGTTCCTCAGAAAGTTTTAGTTTCTCTTCCTCCAGCTCGCCAAGCGTCTCCATTAATGATTCGACCTCTTCCTTTGTCATATCAAGCTGCGCTGCCGCCTCCTGCAACTTTTCTGCCGCAGCACCACCGTTCTTTGTGGGGTCTGAACTATCAGAATCAGAATCAGCGGTCTTACCGCTGCTATTTATGTACTCATCAAGCATATTGAGCTGACTTACACCATTACTTACTAAGAAACCATCACCAACTGCCTTTGATCCCGCTCTAAAAATACTGATTGTGGACTGAAATGATCTTGCAACTTCCTCAAACTTTGCCGCATCTACTTCCGACATAGAGAACAACAGAACGAAAAAACACATCAGCAATGTCATCATATCAGAGAAAGTGGACATCCACGGCGCGGGGGTCCCAGGCGGGAGTTTAAACTCTTCTTTCTTCTTCGCCATTAAGCTTCACCTCCACCACCTTCTTGAGAAGGTCTCTCGCTCGGTGACAAGAATGACTTTAATTTTTCCTCAATCACGCGCGGATTCTCACCTGCCTGTATTGACAGTAGACCTTCTATCATAATCTCCTTCGACTGCATCTCAACCGCATTGTTCGCTTGCAATTTATTCGATGTTGGAGTACAAATCCAGTTTGCAAGGATAGAACCATAGAATGTTGTAATCAAAGCAACACCCATCTTTGGTCCAATTGAGGAAGGATCAGACATATTGTTTAACATACAAATCAAACCAACCAGTGTACCAATCATACCCCATGCAGGACCCATAGCACCCAAAGAGTCCCAAAAACCTGACCTTAATTTGTGGCGATCATTAATGCTGTTTAATTCCGTTTCTAAGATACCTCGCACCAATTCTGGATCTGTACCATCAACGATCAGCATAATCCCTTTTTTCATAAACTCGTCATCAAGATTTCCCGCAGCTTCTTCTAGGGAAAGAAGTCCCTCTTTTCTTGCAATGTTGGACAGCTCTATAATCTTAGTAATCATCTCTGGAACATTGACACTCACTGGCTTAAAAATCAGTGCCATACTCTTAATACCACCAACGAAGTTTGCCATACTCACTGACATCATCGTCGCAAAGAAAGAACCGCCAAAAGTAATAAGAGCTGATGCCGGGTCAAGGAAATAACCAATTCCGTTAATACCGCCCGCCGAGTCTATCATACCAAATATAACTAAGACAATACATACAAGCATTCCCACTAAAGACGCTATATCCACTTTCACACACCCCTTTTTAATAGGCATAGTACTCTCTATGCCCTTTTTTCTCCATAGTTATATAATACTTTAAGGTTACATAAATTGCAACAATTTTCTGAAAATTTTCTTATATTTTCTTAATTTGCTACATTATACATTTTATTTAAGCGGCTTTTTACGCCTCATTTTTCTGTGTTTTCTAAGCTTTCCATGCCCACTGTTTTCGCAAAATATTCCTGCCTTGTTAATTTTACTAGATTTTTGATTTCATGTCTACTTTCTTTTACAATTATTTTTTTACCATCGGTTAACGTAACAACTGTATCTGGTGTCTCCTCGACAACTTCAATTAAACTAGTATTCACCAAAATTTTAGCACCATTAATTTTTGTCACCTCAATCATCTCAGCTCACTACCTCCTCTCCCTCAAAAGTAATCTGTTTTCCATGCCGCCTTCCAAATTCTGCAAGTTTTGCCTTATATTGCTCAAATTTATCGGTCTGTCCTGTCTCACGATAGATTGCAAAAATCCGAGTATACGCATCGAAAACATCTTCGCCAAGCTGCTCAAAATCTGCTGCATCTGTAATTCCTATCAGAAATCCAATCGCAGTCCCATAATCTTTACACATATATGCTGCTTTTCCAAAAAGATACCGAAGTTTCGTCGTTCTTAAATATTCCCTGTTCATGTTAAGCAGTCTGTACGCATCTTGTGCATTTTCCATCTTTATTAGGCAATCCGCATAGGATTCCAAACAAGTATTTAGAAATTTTCTCTCCGAATTACAGTTGATTGCAAGACAGGTATCATACGCCTCTATCGCCTTCTCATATTCCCCTAGCACATTATAGGACTGACCTATCTGAAAATAAATATAGTCGTCCATCTCCTGAACTTCCCCGATAGAGTTTAATAAAAGTTTTAGATTTCTCTCCTGTTTTTTCATCATTTCTTGTTGCGGAATATCATAACCATAATGTTTGACAACAATTGGCAGATGAAACGTCTCTAAGGTAATCTCATTATAATGAATCGATTGCTTTGGTGTTATCTGCTCATGAATCCGAAAGCGGTACTCATAATAATTTCTATTATAAAATCGTGGAACTTCATCTAATTGAATACCCTCTTTTTGAATCCCACCCTCCACAGTTGTGTGAACGTTCTGAATCTCTAATACACCAACATTCTTGGAATATTTTTGCATACAAGTGCGCAGCTTCGCTACATCTAGTTCCTGCACATACTCGTCACAGTCAAGAATTAGTATCCAATTGTTCGAAGCTTTTGAGACTGCAAAGTTTCTCGCTGCGCTAAAATCATCACACCACGCAAAATCATAAAGATGATTCGTATACTTGGCTGCAATTTCTCTTGTCCTATCTGTGGAACCTGTATCCACCACTACAATTTCCATATTGTACCGCAAAAGTTTTTTGAGACACTGTTCTATGTACTGTTCTTCATTTTTTGCAATCATACACACACTGACTGGTAATCTTGCCATATCTGTAATACAACTCCTCTCCTATTCTCGTTATATACTCACGGTAAATGAAGTTCGCCGTGAGTGTTGCGCCAGCCACAGCCGCAAAGTGGCATATTTCCTTATGCAGTTGTGTAATCTTATACTAAACGATCAGTCTTTCTGACCGCCAGTGCAGACTCTGCAAAAGTACAGGGCGGTTTTTGCCGCCCCGCAGTCCAATTGTATCTTTTTAAAAGAAAACTTATATCCATAGTTGATAGTATAACACATATTTTGAACAATGAAAAGACAAACCGAACAAAAATGAACAGGGAAATTTTCTTCCCTGCCCATTTGTATTATCTTATATTATTATCTCTTAAGGTTTACAAGCTCCTCAAGCAGTGTATCTGAAGTTGTAATAATACGGCTGTTTGCCTGGAAACCTCTCTGTGTTGTAATCATATCCGTAAACTGTTGTGAAAGGTCTACATTGGACATCTCAAGCACACCGCTTGTCATAACACCAGTACCACTTGCCTTAATGTCAACAATATTGACATCACCGGAACTTGCTGTCACCTGATAGAGATTGTCACCAGAGTTCTCAAGTCCCATAGCATTTGGGAATGTAGCAACGCAGAGCTGTCCAAGCTTTCTGGACATACCATTGCTGTACAGTGCTGTTACAATACCATCTGTACCAATGGATACACCTGTTCTAGTGCCAATCTTGCGCCCATCTAACTTATTGCCCGTAACAGAAGACTTATTACCATTGTTTCCGTTTCTAGTTCCTGACATGTCAATATCAATATTGTCAAAGTTATCGCCCAACATGCTTAAGTTCACACTAAAGGATTTATTTCCTTCCTGTCCCACATATTTAAATTCACCATCACTGGTATTATAGAAAACATCCCATGATGTTGTTCCATTATCAACAAGCGAATCAATATTAACCGCTGCACCTGTCGCATCTGTCATTCCCAAAAGTGTAATCTTAAAACTTCCTTTCTCGACAGTCTCAGTTTCTTTCGCTTCTTGAGTGGTATAGGTATTTGTAATTTTGCTCTCATTTCCTAACGCCAGTAGTCTTGTAACATCATTGTACAAACTGCTTGGAATTGGCGTATTGTTTGCACCTGTAATTTCTTGATTATTAATCTTAAATGTATAATCTGTCTGCGATTTATCATTATCATCTACATATGTTTGTTGTAATGAAGTTACAGAAACTGTACCTGTACCAAAACTCGTCTTAACCGTGCAACTTGTAAATGCTCCAGTAGTGGCGGTCGTTGTATCATATAAATAATCGACTGCTTCTGGTGATATCTTACTAACAATTACATTATCACTAAGCGGATAGGTTGGCTTTGTTTTTGTAAAGCCAATATCACCGGAAAATTCTACTGTAATTGGTCCTGCATGTTTTAAAGCACTATCTGTTAGAGTCGTTCCACTATACTTTGTATTGTCGATAAATGCCCCTAGACTAATTGTTATTGCACTATCCTTTGTTCCAAGCGTATGAGCACCACTAATTCCGTATGCAGCTGCGCTTGATGTATCACCGGCAACGTATTTCCAGATAGCAGCCTTTAAATCTTCCATCAGTTCAGGGCTTGCCGAATCTGATAAGATTCTTGTCTCACCATTCACTGTATATTTAAATGTTAATTTAGAAGTATCTACCTTATAGATTGTGTTGCTTAATCCATATTCTTTCTCTCTATTGGTAATATCTCTAGTGCCATTTGTCACACTCTTTGTAGGCAAAATACCAAACTTCATATCATATTGATAACCCGATTTATCATACAAACCAAGTGTTACCACTTTTCCTGTCTTATCCTCAAGCTGTGTATCATTGCTGTCAATAATGCCTGTAATCTTTCCTTGCGTCGTCGCTGCTGCACCAAAAGTATCCTGTGCAGTTACATTAATACCGCCAAGGGTTCCCTGTACAATATCACCATTTTCATCAACGCCCCAGCCCTGCACAATATATCCTGTGCTTGCCATACAAAGGTTTCCGGCATCATCTACATCAAAAGACCCGTCTCTTGTATAGAATGTGCTTGTGCCATCACTCACAACAAAGAACGCCTCTCCCGTCAGCTTTAAGTCAAACGGATTTCCTGTCGACTGGTTTGCACCTTCTTGTGTGATTGTTGTGTTAATTGCCGCCGCCTTCACGCCAAGACCAATCTGTCTAGGGTTTGTACCACCCGTGCCGTTTGCCGAATTCGCTCCGGTAGCAGCCTGTGTTGTCTGATACAGCATATCAGAAAAATTCATCTGCTTTGCCTTAAATCCAGTTGTGTTCACGTTTGCAATATTGTTACCGATAACATCCATTCTTGTCTGGTGTGTCCTAAGACCAGATACACCAGAATAAAGTGCTCTCATCATAATTAAGTGACCTCCTAAATCATATTTGCCGTAGATTTCTACCCTCATCCGTCATTCCGAGGGATCAAGCCTCCTTAAAAGGTCCGGCTAATGTCTCTACATCCTGTATTTAGATAATTACGGCTCCGTCAATATTGGTATAAATATTTTCATTTGCTTCTGTCTGATCCATCGCTGTAATAACTGTATTGCTTTTTGTATTTACGATAAATGCAAGCTGATCTACGAGCACCAGTGAATCTCTGATTCCCTTCTGGCCTGCCTTTTTCGTTCCATCATTCAATCTTTCCAGTTGTTCGTCAGTCAATTCAATCTTTCTGTCGTTCAGTCTGTTCGCCGCATGTTTTGAGAATTTTACGACCTCTTTTGTCGGTGTTCCTTGTACCTGCTGCTTTTGCAGGATTTCTTCAAAGCTCATACCCTGAGGTGGCTTATTTCCTGAATTGACCTTCTGCTGTTTTAGATATTGATCTTGTAGCTGTTCAATGGAAAGGAATTGACTGTTGTTAATGTTCATCCTGCATTCCCCCTCACCATAAAGCCTTTTGTTTCCAAACTATGTGGTCTACGTTTGATCTGCACTGTTAGACCCGTTTGTATTACCTGCGTTTGTGTTATCCGAACCTGTTGTATTATCCGAACCGCTTGTGTTACCTGCGTTTGTGTTGTCTGAACCTGTTGTATTGTCCGAACCGCTTGTATTGCCTGCGTTTGTGTTGTCTGAACCTGTTGTATTGTCCGAACCGCTTGTGTTGCCTGCATTTGTGTTGTCCGAACCTGTTGTATTATCCGAACCGCTTGTGTTGCCTGCATTTGTGTTGTCCGAACCTGTTGTATTGTCCGAACCGCTTGTGTTGCCTGCATTTGTGTTGTCTGAACCATCTGTCTTGCCAGTGCCATCTGTTTTGTTAGAGCCATCTGTCTTATCTGCTCCATCTGTCTTGCTATCAGAACCTTGGTCTGTCTTATCTGTATTCCCCGAACTTGTATTGCTTGACAACAAATTTAACTTATCAATAATCGCATTCATCTTGGTGTTGAAACTCTCCAAAATGTCATCAAGAGAGGTCTTATTTTCTTCCTCTTTTGAGCTGTCCTTAAACTCAATTCCCAAGTTTTCAAGCTCAACCTTCCACTGGGTAAATTTCTCCATCTGATCCGCACCATAGAATGCCATATAATTCTTTTCGTATTCATTCATGGTGTTATAGAAATCAAACGCACCCTGAATTACGTTCTCATAACTTGTGTCTGCATAAGCTACATCTGGCAAACTGTCAATCATTCCCTTAAAGGTGCTGTATTTTCCATATGCCTGTGAATACTCTGTGCTCACAACGGTATCCAAATCACTTATTGAATATTTCGCATTGTCAATTACAAGCAACGGTTTTCCATTCTCAATCTCAACAAAATCAACAATACCTTGTTTATAATTGACTTCTCCAGTGTCTGTGCTGGTAGTCTTCACAATTACTTCCTTGCCAATCAGTTCATTTGCTCTAAGCACATCAACTGCTTCCGCCATCTCACTCATCTTTTGTACTTGCGTAAAGGTCGCGTACTGTGAAACCCATTCAGTATTACTTGTCGGTTCCAGTGGGTCTTGGTTTTGCATTTCCGCCACCAGAAGCGTCAAAAACATATCGCTGTCTACTGCATTCTTGTTTTTTTCATTCTTCTTAAGCGAATCCCCAGACGTGGTATGTGTCTGTAAATTACCTTTTTCGTCAAACGGTGCAACTAAACTTCCCATATGTTCACCTCTCTTTTACACTAACAAATCCATTGTGTTTCCATTTGCTGCCATGATTTCCATCGCAATCCTTGTCGCATCATCTGCTCCTTGCATCTCGCCCTCAAGTTCCTCCCCATTCATAAACGCCCTGAGATTGATGGTGCTTCTGTTTCTGCGCATTCCCTGAATACGTCCTGTCTCCTGCTCCTGCGACTGTCTTTGCTGTTCCTGACCATTCTTATCAAGATCTCGCTCCATCTGATGACTCTCTACTGAGACCTCAATCGCTTCAATCTTGACACCTTGTTCTTCCAGATTTGCACGCAACTGTGATGCCTGCGCTTCAATCGCTGCCTTAACCGCCTCATTTTGCGTGGTAAACTCTGCTGTCACAACACCGCCCTTTGTCGTTAACGATACATTCACGGTTCCAAGACTTGCCGGATGAAGCTGCAATTCCATTTCGGTAAGATTTTCATTTTTTACAATCTTTACCAGATCTGCAAGTTGCTTCATAATGCTCTCTGTACTCTCAGAAGTAAACTTCGCAACACCCTCTGCCGCTGTCGAATCATTTAATGCATCTAACTGATTCTGAAAATTTTGTGCTGTGTTATTCTGACCAAAATTTTTGGTCTCTTTGCCAGGTTCATTGTCTTTAGATTCTCTTTCCGCATTTTGTGTCTGTGATTTGGTATCCATTTGAACCAAGTCTTCCTGCTGATTCTCTGGAAGCTGGTCATACTCTTTTGCAGACTGGTCTTTTGCAGTTGTATTGTCTTCGTGAATTATAACTGGTCCTTCTGTAACCTGTTTTTGTGCAGTCTCCTGCATTGATGACCCTGCCAAATTGTCAAGCGCTTCCTCCGGCAGTATCTCTGCATTCTCAATCTGATTGTCAAGGTTTTGCTGTTGTAATTCTTGCAATTTCTGTAACACTGCCTCAAGCTCTTCACTGGTAAGACCTGTGTTCTCAAGCAAATTGTTGACTTGTGTTCCCACCATCTCTGTAATATCTTGCAATGCTGCATAGAGTTCTTCATTTGCAACAAGACCAATTGTAGAATCCTCTCCAGAAACAGATGCAACAAGCTGTGCCATATTGTTGACATTCAGCAAGTCAAAAGGCTGTAACTCTAGGTTTTCCATACCGACTAGAAGTTCATCATCTGTAATTCCAAGCATCTCTTTGAGCTGTGCAATAATCTGTTCCAAAGTCTTTGCAATTTCATCTGCGGTCAGCTTCTCGACGGAATCCTCCATCTCATCTGTCACTTGTTCTAAATTTTCTGTGGTTGCAGTTTCCTTTGTCTCAGATACGTCTTCTCTTGTCGATGCAGTATTCTGTGTTGACTCTTTCTCCTTTGTAGCAGAAGCTGTTTTGTCAGATTGTTTTGTCTGACCCTTGGCATTATCTGCCACAGACTGTTTTGTCTGTTCTGGCTTCTCAAGCTTCCGCGCCGTCTTGTCAAGCACCGCGCCAAAATCCTGTTTATTGTTTGTCGCATTCTGTACTGATTTCTGTGCATTTGCTGCTGCGCTCAATGCAGGATTCACACCAAACATCGCATTCTTTAAAGTCGTGTCCGTCATTCTCATTCCTCCTTTCGCTTTTTGACTTTTAAATTCTGTCTCTGTGTTTTGTAGCCCATAATGCAGGGCTTACATAATCACATAACATATATCGGCAAATTGTCAGAAAACTTTAGCAATTGTTTTTTAATTGCCAGGATTCATAATTTTGGTAATTCTTGCAGCCACAGCAGGGTCCATCTCTCCCATAATGCCGCCTCTTGTCGCTGCTGGAAGATTTGAGAGAATATCTGCTGCCAAATCCAAGTTGTCTGTCATAGCACCCAATATGCTTGCTGCCTTTGCCGCATCCATATTACTATATGTCGCGACATAATCCTTCATTTTACCGCTGACTGCCTGCTCCTGAATAACCTGTTTGTACAGTGCCTCCGCCGTTGTAGGGTCCATCTCCTCATAGTATTCACGATACGCCTCTGCCCCTGGCCCATTGTCTGCGTAGACCACTTCCTCATAGAATTGCTCTTTAATTTGCTGAAACTTTACTTGACTATCCTCAAAAGTCTTCAACCGCTGCACTTCCGCTTTGAGTGCCTCTATCTGCTCAGAGTACGCAGCGTTTGTGTTCTGTAATTGTTCCAGCTTTTTCTCCAGCTCTGCAAGCTGGTCAACCGCCTCTTTAATGCTGCTGTATCCGTTATATGATTTCTCCTTTGTGGACTCTGTACTCATCTCTGTCGGAAGAATTTTATTGATGACAGGAATATCTTTGAGCATTGGCGTCAGCACATTAGAACCGAATCCGCCAACATCCATTTTTACCAATAGACACAGTATTCCCAGCCATATCAAGATAATAAAGATCGTGACCACCACTACGGAAGCATTTGTGCCGTCTATCTGCTCATCCAATTCCCTTTCTTGGTCTTCCAGCTCCTTCGCGCGCTTCTTAGCTTCCTTTTTCTGGTTCTTCTGCTCCTGTCTAAACGCCTTCTGACTTTGTTTTAACTGCTTAAGCTGCATCTCCGGTGCGTCGGGGCTTAAAGTTTCGTCCTTACGTGCCATATCGCTAACCATGCCTTTCCATAGATTTTATCATACCAAATTTTGTAACTCACGAGCTTTTCATACTGTGTTCTTCCATCAGTTTCTGTCCGTAAGTATAAGAAGTCAACTGGTCAATCTCCTTGCTCTCTGCTGCCAGCTCCTCCCTCATAAACTCCTCAAACGCATTTTCCTTGAGCTTTTCATGCGCCTTTCTCTCCTGCATGAGTTCTTGCAACGCCGCCCTTGCCTTCTCAACTACTTTTGCCGCGCGGGCTACCTGCTTCATCTGATCTGCAATATATTCATCCATCTTTAGAACTGCCATTTTATTCTCTCGGATTTTTCTCACATCAATCAATTCTGTGCGGAGTTTTACACCCTCCTGCATATAATAAACTTTTCTTGCGTGAAATTCATCCAACTTTTTCTTTTCGGCATCAAGCCGCATATTTGCCTCTGCAAACTCCTGTTTCGCCTTATTTTCAAGTTTTTCCTTAATGTCAAGAATCCCTTGCATCTTGTAACGGAAAACTGCCATTTGCTTACCACCCTTTTACTTTCCTGAAAAAAATCTATCACTGCTGAAACATTGTTTCCAACTGTTCCACGGTCTCCTCAAAGCTAAATTTTTCCTCGGTTGACTGTAGCAAATACTCATTCACTTCGTCAATCTTATTGATTGCTCTGTCAATGTTTGGATTGCTTCCTCTCTTGTAGGCACCAATATTAATCAAATCTTCCGCCTCGTTATAAGTTGCCATAATATTTTTTAATTTTCCAGCAGCGGCCTTGTGCCCGCTAGATGCAATCATTGACATACAACGCGAAATGCTCTGCAATACATCAATCGCCGGATAATGATTTCTATTTGCAAGCTTTCTTGTCAGCATAATATGTCCATCCAGAATACTTCTTGCTGTGTCTGTAATTGGCTCATTAAAATCCTCACCTTCTACTAAAACGGTGTACAGTCCTGTAATGGAACCATTTTCGGAACAACCTGCACGCTCAAGAAGCTTTGGCATCTCCGAATATACACTAGGCGGGTATCCTCTTGTCACTGGCGGCTCCCCTGTTGCCAAACCAATTTCTCTTTGTGCCATTGAAAAACGCGTGAGAGAATCCATCATTAACAGCACATCTTTTCCCTGATCTCGAAAATACTCTGCGATTGCAGTTGCTGTCTTTGCCGCCTTGTTTCGCTCAAGAGCTGGTCTGTCAGAAGTCGCCACAACCACAATAGAACGGCGCATACCTTCCTCTCCAAGATCGCGCTCTATAAACTCTCTCACCTCACGTCCACGCTCTCCAATCAGAGCAATCACATTAATATCTGCCTTTGTATTGCGCGCAAACATACCCATCAATGTAGATTTTCCAACACCGGAACCTGCAAAAATTCCTATACGCTGCCCTTTTCCTACTGTGATTAGTCCATCTACTGCCTTTACGCCAAGTGGTAACACCTCGCTAATAATTGTTCTACTCATGGGATCTGGCGGCGTTGCTTCCAGCGGATATCGTTTAACAGTTGTTGGTTCCGGCACAAATCCATCAATACATCTACCCAATCCATCTAATGTCTTTCCCAGAAGACTCTCGCCCACAGACACACTAAGCGGATAGTTCATATTCTCGACAATACAGCCTAAGCCAATTCCCTCTGTATCCTCATAGGGCATAAGCAAAGTTTTCTTATCTTTAAAACCAACAACCTCCGCCAAAATCCCATGCTCTTTCTCCGGATCTGTATAAATCTTACACATATCCCCAAGTTTTGCATCCGGCCCAGAAGACTCAATTGTCAGTCCCACCACATTTTCCACTTTGCCAAGCTTCTTAAAAAAGCTCTTATTTACCACTGCCTGATATTTCTGAAAGGAAATGTTTGTTTCCATGTTTTATCCCCTTTTATGGTTCATATGACAGGAGTCTTAGCTCTTCGTTCAGCGCCTCCAACTGTGTCCCTAAACTACAGTCAAACACACCATTTCCTGTCTCTATCATACACTCATTTTTTCCAAGTGTTACATCCTCAAGAAGCTCCACATTCTCAATTGCAATATTCGTTCCCTTAATCAGTTCTTTTTTCTGCATACTTGCAAAAGGATAGTCCTCTTTTGACACATGAATCAAATATGTGCTGCCTGTCTCAATATTGCGCATTGTATTTTGAATCAGATAGACAATCAATTCTCTAGAATTTTTAAGACTCACATGGAAAATATGCTCATAAATTCCTGTTAATGTATCAATAAAAACTGGTTCTAACTCTTTGATCTTCTGTTGATATTCTTCCTCAATTGCCGCCATTTTCTGCTCGGCCTCTATCTGAACCTGTTCTCGTTGCTCTGCCACACTGTTAAGTCCATCCTGATGTCCCTGCGCAAAACCATCATTCTGCCCCTGTTCAAAGCCTTCCTGATATCCCTGACTTCGCGCCTCCTCCATCATCTGCGCCCTTGCCTGTTCAATTTCTGCAAGTGCTTCCTCACGCATCTGTTCTATCTGCGCCTGTGCATCTGCAATCAATTCCTCCTGCATTTGACTGGGAGGTTGTGGAGGAATAACTTCCTCTGAAAATGCACTCTCATCCGAACTGAAACCGCCTCCAAAAACATTTTCCTCGCCATCGCGAATTAACTGCGACACTTCGACTGCATTGATGCCCTCTGTAAACCCGTCTGCAAAATCTGGCTCCTCGCCACACTCTCTTGCAAGCTCAATTGCAAGCTCCCGCAGTCTGGCTTCTGCCCTTGCATTAGAATCTATAATTCTAGTGTTTGCTGGGTCTACTACGACCCAGCCCGATTTTAATATACCACCATTAGACAACGATCTCGTCACCTCCACCTCTAGAAATAACGATCTCCGCAGAATCTTCAAGTTTTCTAATTATGTTTACAATCTTCTGCTGTGCTTCCTCAACATCCTTCATTCTAATAGGACCCATAAACTCCATATCTTCCTTAATCATCTCAGCAAGACGTTTTGACATATTGCTGAAAATCGCATTCTGCACTTCCTCTGTCGAACCTTTACATGCAATGGCAAGATCGTTGTTGTCAACATCTCTAAGCACACGCTGGATAGCGCGGTCGTCGAGCAGCAAAATATCCTCGAATACAAACATCTTCTTTCTGATCTCGTCTGCAAGTTCTGGCTCTTCCACTTCGAGTGTTTCCATAATATGTTTTTCTGTTCCTCTGTCTACTGTGTTCAAAATATCCACCACAGCGTCTACACCACCGATAATCGTGTAATCTTGATTTACGAGAGAAGAAAGCTTTGATTCTAGCACGCGCTCAACTTCCTTAATCACATCTGGACTCGTTCTGTCCATTGTAGCAATACGCCTTGCAACTTCCGCCTGTTTCTCAGGCACCAGCGCGCCGAGAATTGTAGCCGCCTGTCCCGCAGACAGGTAAGAGAGAATTAATGCGATCGTCTGCGGATGCTCATCTTGTATAAAGTTCAACAACTGAGAGGCATCTGTCTTTTTGACAAACTCGAATGGTTTTACTTGCAGCGACGCAGTTAACTTGCCAATGACGTCCATTGCCTTGTCGGCTCCAAGTGCTTTCTCCAAAAGTTCTTTTGCATAGCCAATGCCGCCCTCTGCAATGTACTGCTGCGCAAGACATACCTCATAAAATTCATTGATTACCTTCTCTTTTACCTGTGGTGTAACGCTCTTGGTATTCGCAATCTCAAGTGTCAGGTCCTCGATTTCCTCTTCCTTTAAATGTTTAAATATCAGGGAAGATTTCTCAGGTCCGAGGGCAATCAATAAAATTGCCGCCTTCTGTATTCCCTTTAACTCTTCATTACTAGCCATTACTGGTTACCCCCAATCCTCGTCAAGCCAGTTTCTTAAAAGTGTAGCAACTGCTTCTGGATTTTCCTCGACAAAGTTTTCTATTAGTTTTCTCGCTTCGGACTTCTGCTCTGTCTCAATGCCCTCTAGTTCATCGACATGTGACTGAAGCAAATCTTCCACCGCAAGTTCTTCCTCTTCCTCGACTTCTCTTCTGGTTCTCAGACTCATAATTACCACAAATGCCAGAAGTGTGAGAATAATTACAATCAGCACAATCTGTATAATATCTTTCAGTGCTACAGTAGACTGTATTGTATCAATAAATTGTACCTCTTCATATGCCACAAAACTTACATTTTTAGTCGGTATGCCTGTCGCATTTGCCACCATGCCGACTAAATCTTCATCTATCTCAAGCTTTGTTTTGCCATTGTTTGCAAGCTTGTATTCTTCCCATGAAATACCATCCAAAAATCCTTGAAGACGTACATCTTCCTCTCGGACTACACGGTATCTTACTGCAGCCACAGAGATGGAGCTGTCATTATATACAATCGTTCCTGTAGCAGCTGTTGTCTTGATAATCTCCTCGTTTGGAAGATAATCACTCTTTCGCTCATATGTATTGCTTCTTGTACCTGAAGATTCATCAATCATATAATCTTCCTCTGAATTGGAATCTGTTCCAGGTACGCCCCCCAAACCATCTGTCGCATTTGACTGATATACTTCCTCATGGGCAAGCAATCCCTGATCATGCTCATCATCTGGTGTGGAGTAATTGTGCTGTGTGATTTCCTTCTGTGAAAAGTCCATCGCAATGTTGGTTCCCACCTCAATCTGATTGAACTCATTTGTTCCTAAAAGTACCTGTCTAACTTCGTTTTTAATCAGACTTTCTGCCTCCTGTTTGAGCATCATCATATTGTCAGCCTTCTCAATGGTAGAGTAACTCTGCTCCACTGGAAACCAAATTCTTCCCTCCACGTCAGTGATGGTTATATTGTCTGTCGTAGCGTTTCCAAGTCCTGTCGCTACCATCCTTGCAATGGCTGCCGCATTCTCCTCTGTAAAGGAGATTCCTTCATTAAGCTCCAGAAGAACACTTGCATAAGTTTCTCGATTCTGTGCGATAAGCGTACCATTATCATCTGGAATCGTTAGTTGGCAAGAAGCAGTGTTAACTGCCTTCATACTCTTTACATCCTGCTCAATCTGCTCCTCGATAAAAAGTTTATAGCGCTTCTGCTTATCTGCTTCTGTTGTGGAAAAGCTTCCGTTTAACACGTCATCAATTGTATATGCTGCCGTTGGAATATTGTTGGAACCAAGCAGTAGATTTGCATCTGACTGTTGTGTACTCACAATATCAAAATGCAGACCATCCGATGAGACTTTGTAGTCAAGCCCTTGCCCATCCAGCAAGTCTCTTACTGCCGCCGCCTCTTTTGTGGACTCCGCATTCACAATATTTACATACTGTTTTCTCGTAAGCACTGCCACCAATATTGCAATGGCTAACAAAAGCACAACTATAATTCCAATAATCAGTGTCTTCTGTTTTGGCTGAAACTTATTCCACCATTCTTTTATTCGCTCCAATAGCTTTTTCCCAAAATCTAATACCTTGTCAACCATGTCAAGTGTCTCCTTCTTCCAAACTTCCCCTGTAATCCTTTACCGGTAATCCTTTACAACCAACTCATTAGATTTGAATCTGCATAATCTCCTTATATGCCTCCAAAAGCTTATCTCGGAGTGCAACTGTATAATCAAGTGCTGTCTGTGCCTTTCCGACTGCGATTGTCAGATCATGCGTATTCTCTGAAATACCCATTGACCATTTTAGCACCTCGTTCTCCTGATTGGATAACAGTTCATTTGTATTGTTGATATTGCTCACTGCCGCATCCAAAAACGAACCAAACAGATTGCTCTTTGTCCCCTCATTGTCGGTATTTGTGCCATACAAGGCATTTTTTGCCGTATCAGAACTAACCTTGTACAGATCATTAATATCCTTTGCTGCTGTTATTGTCATCGCTCTTTCCCCCTATACTCTCCCTTATCTAATTCCTAAAAATTCATTTCCAACCCTTTGCTTGCCATCGCCTTTGTCGCCTCAAAAGCTGCCTGGTTTGCCTCATACCCCCTACTTGCATCAATCATATTTGTCATCTCTGTAATGACGTTTACATTGGGATAGTGTACATAACCGTTCTCATCTGCATCTGGATGCTCTGGGTCATAAGCCATCACATCCTCGGTCCATGTATCTTCATACAATCCTCCCACCTTCACTCCTGTTCCTGGGCTTGCTAATTCTGCCGAATTAGTACAGCCAAGCGGTCTGCCGCTCAGATTGCTGAACGCGGTATCCAACATATGTGAAAACTTTCTGTTCTTTGTGTCTGTCTTTTCCTGAAAAGTAACAACTTTTCTGACATATGGTGTACCATCTTCTGTTCTTGTCGAATGTGCATTTGCCATATTCTGCGAGATAATATCCATGCGATATCGCTCAGCGGACATTCCTGATGCACTGATATCAAACGAATCAAAGATTCCCATTTAATCGCCCTCCTATTTCATTACTGACTTTAACTGCGAGAAATTTTTATTCAACAAATCCATCATTCCATTATATTTAATCTGATTTTTTGCAAGAATAGCATTCTCATTGTTAATGTCCACGTTATTTCCGTCATACCGAAAAGATAACTCTGCATAATCCGTGTAAATTTCAGGAGTCAATGCCTCCAAATCTAAATTTTTCACTCTCGCATCCACAGTGTCTTCACTTGCTCTTGCAAATGCATGTTTTAGCTCTGTCTCAAAACGAATATCCTTCCTCTTATAGTTGGGTGTGTTCACATTTGCAATATTATGATTGATAATGTCATTTCTTGTTGACGCTGCATCTAATGAAGTTCCCAAAACATTAATGTAGTCAAATACACCTGAGTTGTTTAACATGTCTACTCCTCCTTTTCATAATCTGATTCTATGTAAACCAAATACCCCTCATATGGATTTACATAATATATCGTCTTTCTTACTCTATTATAGATTATTTTCAGAATATTTCAAGTATTTTTTTCATTATTTTGCAATATTATGTGAATTTGTTTTACTCTGTTATGTAAATCCATTATTTTAATCCCAAAATCAAAAAAAGACTTATCTTTTCCTGATAAATACGTAAGATAAGTCTTTTTTATATTATATTGATACAATTCAAATTATTGCCGCAATTTCAAACGATTATTTGTTCAGTTGCCGTTTTAGCGCTTCCACTTCCTCAAACACGACATCATTGAGAACCTTGATATAAGTTCCCTTCATTCCTGAAGAACGCGACTCAATTACACCTGCGCTCTCAAATTTGCGAAGCGCATTTACAATCACGCTTCTTGTAATACCTACACGATCCGCAATTTTACTGGCAACCAAAATCCCTTCCGTGCCATTCAGCTCATCAAAAATATGCGTGATTGCTTCCATCTCGGAAAAAGACAGTGTAGAAATCGCAGATTTTACAACTGCAATCTTGCGGCTTTCCTCTGCATTCTCCTCACTCACAGCGCGAAGCATCTCAAGCCCAACAACAGTCACACCATACTCACACAAAATAATATCATCAATGTCATACTGCTCATTGCACTTATATATAAATAACGTTCCTAGACGCTCCCCTGCAATCTCAATCGGTGTAATGACCGCCTGATACTTGCGGATATCCTCACTCTCAAATCCCAGAGTGGCAAGGTTTACATTTTCTTTTGTGGAAAGCACTCCCAGAAGCCGCTCATTTAACATCGGATCAATAAATCCGCCTACATTATCCTCGACAAGTTCCTTTAGTTCATCTACACCTTCACATTTTCCTATGCCCAGCACTTTTCCTTTTTTGCTAATTACCAATACATTCGAGTCCACAATATCTCGGATTACCTTGCAGATATCATTAAAAACCACTTTGCTGGAATTATTGTTGTGTAAAAGTTTTCCTATCTTTCTCGTTTTATCTAATAATTGTACGCTACCCATAGCAAACCTCCAAGTCCTTTTATTGTCTGCAGCTCATATGAACTTCTGCAATTTCTCCGTCAAAAAGTCCTATTGATACTAAATTTTAACATACGTATCTCTATTTTTCAATAGTTTCAGTCAATAATTCAATAATACTTTACAATTTCTTTTAATTTCTATAATGTAAAAAATATTGAAACGATTGCAGCAATAACTTTTGGGTGCGTATGTACAATCGAGTAGGGAAAGATTCCTTTCCCTACTCGCACACTGGGCACCCGTCAGCTTCGCTGACAATATTCCTTTGGGTGCCCATGTGCATAAAAAAGAGCTGTGAAAAAAATGATTATCTCATTATTTCACAGCTCTTTTTTATGATGTCACTGTATCAATATCCTCTATCTTTTTCACAAAACCGCACTGCTCATTCACACACACAAGCTTATTTCCCTTGATTAGCATAATACCGCCACAGCGGTCACACTTTTCTTTGGAAGGCTTTTGCCATACCATAAAGTCACATTCTGGTATCGCCTCACAACCATAATATCTTCTGCCTTTTTTCGTCTTTCTGATAACAACTTCCTTGCCGCACTTTGGACAAGATACACCAATCTTCTCAAAATAAGGTTTTGTGTTTTTGCACTCTGGAAATCCCGGGCAAGCAAGAAATTTACCGTGTGGTCCATATTTAATAACCATATTTCTACCACATACATCGCACAATTCATCGGATACTTCGTCAGCAATTTCTACCTCATCAAGTTCTTTCTCCGCATTCTTCACCGCCTCATCCAAATCCGGATAAAAATTTCCTACCACTGTCTTCCAGCCAATTGCACCATCTTCCACCTTGTCGAGCAAAGCTTCAAGATTCGCCGTGAAATTCACATCCACTATTGACGGAAATGCATCTTTCATCATATTGTTGACTACTTCGCCCAACTCGGAAACATAGAGGTTTTTGTCCTCTTTTACTACGTAGCGTCTTGCCATAATTGTTGTGATTGTCGGCGCATAAGTACTAGGCCGCCCAATTCCAAGCTCCTCGAGTGCTCTTACAAGTGATGCCTCCGTATAATGTGGAGGCGGCTGCGTAAAATGCTGTTTGGGATCCAACGCCTCTAAGGAAAGTTGTGCCTCTTTTGTGATATCTTTCACAAGCGTGTTGGATACTGCTTTCTCTTCATCTGCCTCTTTGTAGACACTCATAAATCCGTCAAAATCTAGTTTAGACGCGGACACTGTAAAGTGATGTCCCTCCGCGTCAATTTTTATGGAAGTTGTCTCAAACTTCGCGGGTGTCATGCGGCTTGCTGTAAACCGTTTCCAGATAAGTTGATACAAGCGAAACTGGTCCCGACTCAAAGACTCCTTTAAATCTGCTGGAGTGTTATTGATATCTGTCGGGCGTATCGCCTCATGCGCATCTTGTATTTTCTGCTCTTTTTTCTTTTCTGCCACAGCCTCCGCTGTATACGCATCTCCATAATTTTTAGCAATGTACTCTTTGGAAGAAGCGGCAGCCTCATCAGAAATTCTGGTCGAATCTGTTCGCAGATACGTAATAATACCAACAGTTCCCTGCCCTTTTAGTTCCACACCTTCATAGAGCTGTTGTGCCAGACGCATTGTCTTCTGTGTGGAGAAATTTAACGTCTTGCTTGCCTCCTGCTGCAATGTTGATGTTGTGAAGGGCAGCGGCGCTTTCTTAACACGCTCTCCCTTTTTTATATCTGTGACGGCAAACTTTGCCCCTTCTAGTTCTCTTAAAATTTTGTCCATCTCTTCCTTAGAAGAAATCTCTGTCTTTTTCTCTCCAGTGCCATGATACTTTGCTATAAGAGGTTTTTTCTCCCCTTTTATTTTCAATGTTGCATCCAATGTCCAGTATTCTTCTGGAATAAAAGCATTGATTTCATCTTCCCTGTCGCAGATAATGCGCAACGCTACAGACTGTACTCTTCCCGCGCTCAATCCTCTCTTAATCTTTGCCCACAGAAGCGGTGAAATCCGATACCCTACCATTCGGTCAAGCATACGGCGCGCTTGCTGCGCATCAACCAAACTCATATCAATCTCTCTTGGATTCTTGAAAGATTCCTTTACCGCATTTTTTGTGATTTCGTTAAATGTAATGCGATATACCTTTTTGCCCTCTAATTTCAGAGCAATATACAAATGCCATGAGATTGCCTCTCCCTCGCGGTCAGGGTCCGTTGCAAGATAGATTTTATCTGCCTTTTTTACTTCCTTGCGAAGCTTTGCCAGAATGTCTCCCTTTCCACGAATGGTTATATATTTCGGTTCGTAATCATTTTCCGCATCAAATCCCAGTTGGCTTTTGGGCATATCGCGCACATGACCGTTGCTCGCCAATACCTCATAATTTGCACCCAGAAATTTTTTGATTGTCTTTACTTTCGCGGGTGACTCAACTATCACCAAATATTTTGCCATACTGTTACCTCTTAATTTCTTATTCTTGACTTACGTTCACCACTATAACCTAATTTTAAACTTGTGGCAAGTAATATTTTGTAAAATCTATCAATTATTTTATGTTGTCGCTCCTTTTCACGCCTTTACAAAAGTAGTGAAAATTATATACCAAAATCTATCAAATTTTAGAGCGTGTTTGAAAAATGCTTTCTATTCAGATATGCATCACAATTTGGCGCAAATATCACGCAAGGAATCTTTCAAACACATTCTAAGTTCTTTTATACTGTCTGTTAGCAAAGATAATAAAACCCTTTAATTCCAGCTCGACAAGTCCCTGACAAATCTGTGGTACTGTAAATGTTTTCTTTTTTTCCCGCAGCAAAGAGACAATTCTTTCCTGTGTAACTGGCAAAACACCGATAATTGCATAGACTTCCTGTGCTATTGTGGAGAGTTTTTCCCAAGAAACCTTTGAGGTCTGTTTATCAATTTTTTGTGGTAGTGCTCCCCAGCGCATATCCTCAATAATATCCTCTGGCACAGTCGCAGTCACCGCTCCCTGACGCAACAGTCGATTGCACCCCATACTAAGGCTGTCCGTACATCTTCCCGGAACCGTGTACACTTCTTTCCCTTGTTCTAGCGCCATATCCACCGTAATTAACGTGCCACTCTTTTCCCGCGCCTCCACTACTAACACTACATCCGACAATGCACTAATTATTCGATTTCTTGGCGGAAACAGCATTGGTCTTGGCTCCATCTGTGGTGGATACTCCGACAGTACTCCCCCATGTTCTAAAAGCTGATAATAAAGTTTTTCATTGGATTTGGGATATACAATGTCAACGCCGCATCCAAGCACAGCATAGGAATTGCCCCCTGCTTCCAACGCAGCTTTTTGGCTTATGCCATCTATCCCTTGTGCCATTCCGCTTATAATATCAATACCTTGCGATGCAAATGCCAAAGCAAAGGTTTCAGCCATATGCTTACCATACTCGCTACACTTCCTTGCTCCAATTATAGCTACTGCCGCAACATTCTTTGCCGGAAGCTGTCCCTTATAAAAGATGCCAAAAGGCGGGTCTGGAATGCAAACAAGCTTTCTGGGAAAATCCGAATCCTCACAGTATGTATAACGAATCCCCAACTCTTTTATATAATTCCATACTTTCTGCGGCGTATATCTCTTTCTATGCTGGCAGAAACGCTCACACCCTTTTCGTCCCATAATGGCTGCAAGCTGCCTTTCTTCCATATTATAGACATTTTGAATACTGCCCGCCGCCCTAAGAAGCTTATACTTTGTGTCGCTCGCAATCCAGTAAATTGTGTCAAGCCAACAGGCATATTGTTTTTGTTGTACAATACCTTCTTTATCCTCTCTCATAATTCTCCTGTTTAATAATATTTTATCGAAAACGCTAATTCCAATATTTATAATCATTCATTCTATAGCAAATCGCCTCGCTGAGATGTTCCGCAAGAATGTCTTCTTTCCTATCCAAATCTGCGATTGTCCGTGCTACCTTTATAATCTTATGATATGCACGCGCAGATAAATTCATCATGGTAAATACTTCCTCCATCATTTCCTGCGTTTTTGTATCTAACTTGCAATATTCTTTGATATCACCCGGTCGCAGCTCTGCGTTAAATTGATAGGTTGTGTCTTTATAACGGTATTCTTGACGTGCTCTTGCCTCTAAGACACGCTGCTTGATATCAACACTGCTCTCATTATGCATCTCCGCGGACAACTGTCGAATCTCTACTCTTGGGGCTTCTGTTACCACATCAATTCGGTCTAAGATTGGTCCTGAAATCCTAGAAAGATACTTTTTAATTTCGGCTTCTGAACAGCTGCATCGATTTCTATCTGGAAAATGACCACAAGGACATGGATTCATCGCAGCCACTAGCATAAAATCCGCTGGATAGACAAAACTGCCGTATGTTCTGGCAATGTGAATGCGCTTGTCCTCAAGAGGTTGTCGGAGAATCTCTATGGTGTTGCGCCGAAACTCTGGCAGCTCGTCCATAAAAAGAACCCCTCTGTGCGCGAGCGAGATGACGCCGGGCCGGGGAATCCGCCCGCCGCCTGCAAGTGCCTGTTCTGAAATTGTGTGGTGCGGATCTAAAAACGGCCTCCTAGTAATCAGTGCCTTTTTGTTATCCAACTGTCCTGCAACACTGTATATCGTGGAAACTTCCAAACTTTCCTCCATTGATAAGTCTGGCAAAATCGTTGGTATTCGTTTGGCAATCATAGTCTTGCCAGAGCCTGGCGGCCCCACCATCAATATGTGGTGGAACCCAGCCGCTGCAACCTCCACTGCACGTTTTATGGACTCCTGACCGTTCACTTCTGCAAAATCAACATCTGCAATTGTCTCCTCTAGGCTTTCCATCAACGTCTGTTCAGCGGGCACTATCCTCTGCGCCTTGCGCTCCTCAACCTCTCTAAGATACTCTATGGTATTGCGAAGGGTCCTTACCCCAATAATTTCAATGCCGCCAATTACAGCGCCTTCTTTTACATTTTCTATCGGCACAATGCATCGCATTATCTTTTCCTGTTTTGCTCTTTGCACAATAGGCAGCACACCTCTGACGAGGCGCACTTCCCCATCCAGACCAAGTTCTCCTATTATCAAAGTGTTCTTAATTCCCTCTTCTGGTATCAATCCCAACGATACCAGAATGCCAACTGCAATTGGCAAATCATAAGAAGCCCCTTCCTTGCGCATTTCTGCTGGGGATATGCTGACTGTAATTCGCATAGGTGGAATTTCCACAGAAACATTTTTCAATGCTACCCTGACGCGCTCCCTTGCCTCCCGCACCTCGTTATTTAACTGTCCTACCATCTCGAAACCGGGCATGCCTTTCGACGCGTCAACCTCGACCGCTGCAAGCACACTCTCAATCCCACTGACGGCACCTGTTATCACTCTGCTATACATTCCTTGCTGCTCCTTTGCTTCTATTGTACTTTGTCATATATACCATAGGCTGTCTGCATTTACAATGTAAATGTAAAAAATAGCACGCGAAATGTAAAAAATAGCACACTTTAACAGAGATTTTCTGCTTCTAGGCCTGCTTTTAACTTTCCCAAAGCTTTCTTTTCTATTCTTGATACATAACTTCTAGAAATACCCAAAAGTTTTCCAATATCCCGCTGTGTCATCTCCTCCCCAGTAAAATTTTTTTCTAAAATACCATATCGCAGACGAATAATCTCCTGCTCTCTATCGTCAAGTTTTTCTTCTATCAGGCGGTGCAAGCATCTAAGTTTTGCCACCATATCCATATCATCCACAATATCGCGCTGTTCCTGTTCACAGACATCAATCAGATTGATTTCGTTCCCCTCTTTATCAGTGCCAATCGGTTCATATAAAGATACTTCTCGCGTAACTTTTTTTCTTGCCCGAAACATCATCAGCAGCTCGTTGTCTATACATTTTGCAGCATATGTAGCAAGCCTGCTTCCTTTCTCTGGCTTGAAAGTATTCACTGCCTTGATAAGTCCTATGGTGCCGATAGATATTAAGTCCTCCATATCTTCTCCACACCCCATGTATTTCTTGGACACATGTGCCACCAGACGCAGATTTCTCTCAATCAGAATCTGTCTTGCCCTATGGGCCGCCTCCAAATCTTCGCCGTTCATTTCTTCCAGATATTCAGTCTCCTCCTTGGCAGATAAAGGTTGCTCAAAGGTTTTCAAGAAATGCCCCCGGGACTCATTTATTTTATTGTATGACTTGCGGACCATTTAAGTGCCTTTCCAAAATAAAAAAGATACTTCAACCATCTTCCTTTTGGTGGCCATGCGCATAAAAGACAGGCAAAACTGCCTGTCTCTTTCTACAAAAATTCTCTAATTTCCAGCGTAAGCTTTTCCTCAATATTGATCAGCCTCTTTGCAATGTCTTTAGCTTTCTCCTCTGCGGCTTTATATTCATTTAGATATTTGTGTAATGATTTAACCCCCATATTGCAGCCATCTGTCATTAAATCTGCAATTGTATGATCGGATTCGTTCATCACTAATTTTACATTTGTTTTCATCCAAGACATACTTTTTGCCATAATATTTGGCTCTTTTCCATCATCATGATATTCGGCAAGCATCCCCTCCATTTCATGCTGCAACGCAACATGTTTCGTCTTGCAATCCTCAAGACATTTTCGAAGCTTATCATGACTTACATAGTCAATAACATCATCAATTGATGAAATTCCCATTTTAATCCCTGCGTCGCACTCTCGCAAAAGCCTAATTGTGTCCTGTTCTACCAATTTTTATACCTCCTTAATATACGATATCATTTTATTGCAGGCATGCGAATTCATAATCTGTCAACAAAGCTGATTTGCACACCGCATGTAGTCTTTACAGTTCAGCCTTGCCAAACTGTAACGCATCAAGCCATGCAAAACCGCTTCGCGATGGCTTGATGCATCTTAAGCCACTACGTTTTCTTACGCGGCTTATATAAGCCATAATTTGCAGCGCAGTGCAAAGTCCTAGACTGAACTGTAACTTACAGTTCTTAACCACACAATCAGTATACCCATTTTCTCTGCAAATCATTGTAGCTGTTTTGTCTTATTGTCAAAACAAACTTTTTGTGCAGGTTTTCGCCACTCCAACAAGCATGAATGCAATCGCTATAATCTGCAACCCTCTTGTCACTGCATGTGGTATATATTCCATCAGCAAAAAAGCACAACTGTTTATCAATAATCCAACTGCCAAAAAGACAGACACATATGTATTTTTGTGTTTTGTTGAAATCCCCGTCATTTTCTCTTCTAGTTCTGCAATCTTACGGTTTGTCTGAAACACCGCATTGACTACTGCTACCAACATTGCTGCAATCAAAAGCGCACACCCATAGCCCAGCATAATTCCCTTGGCTCCAACATAAAGTTCTACAAACAAGCAAATCATTTCCAATATAGTGACAACCCGAAACATCCTGCGAATTTTTTGATAGTGCTCAATACTTGAAGCCAAATCTGTATAGAGCGCAAATGCTCCCTCCGACGCTTTTTTTCGCAATATCACCCAATATCCCCATGTCTGTATTATCTGGATTCCTGCATCCTGCATTAACTCTCGATAATCATTGCTAACAGAAAATAATCTATCTCCAAAATCAACACGATAGGTATACGCTCCTTTTTCACAGGCAGTAAATTGATAAATCCCCGCAAAAAAAGTTTCCATTGCCCATCCCTCTGCCGCCATCTGATTTAACCACTGTTCCTTTGCATCTTTATCGAGATATAAACGAAATCGAATCATTTTTAATTTCCTTTCTTATTTTTTCTCAATGTGCATTAATTTTGCATTTTCTAGCAATTCTTCCAATCGCTGTCGCTCTGTCTCAAAGACTTGTCTTCCCAAATCTGTAATCATATATTCCTTCTTTTTTCTGGACTCTGTGTCAATACTATAAATATCAATCCATTTCTTTTTTAAAAGAGTCTGTATCGCCCCATACAAAGTTCCTGCTCCTAGTATCACGCGCCCACCAGTCAACTGTTCTACCTCTTGAATAATGCCATATCCATGATTGGGTTTTCTAAGCGCTAAAAGAATATAGTATACTGCCTCCGTCAAGGGATTCTCCCGCTCTGCCATAAAGTCAGTTCTGCCTCCTTCCACAGCTCAACTTCGCTTTTATATCAGTTGCCAATATATCGTATAATGATATATCATATTCTTAATATATCATTATACGATATATATGTCAAGATATTTTTATTATAGGTGCAAATCTTCACAATCGAGTAGGAAAGTTTTCTTTCCTACTCGTGCGCTGAGCACCCGTCAGCTTGCTGACAATATTCCTTTGGGTGCCCATGTGCAATCGAGTAGAGAAGTCTTATCTTCCATATTCGTGTGCTGGGCACCCGTCAGCTTGCTGACAATATTCCTTTGGGTGCCCATGTGCATAAAAAAAGGGCCTAAGCCCTTTTTAAAAATGCTGTGTACCCTTGCACAGCCTCATACACATCCGCCTTGCTAACAACTTCATATGGCGCATGCATATTGATTACAGCCACTCCGCTGTCAATCACATTCATACCATATTTTGCCATGACTCGCGCAATCGTTCCGCCACCGCCTGCATCAACTTTTCCCAATTCACAAAACTGATACATAATATCTGCATCATCCATAATTTTCCGAATCCTTGCCACATACTTCGCATTGGCATCGCTCGATCCTGATTTTCCACCCGAACCTGTATATTTATTGAAAGCAAGTCCCCTCGCCAGAAATGCAGCGTTATTTTTCTCAAATACATCGGCATACAATGGGTCATATCCTGCACTGACATCTGAGGACAGCATCTTAGAATTTGCCAGAGCACGGCGCACAAGAAGTTGAGAATCCTTTTCTGTAGCAGCGATAAGTTCTGCCACAGTATTTTCAAAGAAACGAGACTCTGCGCCAGTCGCACCCGCATTTCCAATTTCCTCTTTGTCCACTAGAATACAGCACAAAGTCCTCTCTGTAACTTCTTCTGCCAGATTCATCATTGCAAAGACAGATGTAAATGCACATACCCTGTCATCATGGCCATAGCCAAGAATCATGCTTCTGTCAAGTCCCAAATCTCTTGCTTTTCCTGCTGGAACAATTTCTAATTCTGCTGAGAGCAAATCCTCCTCCTCAATATCATAAGATTCTGCAAGAATTTTTAAGATATTTGCCTTGAGCGCCTCCTTCTCCTCCTGATCTAGTGTCTCATCTTGTTCGATTGGACAATTTCCAATTAACAGGTCAAGATTCTCTCCTTTGATTACTTCTGATGCTTTCTCTGCCATCTGTTTTCCAGACAAATGTACCAATAAATCCGAGATAACAAACACTGGTTCATCCTCCTTTTCACCGATACTGACAGAAATGATTGTTCCATCTTTCTTTGCAATCACACCATGAATTGCCAAAGGAATTGCAGTCCATTGATATTTTTTAATACCGCCATAGTAATGTGTATCAAAATATGCAAAGCCTTCCTTCTCGTACAACGGATTCTGTTTTATATCAATTCTAGGGGAATCAATATGTGCTCCAAGAATATTCATTCCATCAGACAATAATTTCTTACCAATCTGAAAAAGTACAACACTCTTATCCATCTGCACAGCATAAAGCTTATCGCCCACCTTTATAGGCTCCCCTTTTTCAAGTGTCTCAAACAACTCCTTATAACCATTTTTCTGTGCAATCTCTACTGCTTGGGATACACATTCGCGCTCTGTCTTGCCGTGGTTCAAGCAGTCTTTGTATCTATCACAAACTTCTTGTACTTTCTTTTTCTCCTCATTCGTATACTTACGCCATAGATTATCCTTTTTCATTTTTTGCACCAAGCCTCAAGCGAAAATGCTTGCATTTTCATTTGAGGCGCAAACACAAAGGGTGAAAGATATGTGTTTGCATTTTATCCCTTTCTCTTTTTTTTCTTTCACCCTTTAATCCCTTCCTTACTTTTTAATATGTAAATTTATGTGCCTGCTCTGCGAGTTCCGCTGCCAATGCTGATAAACCTTGCGTCATATCCGCAATATTTGTAATTACGCTGTTTTGTGTCTCCACTGCTGCCAACACTTCCTCACTGCCCGCTGCATTCTCTTCGGAAGTAGCCGACATTCCATCAATCATTTCCACAATAATCTGCTTGCTTCCTGTCATATTCGTACTAGATTCATACAACGTATCAACACTTGACTGCACACTCTCAAGACACTGTTCTATCTGAACAAAATTTTCCTTGGTATCACCTACACTATTTTCCTGCTCCTGAAAAATCTGCTCCATCGTTTCCATATTCCTAGTTGCGTCTGCAGTTTTGTCCAAAAGTTCTTGAATAATTATACCAATCTCATTGGTCAGGCTGTTTGTCTCTTCCGCAAGCCCTCTGATTTCCTCTGCCACAACAGCAAAACCTCTTCCCGCATCTCCGGCTCTCGCAGCCTCAATCGCCGCGTTTAAGGAAAGAAGATTCGTCTGATCGGCAATGTCATTAATTTTCTGGCTTGTCGCCTCAATCTTCTGCGCCTGCTCATTATTCTGCCGCATTGCATCTCGCACAACGCCAATACTTTCCCGACTTTTTGCTGTCTTTTCCATCAAATCTTTAATTGCGGTAAGACCATTATTTTTTACCCGTTCCATTTCTTTCGCATTGCTTTTAAGATTTTCAGTATCACAGATATTTTGTATAATCAACTCATCCAACTTTGCAACTTCATTTGCACTGGTTGTCGCTTCCCCCGCCTGCGACATGGCTGCATTGCTCAGATCATTCATGGTTGTATTAATCTCGTCTGACGAATGTTTAATCTGTGTTGTGTGCTCTGCTAACGCCCCCGCATTATTGGACAATGCGCCTGCCGTCTGATCAATCTGTTTCACAATATCCCGCAAATTATCATACATCAATATAATATTTCTACTAATGCTTCCAATCTCATCTTTCCTTGTGTACATCGCGCGAATCTCTGCCATATCTCCTTCCGTTAAGTCATAACGCGCAATCCTGTGAATCTCCGCCACTGTTTTTTTGAGTGGTTTTACAAGCAAAAACTCTATAAAAACAGCTAAAATTACCAACGCAATCATTCCTACAATAAAACTTACCATTGTTGCAGCCTTGACAGTTCCCATGACTTGTGCTCTTGCTTCCGCCATTGTAATGCCAGAAGCTTTCACAACTTCATTTTCCATCATTTTACACGCAGCAATATTGTTGATAGAAAAAGCAATTACAAGAACAATAAACATTAAAACACTGATTGTTACTATAATAGAAACTTTCCTGTATTTCTTGTTTTCCATGTGTATAATTCCCCCTGTTACAAATTAATATAATACAAGTATAGTGTATCTTTTCATGAAATTCAAGTCATTTCCTGCGTTCAGGCAACTGAACCAAAATAATCGCTGCAAAAGCAAGCACACAGCCCGCTATTTCCCTTGTAGTAAGTACTTGATGGAGCAACAGCCATCCAGCCAACACAGAAATCACAGACTCCAAACTTAAGATTAGAGAAGCCGCTGTAGGATTCATGCCCTTCTGTCCAATAATCTGAAATGTGTATCCTACACCGCTTGAAAGCGCACCTGCATATAGAATTGGCAACCATGCTGCAATAATTTCAGACAGGTGTGGTTGTTCCAGTAAAAGCATCATAACCGCCCCAAGTACTGCATTGGTAAACGTTTGTATACAGGAGAGCTTGACGCCGTCTACCAGCGGTGAGAAATGATCTATAACTAGAATATGTACTGCAAAGACAGCAGCGCACCCCAACATATAGA
The DNA here is from genome assembly GCA_949383255.1 of Lachnospiraceae bacterium. Taxonomy (GTDB): domain Bacteria; phylum Bacillota; class Clostridia; order Lachnospirales; family Lachnospiraceae; genus COE1. The sequence continues at coordinate 36,578 of CASJPF010000002.1, read as the reverse complement.
GATCCCCTTTTTGCAGCCGAAAATCCCCTTTTGTAATGCACAATAAATAAAGCCCCAACGAGGCAAGCACTACTGCAATCCATACCTTGAATCCGGTCTTTTTTTTGAGAAACAGTCCAAAAACTGGCACAATCACAAGATACATCGCTGTGATAAAGCCCGCTTTTCCTACTGTGGTGTACTTCACTCCAAACTGTTGTAGCGTACTTGCTGTAAAAAGACAGATGCCGCAACAAATACCACCAATCACTAATACTTTTTTGTCTTCTTTTTGATAATGTCGTTCCTCTGTGCCCTTTCCTTGGCGATTCCTGTCCATAAATATCGCGCAGGGTACAAGAACTGCCAACGCAACGACATTTCTCACTGCAATAAAAGTGTAGGGTCCCACATAGTCCATTCCCACACTCTGCGCAACAAAGGCAACTCCCCAAACTGTGGCAGCCATAAATAAAATCATAGACTGCCGAAAAATAAATTTGTTCATAATCTTTTGTTTCCACATTCCTTTCTATAATATTCTCAAATATTACCTAAAATCTTTTACTTATCTATATTTCTAAAACGAAAAATATCCCTCACACAAAACCGGACGGCGTCTATCGTGTTATAGGGCTTTTATTTGTATAAACCGAAAAAATATCCCACACCAAGAGGTAATCGCCTCCTCTGTGTGAGATAACGCAACTCTTAAAGTTTTCGTACTGATCGGATATATTTCCAAAATCGCTCTGGATCATGATAAAAATAGACAAGACGCACGCCATAACACTCGACACACGGAATACCCAAATCACACGACCTACTTGCAGGATCATTGATATATCCCATAAGCTAACCGCCGCCACTGTTTGCCTCACTGCCGCCCTTATCAAAAAGACATGCCTTCCCTTCTCATGAACAGTAATGATTCTAATCTTTTACTGGATTTGCTCCATATATGTTGTCATCTTCTCCCGAATTTTTGCAAATTGTGCATTGGTTTCCGGAAGTTCGGACTGAAAACTCATTAGTTTATCCAAATCCTTTTGTTGATGCACAAGCTTACGGCTAATTGGATAAACCAACTCATACACAAGAGAGATATGTCCAACCAAATTATCAACTGGTGTTTTCTTCAAGCTGCGAAGAACCGCATGTTCTTCAAAAAACGCCTGCATCACTTCCTCTGTCACTATACAATGTTTCAGGTCATAAGTAGTCACATTGTAGATTTCCTCAATTGGCACAGTAATATTAACCTTTAAAATATCTATCTTATCTGCATCGCGGAGCAGGTCTGCAAACTTTTTCTCGCGCTCTGTATAATGAGCAGGCACGCGATATGCACTGTGGCACCGCACTGTTTTTTCAAGCAGTTGGTCCTCCGAAGCATCCTCAATATAATCTCTAATTCTTCCCTTTTTGAATAAAATATTGGCGCCAAATTCTGCATGATCTATGGATTGTGCATCTATAAAAGTACCATATCTTTTTAATTGTTCAAATCGCCCAACATCATGCAGCAATCCTGTCAACCACGCTAACTCTATCTCATTTTCATCAAATCCAGACTGCACTGCAATCTGTTGGCAAAGTCCACACACTCTATAAGTATGGTCAATCTTCAATTTTACTTTTTCATCTGACACATCATAGTGTGTCGTGTATTCTTGAAACGCTTTTAACGCTTTTTGTTTGTCAATTTTCATATTAGTATTCTTCTTTCATCAACAATGTTGCAGCGTCACAATAAACAGCCTTGGTTCTGTCATTAAACAATACCCACAAAACAATATCAAACAAATCCTGATTTTCTTTTAAGTATTGTTGAACAGTTCCCACTGCAATCCTTGCTGCCCGTTCCACCGGAAATGCATAAATCCCTGTTGATATGGACGGAAATGCAATCTTTCTAATCTTATGCTCTGCGGCAAGCTTAAGCGAATTACGATAACAGTCGGCAAGCAATTCGTCCTCGTTGTGGCTTCCTCCATTCCACACAGGTCCAACAGTATGAATAATATATTGACAAGGAATCCTATATGCCTTTGTTATCTTTGCTTGCCCTGTCTTGCAACCACCAAGCAATCGGCACTCAAACAATAATTCTGGTCCCGCCGCCCGATGTATTGCCCCGTCAACGCCTCCGCCGCCAAGCAAACTACTATTTGCCGCATTTACAATCGCATCCACATTGTCTATTTTCGTAATATCTCCCTTTAAAAACTGTATCATAATATTCTCCTAACACAAAGTTGCTATTCTATTTCTCAAATTTTATAGTGAACTACCCATTGTTTAAATCCAATGGGTTTTCTGCTTTATTATCCTCGTAATCAAAACTGTTTGATTTCTCTCCTAACTCCACAGGCACCCATCCGGCAGACTCCGCCCTATACTCTTATTTTTTGTGGTATTAATCTTCCACACGTATATTCTCTGTAGTATTTACATCTCTGAATAATGCCGTCTCTTTCACTTTTATTCATAATTCTTATTTGTCTATCTTTACAAACATAATAACTCTGCTATCTTTAAATTGCAAGATATTCCAATTGCTCATTCCAAACCAATATCTTAGAAATTAATTGTTACAATTCACAACTAATGTAAAAAAGTTTATGTTTTTGGAAAAACTGGTTATCAAATACCAGAAAAATACTTTTGGTAGTAAAGAAAAGACGTTCTCAAATCTTAAATTTTCTCAGTATTTTGGATTTTATGCAAATCATAAATCTGGCTGCACAAATGTCTTGCCAAATGATAGTTGTGTGTAATGACTACAATTCCCATGTTACGTTTTTTTGCCTCGTCGCAGACCACATGCCAAATCTGCGCCTGTGTAATGGCATCTAGCATCGTGCTAATCTCATCGCATATCAAAAAAGACGCCCCGCTCATCAGTGCACGTGCAACACAAAATCGTTGTAATTCTCCGCCGGAAAGTTCTTGCGGAAAGCGTCCTAACCATGCGGATTCAATACCAAGCGCAGCAAGAAGTTCCTCCGAAATTTGCCCGCTCTCCTCAAGCACTTTACGCAATCGCCAGCGCGGATTGACTGTCTGCTCTGGATGTTGATAAATTAATTGCACTGGACAGATACCCTTCTTTGAAAGCGGCTTTTCATTTAACAAAATTTCACCTTCCACAGGTGTTAGATATCCTGCAAGTAACATTGCCAGAGTGGACTTTCCTGCTCCGCTTGGCGCAGATAAACCGACACAAGTTCCTTGCTCTACACAAAAGTTTAGATTTTGGACTATCCACGACTGATGCTTTGCATATCGAAAGCTAATGTCTTTTGCCTTGAGACACATTTGCGTTATTCCCCTTCCATTCCCTACTTTGCACAAAAGCACCGCACTTCTCCACCACGCAACATTCGCAAAGGCGGGGACTCCTGCATACACCTTGGCGTTTTGCACTTGCATCGTGGCGCAAACAAACATCCCTTCGGTAAATTTCCAGCATAGGGCTGCACTCCTGCTATCGACTCAAACTCATTTTGCGGCAACGCGCGCCAAAGTGCTTTACTATATGGATGACGCAACGCGACTGGCCCTATCTGAAAGTCATGGGCATTTGCAGTTTCCACAATCGTTCCAGCATAAAAAACTGCGATTCTGTCTGCAACTGCAAATGCAAGATCAATATCATGCGTAATTAAAATTACTGCTTTCTTGTCATCTGCCATCTCTCGAAACATTTTCAATGTATCCAATGCCTGTTCTAGACCCATACCCGGTGTCGGCTCGTCAGCAATAATCAATTGTGCATCTGCAATCAGCGCTGTGGAGACCAAAACGCGCCGCGCCATGCCACCGGAAAGTTGAAAGGGATAACATTTCTCTATTCCACTAGGCAAACCAAACCGCTGAAAGAACCTGCGTCTTTTCTGTGTAGGAAATGGCTTTTTATGCCCGTCTGCCTGTGTTCCTACCTGCATTAATGGGTCAAGAAAATCTACAGACTGTGGTACCAGCGCAATCTCAGTTCCCCTTAAACGTTTCTGTAATTTGGGAGTCAACATTTGACCATTATAGCACATCTTTCCAGTGACAGTCGCATTGTTTGGCAAAATCCCCAAAATCGCTGAGGCAAGCAGGCTTTTTCCCGAGCCAGATGAGCCAGCAATTGCTAGAATCTCTCCTGCGTATATTTTTATATTCAACTCAGAAATAACTTGCAGCGCCTTTTGATCAAATCTACCATCGTACATTTGAAAAGAAATGGATAGATTATCGACCTCCAAAATTGGAGGATTTTGTTTGTTATCCATAAACACCTCTATGAAATATTTTTTAATCTTCTACTCCTGTGCGTGAAATGGGTCAATCACTCTGCGCAGATTTTCTCCTAGTTGGTCAATTAGCCAAACTATCAGCACTAAAACTAGCCCGGGAAACACCGCCATCCACCACATTCCAGCGGATAGATAGGTCATACTCTCCGCCAGTATAATACCAACTGCTGGTTGTTCCGGTGGTAATCCATACCCCAAAAAAGAGATAGACGCCTCATGCAATATGGCATGAGGAAACATTAAAATCAACCCTACCAAAAACTGTGGCACTAGATGCGGTAGCATATGATGGATCAAAATCCAGCTACCTGACTTCCCCAGACGACGCGACACCGTGATATAATGCTGATTGCGCAGTTGCAGCACCTCTCCTCGTATCAGCCTTGCAAGGCTTGCCCAGTGTGTTGCCGCAATACCAGCCAACAGCCCTTTAAGTCCTCTTCCCAAAGCAAAAGAAATCAATATAATAAAAACCGTGTGTGGAATCCCCATTATCAAATCAATCAGCCAATTTATCACACTGTCCCAAAAGCGGGAACCCACCGCTGCCGCAATGCCAATCAAAATTCCAATCACTGCACTAATGCATGAAGCCACAATGCCTATTGTCACGCTGACTGACATCCCTTTTAAAGTGCGCACTAAAATGTCACGTCCCAGATTGTCTGTACCAAACAAATGCTGCCACGATGGAGGTTGTTTCGCATGGGCAAAGTCTGTCGCAACTGCCTTTTGTGGAATCAGTATACCAACTCCATAAATTGTCACAATTAGAGAAAACAAAATCACTGTCAGCGCAAAGGCTTTTGTTCGTACATTCAAACGCTTCATTGGCAGCAATGGTGTTTTCCATTGCTGCCAATGAAATAACCATTGTCTTAACTTTTTCATGACTGCGCCTCCCTAATTTTGGGATCAATAACACCATACAACAGATTGGCTGTCATATTTCCTATGCAGACGAACAGAGTCGAAAACAGTGTGATCCCCAACAAAAGTGGCACATCAGAATGAAGTCCTGCCGCGGAGACCGCAGAGCCAAGCCCCGGATACGAAAATACATTCTCTGCAAGCACCGAACCACCAAAAAGCTCTGCAAATGAAGCAAACTGCAATGTTAGCGCTGGCAAAAGCGTATTGCGCAATCCATGACGAACAAACAATGTCCATCCAAACTCCCCGCGCGCACGCGCAAATAAAACATATGCACTATTCATTACATCAATCATCTTCTGCCTTGTATGAAGCGCAATGTCGGAAAAAGACATTAAACTCAATGTGAATGCTGGTAATGCTAAATGATGCAAACGCTGCCATATACGCACTTCACTGTTGCGCATTCCGATTGGCGTCGAAAATCCAACTGGAAACCAACCTAATCTTACAGAAAAAAGCAACAAAAATACAAGCCCCAGCCAAAAAGTTGGCACACTGCTCAGAAAATAGCATAACTTTCGGAACAACCTATCCTGCCATTTTCCCTGATTCATGCCCATAACGCAGCCCAACGAAAACCCAATGATTCCTGAGACTCCCCACGCGCACAGCATTAGAACAAGCGAATTTTGAAAGCGCTCTAAAATAATTTCAGTCACAGGTCTGCGATACAATAACGAGGTGCCAAAATCTCCGCGAAACAAGGCGGACAACCAGCGAATATAACGCGCAACTGGCGGTCTATCAAGCCCCCAATACGCCTCAATCTCAGCGCGCTGTTCTTCTGAGACAGGTCCAATTCCCATAATGTACTGCTGTACTGGATCGATTGGGGAAACACTCACCAACGCAAACGAGATAATGCTAACTGCAAAGAGTAGGGATAACATTCGTATACTGTTTTTTAAGAATAATAAAACAATCTGCTTAACCGTATTTTTCACGTCGTTGCACCTCATTTCTGACACAAGTGCCCTATTTTTCCAACTGTTATACAAATTCTACCTTTATTTCTGACACAACTGTCTTATTCCCTTTACGCCAATTTGCCGCTTTTCTGACATCCATATCACATCCACCGCCATGTATGCAGATTTTGCAGCAACGGCATAGAAGCACCATGTGGGTGAAGCTGCTGTCTTCCAATATCAAGCCCGTCACGCACATAATATAAATGGTCCACATTGACAATCCACACCCACGGGCAAATCCCCTTCATACAGGTACCTGTTTCACCATTCCATTGTGCAAGCCGCCAATATTCATACGCTTTCTCTGTTGTCAGTGCTTCCATAGCTGCGGACAAATAGGCGTCCGTTTTCTGTAATTGATACCCTTCTGGATTGTAAAAATCCTCCTGAAATGCACCTTTGCTGTAATACAGACAGTAACTTTCATAAGGATTTGCTGCGCCCCACCCCATCATAACGCCATTAGAGAACATACGTTTAGATAAATCATCCCAACTCGTTCCTTCCACTATAATATGAATGCCAATTTGTTTTACCTGCTCTGCAGTCGCTATTGCCACTGCTTGGCGGACAGAATCACCACTTGGGTACAAAACAGTAAACTCCGCCTTAATTCCCTCCTTTTCCACAATACCATCTCCATCAGAATCCACCCAACCTGCATCCGCAAGCAATTTCTTTGCATAATCAACATCTGCCTCAATCAGTACTGCGGAATTATTCCAAGGCATTCCATCATTCTCGGAATAGCAAGGTGTCCCAAAACCATTTAGTGCCACTTTGGCAATCAATTCTCGATCTATTGCATAGGCAATCGCCTGACGGATTTCCAAATTGCAAGTCACATTATTGCCAATCGGATATCCGCCTTCCGTAACGTTTCCTTCATTGGGCAATATTGGCAGCGTAAAGCCGCGATTGTCCACAGAAGTGACACGCGCCAGATGATAACCCGCAATCTCTTTATCTGCAAGCGTCGCCGCCGTCAATGCGATGTCAACTTGCCCCGCCTGCACTGCCCCAAAGGCAGCCTCCTCTGTCATAAAAACAATCGTTACTTTTTTAATAGAAGGAATTGTTCCATAATAATCCTCATTCGCCTCCAAAATTAACTGCTCCTGTGGATTCCACTGAACAAACTTCCACGGTCCAGAACCAACCGGATTAACTCCATAATCTGTGCCATATGCATGTTTTGGAATAATCCCCACCGATGCAATTGTATTGAGAAATACAGAAGTTGGCTTTGACAGTAAAAAAGTGACAGTTGTGTCATTTCTTGCCTCCACTTTTTCCAGAAAAGTCAAGTCTATCGAAGCTTGCGCAGCCTTCGCTGTCTCAAAAGTAAATACCACATCCTCCGCCGTAACTGCTTTTCCGTCTGTAAAACGCGCATCATCGCGCAGCTTAAATGTCCACACCAACCCTGTTTTATCAAGACTGTAATCAACTGCCAAATCCTTCTCAAAATACATTTCCTCATTATATTTTATAAGTGTACTTTGTATTAGTGGAGTATTGCCATGCCCCCAACCTTGACAGGGGTCTAATGTAGACGGCTCTGTAGATATCGCAATGATAACCTCCTCGCGCTCTTTACTACTAACAACTGTTTCTGACGAGACTACACTATTTTGCGAAGCACAACCAAAAAGCATGCTCATTGTTATTACACCTAATAATAGCCAGAAAAATAAATATTTCTTTCTCCTCATCAAAATTCCTCCTACTTCCCACACTCGTGCGCAATCAAGCAGGAAAGTCTTATCTTCTCTACTCGCCCGAGGAGCGTCCGTCGCCTTGCTGACATATTTCATTTGAACGCCCATGTGCACTCGAGAAGGGAAAATTACTTTCCCTCTTTGTGTGATCGGTGTGCCACCTTAGCGGTTTATTTCTTCTGCACCAGTCTGTGCATAAAAAATTTCAGTACGACACACTTTCTATGTATCGCACTGAAATTCATTATATCTTATATTGATTTTTTTCGTAAGCTGGGGCAGGGGTTATTTTTTATTTAATCACAATCCCAACAATAAAATATCTTACTAAAATCTCGCTGTGCAAGCGCCTCACTATTGATAAAGAAATTGGCTACGCCGCCATCTGCCCAACACACAAGCTCCTCGTCATCTGTCATCTCCGAATGAATCTGTAACAATACCGTATCGTAATACTTTGCTTTTTTTCTTGGATCAGACTGTACAAAAAATGGGTAGCCTAACATATTATGCCCATAGTATGACAACTCGTTATTTAGAGCCCAATAATCTTCATTGGTCAAAACATCATATGCACTCTTTTTCCCAATAGTTTTCCCCTTTAACGCCTTTACTGCACTCCGAAACAGCTTGTCAAAGCGCTTGTCAGTGGTACTCATATAAGCTTCCTTTGGTGTAATTTCAACCCGAAATGGCTTCCAGACAGGGGTAAACTCTTCAATTTCTGGATCCGTTGACACCGGAATATCCAACGCTAAAATTTGTTTCTCTGTGATAGAGTAATCCACTGTTTCATGGTATACCACACGAAACATTTCCTGACAATCCGGCGTGTCACCGTCATAGCCATAAGTACCCTCACAATCATCAAGCGCAATAAAAAATTGTAGCATTCCCTGCTGCGGCAGACGCTTATCCACTGTTGCTCTGTCAAAATTAATCTGCGCAAGAAATATCATTTTTTGACCTGTCTTGTCCTCTGGATATGCCATTTTCAGATTCCAATACGGCAAACCGCCAAACTTACTGTCAAACAAATCTGGTGCAATATCTTTCTGCAAAGTCAACGCATATGCCATTGTCTTGGTCTGCTCTTTGATATATTTCGCAATCTCTTCTATTGGATAATCATAGGTTGTCGTCTCGTCAAATTCAATCTCTGCGCAAAGCGTATCCAAAACCTGTGTATTGACAAGACGATGCTTTTCTGGCAACCGAATATAAGCAAGTGCAGTAAGCTGTGCCAAAGGTGCACAGTCCGTAAAATTTGTCTGTACCAAATCCAATTTTTTTAATTTTGTGCACTTTGCAAGAAAAGAATAATTTTCTATAATAAGTGGCTTTCGCGTATTAACGATTAAAGTATGCAGATTTTCCATCTCTTCAACAATTGAAAAATCATGCTCTTTTATCTGAAACATATCAGAATATGACCCTATCGTTTCCTCTGTCAGCGTTAGCGTCTTTATCTTCTTTATATCATACAGCACATATGGGATTTTTCCATTACTTCTTACAATTGCCCCCATAAGATATGGATCAACAGTTCTCTTCTCCTGTTGCATAAAACTATCCCCTTTCTTAGAAACTGTATGAAAATATTCTACGCAATCTATCCATGTTATTTCCATACATCTTCTTATCAATCTGCAAATTCATCTTCTCTTAAATCTCACAAAAATATCCCTTGCAATCTGTATTACTTATTTTGGGTACTTCTCCTTATTTACACACCCCCAGTAATACAATACTTTGCTAAAATCTCGCCGCGCAAGTGCCTCGCTATTCATAAAAAATTGAATAGCACCACTGTCGGACCAGAGCACACGGTCTGCTTGCTCCTTGATTTCCTGATGAATCTGCAACAATACTGTATCATATTTCTCTATTTTATTAACAATCTTTTGAGGGGTAAAAAGAAGACGAAGCGGATACCCTAACATATGACTTCCAAAATAGGACAATTTGCGGTAAAAATAATCCACTTCTTCCCTGTTAAAAAAATATCGTTCTCTAACGTCTTTTCCTATCAAGGCAATTTCCGCTTCCCGTAATGGATCTACAATGTGCTTATCATCAGGATATAGATAGACCTCTTGCGGCACAAAATCAAAGCCAATTTCATTCCAGACAGGTGAACATTGTCTAAGTTCTGGATCTGTACAAATGGGAATCTCTAACTTTAAAACTTGCTCTTTTGTAATACCGTAATCCACTGCCTCATGATACACAACGCGGAACATTTCTTGTCTATCCGGCACTTCTCCATCATATCCATACAAATCTTCTTCGTCATCTAAAGCGATAAAAAACTGCAATATTCCCTGTTGCGGCAGTCTTTCATCCACTGTCGCCCTATCAAAGTTAATCTGCGCTATCATCGTCATCTTTTGCCCTGTCCTATCCAATGGATACGCCATTTTCGGATTCCAATATGGCAGACCGCCAAATTTGCTATCAAACAAATCTGGCACAATACCTTTTCGCAATGCCAAGGCATATGCTGGTCTTTTCGTCTTCTCCTTTATTTGCTCCACAATTTCCACAATTGGATAATCATGAATTTCCTCCTCATCAAATTCGATTTTTGCATGAATGGTATCTAAAACGTGCTTATTGATAAGGTTTTTCTCTTCTGGAAGATGAACATAGACTAATTCTGGAAGATAAGATAACAGCGCACAGTCTGTAAAATTGGTCTGCGCCAAATCCAACTTTTTCATTTTTCTACACTTTTTTAAAAAAGAAAAATCTGCAATAATTAACGGATTGTATGTATACATTCTTAACGTATGCAAATTTTCCATCTCTCCAAGTACAGAAAAATCGTGCTCTTTAAAACGAAAAAAAGATATTGTTTCATAACTGGGCATTCTACACCGCTCATAAATCGCCAATTCCTTGATTTTTTTTAGATCATATGGAATTAATGGAACCCTGCCAGTTGTTCTTACAATCGCCCGCAAAAGGTGTGGGTCAATTGTCCTCTCATTCTTTTGCATATGCATCCTCTTACTATTAAAAATGAACCTTCAACTTCCTGTTACAAACATCAAATCATACAAAACCACTCTCCGTAACTTAATGTACTCTTACCACTATATAATTTTATATGACTCATAAAGCCATCGTTTGCAGTATATGGAAAATCCTAAGAAGTTTTCATACTCTTGTAATTGTTTCTTTCATTATACAGGAAAAAATGTGTCAAATCAATTATTAACAAAAATAAGATATGCCCTATTGACTTTAATACGGTAAACTGATAACATGATAACGTGAAATCAAAGATTTTACTATCCAAAAATCTATTCTTATTTTAAATGGAGGAGTATTATGAAAAATATGATTACAAAGGCGATGGCGCTAACCACAGCACTTATGTTATCCGCAGCACTTGCAGGATGCAGCAACACATCTGCACCATCCACGGACAATTCCACACCAGCACAAGAAAACAACAACACACCAACAGATGCCGCGCAGAACGCAGAAGCAGAAAACTCCACTTCTACACAAGATTCCAATGTTGCTTCTAATTCCGCAGACGCACAAAATACTGCATCCGATCTTGACTATGTTAAAAACAAAGGCACTTTGGTTGTTGGAATCACAGATTTTGAGCCGATGGACTACAAAGACGAAAATGGCGAATGGATTGGTTTTGATGCAGATATGGCAAAAGCTTTTGCAGAAAGTCTTAATGTATCTGCCGAGTTTGTTGAAATTGACTGGGACAACAAGATTATGGAACTAGAAGGCAAAACAATTGATTGTGTGTGGAATGGCATGACTCTTACATCAGAAGTCACAAGTGCTATGGAATGTTCCAATGCTTATTGCAACAATGCACAAGTAATTGTAGTACCTGTTGATAAAGCTGATAGCTTCCAAGACAAAGACAACATTCCAGAAGTCAACTTTGCCGTTGAAGCAGGCAGCGCGGGGGAAGCGCAAGCCATTGCACTCGAACTTGAACACACACCTGTCACAGCGCAGGCAGATGCTTTGATGGAAGTTGCAGCAGGAACTTCTGACGCTGCTATTATTGATTCTCTTATGGCGGCTGCTATGGTGGGAGAAGGCACAGGATATACAAATCTTACATATACAGTTGGATTAAATGATGAGAAATACGGTGTCGGTTTTAGAAAAGGTTCTGACCTTGCAACTGCATTAAACGACTTTTTTGTCACAAGTTATCAAGATGGAAGTATGCTTACAATCGCAGAAAAATATGGTGTCCAAGCTGCACTGATTGAACAATAATCAAAAGAAAACAAGGAGATAAACAGAAGATTTCTATGCAACTGATTATCGAACAATTTCCAATTGTAATTCGCTCATTAAATATTGGTTTCCTACAAACCTTAAAACTGTTTTTTGTCACGCTTATTGGCGCATTTCCGCTTGGTCTGGTCATTGCGTTTGGCTCTATGTCCCATTTTAGACCCATAAAATATCTCGCAAGATTTGTTGTGTGGATTATACGAGGAACGCCACTTATGATTCAATTGCTAATTATTTACTATTTCCCGGGTCTGGTATTGCACAACCCTATCTGGGGTGGTGGGGAAAGCGGCCGTTTTCTGGCGGCAAGCTTTTCCTTTATTTTAAACTATGCATGTTATTTTTCTGAAATTTATCGTGGTGGCATCCAGTCTATTCCTGTCGGTCAAACAGAAGCCGGACTTGTGCTTGGCATGACCAAAAGACAGATTTTTGTAAAAATTAAGCTGCTTCAGATGATAAAACGAATTGTTCCGCCAATGTCCAATGAAATTATTACATTGGTAAAGGATACTTCCCTTGCTCGCATTATCGCCTTGCAGGAGATAATCTGGGCAGGACAGTCTTTTCTAAAAGGCTCACAGGGAATTTCTGGCGCAATCTGGCCACTGTTTTTTACCGCGGTCTACTATCTGATTTGGAATGGTATTCTCACTACGCTTTTGGGATATCTTGAAAAACGGCTAGATTACTTTAAATAGGGGGAAATTGACATGGCTGTCTTAGAAGTACAACACATTCAGAAAACATTTGAAAAGACACAAGTATTAAAGGACATTAGCTTCTCGATGGAAAAAGGACAGACAGTATCCATTATTGGCTCCTCTGGAAGCGGTAAGACAACGCTTCTGCGCTGTTTAAACTTTTTAGAAAAACCTGACAGTGGCGTTATTCGCGTAAACGGAGAAACTCTTTTTGATTCTGACGACCCATCCACAGGAAAGGAAAGTGAAATTCGCCGAAAGCGCTTGCATTTTGGTCTTGTATTTCAATCATTCAATCTATTTCCGCAATACACTGCGCTACAAAATGTTATGTTGGCAGGACAGTTGCTTGCAAAAGAAGCACCTGACTACAAAGCACACAAAAAAGAAAGACTACTCCAAATTGAACTGCAAGCAAAAGAACTACTAAATCAAATGGGGCTTGCCGACCGCATGGGAAACTATCCACACCAACTTTCAGGCGGTCAATGCCAGCGTGTTGCTATTGCACGTGCACTGGCGCTCACCCCTGATATTTTGTGTTTTGATGAACCAACTTCTGCGCTTGACCCAGAATTAACCGGTGAAGTATTGCATGTGATTCAAGAGCTTGCAGCCAAAGAAACCACCATGATTATTGTCACACATGAAATGGCATTTGCGCGAGATGTCGCGGATTCTGTTATTTTTATGGACGATGGAACTATTTTGGAACAAGGAGCGCCCAAAGATGTCATAGAAAATCCAAAGGAAGAACGCACAAAGCAATTTTTGTCACGGTTCCATCAGGAGAAGCATTTTCTTTAAATACTCATATCGTTGACGTTTCTCCTCCTTTGCAAAATGTACTTCACGCGATTGCTCGGGATTATCTTCATAGTTCAGAATTTCGTCGCCAAACTGCTCACTGGTCAAATCAAAACAACGGCCACCAGCAACATTATAACAGTGATAATTTCCATCAGGTCTTAGGATTCCATACACTTTTCCACCAAAAATATCCTGTGCCAGAAATGCTGTAATGGAGCACTGTCCGAGTGTTTTATTCTCCGGTGTCCAGTTCACACGCATTCTTGGTGCACAGGTATCCGCACACCAAATCTTTGACAGCGCATTATATAAGTCTATTGGTGTTTTTATCCCTGCATATTGGTCTGTCACCGCCGGCGTGTCTGCCTGCTCCCAGCCATAAAATTTATATTCTTCCATTTCTTCCCTCTTTTCATATGATAATGCCTTCCAAATGGTCACACTCATGTTGTATAATCTGTGCAATCCAACCGGAATATTTCTGCTTTTGCTTTTTCCATTCAGCATCAAAAAACTCCACCGCAATCTCTTGATACCGCGTTGTTGCCCGCACTCCATCCAAAGACAAACAGCCTTCCTCAACTTCGTATACGCCTGATTTTTTCGTAATTACGGGATTTATCATTGGTACATTCATAAACCCCATATTTACCACAATAATTCGTTTTCGCACACCAATCATATTGGCTGCCATTCCAGCGCATCGAGCCTGATTTGCTTTCAGAGTATCAAGCAAATCCGTAACCACTTGCGCATCCTCTCTTGTTGCAAGTTCTGATTTTTGATTCAAGAAAAAAGTATCTCTTACAATTTGCTTCACCATAATAATCCCTCTAACTTTCCAGTAAGCACTCAAATTATAGTCTGTATTTTTACAAAAAGTTGTGTATTTCTATTATACACAATAACGCACAGAATTTCAAACCTCTTATTACTTTAAAATTTTTAGATATAGCCTCAAAAATCTGATATACTATTTGTGGTATTTATACAAGCAAAAACAATGTATAAATAATGGCACAAATAGTTATTTATACAAATTATTTATTAACAATTCCTTGTTACAGATCAATACATAGGAAATAAGACTGCGCCAACTTTTCTTGTCAATCTCTCGAAAATCCTGTTCAGATATCATCAATCTGCCATTATGACTCTCCAGCAAATGCTCATGTACGGTAAAGAAGCAGAAACTAAAAACAACAGATAGACTGCCAGCACCACACTATTCCGAACCAAAGACCAAAAGACAAGCATTATGGAAATGTGCATAACAGGCTATGGAATCATGGATAACTCTATTCACAGCACATGGAAAAGCTAAAGTGCAGCTTTCCCACGTCCTGCAAACAGAGTTACCCACAATTCCATAAGATAGTCAGTTATACACATTCCCACAATGCCGACTACGGCGGAATCCCACTCATTCATACTCATTTTTATAATTCTATTTCCAATTATTCTTGACAAAGCGACACTAATGACGCATAATAAAAGCGACATGAATGTTGCAAAAAGAAAGAGGTGATAACATGAGCTTGAAAGGAGAAAAGACAAAACAGGATATTCGAGAAAAAGCATATCAACTTTTTGCCCAAAAAGGGTTTAAAGAGGTTACTATGAAAGATATTTGCGAACTAACAGGGCTTAGCCGTGGCGGTCTGTATCGCCATTACGAAAGCACCGAACAGATTTTTTTAGAAATTGTTAATGCTTTTTCTGATAAACAGAGAAACGAAGTATTTACTAAAATTACACAACACATTCCAGCGACCACTATTTTAGATGAACTTCTTTCAAAATATGCAAGTGAAATGATTGACTATGAAAATTCTTTTAGCCTTGCAATTTGTGAGTTTTATAGTAATCCGGCTATCTCCAAAGAGGATAATTCTGTAAAAATGCAGTATGAAATTTCAAAATCAACATGGGTAGAACTTATTAACTATGGAATAGGCACAAAAGAATTTAACAGTGTAAACCCGGAATCTGTTTTTAATGTAATTATATTTGCATATCAAGGAGTGCGAATGTATAGTAAATTGATGAAAATGGATAATGATATTCCCAGTCAAATAATACATGAAATAAAAAGGCTTTTACTGCCACAGGAGGTTCAAAATGAAAAATAATATTTGTTTGGTAAGACCTACTTTAGAACTAAAGGAAGAATGACTTGCATATCGTAAAGAACATTTTCAACACGGAGAAAAGATTATTTACGGAAGCGAGCTGTTTGACAAGATAGAAAGCTACGAAGAATGGCTATCTTCTGTAACACTGAATACTAATCCCAAAACAGTAAATGAAAATTGGGTAGTCACAGATACCTTTTTTGCATTAAGAAAAAGCGACAGCAGGATAATTGGAATTATTGATTTAAGACACACATTAAATGAATTTTTGAAAGATTTAGGGAATTGCGGATATAGTGTACGTCCGTCTGAAAGGAAAAAAGGATATGCAACAGAAATGTTAAATTTGCTTCTTCAAGTGGCTAAAGAAGCAGATTTAAAAGAACTTCATATATCCGTCGAAAAAGACAATACTGCTTCTATAAAGGTTATACAAAAAAATGGTGGTGTGTATGAAAGGAGCTTTTCTTTTGAAAATGAAATAGCGGATATTTATAAAATTGTTTTATAAGTTTTATTTGATAATGTGGGAGGACAGCGGCTGCTATAAGAAGCGCACGGCAGACTGTACGACGCACTTTATCCGCACCGACCTGTTGACCGAGGGCGTGACCGAGAATTTACAGAAAATCACACAGTACGCCGCCAGGCACGAAGCCCGGTTTATGAAGCACCTAATCGAGTAGAACGAGGACGGGGGCAAACACCGGAACGCCGCCAAGAAGAAAGAGCTGGAAGCGGCAGAAAAGCGGATTGCGGAACTCTCCGCTATCTTCAAACGGCTGTATGAGGACAGCGTGACCGGGCGCATATCGGACGAGCGTTTCACGGAACTTTCGGCAGACTATGAAGCCGAGCAAAAGGAACTGAAAGAGCGTGCCGCCGTTTTGCAGGGCGAGCTTTCAAGGACGTTGGAAGCCACACAAAACGCCGAAAAGTTTATGAAAGTCGTCCGCAAGTACACCAGCTTTGAGGAACTCACCC
Source organism: Lachnospiraceae bacterium (assembly GCA_949383255.1). GTDB lineage: Bacteria > Bacillota > Clostridia > Lachnospirales > Lachnospiraceae > COE1. The sequence goes on along the minus strand of CASJPF010000002.1, from coordinate 19,741 downwards.
CTACCCTGTTACGGGAGTTTGTGGAGAAAATCGTAATCCACGAATCGGAAGCCCTTGACGGGAAACGCCGGGGGAAGCTCCGCAGACAGGAAATCGAAATCTATTACTCTTTTGTCGGCAAGGTAGAACTGCCCGACTAAAGCCCGACCCGCCCGGCAGTCAGCCGGATAGGGAACGGCAAAAATTTTTACACTTCTTTTACTTCTTTATCTCACATGAGCAAAGTACCAAGAATTTGTATCAGAGTTGTCTTTCCTCTACCATTTTCTCCACAGATTCTTACCTTCTCTCCGGCTATTATCCGAAAATCCAACTGTTCAAAGACTTTTTTATCTGTATAGAAAAATTATTATATCTCCAATTTCCAGATTGTTTTCCTCATCATCTTTTTTGAAAAGGCTGCTTCATTCTTCAAGTACCGCCTCAATCGCAGAAACTTTCTTTAGTTTTGCAGTAAATAAAACACACATTTCTATCACAAACAGTACCACCACAATACTACAAATCAGATTAATGCCAATCGAATTTGCGCTGTCTCCCAATACCATATTTTTGCTGACACTTTCCATCATGCCTTTGCCGACTGGGATACTTATTACAACCCCTACAGTCGCGCCTACTACGACCACAGCAAAATACTTGACAAGATATATCTTTGTAAGGAAAGAAATCTTAAAAAATCCTTAAACAGAAAAATTTTATTTCGTTTGAAAAAACTGATAAATTTCCTGTGCAACATTTGCTGAAATTCCCGGCACCTCCGAAATCTTGGCGGCATCTGCGGCACGTAGTTCCTCAATAGATTTAAAATACTTCATTAACGCCTTTCGACGGCTAGGTCCCACTCCTGGTATTTCGTCAAGCACGGAGTGCACTTGTGCTTTGCTCCGAAGCGAACGATGATACGTAATTGCAAAACGGTGCGCTTCATCCTGTATACGCGTAATTAACTTAAACCCTTCGCTGCGCGTATCAATCGGAAGTTCCATGTTATTGAAATACAATCCTCTTGTATGATGGTTGTCATCTTTCACCATACCACACACTGGAATATTAATTCCAAGTTCGTCCAACACTTGCAAAGCGATGTTGACTTGTCCGCGTCCGCCATCCATCAAAAGCAAATCTGGAAATTTCGTAAAGCTTCCAAAATTTTCTCCAATATTATTCTCATCAAGCATCATTTCTTCACGCTCGTCAATTCCATGTTGAAAACGTCGTGTTAGAACTTCATACATACAAGCATAATCATCTGGACCAGTAACCGTTTTCATGCGAAATTTACGATAATCGCTGCGTTTGGGTTTGCCTTTCTCATACACAACCATAGAACCTACATTAGCAAAACCACTGGTATTAGAAATATCAAATGCCTCCATACGTGTTAGCGGACAAATACCCAAAAGATCCTCAATCTCCTTTACTGCGCCAATTGTTCTACCCTCCTCGCGCTTAATACGCTCTCTATCCTGACTTAATATAAGCTGGGCATTTCTTGCCGCCAAATCTACCAGCCGTTCCTTAGAACCCTTTTGAGGAACTTTTAGATAAACCCTTGTTCCCTTTCTATTTGTCAGCCATCGTTCCACCAACTCCATATCCTCAATTGGCTCCTGTAATATAATCTCTCGCGGAATAAATGGCGTTCCTGAATAAAACTGTTTGACAAAGTTTGTCAGAATATTATCTGCTGTGAGTTCCTCAACCTGTGCCATATAAAAATGCTCCCTGCCAATCAACTTGCCATTGCGCAGAAAAAATACCTGCACAACGGTTTCATTTCCATCAATTGCGAGCGCGATAATATCCTTATCCTCACCCACATTGTCAGACATTTTCTGTGTCTCGCTAACTTTTTTTACGCTGTCAATCAAATCCCGATATCGGATTGCCTCCTCAAAATCCATCTTCTCTGAAGCCTGTTGCATTTTTTCTTTTAATTCCTTGAGAACTGGCTGTTGTTTTCCATTTAAAAAATCAATCGCCTTGTCAATTCGCCGTGAATACTCTTCTTTTGTAATACTTCCTTGACATGGTGCACAGCACTGACCAATATGAAAATTGAGGCAAGGACGCTCCTTGCCGCAATCTTTTGGAAGTTTTCTGTTACATGTACGCAACTGATACAACTTGTTGATTAAGTCAATACTCTCCTTCACCCCTCCATTTGTAAACGGTCCAAAATACTTTGCTTTGTCCTTTTTCATCTGCCGAACAATCATAACACGCGGATAATCTTCTCCTAATGTCACTTTAATATAGGGATATGTCTTATCATCCTTTAACAACGTATTATATTTGGGCGAATATTCTTTAATTAAATTATTTTCCAACACAAGTGCTTCTAGTTCTGAGTCAGTAACGATATACTCAAACCGTGCAATTAAAGATACCATCTTATCAATTTGTGGTCCGCGCCCTATATTTTCCTTAAAATATGAACGTACTCGGTTATGTAGGTTTTTTGCCTTTCCAACATACAAAATGGTGTCCTCTACATCGTGCATAATATAGACACCCGGCTTATTGGGAAGCTTATGAAGTTCCTCTTTCACATCAAATTCTTCGACATATTTTTGTTTAATATCTGGCATATCTTATTCCTCCTTTACTTGCTGCACGACCAGTATGCCGCCATAGCGGGTTATTTTTTTGTATAGGTCACGTGTCGTTAGTGGCATATTTCCTCTGCACGAGTCTACGCATAAAAAGGGAGTACACGTTTTTTATCAATGTGTACTCCCTTCAATGTCCGCTTGAAATGCATACAAAAAATCTACAATCTTATCTTACCATCTATTCTCATTATTGTGATTGTTGCTGCTGCGGTCGCCATTTACTGTTCTGTCCCACAGGGCACCAAAACGTGATGTCTCTCCATTACTGCCATTATCCTCTGGCAATGCCGCATTTGGTTGCTGGTACTGCTGTTCTGTAGAAATCTGTGACTGCGTGTTTGAGGTCTGTGACATAGGCAGATTCTGTGACTGCGCATTCTGTAATGGCGATGCATCTTCTTTTTGAGGTTGTGTCGCTACATTTTGGAACTGTGTATTTTGTAGCTGTGCACTCGGATTCTGTGGCTGCACATTTTGATTTTGCAGTGCTGTTATCTGCTGTCTGTGCTCCTTTGCTGCCGGATTCCAATCATATGCGGGCGGCATTGTCCACGGTTTTTGTGACTGTTGTGCCGCAGATGCAGGCTGCTGCACATTATCTGAAAATGTGGTCTGTGCTGGTATCTGTACCTCCTCCTTATGCTTTTCCTCCTCAAATTTCTCATTCAAGGCATTCTTGTCCGCGATTTCATCTATCTTTTCCTCTGGTTCTGGCAGCCCCTTTGCTTCCCGATAGATTTTCATAAACTCTTTTCCAGTGATTGTCTCTTTCTCAATTAGATGCACAGCAATTTTATCCATCACCTCACGGTTCTCACGCAACATTGCAAGTGCCTCCTCATAGCACTCTTTGAGCATATTCATCACTTCGGTATCAATCTCAGCTGCCGTATTGTCTGCACAGTTCAAGGAACTTCTACCATCCAGATATTGACTCTCAACGGTCTCAAGTCCCATCAATCCAAACTTTTTGCTCATACCATAGCGTGTAATCATTGAGCGCGCAATACTAGTTGCCTTTTCAATATCATTTGACGCACCTGTTGTCACAGTGTCAAACACAATCTCCTCCGCAGCACGTCCTCCTAAAAGACCAACAATCATATCATGCAGTTCATTCTGCGAATTGAGATATTTTTCATCCTCTGGAACATGCATGACATAGCCAAGCGCGCCCATAGTACGCGGTACAATTGTTATCTTCTGCACTGGCTCAGAATTTTTCTGCAACGCACTAATCAGCGCATGACCAACTTCATGATAGGAGACAATCTTGCGCTCTTCCTTGCTCATAATGCGGTCTTTCTTCTCCTTGCCGACAAGCACTACTTCCACCGCATTAAACAAATCCTTTTGGCTGACAAACTCCCTGCCTTCCTTGACAGCATTGATTGCTGCCTCATTAATCATATTGGCAAGGTCAGCGCCCACAGCCCCACTTGTCGCGAGTGCTATCGCATCGAGATCCACCGTCTCATCCATCAACACATCTTTTGCATGTACCTTGAGAATATTGACGCGCCCCTTCAAATCTGGCTTATCTACAATAATCCGACGATCAAAACGCCCCGGTCTTAAGAGTGCCTTGTCAAGTATCTCCGGTCTGTTTGTTGCTGCAAGAATAATAATTCCCTTCTTGCCATCAAATCCATCCATCTCAGAAAGCAACTGATTTAATGTCTGTTCGCGCTCCTCATTTCCACCGCCGTATTTAGAATCACGACTTCTACCGATAGCATCAATCTCGTCGATAAAAATAATACAAGGTGCATTCTTCTCTGCCTCTTTAAATAAATCACGCACACGAGACGCGCCAACGCCGACATACAATTCAATAAAATCTGATCCTGCCAAGGAAAAAAATGGAACTTTTGCCTCCCCTGCAACCGCCTTTGCAAGCATAGTCTTACCTGTACCGGGAGGGCCTACGAGCAGCGCACCTTTTGGTAACTTCGCACCAATTTTGACATATCTGCCTGGATTATGCAAAAAATCCACCACTTCCTGCAAGGATTCCTTTGCTTCATCCTCACCCGCAACATCACGGAATGTGATACCTGTCTCCTTCTGTACATAAACTTTTGCTGTACTCTTCCCCATGCTAAATGCACCGCCACCACCAGTCATCTTGCGGAACAAAAGACTCAAAAGTCCCCACATCAAAAGAATTGGCACAATATAATATAGAAGGGAAAGAATAATACCAGAGCCGTCTGGCACTGTTCCGCGCACCTCAACTCCCGCATCTAACAGTCGCTGTGTAAGTGTCTCATCATCCTCTACCTTGCCAGTAATATAAGTCACTCTGACGGCAGACGCTAACAAATTGGTGGGATTTTCTTTCTCCTGCGCACTTGAAACAGGTCTGATTTCAATCTGACTGGACTCTATTTTAACCGATTCTATCTTTCCAGACTCAACCATCTCAATAAACTTATTGTATGAAATCTCAACTGTTGTCGCACCTGTCACGGCGCGCGTAAAATAACTGATGCACAGCAACGACAACACTGCCGCTGTAATCATAATAATGATACTTTGTTTCTTTGGGTCCTTCCCACTGTTGTTATTATTCCCGCCATTGCCGCCATTGCCGGATCCCCCATTATTTCGACTGGAATTGTTGTCATAATTGTTGACTTGATTGTTGTCCATTTTCCTGTAGTATCCTTTCTAAATTTATGTCATACTCATCAGAATCTTTTCTGATGTAAAGTGATGCCTGTGTAAACAAATGTTACAGTTCAGTCTAGGACTTTGCATTTACCGCAAAGTCCGCAAAATTGCGTAGTGGTAGAAATGCATCAAGACATCGCGAAGTGGTATTACATGGCTTGATGCTTGTAACAGAAAGCCGAAGGCTGAACTGTTACAAATAAATCGCAACTATAATTATAGGGTCTCAAAGGGCATAAATCAACACATTCTTTGTGATTTCTTTGTGAAAAGTTTCTAAAACATATTTTCAAAGACACTAGATACCTTATTAACATACGCCGCTTTTGCATAATTTATGTAACGCTTGCTTTTTACTATGACCCTGTTGTATAATAATAAAATATTTATAATGTCATTACATTCACAGAGGAAAGGAATAGGTAGATTATGCCAGTTAAATATGTATTTGTAACCGGCGGTGTCGTTTCTGGTCTTGGAAAAGGAATTACCGCTGCCTCCCTTGGACGACTTCTCAAAGCTAGAGGCTATAAAGTAACTATGCAGAAGTTTGATCCTTATATTAATATTGATCCCGGTACAATGAACCCCATCCAACATGGCGAAGTCTTTGTCACTGATGATGGTGCAGAGACAGATTTGGATCTCGGTCATTATGAGCGTTTTATTGACGAAAGTTTGGACAAAAACTCTAATGTAACCACAGGCAAAGTCTACTGGACCGTTCTCCAAAAAGAGCGCCGCGGAGATTATGGCGGCGGAACAGTGCAGGTAATTCCACACATCACCAACGAGATTAAAAGCCGTTTTTACCGCAACTTCACAGACCCTGATATGCGCATCGCTATCATTGAAGTCGGCGGAACTGTCGGTGATATTGAGAGCCAGCCTTTCCTAGAATCCATAAGACAATTTCAACATGAAGTTGGTCATGAGAATGCTATTTTAATTCATGTGACACTCATTCCCTATCTAAGCGCCTCCCAAGAAATGAAAACTAAACCGACACAGGCAAGTGTAAAGGAACTACAAGGAATGGGCATTCAACCTGATATTATTGTATGTCGCAGTGAGCATCCTCTCGATCAGACTATCAAAGATAAAATCGCTTTATTTTGCAATGTGCCAAACTCACACGTACTGCAAAATCTTGATGTGGAATATCTCTATGAGGTACCGCTCGCTATGGAAAAAGAACATCTCGCTGAAGTTGCCTGCGAATGTTTGCACCTTGACAGCCCAGAACCAGATCTCACAGACTGGACCAAAATGGTAGATGATCTTAAATCCCCCACACAGGAGGTTACAATTGCTCTTGTCGGAAAATACACACAGCTCCATGACGCTTATATCAGTGTTGTCGAAGCTCTGAAACACGGTGGTATCCCACAACATGCTACGGTCAATATCAAATGGTTGGATTCTGAACTTGTCAACAAGGAAAATGTATCAGAACTTTTAAAAGACGTTGATGGTATCTTGGTTCCCGGTGGATTTGGCGGGCGTGGTATTGAGGGCATGATTGATGCGATTCGTTATGCACGTGAAAAAAACATCCCATTCCTTGGACTCTGTCTTGGTATGCAGCTTGCCATTGTGGAATTTGTCAGAGACGTTGTTGGATACAATGATGCGCACAGCATAGAACTCAATCCCAACACCACCCATCCTGTCATTGCACTGATGCCTGACCAGAATGGTGTCGAAGATATCGGCGGCACTCTAAGGCTTGGCTCCTATGAATGTCATCTTGATACCTCCTCTAAGGCATACAAACTTTATGGCAATGAAGTGATCCATGAGCGTCACAGGCACCGCTATGAGGTCAATAATGACTATCGCGCTGCTGTTGTAGAAAAAGGAATGCTTCTATCAGGACTATCTCCTAACGGACGCATTGTAGAAATGATAGAAATTCCATCACACCCATTTTTCCTCGCCACACAGGCGCACCCTGAATTAAAGAGCAGACCAAACAGACCACATCCACTGTTTAAAGGGCTTATTGAGGCTGCACTCAATCGCAAAAAAGAATAAAAATACCTGTTCTGGTTTTATTGTTATAAGATTTCTTGCAATTATGGCTTCTAAAATAGGCGCCAAAAAACAGGAAATCTTTTCTTGATTTCCTGTTTCTATATGGTGCTGTGATGGGCAGCAAATATTCAATTTTTATTACTTGTTTTGATTGACAAACTGCAAGTTAAAAATGCTAATGGTATTTGCCGTATGGAAAACGAAATCAATCTAGCCAGACACAATCAACAATATCACAGCCGACCTTAATAAATTTTTCGTCTATAAAAACAGCAGCCCAGCCATGATCTTCGTCCCACGGACAGTTAAGTCCCAATATTACACATACATCAACTTTTTGTGACTCGTACAGAGGAGTGCCTGTTTTGCTTCTAGCATACACGGCATCCTCCAGAACATAAAGTACAACCTCTGTGCCTGTGTACTTTACAAGGTCTGCAGGCGATTTTATTTCCGGCCAGTATTCTTTATATTCTTCCTCATCATCAGGTCCCCATTGTCCATACATTTCATCATAGTAGAGACGTATAAAGGCTTCTAGCATTTCGGTTTCCAGTTGGGGGTTCCATTGCTCAATCAGCTTTTTACAACAGGCGACCCCTTTTTCTTTTTCCTCGTTCAGAGTATCAATTTCAAATTCTTCTGGATTCAGCAGTAATTTCATTTTTTGAAAACCTTCTATCAGGTGTTCTTCTCAATACTTATTCGTACAATTTATGCCTTGCCAACAGAGCCAAACAAATTCATCTTAATCCGAACGATTTCTTTAATTCCTTCGCAGCCCGGTGCGAGAAGTTTACGAGGATCAAATCCCTTGCCTTCTAAGTCTTTTCCTGCCTCAATATACTTCCGGGTAGCTTCTTGGAAGTAAAGCTGACACTCTGTATTTACATTAATCTTTGCAACGCCCAATGAAATTGCCTTCTTAATCATATCCTCAGGAATGCCTGTACCGCCGTGGAGAACCAATGGCATAACACCTGTTTTCTGCTGAATTGCATCCAATGTCTCAAAGCTCAATCCTGCCCAGTTCTCAGGATACTTACCATGAATATTGCCAATGCCCGCTGCAAGCATGTCCACTCCCAAATCAGCAATCTGCTTGCACTCTTCTGGATCTGCACACTCACCCATACCTACGACGCCGTCTTCCTCACCGCCGATTGCGCCAACCTCTGCCTCAATTGAAAGACCAAGCTGATGTGCCACTGCAACAAGTTCTTTTGTCTTAGCAATATTTTCTTCAATTGCATAGTGAGAACCATCAAACATAATTGATGTAAAGCCTGCCTTAATGCACTTGTAGCATCCATCATACGTACCATGATCCAAATGGAGTGCTACAGGAACTGTGATACCGAGATCTGAATCCATTGCCTTAACCATCGCTGAAACGGTATTGAATCCTGTCATATATTTGCCAGCCCCCTCTGACACACCGAGGATAACAGGACTGTTTAACTCTTGAGCTGTCTGTAAAATACACTTTGTCCACTCAAGGTTATTAATGTTGAACTGACCTACTGCATAGTGACCTTCTTTTGCCTTTTTAAGCATTTCTGTAGCTGATACTAACATAAATCTTAACCTCCATCATTAATATTTATATGTTCCGTAAAAATAGCGGCTGTTTGCCGGTATATTCAGTATATCGCTAATGGGGATAATTGTCAATTTCTTATATCAAAATTACGCCACTGTAGAGACAATCAATTCCATCTTCCCCTGTAGCTGCGCTTTGCCAAAACCATTTGGCAAGATAAAATGATCACCTTTTTTAAGAGAGTGACCATCAATCTGTCCTTCTCCCTCCACAACACTCATAATTAGAAATGGATAATCTTGTGAAACCTCTATACTACCGTCTACATCCAACTTCCATACGCGATAATAATTGCACGAAATCAGTTGATTCATTGTATTTTTTGCATCTGTGGAAATATTGATAACACTCTCCTCCACGGACTTTGCCGGAACTGTAATAACATCAATGCTCTTTGCAATGTGAAGCTCGCGTGGCTTGCCATTTTGAAAGCGTCCATAGTCATACACGCGGTATGTGATATCAGAGTTTTGCTGCGTTTCCAAAATTTCAATACCACCTTTGATGGCATGAACTGTTCCTGGGTCAATCTGAATGAAATCGCCTCTCTTAACGGGAACTTCTCGCAGAAACTCCTCCCATCTGCCATTGTGAATCATGTCCTCAAGCTCCGCCTTATCCTTTGCATTATGGCCGATGACAAGAGTTGCTCCCTCCGGCGCATCAAGAATATACCAGCACTCTGTTTTTCCAAACGAGCCATTTTCATTTTTTCCAGCATATATGTCATCTGGATGTACTTGAATGCTCAAATCGTCATTGGCATCAATAATTTTAATTAATAGTGGGAACCGATCTCCAGTTGTGTCACCAAAAAGTTGTGGTTCCTCTGTCCAAAGCTGACTCAATGTCTTTCCGGCAAAAGTACCTTCCTTTATTGTACAATCCCCGTTTGGATGTGCACTCACTGCCCAACATTCCCCGGTATTCTCTCCTGGAATCGCATATCCCCATTTGCTGCCAAGCTTATTTCCGCCCCAAATCATCTGCTTAAAAACGGGTGCCATAAATAAAATTTCGCTCATATACAATTTTCCTCCATTTCTTTTTCATACTACCTTATAAATCCATTGTAGAGGTTCTGCTCCATAAAGTCAATCTAATCGAAACGATTTCAGATTTCTATCCAGACGATTTGCCAATTCTGTCAAATCTACAGTTAATACCTCGAGTCCTTCCATCCCATGCATCATCTGTGTTGTCATATCCGCAGCATTTTCTGAGAGATTTGCATTATTTCGCGCTGATTCGGACAGCTCTGTGATAATATGAGACATATTATCTTTAGCCTGATTCATACCTGAAACACTATATTGCATATTGGATTCACGATAGGTAATCTCCATAACATCCTGATGGATTTTATCAAAAATATCCTTCGTTTGATTTACATTCTGTTCTTGTTTTTGTAGTGCCTCACCGACTGTTCCCATCACGCTGACAATTCCCGTTATCTTCTCGACTAACATCTGGATATTATCCTCGATCCTTGATACAGAATTATTGGACTCTTCTGCAAGTTTCTGAATCTGTGTAGCAACCACTGCAAATCCTCTGCCTGCTTCCCCTGCTCGCGCTGCCTCAATACTTGCATTTAGGGCAAGCAAATTTGTCTCATCTGCAATATTGATAATATACTCAGTAACGCTGCGAATCTGCTGAACAGAATCATCTGTGTCTGTCACCTGTTGGCTAATATTTTTCACAGTATCCTGTGATTCCCTGCTGCTATTGAATAGTTCATCCAAAATGTCTTTACTCGCCGTGGATAGCTGCGCCATGTGTTCTGACAGTACGCTGATATCCGCTATTTCCTTTAACATTTGGTCAATTGCCTGCCGCGTAGTCTCAACATCACTCTCCGCGCTCTCTGTTCCCTGTTTTTGATTGTTTGCTGTCACATTAATTTCCTCGACGCTTCTGTTCATCTCTCTCGCAGAATCAACACTCTTGCCCAGCGTCACATTAAGCCGCTCCACTGACTGGGTTAATTTCTCCACCCCAACGCGGATTTCTTCCATAAGCTGTGCCATTTTGATTCTTAATTTTTCTGTCCCCGAAGACAGTTCCCCGAACTCATCTCGTCTGTGTATTCCTGCAAGTCTTCCATCTGTCAAATCACCCTCAGAAACCTTTAACAAAACTTCCCGTACATTGTGAATAACCTTAGTCAAGCTGCCAATATAACAAAATATTACTATGGCAACCGCTATCAATACTGCGACGCATACTGCCGCACTTGTACCAATATAGCGTTTGATTCTACTTTCCAGATTCTGTGTTGACACCGACGCCATCAGTGCGCCAATCACAGAACCATCACCCGGTTGAACAATTGGTATAATATAGGCATGACACATTTCGCCATCAATATCAATATTGCGATACCAAAGCTGTGCTCCCTGATGCAATGTATATTTTTTAATATTTTCACCTGCCATCATGCCAATCCAGCGCGCACCATTCTGATTGCAGATAGAAGTCATCACCGCAGTATCTTGGAAAAAAAACGTAATGTCAACTTCTGTTTGTTCTTTTAAGCTATCGACCAAAGATGTCTCTTTGGAAATATTAAAATTCATACCGCGCCAGACATTTCCATCTTCTTTTATGGCATAGTTTCCATATCCCTGACTGTCATACAAGTTCATTGCTGCAAGTGCACTAGATTTAAGCCTGCTTTCTGTCTCCTCATACATACCAGAGCGAAACTGTGCCATACCACTTACTAGCGAGAGAACAGTCAACAAAAGGAGTGGTACTACACAGAGTGTGAGCATTTTCTGTTTAAATCGCATAGCACCCCCTCCTTACATTGCATCTTGTGTTATGACCGTAACTCCTGTATCTATTTTGGTGTTCGTGTCAGTATATGTACCCTCTAGTGCCTGCACTGCAATTTTCAGTCCATCACGTCCCATAACTTCGGGATTTTGTTTCATAGTGGCATAAATAACCCCCTCAGAAACCATTTCTAACACAGTATCTGACGTGTCAAATCCAATTACAATGCTCTGTGTATTTTTCTCTCGTAGTGCTGTGCCAATTGCAGCGGTCGTGCCCTCATTTGTTCCAAAAAAGCCTATATATTCCTGAGAAATCCCCTCTGCAACAGCATTTTTTACATTTTCCGTATTATCCTGCATATAAACAGTATTGGAAAGTGTGAACGTCGTACCCTCAAAAGCTTCCCGAAATCCTTGCTCCCTTGCTACGCAGGAGGCAGTGTCCGCTGTCACGCCCATAATGCCAATTGTTCCGCTTGTAATCCCTTGTTCCTGCAAAACATTTTTCATCGTTTCACCTGCTGTCCTGCCCGCCGCTACATTATCAGTAGAAAGCACTGTCACACAGTCATAACTTGCGGCACTATCCACATAAACAATCTTGCATCCAGCATCCGCCGCCTTTTGTATGCTACTGTTGACTCCTTCCGCGCTGTTTGCCGCAAGCAAAATCGCATTTGCGCCATCTGCAACCGCCGCGTCAATGCAAGCACTCTGCTGCACATCATCATGCGTGTCTGGTCCTGTCCATTTATAACGAATATTTCCAAATTGCGCGGCAGCATCAGTACAGCCATTATCAATAGACTTCCAATAATTGTCACTCAAATCCATCGTAATCAAATAGATAGTATATTCTTGTTGTGTGTCCTGTTTCTTAGCACTTAGCGCCTGCGTACTATCTGTGTTCTTATTGTCTGTGGCTATTTTCTGCTCTGTATCCACAGAGGACACCATAGGCTGATCTGGCATAATGATTTCTGGTGTTGTAGTAATCCCACATGCCATAAGAAATCCGCAAAGCAAGATACCGCATATCCCTACTAATATTTTTTTCATTCCACTCTCTCCTTCTTTTTTAGCGCATCTGCGCTATATGCCTCGACAAAACTTCCGCAGCCTGTTGATGGCATAAAAACCCGGGATGTTCTCTTGAACCAACGCTCTCTTTTGTAGTATCAGGAAGCTGCAAATAAGAAACAAACTGATCACCTGTCTCGTGCATATACGCAGAGACTGCCTCACACAGATAAAGTTGCAGCGAAATCCCAAGCATTCCATAACACCAGATTATATGCGCTTTGGGGTTGCACTCCCTAATTAATGCCAGAAAACCTTTTACTGCCTGTTGAAATATTTTAATATCTTCTATATCATAATCCCCCTCTGCAGTTCTGCGCATCTTGTAGCATTTTCCAGTCTGTGTGTCAACCCACTCTGGCTGATCGAAAGAGGCAGCATCATTTGTTCCCAGATTGACCACCACAAAATCCGGCTGCCAACTTGCAAAGTCGTGCGGCTGATTTCCTCCAAGTGTCTCATTTTTAGCTCCAGGCATCAAACTACAAATCTCTTTATAGTACTTTGGAATCGCTCCATGTATATTATTATCCCACGCATTGTGTACCCCCCATCCACTCTGGGAAAAAATGCGGTATTCTGCATCCAGTATTTGTGCGGTCTGATAGGTATAACTTTTGATTGCAGAAAAAAACATTGGTATCCAATCGCACTCTTTGCGCGCACCAATAAGCCCCTCACCGGAAGTGATACTGTCACCAATAAACTCAATTTTTAGTTCTTTGTCTTTAACTGCGTAAAACTCCCCATCATAGCGAAATGCATGAATATAAATGTAGGAATTTCCATCATCGCTCATTGCCTGCAAATCTTTAAAAAAGTGTACATTCTTAACACACTCTGGACTCATACCGCGAAACAATGGTACCCAATATCTCCCCTTTTGCAACATTTGTCTACCCACCCAATCACCATTGATTGTGTAGCTAAACCACGGCTCAAACACATCAAAACAAACCTCCAACTCGACCCAAAACTCCGAACCTGTCACATTGCATTCAAATCCGCTTGCAGTCCAAAACAAGGTTAACGGCGCGCGACATGCCGTCGTTCTTCCGTGTACCTTTAATTCCGAAATATCTTGAAGTAATCTCTCCTTTAACATAATTGTACCTCCTATTCTCTGTCCATGTAATCGAGTAGGGAAAGAAACATTTCCCTACTCGCGCGCTGGGCGCCCGTCAGCTTGCTGACAATATTCCCTTTTAGATGCCCATACGCATAGAAAAAGAACGTCGCGTGTTCGGCGTTCTTTTTCCTGCTTGATATTACAGACTACCTTCTGCCAATTTCTGTATCCGATGTTGTCACTTTGCTGTTATTTTTAATGTAATCTACAATTTCATCAATCTCTGTAAATGCAAGCCCTACATAACTGTCTGCTGCGCCATAGTAGATAGCAATTCTGCCGGTCTCTGAGTCATGAATTGTAGCGCAAGGAAAACATACATTTGGCACAAATCCTCTCTCCTCATACCACTCCTCCGGCGTCAGTAAGAAATTCTCACAGCGGTATTTTACAATAGAAGGATTGTCAATATCCAGAATTGCACCGCCAATTGAATATACATATCCATTGCAAGTACCTGTCACACCATGATAGAACAATAACCACCCTTCACTTGTCTCAATTGGCGCTGCACCGCCACCAATCTTTAAGGATTGCCACCACTCATTTCCTTTGCCCATCACATGTCTATGCTTTCCCCAGTAAACCAAATCTGGGCTCTCACTCACAAAAATATCACCAAATGGTGTATGACCAGAGTCAGAAGGACGACTTAACATTATAAAATTGCCGTTAATCTTTCTTGGAAACAATACTGCATTTCGATTAAATGGGAGAAACGGATTCTCAATCCGTGTAAATGTCTTAAAATCTGTTGTCTTTGCCATTCCAATTGCTGCGCCGTAAAAATCTTGACACCAGATAATATAGTATACATCTTCTACTTTTACAAGGCGAGGGTCATATGCATACACAGGCATAAAAGGATTTCCCGCCTCATCAACAAAATGAATTTTGTTTGCATCAAAATCCCAGTGAATCGCATCCTCACTGCGTCCTAGATAAATATAAGGAACACCGTTTGTCTGTTCTCCGCGAAATACACCGATAAATGCACCCTCATAAGGAATCACTGCACTGTTAAAGATTCTCGCAACGCCCTTTACAGGATTTCTGCCAATAATTGGATTTTCACTGTATCTCCAGATAGGCGCATCCGCAACGCCAGATGTCTTTCCCTCTGTTCTGTCCTGCCAAGGCATGTTTGGAACTGCCGGACTTATCATTTTTACTTTGCTCATTTCTTAATCCTCCTTGTTACTACTTTGTTCTAAAAGTTTATAATCCTGAACCGATTACTGACACAAGGTAAAATGGCACTTTGTCGTCCATATGTGTCTCAATCAACTCAATCTCCACATGATGTCTGCCATAGGGCAAATGCTCTGCAATGGTGTCTAGTTGGAGACAGTCGCCCCATGTCTCCTCGAAATTTCCATCAAGAATCACTGCATTATCCACATCGTTATCCACCACAGCCCGCGCTACACAAGTAGGCTTTTGTATGGATTTACGATACTGTACACCAATACAGCTTCCCTCTATATTAAAACCAATATGTGCACCCTTTTTGTCTGCTGTCCAACCGCGCCGAAAAATCTCCCGAATATCATTCTGCGGCTGGTTGTCTGCCATAAAGCCCTCATTTTCTGTCATGACATTCTCACTGTTATTATTCTGATACCTGACAGAATTTTCGTAAGCATTGGGGGTCACAGGTATTATTTTCTGTATTTCTAAATGATTGTCTTTTGCCTCATTTCCCGACTGTAATTCCTCATAAACCATCTCCAAGAAACTGATAATAACCTCCGCCATCAGTCCATGTCCCTTATCATTTGGGTGAAGGTCATCCTCGGTCACATCGCGGCTTGTATAAGTTCCATCTAATATTTTTTCATACAATGTCGGTTTCATGCTAACACATGGCAAGTCATAGGTCTTGCCAATCTTAACATGCTGTGTCTGTGCATTTTCTCCATCACTATAATATACACTGTTTACAATTAGCACTGCTGGTTTCGTTCGATAACTGTAAATTTTTCGTATTAATCCCTCATAAGTCTCTAAGAAATGTTCATTATCCTTGTCATTTACACTGAATTCTACCACTGTAAAATCAATTTCTTTTGACAGCAAATCACTGTCTACTCTCGCTACGCCAAACTGTGAGGTTGTGCCGCCAATTCCTGCATTGACATATGTAACTGTTGCATCTGGAAACGTTTCGCACCACCACCGATACACTAAATATGCATAGCAAGTTTCAGGAGTGGAGGACAGACAGCCCTGTGTGATGGAACCGCCTAAAAATCCCACGATAACTTCTTCACCGCGCATCGCTTTCTTCATCGCTCTCTCAATTCGATAAAGATTTCCTCTATTTAAAACGCCCTTACTACAATCGATTCCATACTTTTGTGCACACATCTGTCTGTCCTCCTGCTCCTAAAACATTACTGCTTTATATATTCCAAATTCTTTTTAATAAACGCACATCTTTGCTCCACACATTTTACAGAACGCAATGGATCTTCTGGCGTGTTGAACACATAGTCCACAAGCTTGTCAATTGTCGTTGTTGCCACATGCAACCTTGTATCACTTGATGCATAGTAGATATATACGTCTCCATTTTCCCTTGCAATCGCACCGTTTGTGAACACAACGTTCGACACATCACCGACCCGCTCCGACCCAAGCGGTGCAATCAGAAAACCTCCTGGCTCCGCAATTACTTTTGCCGGGTCCTCTAACGCTGTGGCAAATGCATACACTACATAGCGCAATCCGGCCGCGGTATTCCGCACACCATGCGCAATATGTATCCACCCCTTATCTGTCTTAATTGGCACTGCGCCGGCACCATTTTTTGCCTCGGTAATTGTATGATATTTCCTTTTGCTAGTAATTATCTCCTCGTCAATCACCGCATGTGTAATATCATCACAAAGTCCAAATCCAACACCGCCGCCACTACCTGTATCAATAAAATCATCCATTGGTCTGGTATAAAACGCATACTTGCCGTTTACAAACGCAGGGTGCAACACAACATTTCTCTGTTGTGGAGAACGCAGTGTCTTTAAGTTCTCAAGCCGCTCCCATGTCTTTAAATCTTTTGTGCGCACAATCCCTGCTGCTGCCACTGCCGCAGACAAGTCATTCACTTTGGTATCCTTACTCTCAGAACAGAACACACCGTAAATATAGCCGTCTTCATGTTTTGTAAGGCGCATGTCATAGACATTGGTCTCCTCTGGGCAGACATCATCAAGCAACACTGGATAATCCCAAAAACGAAATCCATCAATACCATTATCACTCTCTGCCACTGCAAAAAAGGACTTTCTGTCGTTTCCCTCAACGCGCGCCACAAGATAAAATTTATCATTCAATTCAATTGCGCCCGAGTTCATCACTGCATTTACGCCAAGTCGCTCCATAAAATATGGATTGGTCTCGGGATTCATATCAAATTTCCAAAAAGGCGGAATATGGTCACGCGTCAGTACCGGATATTCATAACGGTCATAAATACCATTGTAAAAATCGCTCTTTACATTCTTGCGATTTACAACTTCCTCATACCGCCTCATTACCATTGTCTTGTTTTCCTCAAATAATTTACTTGCCATCACTTAATCTCCTAATCACTTCAAAACACATTCTGCCATTGTGATATGGACACTTCCACGGTTCCACAATTGGCTTACTCTCATCCGGTGTCCCGTCTGTCGCTACCCGCCAGTACCATTCTCTACCCGCTGTATTCTGCACACGCTGGTCAATCAGATGCTCCTTGATATACTGCCAAACTTTTTTGGCAGCTTCTAGGTACTCCGCACGCCCTGTCTTTTCATATCCATTTAAAAATCCCACAACAGTCTCTGCCTGCACCCACCAGATACGCCATTCGTTGACAACGCCTCTCTCACACTCATTTGCAAGGGAAAAACCGTCAAATGCCACCTTGTAAATCTCATCTGTCAAATCCTGTGTAATCGGGGACATCTTTTTCTCATATGTGTTATCATTTAATACCGCAACGCCTCTATCCACAAGCCATGCTGTCTCAATATCATGTCCATACGAATGCAAGTCTATAATAGAATTCCATGCCGCATCAAAAAATACTTCCTGACGATGCCGTTTTGGATTATAAATTTTCTCTGCCACAATATCCATCATCCAACGAATTTTATCAGCGACTTTCTCATTGTGGTCTACTCTGTACAGCTCTGTGTACGCTTCAAATACATGCAAAAGTGTGTTCATGGTCTTTGACGCCATCACGCCATTCTCTGAAAGCTTTTCATTGTCAATCTCATGAAATTCTGCATCAAAGGCTTCGAGATACCCCAGCTCGTCACGCATCTTTCCTTCAATTAAATCAAAGAGCTGATACGCCATCTTTAGCGCCTCCTTGTCTCCACTCGCCTCGTAGTAGGAGGACAGTGCATAGATGGAAAATGCCTGATTGTAGGTATGTTTCAGTGTTTCAGCAGGAGTCCCATCATAATTGACAGACCAATATACCCCGCCGTTTTTCTTGTCCCAACACACATCTTTTAAAAATGCAAAACCATGTCTTGCCTCGTCAAGAAGGCTTTCCTCCTTTAAAAGTGTGTATGCATTTGCAAAAAACCAGGTAATACGACTGTTGAGAATACAACCCTTGACTGCTTTCTTATCCGCTTTCAAATTAAATCCAAGATAACCTATGTAACCGCCGTTCTCATTATCCCTTAAACCCTTCCAAAACGGTATAATATCTTTTGTAAGATGCGCCATCACCTCGGAACGCATTTCTGAGTTAGCCATATTTAGCCTCCTAATAACAGGAAATATTTAACCTTATTTTATCTTAACAATTAATCTGTCAGACTGCAATTAGGAAATATTCCGAAAGTATTTGTTTATTTTTACTTAAAAATGATTTAACTTCATTACTTTTACTAAATAAGTAATTATAAAATAATATACTGCACCGCTTTTCTATTTCCGCACAAACGATGCAGTAATATATTTTAATAATTATTAAACATAATTTAGCCTTTGACTGCACCTGCTGTCAAACCAGAATAAATCTGATTTTGGAACGCGATAAAAATAATCAGCGCCGGAAGAAGTGTCATAATAACACCTGCACAGATTAAGTTGTACTGATTGCCAAACGGTCCTGTAAACGTATAAAGTGCCAGTGAAACAGTTTTCAAATCCGGTTTTGTCAAGTAGAGCATTGCATTGTAGTACTCATTGTAGATACCCACACCCTTTAAGATTGCGCAAGTCACAATTGCTGGTTTGAGTAATGGGAACAAAATTCTGTAGAAAATTGTAAAGTAATTTGCACCATCCATATATGCCGACTCATCAAGTGAAACCGAAATATTTTCAAAAAACTGTATAAATACATAAATAGAAATAACATCTGTACCCATACTAAGGATAATATAGCCATACAAGGTATCAATAAATTTTAGCTGATACATTAACTGATAGGTAGCAACCTGCATTGCAATACCAGGAAGGAGTGTTGCAAAGAGGAACAAACTACGGATTAGCCCATTGCCTGGAAACTTAAAGCGATTCAGCACATAGGCAATCATTGAACCAATTAGCACAGAGCCAACCACAACACAGATAACAATGAGTGCTGAATTCAGAAAAGCCCTGCCCATACCGCCATCACGAAATGCAGTCACAAAGTTCTCAAAATTAAACCAATTTTCCGGAGGTGTCATCACACTTGTATTCTCATATTCTGTCTTGGTTTTCAGCGCAGTAATCACGCATGAAACAATAGGAAGCAATGCGATGAATGAGAAAAATATTACCGAAAAATATTTTACAAAAATCCATAAATATT
>CASJPF010000001.1 GCA_949383255.1 Lachnospiraceae bacterium | reverse complement strand
ATGGAGAAGGAAATGTTGAAGAGAATTAATTTTTGTGTTCGGTTTTGAGGGAATAAATTTTATGACCTTAATATGAGAAGATGGCGAAGTAGCTCAGTTGGCTAGAGCACGCGGTTCATACCCGCGGTGTCGAGGGTTCAAATCCCCCCTTCGCTATTTTTTATTTTATAAAAAATTGTAATAGTGTATATGTTAAAGATAGGAATGCTTGTACATAACAGCACGTTCTTTTTATTTCTAAAAAATATTGACTTTACGCTGTAAAAGTGATAAAATTTGATAGTATTCAATTAGAACTATGAGCTGACTTGTTCTGCAAATCATTCCATTTGATGCAGACAAGTCAGTTTTTTTAGGCGTATGTAGAGTACATAAATATTTTTATTGGAGGTTTAAGACATGAACAATGGTACAGTAAAGTGGTTTAATGCTCAGAAAGGTTATGGATTTATTACAAATGAGGGTACAGGAGAGGATGTATTTGTCCACTTTTCAGCGATTGTATCTGATGGGTACAAGACTCTTGAGGAAGGGCAAAAAGTTACTTTCGATATCGAGCAGGACCCAAAGAATAGTTCTAAGCTTAGAGCTACAAATGTAGTACTTGCATAATGTGCAGGTGTTATATCGTGGAAGAAAACAAACCCCTTCTGGCAGTTGCGTCTGTCAGAAGGGGTTTGCTTTTATGCACAGACTCGTGCAGAGGAAATATGCCACTAACGTGGCGCATAGGTCGTGTGGCGAGGTAGAGGAAAAATTTTCCCTTACTCCATTTAAAATTAGAAGAGCTTGTCAATTCGTTCCATTGCTTTAATTGTGCTATTGTGTGTTCCGAACGAAGTGAGACGGAAAAATTTTTGGCCGTTTTTGCCAAAGCCTGCACCTGGGGTTCCGACTACTTGAGCATTGTTTAGTAGGTAATCAAAGAAATCCCAAGAATCCATATCATTAGGGCATTTAAACCAAATATAAGGAGAGTTGACCCCACCATAACAAGAAATGTTCTTTTTGGTAAGACTATTCATAATTATATGTGCATTTTCTTGATAATATTTAATGTTCATTTTACATTGGGACATCCCTTCAGGGGAGAATACCGCCGCTGCGCCTCTCTGAACAATATAGGATACGCCGTTAAATTTTGTGGTTTGACGACGATTCCACATCGCGTTTACAGAGATTTTGGCACCAGCCGAAGAAAGAAATGTTAAATCTTCTGGAACGATTGTGTATCCGCATCGCGTTCCGGTAAAACCCGCCGTCTTTGAAAGAGAGCAAAATTCAATTGCACATTTTTTTGCACCTTCTATTGCATAGATACTTCTTGGAAGGGTTTCATCTGTTATAAAGCATTCATAGGCAGAATCATATAGGATAATAGCATTGTTCTTTAGAGCGTAATCAACCCATTTTTTTAACTGCTCTATATTATATGCTGCACCTGTTGGATTGTTTGGGGAACAAATGTATATAATATCAGCATGAACGTTAAAGTCCGGCATCGGCAGAAAGTCGTTTTCTTCGTTGGCGTCGATATAAACGATATTTCTGCCATTCATTAAATTAGTGTCAACATATACTGGATAGACCGGATCAGGTATCAGAACGATATTGTCCGTGTCAAAAAGGTCTGTAATATTTCCGGTATCGCTTTTGGCACCATCGGATACAAATACTTCACAAGGATGAAGAGTGACATTGTTTCTGTGATAATAATCGACAATTGCGTTTCGCAGAAAGTCATAGCCTTGCTCAGGACCATAGCCTTTGAAGGTTTCGGCACTTGCAAGTGCGTCAACACCTTTGTGGAGTTGTGAAATAATCTCAGAACCAAGCGGAAGTGTCACATCACCGATACCTAGACGAATAACTTTCTTGTCAGGATTTTTTTCAGTATAAGCATTGACACGGTGCGCTATTTCAGAGAAAAGATAGCTTTCTTTTAGATGAAAATAGTTTTCATTGAATTTTGGCATAATAGATTCCTCCTTTATAGTTGTCCTTAATAGGAACACTATTGTAATCATAACTGTATTGCATATATTTGTCAATTATGAGATGAATTATTGAAAAAATTGATTGAATATGATAAGTTTATTCGAGAGGAATAGAAGACAGATTTGAGAGGAGTAAAATAATGTATGATAAAGAAATAGGCGACGCAAAAAGAGTAGTCGCAGAATTTTTGGGTCAGATACAACTTAAGCGTGGAAGTTTAGTTGTGATAGGATGCTCTACGAGCGAGATTGCTGCACATGGTATAGGTTCCTATTCTAATGCAGAGCTTGGGGAAGCCGTTTTTGTGGCTCTGTACGAAGAATTGATAAAAGCCGGGCTGTCGGTCGCTGCACAGTGTTGTGAACATTTGAATAGAGCCTTAATTATGACAGAGAAAGATGCAGAACGTTTTGGATATGAGATTGTGAATGTGATACCGCAACCAAAAGCGGGAGGTTCTTTTTCTACTGCGGCATGGAAGCATATGGAAAATCCAGTTGCTGTGGAACAAGTACAGGCTCATGCTGGTATTGATATTGGAGACACGTTGATTGGCATGCATTTAAAGTCAGTTGCAGTGCCAGTTAGAATTGAGCATCCTATGATTGGCGCCGCGCATATTGTATGTGCAAGAACCCGTCCTAAATATGTAGGAGGTGGCAGAGCATATTATAATGAGGATTTGGAATAATAGTTCTTTAAATTTTTAAACTTTTGTGAAAATGTCTTTTCTAAAGTGGTGGATATGTGTTATAATCGGTATGTCTGTATAATAAAAGCAGATGGTTATTTTGCTCACTGGTATAATGGTATCATTGGTTGAGACAGGATGATACAGCAGTTTGTGCTGAATTTACAGGATATGTCTGTGCAATACGAAAGGGTAACAAATGCTGCGGGATAAAATAGACTTGGATGAGAGCGTAGAGACAAATGATAGGATAACAGAGGCAAGGAAACTAGGTTTTATTGATATTTTGGTTCCAGTACTTACACTGATAACGATAGTCAACTGTATTGTGATATTGATATTGGTGATGAATATTGGAAAAAAGGTAAATGGATTGGAACAGCGTTTGTTGCTTTTAGAGAAAAAGGCACTCTATGAAGAGTATGAAGCTGTAAAGGATAAAAATCAGATGGTGGTTGACGATAGTGGAAATTCTTCTGAGGTGTCAGAAGTGGCAGATATTGTAGCAGTGGCTGAACTGGAAGATACTTATAAATGGAATGGCAGTGAAGACAGTGCGTCTGATATAAGGAGAGTATATCTAACATTTGATGACGGACCAAGTATCAATACAGACAGAATATTGGATATTCTTGCACAGTATGGCGTGAAGGCAACATTTTTTGTTGTTGGCAAGAATGGCTATACAGAGCAATATCAGCGGATTTTTGAGGAAGGGCATACGCTTGGTATGCATTCGTACAGCCATAGATATAGTGAAATATATGCTTCGTTGGACGCATATAAAGAAGATTTGACAAAGCTTCATGATTTTCTGTATGAACTTACAGGAGAAGATTGTAATATTGTGCGGTTTCCCGGAGGCAGCAGCAATACCATTAGCAAAGTGGATATGCAAGAGCTAATCCATTATCTAAATCAGGAGAATATGGTGTATTTTGACTGGAATGTTTCGAGTGGTGACGCGTCTGGAGAAAGCAAAAATGCAGATCAGATTGTGAACAATGTTCTGAATCAGATTGACAAATATAATAATGTGGTGATTTTATTTCACGATGCAGCAGGAAAAGGGACAACAGTAGATGCCTTATCTGAGATTATAGAAAAGATATTAGAGTCTGATAACACTGTTATTTTGCCAATATCAGAAGACACTATAAAAGTACAACATTTGCACGAATAGTTTAGAATTTTGCAGGGAACCGTAATTTGGCGATTGTTTAGACATCAATGAAATTTGAGGTTAGGTTGCCATTTTAGTACAATACTATATAAAAATTGGAGGAGAAGTTATTATGGGTTTTTTTCAGGATTTAAAGCAGGATTTATCACAGACAGTAAATGATCTGGAAGCAGATGATGCGATGAGCGGACTGAATCTCGGCAATGCAGAAGAACAGTCTTCGGAGGATTTATTTGGTGCTGCGGAAGATACTGACTTTGCGGATCTTGAGGCTATGCTAAAAAAGAATGTGGCTGCACTTGATGATGAATCGGTAAAACCGGCAGATCTTCAAGAGAGTACAATGCAGGCGGATATCAATGCAGCGGCAATAATGGATACAATAAATAGTGAATCAGAAATAGATGTGAATTCCTCCGCCGAGTTGGAACAGGAAACAACAGAAACAGCAGGGGCGGCAGTGATTGAGCAAGAAATAGAGAACGAACAGGTATTGAATGTGGAGGAGCAAAATCCAGAGGAATCTGTGGAGCCATCTTTAGCGGCAGCATCTATAGATAACTTTGAGACAAGTGCGGCGTCGGCAGACACGGCAGTTATTACTTCCAGAATGAGTATTATCGGCGATGTGACAAGCAGTGGCAGTATGAATCTGATAGGAACTGTTACCGGTAATATTGAAATTCTTGGAAAATTGAAGGTGACAGGCAGTATTACTGGCAATTCTACAGCGGCAGAGATTTATGCGGACTCAGCACAAATCAACGGGGAGATACGAAGCAGCGGCAGTGTAAAGGTTGGGCAGAACTCTGTGGTGATTGGAAATATTTTTGCGGCGAGTGCAGTGATTGCAGGTGCAGTAAAGGGAGATATTGATGTGCAGGGACCAGTTATTCTTGATACATCGGCGATTGTGGTGGGCAATATTAAATCGAAGTCTGTACAGATTAATAATGGTGCAATCATTGAGGGAATGTGTTCTCAGTGCTATGCTGATATTAGCCCTACAGCGTTTTTTGATGATGTGAAAAAAAGTAGGAAATTGGAGTAGAGCAGGAGCTGAGAGAATATGAAAAGAATATTGTTAAAGCTGAGCGGAGAAGCGCTTGCGGGGGACAAAAAAACGGGATTTGATGAAGCTACAGTATTGGCAGTTGCAAAACAGGTAAAGGAGATTGTGGATACTGGGGTACAGACGGCAATTGTGATTGGCGGTGGAAATTTTTGGCGAGGAAGGACAAGTGAGACAATTGATCGCACAAAAGCAGATCAGATTGGCATGCTTGCTACGGTTATGAATTGTATTTATGTATCTGAGATTTTTCGGTATTTAGGTATGGGAACTGAGATATTTACGCCGTTTTCATGTGCTTCTTTCACAGAAGTTTTTTCAAAAGATAAGGCACTGTCAGCACTCAGTGCGAATAAGGTTGTATTTTTTGCAGGAGGTATTGGTCATCCATACTTTTCAACTGATATGGGCACTGTCTTGAGAGCTGTTGAAATTGAGGCGGATATGATTCTCTCTGCGCGGGCTGTGGATGGCGTTTATGACTCTGATCCGAAGCTCAATAAAGAGGCAAAGAAATATAGTACAATTCCAATTAGGGAAGTGGTAGATAAACAGCTTGGTGTGATGGATCTTGCGGCGGCAGTGCTCTGTATGGAAAATAAAATGCCAATGACCATCTTTGGATTAAATGAGGAAAACAGTATTATCAATACAGTAAAAGGAAAATCAAACGGCACTGTAATTACAGTCTAAAATTCCGCAGAGACAGATTACTGGAGCTATCGATTTAAAGTAAAATAAGAATCAGAAATTAGGAGGAGACAGAAATGGACGCAAGAGTAAAAACATATGATGACAAAATGCAAAAAGCACTTGATTTTCTTTTATCAGATTATCAGACAATTCGTGCAGGACGCGCAAATCCACATGTACTTGACAAGTTAAAGGTTAATTATTATGGCACGCCGACCCCTATCCAGCAAGTTGGCAATATCACTGTTCCGGAAGCTAGGATGATTCAGATTGCACCGTGGGAGAAAAGTTTAATCAAAGAAATAGAAAAAGCAATTATGGCATCTGATATTGGCATTACACCAAATAATGACGGCGCAGTGATTCGTCTGGTATTTCCAGAATTGACAGAGGAACGCAGAAAGGATCTTGTGAAAGATATTAAGAAAAAGGGTGAAGAGTGCAAGGTGGCAGTCCGCAATATTAGACGGGATGCGAATGATTCATTTAAAAGGCTTGCAAAATCTGAGGTATCCGAAGATGAAATTAAAGATTTGGAGGATGCAGTTCAAAAACTTACAGACAAATATATTAAAGATGTTGACAAGGCAATCGAAGAAAAATCAAAAGAGGTGCTTACAGTATAAATGAACGATAGGGGGGCGTGCATAAGGGATGTAGTGCCCTCCTGTTTTATGCACAGACCCGTGCAGAGGAAATAAGCCATTATGCGGCACGGGTTGTGCAGTGAGTAGGGAAGATAAGACTTCCCTGTTCGATTGCACATGGGCACCCAATGGAATATTGTCAGCGAAGCTGACAGATGCTCAACGCAGCGAGTAGGGAAAAAATATTCCCTGGTTGATACAGTACAGACCTATGCAGTGGAAGATAGAAAGGAAGTGTACTATGAGTGTACCAAATCATGTAGCAATTATTCTTGATGGAAATGGGAGATGGGCGAAGGCAAAAGGGCTTCCGCGTACTGCTGGGCATGTGCAGGGAGCAAAAACTGTCGAACAAATTTGTGAAGATGCATACAATATGGGAATTAATTATCTTACAATATATGCATTTTCAACAGAGAACTGGACGCGACCAGATAATGAAGTGGCAACACTAATGAATTTGCTCAGAAATTATATGAAAAACAGCATCAAGCGGGCGCAGAAAAATAATATGTGTGTGCGGGTGATTGGTGATAAAACACAGCTTGCGGAAGATTTGCAGGTAAGCATCGCGGAACTAGAACAAGCAACACGAAATAATACAGGGCTTCATTTCCAAATTGCAATTAATTATGGGGGGCGTGATGAGCTAAGAAGGGCTGTCACAAAGTTGGCACAACAGGTAGCGATAGGCATTTTAAAACCAGATGAGATAGATGAGGATAAAATTACTTCTCTGCTTGACACAGTAGGGCTTCCAGATCCCGATCTGCTGATTCGGACATCGGGAGAGCAGCGAATCTCAAACTTTTTGTTGTGGCAGACTTCTTATGCAGAACTTTATTTTACATCGGTGTTGTGGCCGGACTTTGACAAAAATGAGCTTGCCAAGGCAGTGGAAGCTTATCAAAAGAGGGATAGAAGGTATGGGCTTGTGAAGGAGGAGTCATAAATGGCATCTAATATTCTTGGAAAAATAAGCAAGGAGCGAACAATTAGTGCAGTTATTATTGTCATAGCAGCGTTGGCGTCTATCCTCCCGGGAGGAATAATACTGGCAGTAGTGTTGTATGTGATTTCGATTATTGGCTTTTTGGAGTTGACAAAGGCATGCGGTGTCAGGGAGGGAGAGAGGCAAAGTGCCCTTGAAATTGTGGGAATTGCAGCGATTACTTGCTATTATCCAATCCTTTATTTTGTGCAGAATTCTTCATATGGCGTGATGGTTATTCTTTTGGCAATGATTGCAATGATGTCTGTGTATGTGTTTGGTTTTCCAAAGTATCATGCTAATCAGGTAATGAATGCTTATTTTGCATTAATTTATGCACCTGTAATGTTATCTTTTGTATTTTTGACGCGGCAGCTTGAAGACGGTATCTATCTGGTGTGGATGATTTTTATTAGTTCCTGGATATCAGATACGTTCGCTTATTTAACAGGTGTGATGATTGGAAAGCATAAACTTGCACCAGTGCTAAGCCCGAAAAAATCCATTGAGGGGTCAGTGGGTGGTATTGTGGGCGCTGCGCTGTTTGGTGCATTGTTTGGTGCATATATGGACAGCACGCTTGGACAGGAGCAGTATATAGTGATACTGACAGTGGTTGGCGGTGTTGGTTCTATTATATCGCAGGTGGGGGACTTGGCAGCGTCGGCTATTAAGCGAAATCATGAGATTAAGGACTACGGGAAATTAATACCTGGGCATGGTGGTATTATGGACCGATTTGACAGTGTGATTTTTACAGCGCCAATTACCTATTTTTTAATTACGATTCTTATGAATGGGCATGGATGAATTATTTTAGGAATATAATAAGGAGGAGAACTTTGTGAAGAAAATAGCAATACTTGGTTCTACGGGGTCAATTGGCACACAGACGCTTGAGATTGTGCGTGATAATCCAGATTTACAGGTGGTAGGATTGACTGCGGGAACAAATATTGATTTGTTGGAAAAACAGGTAAGGGAGTTTCATCCACGACTGGTTTCGCTGCAAAGCGAGGCGGATTGTAAGGAATTAAAAGTGAGATTGGCGGATATAGAGGTTCAGATCATACCTGGTATGGAGGGATTACTTGCCGTTGCAGAGATGGAGGACTCGGAGATTGTTGTGACTGCTGTTGTTGGTATGATTGGCATTCAGCCGACAATTGCTGCAATAAAAAAAGGAAAAGATATTGCCTTGGCAAACAAAGAGACATTGGTGACAGCAGGGCATATTATTATGCCGCTTGCCGCCAAAATGGGTGTGCTAATTCTGCCAGTTGACAGCGAACACAGCGCTATTTTTCAGTCATTGCAGGGAGAAAATAAAAATACAATCAGTAAACTTTTGATCACGGCATCTGGAGGACCATTTCGAGGACGAACTAGACAGGAGTTAGCGTTGGTGCAACTTGAGGATGCACTAAAACATCCGAATTGGTCTATGGGGCACAAGATTACAATTGATTCGGCGACGCTTGTCAATAAAGGGCTTGAGGTCATGGAGGCGAAATGGCTTTTTGATGTCAGTTTAGACCAGATTCAGGTGGTAGTGCATCCACAAAGTATTATTCATTCAATGGTAGAATATGTGGATGGCGGGATTATGGCACAGCTTGGAACGCCTGATATGAAACTGCCAATACAGTATGCACTGTTTTATCCAGACAGGCGTCCAATGGCAGGAAAACGAGTCGATTTCTATGCGCTTGGAAGTATTACTTTTGGGAAGCCAGACATGGATACTTTTGTGGGCTTAAGGCTGGCAATGCGGGCAGCAGAAAAAGGTGGTAGTATGCCAACAGTATTTAATGCGGCAAATGAGAAAGCGGTGAGTTTATTTTTAAATAAAAAGATTCAATTTTTACAGATTCCTGAAATAATTGAAATGTGTATGGATGCACATCACAGAATTGAAAATCCGAATGTGGAAGAGATTTTAAAGATAGAACAGGAAACTTATGAGTTGATTTATTCTAAGTTTATATAAAAGAAGTTATATTAGATTCTTTGAAAGTACAAAGTGTTTTTATAGAAAGGGAGTTATGCGACTTGCAATGATTTCGGTCGCAGGACGTTAATTTTGTAAGGAATTGTAGAAAGATAGGTGATACAAATTTATTTTTCTACAGTTTCTAAAGATAAAAATAGGGAGGAAAAAATAAGGAATGATTGTCACAATTATTGTATTTGTGCTAATTTTTGGGGTGGTGGTGATTGCGCATGAGCTTGGTCATTTTCTGATTGCAAAGCTGAATGGTATTACGGTATTGCAGTTTTCAATTGGTATGGGACCAGACATTATTAAATTTACAAAAGGCGGGACAAAATATGTACTCAAGTTGCTGCCAATTGGCGGTGCTTGTATGTTTGAGGGCGAAGATGGCATTTATTCAACTGCGTCTGACGGTGAAGAAAAAAAAGGACAGAAACCGGAGGGGGCATTTAATGATGCAAATGTTTGGGCGAGAATTGCAACTGTTTTTGCAGGACCATTCTTTAATATTATTCTTGCATTTTTGTTGTCGCTAATTGTGGTTGGTTTTTCCGGTGAGGTGATTCCAACAATTAATTCTTTGACAGAGGGATATCCAGCGTTGGAGGCAGGATTGCAGGAGGGAGATATCATCACAAGAATTGACGGAGAGCGTATCTACCTGCAAGGAGAAGTAACTTTTGCGTCTGCATTGAGCGGTGGGGAGCCGATGGAGATTGAGTATAAGCGGGATGGTGAGAAGTATACAACAATAGTCACACCAAAATTTAGCGACCAGGATAATCGGTATTACATTGGATTTACGATTGGAGAGACAATTAAATGCAAGGGATTGG
The DNA here is from genome assembly GCA_949383255.1 of Lachnospiraceae bacterium. GTDB lineage: Bacteria > Bacillota > Clostridia > Lachnospirales > Lachnospiraceae > COE1. Next base: position 164,359 of record CASJPF010000001.1, on the reverse strand, counting down.
ACTTGATTAAGTACAGTGTCTATGAGGTGCGTTATTGGTTTAAGACAACAATTAAAAGCCTTTTCATGTTAGTACAAGGAAAACTTTCTGCAAATGACTTATCTGGTCCAGTTGGTATCGCAGCGACAATTGATGAGACGATTGAAGTGACAAAACCATATGGTTTGCCGACAGTAGTGCTCACCATGATTAATTTTGCGGTGCTGCTCAGCGTGAATCTTGGCATTATGAATCTACTGCCATTACCTGCGCTTGACGGCGGAAGGCTTTTGTTTCTGTTTATTGAAGTTGTTCGTGGTAAGCCAGTATCACCTGACAAGGAAGGATTGGTGCACTTTATTGGATTTGTCGCGCTGATGGTGTTGATGGTATTTGTATTATATAATGATATTACTAGAATCTTTGCACGTTGAGATGTGCCAGTTATTTTCCTACAGTTTCTTGAGAATTTTTTAGTGTGCGGACTCTCAAAGGCGTATAAAAATAGGAGGAAAACAATGTATCGAGATAAAACCAAAGTGGTACACATTGGGAATCGTGTTATTGGCGGTGGAAACCCAATTTTGATTCAGTCTATGACAAACACAAAAACAAATGATGTGGCGGCGACAGTGGAACAGATTCAGCGTCTTGCAGAGGCGGGCTGTGATATTGTGAGATGTACTGTTCCAAATATGGATGCTGCAAAGGCGATTGCTCAGATCAAGAAGAAGGTATCCATTCCCTTGGTGGCGGATATTCATTTTGACTATAAGATGGCAATTGCTGCTATGGAGTATGGTGCTGATAAGATTCGCATCAATCCCGGAAATATTGGAAGCAAAGAAAAGATGGCTGAGGTTGTGCGCGTTGCTAAAGAGCGGAACATTCCGATTCGTGTCGGTGTAAACAGCGGTTCACTGGAAAGGGAGCTGATCGAGAAAAATAATGGAGTCACCGCGGAAGGTATTGTAGAGAGTGCATTGGATAAAGTGCATATGATTGAAGCGTTAGGGTATGATAATGTTGTAATTAGCATTAAATCATCTGATGTTATGATGTGTGTAAAGGCACATGAATTGCTTGCTGACAAAACGCAGTATCCGCTGCATGTGGGTATTACGGAGGCTGGTACAGTGACAAGCGGAAACATTAAGTCGGCAGTAGGGCTTGGTATTATACTGAATCAAGGAATTGGTGATACAATTCGCGTATCGCTTACAGGAGACCCCATTGAGGAGATTAAATCTGCAAAATTGATTTTGCGCACATTGGGGCTGCGAACGGGTGGCATTGAGGTGGTTTCTTGCCCGACATGCGGTAGAACGAATATAGACTTAATTGGATTGGCAAATCAGGTAGAAACAATGGTGCAGGGATACAATCTCAATATTAAAGTGGCTGTGATGGGCTGTGCAGTCAATGGTCCGGGTGAGGCGAAAGAGGCAGATATTGGAATTGCGGGTGGTATTGGAGAAGGGCTTCTTATTAAGAAGGGAGAAATTGTCAAAAAAGTACCAGAAAATGAGCTTTTGGATACACTAAAGTATGAATTAGACCATTGGAAGTAGGCTGAGGTTAAGAATGGAAAAGAAATTTTTCGAGGCATTTCCAAATCTTGAATTAATTGGTGTGCAGAAGGATTTATTTGAACAAACCATAGTGGAGCGAATTACTGCGACAAAACGGAAAGATTTGTTGCGCATTTATTTTAAAAGTGAACGATTGATTCAAAAAGAACTTGTGTATGCAGTGGAAAAGGAGATAAAAAAACAATTTTTTCCGCGGGATAATATTCATATAAAATTATATGAGCGGTTTATTCTTTCTGGGCAGTACAACCCACAAAGGCTGATGGAGCTATATCGAGAAAGTATTTTAAAGGAGATAAAAGAATGTGACCATATGCTCTACACAATGTTTCGCCAGGCAGATATACAGTTTCCAGAAGAAATGGTTATGGAGATTGTGCTTGAGGACAGTGTGATTGCAAAGTCCAAGGAAGATGAACTAATTGGTATTTTGGACAAGGTGCTGAATGAGCGCTGTGGCTTTCAGGTAAAATTTCAGACTGTGTACAAGAAAGCAGCAGTAGGCAGGTATAAGAAGGAAGATGAACTTCGCATCCGAAAGATTGTAGAGATTATTAGAAGTCGCTTTGAAGGAAATGCTGAAGTCACACAGGAAGAACCACCCCAATCCTTTCCCTTGCCAAACCCCAAGGAGGATACGAGTGTTGTTAGTTCCGAGAAGCCTAAGACAACTGTGACAGCGAAACAAAAAGATACAGCAGTCGCCTCCACAGTAGAACGAAAATCTTATGGAAAATTCGACAGGGGCGCAGACAAGGTAATGCAGCGGAGGGCATTAAAGCGCTCTGATAATCCCAATGTTATTTTTGGGCGCGATTTTGAGGATGAGAGTATCAATATTGAGGAAATTTGGGGCGAGATGGGAGAAGTGGTGATAAAGGGCAAAGTACGTGCACTGGAAACCCGCGAAATCCGTAATGAGCGCACAATTGTAAGTTTTGAAATCACAGATTTCACAGATACAATTAAAGTAAAAATGTTTATTCATAATGATCATCTTGCAGAGCTTATGACAGATTTAAAAGTTGGCGCATTTTTGAAAATAAAGGGTGTTACAGTAAATGATACATTTGATAGGGAATTGACAATTGGTTCTGTTGTCGGTGTTATGAAGATTCCTGATTTTACGACGACTCGCATGGACAATAGTGCCAGAAAGCGCGTGGAGCTGCACTGTCATACCAAGATGAGTGACATGGACGGAGTTTCCGATGTCAAAGACCTCATCAAACGTGCAAAAAAGTGGGGACACACAGCGCTTGCTATCACAGATCATGGTTGTGTACAAGCTTTTCCAGATGCGAACCATGCCCTTGACCACAGGGATAAATTTAAAGTTATATATGGTGTGGAAGGGTATCTAGTCGATGACCTGAAAGAGATTGTAACCAATGACAAAGGGCAGTCGCTCAACGATACGTTTGTGGTATTTGATATTGAGACAACGGGTTTTTCACCAGTTACAAACCGCATTATAGAGATTGGCGCAGTGAAAGTGCAAAACGGACAGATTGTGGGCCGTTTTTCTACCTTTGTCAACCCCGAAGTGCCGATACCATTTGAAATTGAAAAGCTGACCAGCATTAACGACAGTATGGTGATGAACGCGGAGACAATTGAGATGGTGCTGCCTAAGTTTTTGGAATTTGTGGGAGATGCAGTGCTTGTAGCGCACAATGCGAACTTTGATGTGAGCTTTATTAGAGAAAATGCACAAAGGCAGCAGATTCCAGTGAATTTCACTTATGTGGACACAGTTGGCATTGCGCGGATGTTGCTCACAGGGCAGGCAAAATACACGTTGGATGCGGTTGCTAAAACGTTAAAGATTTCGCTCGAAAATCATCACAGAGCAGTTGACGACGCAGAGTGTACCGCAGAGATTTTTGCAAAATTTATTGAAATGCTGGCGAAGGAAGAAGTTTACACGCTTGAGGCGATGAATGAGATGGGAAAGTCGAGCGTGGATGCTGTTAGAAAACTTCATTCTTTTCACATTATTATATTGGCGAAAAATCAGACAGGGCGTATTAATCTGTATAAGCTTGTGTCAGAATCCCATTTAACATATTTTTATAAAAGACCGTTGATTCCAAAAAGTTTAATTATGCAATATCGAGAGGGACTTATTTTGGGAAGCGCCTGCGAGGCAGGAGAATTGTTTGGTGCGTTGTTGGATGGACAGAGTGAGGAGCAGATTGCGCGCATAGTAGATTTTTATGATTATCTTGAAATACAGCCGATTGGTAACAATCGATTTATGATTGCGTCAGAGCGACACAGGAATATCAATTCAGAGGAGGATTTAATCGCATTAAATAAACGTGTTGTCAAGCTTGGAGAACAGTTTCGGAAGCCGGTGGTTGCCACCTGTGATGTGCATTTTCTTGACCCAGAAGATGAGGTGTACAGGCGTATTATTATGACAGGAAAAGGATTTAAAGATGCAGATGATCAAGCGCCCTTGTATCTGCGTACAACGGAAGAGATGCTAGATGAATTTTCTTATTATCTGGGCAGTGAGAAGGCAGAAGAAATTGTAATCACAAACACAAATAGGATTGCGGATATGTGTGATAGAATCGCACCAGTGCGTCCAGATAAATGTCCGCCAGTGATTGAGAACAGCGACCAACAGCTCACAGATATCTGTTACAGGAAGGCACATGAAATGTACGGTGACGAGCTTCCTGATATTGTGGAGGCAAGATTGAAGCGGGAATTAAACTCAATTATTAGCAACGGATTTGCTGTGATGTATATCATCGCCCAAAAACTTGTATGGAAGTCTGTGGAAGATGGTTATTTAGTAGGTTCGCGCGGCTCTGTAGGCTCCTCTTTTGTGGCGACGATGGCTGGGATCACGGAGGTGAATCCACTCAGCCCGCACTATTATTGTAAAAATCGTCATTACAGTGATTTTTATTCAGATGAGGTTAAAAAATTTGCTGGAATGGCGGGCTGTGATATGCCTGACAAACTCTGTCCAGTCTGTGGAGAAAAACTGATTAAGGATGGTTTTGATATTCCATTTGAGACATTTCTTGGTTTTAAGGGAAACAAGGAACCAGATATTGACTTAAATTTTTCAGGAGAATATCAAAGTAAAGCACATAAATATACAGAGGTTATCTTTGGATATGGTCAGACTTTTCGCGCGGGGACAATTGGTACATTGGCGGACAAGACAGCTTTTGGATATGTAAAGAATTATTATGAGGAGCGCGGGAAACATAAGCGAACCAGCGAGATTAATCGTATTGTGGAGGGGTGCGTGGGTGTGAGACGCACCACGGGACAACACCCCGGTGGTATTGTTGTATTACCAGTGGGGGAGGAAATTAATTCTTTTACACCAGTGCAACATCCCGCAAATGATATGACAACGGATACCATCACAACGCATTTTGACTATCATTCGATTGACCATAATCTGCTTAAACTTGATATTCTTGGGCATGATGATCCGACCATGATTCGTATGTTACAGGATTTAACAGGCATTGATCCGACAACAATACCACTTGATGATAAAGAAGTTATGTCACTCTTTCAAAATACGTCAGCGCTTGGTATTACGCCAGAAGAGATTGGCGGATGTAAGTTAGGGTGTCTTGGGATTCCTGAGTTTGGTACAGATTTTGCGATGCAGATGGTCATTGATGCACAGCCAAAATATTTTTCTGATCTCGTTAGGATATCCGGACTGTCACATGGGACTGATGTTTGGCTTGGCAATGCACAGACTTTGATTCAGGAGGGAAAGGCGACAATTTCTACGGCAATCTGTACACGTGATGATATTATGACCTATCTAATTGGTATGGGATTGGATTCTGAAGAGTCCTTTAAGATTATGGAGGCTGTGCGAAAAGGGACTGTCGCTAAAGGCAAGTGTGGTAATTGGGCGGAGTGGAAACAGGATATGCTGGATCATAATGTGCCAGACTGGTATGTGTGGTCGTGTGAAAAGATTCAGTATATGTTTCCAAAAGCACATGCGGCAGCGTATGTTATGATGGGCTGGCGTATCGCATACTGCAAGATTAATTATCCATTGGCATATTACTGTGCCTTTTTCAGCATTCGGGCTTCGGCATTTTCTTACGAGACAATGTGTCTGGGGCGTGAACATTTGGAACGTGTTATGGCAGAGTACCGAAAGCGCAGCGACAGTTTGTCAAATAAGGAACAGGATGCACTGAAGGATATGCGCATTGTGCAGGAGATGTATGCGAGAGGTTTTGCGTTTGAGCCAATTGATATCTTTAGGGCACATTCGAGAAACTTCCAGATTGTCAACAATAAAGTGATGCCATCATTAAGCAGCATTGAGGGACTTGGCGAGAAGGCGGCAGATGCGATTATGGAGGCGGCTAAGGACGGACCATTCTTGTCAAAAGATGATTTTCGGAGTCGGACGAAGGTGTCTAAGACTGTAATAGATTTAATGGCGGACTTAGGATTATTGGGGGATATTCCAGAGTCAAATCAAATAAGTTTGTTTGATTTGGTTGGATAGACAAAAGAAACTTTATTGCAGGCGTGCGAATCTGTAATCTGTCAGCAGAGCTGACTCGCACACTGCAGCAAGAATGCCAATGGCATTCTTGGAAAAAATGGAGACTGTTATTGTTGCATTTTAACAAGAATGGTCTCTTATTTTTATGTCGTTTCACAAAAAATAGTGATAGTTTTTATCAATGTATACACCTTTTTGTAAAAAAGTAAGACTAAATATTATAAAATTTTTTGCATTGGGAAATAAACACTTGTTATTTCATTTCTTTTCATGTAAAATGAAGATGAAAGTGGCACAGAGTGGAATAAAGTGGTGCGAAGTGGTGGTGATTAGATGTTCATGGGTGAATACGATCATACAATTGATACCAAGGGCAGACTTATCATACCTGCAAAATTTCGCGAGGTTTTAGGGGATAACTTTGTAGTGACAAAAGGGCTTGATGGCTGTCTGTTTGTGTATGGCAATACAGAGTGGTCCGCTTTGGAAGACAAACTGAAAACACTGCCGCTTATGAACAAAGAAGCCCGCAAATTTGCTCGTTTTTTTCTGGCAGGTGCAGTCAGTGTAGAGGTGGACAAACAGGGAAGAATACTGATACCGTCTGTATTGAGAGCGTTTGCAGCGCTAGATAAGGAAGTAGTTCTTGCAGGAGTAGGCACGCGAATTGAGATTTGGAGTAAAAACCGGTGGGAGGAAACTTTGGAGTACGACGATATGGAGGAGATTGCAGAACATATGTCTGAACTTGGACAAATGATTTAGGATCTGTAGGAAAATAAGTGATATAAATTGCGCGGGATATTTCTTTGAGGGGTATGTTAAAAAACGCAGGTGTAGCGGGGTATAGCGAGATTTTTTGGCATACACAATCAAAGAAATGGACAGGTCAAGATGGGGCAGTTGTTTTTCTATAGACTCTTAGCATGTATCCGCAGAAAGGAACCATAGTATGGAGATGGAATTTAAGCACACATCTGTATTGCTTGAAGAAACGATTAAAGCGCTGGATATCAAACCTGATGGTATTTATTTGGATGGTACAATCGGGGGTGGAGGACATGCCTTTGAAGTGTGTAGAAGATTAGGGGAAAAAGGGCATTTTTATGGAATAGACCAAGATGAGGCCGCCATAAAAGCAGCTAGTAAACGACTGGAAGAATTTGGGGAAAAAGTTACTATTTTTAGAGATAATTACTGTAATGCAGGAGAGTTACTTAAGGAGAATGGAGTAAAGTATGTAGATGGCATAATCCTTGATTTAGGTGTGTCATCATATCAGCTTGACACGGTGGAGCGTGGGTTTACTTACAAGCAGGATACCCCTTTGGATATGCGCATGGATCAGCGGCAGAAATTGACAGCGAGAATTATTGTCAATGATTATGACGAACAGGCGCTGTATCGAGTTATCAAAAATTACGGGGAAGAGCAGTTTGCAAAAAATATTGCAAAACATATTGTTCAGGCAAGAGAGCAAAAGCCAATAGAGACAACATTTGAACTAAATGAAATTATTAAGGCGGCGATTCCGGCAAAGATGCGCGCATCAGGAGGACACCCTTCCAAAAGAACTTTTCAGGCAATTCGCATAGAGTGTAATCGCGAGTTGGAGGTGTTAAAGGAATCCCTGAGCAGTATGATTCATCTGTTAAATTCACAGGGGAGACTGTGTATAATCACTTTTCACTCATTGGAGGATCGGATTGTAAAAAATTTTTTTAGGGAAATGGAAAATCCGTGTACTTGCCCACCAGAGTTTCCAGTGTGCGTTTGTGGGAAAATTCCCTATGGGAAAGTGATATCGCGCAAGCCTATTCTGCCTTCGTCGGAAGAGGCAGAAGCTAATCCGCGTTCAAAAAGTGCAAAGCTTAGAGTTTTTGAGCGGATATAAGACATACAATCCGTTTGCTTATCATCTTAATAAGGAAAGGATATCTTTAGAATGAGACATGCCAATTCAACAACAAGGACAAGACAAAGCACAGGCAGTCAGAGCAGAACACGAAATTCCAATCAGAATTATGGTTATGTAGAGGGAAGCGCGGTTAGAAAATTACAGACCGCTCCCGCCAGACAGGAAAGGAAAAGACCAGTTTCTCGAACACGGTCTGTGCGCAGGACAAAAATAAAAGCAGTTCCTATGAATAAGGGCTATATTGCAGTGGCTGCGGTGGCGTTTGTGATTGTCTGTGTGGTGCTTATCGGTTACGTAAAGCTGCAATCAGATATAACCAATCATATTACAAGTATTTCTAAACTTGAAAGTCGATTAAATGAGATGCGTCTTGCAAATGATGAGACTTACACAAAAATTATGAGTAGTATTGATCTTGAAGAAATCAAACGGATTGCAGTCAACGAGCTTGGAATGAAATATGCAAAAGAGGGGCAGGTTGTCGAGTACACTGGCGAGGGAAATGATTATGTGCGTCAGTATGGGGCACTACCTGAGTAAAATACAATAGGTGCAGGTGAATTTGATGGCAGAGAGACGTAGAAATCAAAGAGTCAGCACAAGAGCCGACAGAAAAAAGAGACGCAGACACAGAGCAAGTTTAAACAAAGTGAAATCAATGAAGCTGGCAGTGATGATGCTGATCATACTGCTGGCTTTTGCGGGATTGGGGGGACGTTTGTATGTGCTTGCCCGAGATAATCAGAATACATATCAGAAAAAGATTTTGTCACAACAGCGTTATGATTCCAAGACACTGCCTTTTAAGCGGGGAAATATTCTTGATGTGAACGGGACAATTCTTGCGGCGAGCGAGAAAGTGTATAATGTGATTCTTGACTGTAAGGTTATGCTTGATGATGAGTTGAATGAGGAACCTACATTAAATGCACTTTCTGAGTGTTTTGGATTGGATTTGTCGGAGTTACGAAAATTTGTAAAGGAAAATCCCAACTCACAGTATCGTGTGCTTAAGAAAAGGATTTCTTATGATGAGATGAGTCCTTTTTTGGAGCGGAAAAATACACATAATGAAGAGGCTTCTAAAAGAAAGGGAGATGAGAAGATTGGCATTATTGACGGTGTGTGGTTTGAGGAGGAATATATTAGGCGCTATCCTAACAAAACACTTGCCTGTGATGTCATTGGCTTTACCGGAACAGACAACAATGGTACATTCGGCCTAGAAGAGTACTACAATGATACCCTCAATGGTACGAACGGAAGGGAATATGGATATCTCAATGACGATGCGACATTAGAGCGCACCACAGTGCCGGCGGTAGATGGGAGCACACTTGTAACCACAATTGATGCCAATATTCAGGCAATCTGTGAGAAATATATTAGACAGTTTAACGAAGAACATTTGAATGAGGCAAGGGAGGGTCTTGGCGCATACAATATTGCTGTGATTATTCAGGATTGTACAAACGGCGATATTAAGGCAATGGCAAGCTATCCAGATTTTGACTTGAACAATCCAAAAGATTTGTCTGCTTATTATTCGGCAGAAGAGCTTGCTCAGTTAGAGTCAAACCAAAAAGAATATTATAAAGTATTAAATGAATTATGGCGTAATTTTTGTATATCGGATACCTACGAACCGGGGTCTACGGCCAAGGCAATTACACTGGCTACGGGAATTGAGACTGGGAGGATTCTTGGAAATGAATCCTATTCGTGCGGCGGTGCACTAAGTGTAGGAGGTCATAATATTCGCTGTAATGTTCGCTCTGGTCATGGGACGCTTGGAGTCAGCGGTGCTTTGGAGCAGTCTTGTAATGTGGCCTTTATGAAAATGGGTGAGGCGATTGGTAAGAAACTTCTATTGCAGTTTCAACAGATTTTTAATATTGGTTTAAAGACAAATATTGATCTTGCTGGGGAAGCTAAAACAGCGTCAGTGGTGTTTAATGAAAATTCGATGAATGCTTCAGAACTTGCGACTGCTTCTTTTGGACAAGGGTATAATGTCACAATGATTGAGATGATTACAGCGTTTTCTTCTATTGTCAATGGGGGATATTACTATGAGCCGCATGTAGTGAGTAAGATTACAAATTCTAATGGAGATACCATTAAAAATATTGAACCTAGAGTGTTAAAACAGACAATATCTGCAACGACTTCGGAACAGATGCGTCAATACTTGTACGCCTCAGTTGCACAGGGAACAGGAAAGTCGGCGCGCCCAGCAGGGTATGCGATTGGCGGCAAGACAGGGACTGCGGAGATGGTTCCACGTGACCATACAAATTATGTGGTTTCTTTTATTGGATTTGCACCGGCAGATAATCCCCAGATTGCAATTTACTGTGTGGTAGACCGACCGAATGTGGCAGACCAACCCCATGCGACATACGCGACAGGAATTGTTAGAAATATTTTGACAGAGGTACTTCCTTATCTTCACATTGCCAAGACAGAAGAAATGACGATTGCGGAGCAGGAAGAGATTGACAGACTTCTTGGAGGTGTTGTGCAAGGAGAGACGCCGGAAGGTGAAGATGGGAATACTCCCGAGGGAGACTCTGCGGAGGGGCAACAGGCGCCAAATGGAGAGGACAATAATCCATCTGAAGGGGAAGGCAGTGGTGCGCCTGCCTATGTGGTTGATCCGGATACAGGCGAGCTGGTGAATCCAGTCACAGGGGAGAAGGCACAGATGGACTACAGTACAGAGGATAGTAATGATAATTTAAATGATAATAGTGGTGGATAACGGTTCAGACAGGTCTGCGCATTTACTGCGCTGACCGTATCAAAACATAGAGCGTGGAAGCATCCAGCCCCCCGACAAAGACGATTTTCAATGGGCTGGATGCCGTAACAGTGAAGGTATCTGAACTGTTACAATGAAGGAGTCAGCCCAACACAGAACTGAGCAGATTTGTTTTAACATATATACAAACCTGTATTCATAAAATAATAGTGATATAAAAATTTTATGAAATAGAGGTAAAAATGGCGAACCAGAACAGTACAGGAAGACGGAATATGACCATACAGAAAAAAAAGACCTTTGTACTGTGTGCGGTGTTGGTGGTGATGCTGTTGCTGCTTAGTGTGCGTGTAGGATATTTAATGTTGATGCGCTCGGATTATTACACGGCGCGCGCCACGGATTTACATGAGCGAGAGCGAGACATTAAGGCTGCAAGGGGAAGAATTATTGATGCGACAGGAACTGTCTTGGCAGATAATAAAACTGTCTGTACCATTTCCGTGATTCACAGCCAGATTCAAGATCCAGAACAAGTAATTGAGGTGTTGTGTCGCGAATTAGAGCTTTCTGAGGAATATGTGCGCAAGCGCGTGGAGAAATACAGTGCCAGAGAACGCATAAAAAGTAATGTGGAGAAGGAAATCGGGGATAGAATACGAAATTATGATATGGCAGGAGTGAAAGTGGATGAGGACTATAAACGGTATTATCCATATGATGATTTGGCATCTAAGGTGCTAGGTTTTACAGGGGGAGATAATCAAGGCATTATCGGTCTGGAAGTGGCTTATGAAAAGTATTTGACAGGCGAAAAAGGACAGATTCTCACACTGACAGATGCGAGAGGGATTGAGCTGGATGGCATGGGGGAACGAAGAAAAGAGCCGATAGCAGGAAAAGATCTTTATATTAGTCTTGATGTAAATATTCAGAAGTATGCGACACAGCTTGCAAAGCAGGCATATGAGACAAAACAGGCAGCCGGAGTGTCTATTATTGTAATGAATGTCAATAATGGTGAGATTCTTGCAATGGTGGATGTGCCAGAGTTTCATTTAAATCAACCATACACGTTAATAGAGGAGTTTCAAGTGCAGCAGGAGACTACTGAGGAGAGCACGCAGGACTTGTTGAATAAAATGTGGAGAAATGGCTGTATTAATGATACTTATGAGCCGGGGTCCACATTTAAAATTATCACAGCGGCGGCAGGGCTAGAGAGCGGAGCCGTTCGTCTGGAAGATAATTTCTCATGTCCGGGGTTTATCATTGTGGACGACCGAAAGATTCGCTGCCATAAGGTCGCCGGACATGGTGCGGAAGATTTTACTCATGCGGTTATGAACTCCTGCAATCCAGTATTTATTGCAGTAGGGTTAAGAATTGGTGTGGAGCGTTACTATGAGTATTTTACAAAGTTTGGATTGAAGCAAAGGACAGGAATTGACCTGCCGGGAGAGGCAGGAACAATTATGCATCAGCTAGATAAAATTGGTGATGTGGAACTTGCAACGATTTCATTTGGGCAGTCTTTTCAGATTACACCAGTGCGGTTGATGACGACGGTGGCAGGATTGATTAATGGTGGAAATCTAGTGACGCCCCATTTTGGAGTCAAAGCAGTAAATGCAGACGGCACGTCTGTTGATGAGTTTATATATCCAATATCAGAAGGGATTATATCGGCAGATACGACGGAAAAATTAAAATATGTTTTGGAGCAGGTCGTGGAAAATGGTGGTGGTAAGAATGGCTATGTAGAAGGTTTTCGCATAGGTGGCAAGACAGCTACAAGTCAGACACTTCCGAGGGGAAGTGGTAGATATATCGCTTCCTTTCTGGGATTTGCACCAGCAGATAACCCGAAAGTGATGGCGCTTGCCATAATTGATACCCCGCAAGGAACTTATTATGGAGGTCAGATAGCAGCGCCGGTTGTGCGTCAATTATTTGAGAATATTCTCCCATATTTGGATAAGATTGGTTATCAGTGATTATAGTTGTTATGGTAGGAAAAGGGTTGAAGTAGGAGTTATGATTGAGGTTAGAAATAGACGTGTGATTGTTGTTGGAACTGGAAAGAGTGGTATTGGTTCTGCTGTGTTGCTTGAGAGACATGGCGCGTTGCCCGTTCTGTACGATGGGAATGAAAAAGTAGATATTGAGTCAGTGAAGGCTTTGATGCGAGAACGTCTTGGGTATGATACCCGAGCAGAATTTTATATTGGAGCTTTTGCAAAGGAAATTATAGAGGGAGTGGAATTGGCAGTGCTGAGTCCGGGTGTTCCCGTGGACGCAGATTTTGTAGTGTATATGAAAGCACAGGGAATTCATATTTGGGGAGAGATTGAGCTTGCCTATCACTATGCGAAGGGAAGAGTGCTTGCAATTACGGGAACAAACGGAAAGACAACGACAACATCGCTGGTGGGACAGATTATGCAGGAGTACTATAAGGATGCCTATATTGTTGGCAATATTGGAAATCCATACACAGAAGCGGCGCCGCTTATGGATATAGACACAGTATCGGTTGCAGAAATTTCAAGTTTTCAGCTTGAGACGATTGAAAATTTTCACCCGCAGGTGTCGGCAATTTTAAATATTACGCCTGACCATCTAAACCGTCATCATACAATGGAAAATTATGTGGCTGCAAAAGAGGCAGTGACAAAAAATCAGACAAAAGCAGATTTTTGTATTTTAAATTATGAAAATGAATATACAAGAAAATTTGGAGAGAGATGTCCGGCAAAAGTAATTTATTTTTCCTCTGCACAAAAATTGGAGGAAGGTCTTTACTGTGAGGGGGAAGAAATTTATCTTGCCGTAGATGGCAAAACGGAGTATCTTTTGAATGTAAAGACAGATATGAACCTTGTGGGGATTTGCAATATTGAAAATGTAATGGCAGCAATTGGGATTAGCATGTGTGCGGGTGTACCAATGGAAAATATTCTGGATACTGTTCGACGGTTTGTGGCGGTAGAACATCGAATTGAGTATGTTGCGACCAAGAGAGGGGTCAGATACTACAATGATTCCAAGGCGACCAATACAGATGCGGCGATTCAGGGAATCAAAGCGATGGATAGACCAACAATCCTAATTGGAGGGGGATATGACAAGGGCAGTACTTACGATGATTGGATACGCTGTTTTGACGGAAAAGTAAAGAAGTTCGTTTTGATCGGACAGACGCGGGAAAAAATAGCAGACTGTGCAGTGAAATATGGATTTTTAAAGGAGGATATTTTCTTTGCAGACACTTTTACGGAGGCATTAGATATTTGTGTGCGGGAGGCTATGGCTGGGGATGCAGTACTTTTGTCACCTGCATGTGCAAGTTGGGGAATGTTTCCAAATTATGAAGTGCGCGGCAGACAATTCAAGGAGTATGTAAAGCGTCTGAAGGAGTGATAATGTGGCAAGACAAACAGTTAAATTCCGAAGCAGTAAGCATAATATGGACTATGTATTGTTGACAGTGGTACTATTCTTGGTCGGCTTTGGTCTATTAATGATTTATTCTGTCAGTTCTTATGAGGCGGGAGTGGAGTATGGAAATTCAGCTTTTTATCTACGAAATCAGGCACAGAATACAGTTGTTGGGTTTATTGCTCTGTTTATTATGATTAAGTTTCCCTATAAAGCACTTCAGAAAATGGATGTTATGGCAATTGTCGTCTCTGCGATATTGATTATATTGGTGAAATCGCCAATTGGTGTCAGCAGAAATGGTGCAAGTCGATGGATTAATGTAGGAATCACAACCTTTCAACCTGCAGAGGTTGCTAAAATTGGTGTTATTATCTATCTGGCAAGTATTATTCAGCGCCTGGAAAGTATTGGAAAAAATGTGATTCGAACGCCAAAAGGGCTTGCGGTTATCTTAGTGCCGCCCATAGTGATAGCGGGTCTTGTCTATACGCTGACCAACAACTTGAGTTCAGCGATTATCATTATGGGGATTGCAGTTGCTATGCTTTTTGTGGCGGTGCCAGATTACAAATGGTTTGTGGCAATTGGTGTGACTGGCATTGCGATGGTGACAGCACTTGTCATGTATGTATCTGGCGCAGATGCATCGGATTCGAACTTCCGTCTGGCGCGAGTGAAAGCGTGGTTGGAACCAGAAGCTTTCAGCACAGATAAGGCATTCCAGACATTACAGGCGTTGTATGCAATTGGTTCTGGCGGCATTTGGGGGAAAGGGCTAGGGCAGAGTATGCAGAAAAGGGGATTTTTGCCAGAAGCGCAGAATGACATGATTTTTTCTATTATTTGTGAAGAGTTGGGATTGTTTGGGGCGCTGGCAATTATTTTGCTGTTTGTAGTGCTAATTTGGAGTTGCATGGTGATTGCCAACAAAACTGTGGATCGGTTTGGAGCACTTTTGGTTGTGGGAGTGATGGCACACTATGCGATACAGGTCATACTAAATATTGCAGTTGTGACCAACACAATACCCAATACGGGTATTACATTGCCTTTTATTAGTTATGGAGGGACTTCGACGTTATTTTTGTTGACAGAGATTGGTATTGTGCTCAATGTGAGCAAGAGTTGCCGTTAAAAGTAGATTTGTTACTGTTCACATAGGACTTAGCATTTACTGCTAAGTCCGTGCCAAAACATGCATATAGCAAGTAAAAATCCATTTGCGCAACGAATTTGTTCGTTTTGTAAATTTTGCATGGATTTTTATCTGTTACTGGAACGGAGTGAACAGTAACGTAGATTTTTTGTGAGTGGTTGACATTTTTAATGGCTTCCTGCATATAATATTATGATTGATATAATGATGTGGTGAAGCCTATGACCCATTGTAGGGATAATGAGTCGATATGGATAGAGGGAAAAAGACCGCTGAATGGCAGAATACAGATACAAGGGTCTAAAAATGCAGCGCTTCCAATATTGGCGGCATGTATGCTGATACCCGGGAAGTGCGTGCTAAAAGGCTGCCCGGATATCACTGATATCAAGTGTATGTGCAGTCTTTTGCAAAGCACTGGTGCAGAGGTGGAAATATGTGGTATGAAAACAGGAAATCAGATTACAGTCGATACGCGAAATGTGAGGAAGCACCGACTGCCTGAAAAATATGTTTCTGCCATGCGTTCTTCTGTGGTGCTGATGGGAGCGATGCTTGGACGACTCGGCGAGGTTTGTGTCAATTATCCCGGTGGCTGTGTGATTGGTGAGAGACCAATTGATTTGCATTTGTGTGGATTGGAAAAGCTTGGCGCACAAATATGGACGGAAGGAAATCATATCCATGCCTACGCTGATGAGTTGAGAGGTACAGTGATTGAACTGCCGTTTCCGAGTGTGGGGGCAACTCAAAATATTATTATGGCAGCGGTGACAGCGCAGGGGACGACCGTGATTAAAAATGCGGCGCGGGAGCCGGAAGTTACAGAGTTGTGTAAATTTTTGAATCGGGCAGGCGCCAAGATTGATTATGCAGGTGCTTTTTTGCCAGAGGGAAGGATTGTCATTTATGGGATAGAATTATCTAGGCTTCATGAAGTTTCATATGAGATTATCACAGACCGAATCGTTGCCGGAACGTATTTGTTCGCCGCACTGGCAGCAGGCGGAGAGGTGACACTGGAAAACATTCCCATCGGACAGCTAGATAGTACCTGTGATATTATAACAAGGATGGGGGCGGCTATCGCCTTAGATGAGGACAGGAATGAGGTGACGATTTATGCAGATGACAGAAGTAAAATTTTCAATATTCCATACGTAGAAACACAGGTGTATCCGGCATTTCCAACGGATCTTCAATCACCACTGATCGCGGCAGCATGTATGGCGAAAGGACAGTTAAAAGTTCGGGAAAAGATTTTCTCTAGCAGATTCCGCATTGTGGAAGAGCTGCGGCGCATGGGTGCAGATGTGACTGTGGAAGGAGATTTGGCGGTGGTTACAGGTGGCAGAGAACTAGAAGGGCGCACTGTCATAGCGCGGGAGCTAAGAGGAGGTGCGGCGCTTGTCATAGCAGGTTTGTGTGCGTCTGGTATTACAACGGTTACAGATTCAGGCTATATTGAACGAGGATATCAGGATATTGTAGGAGATCTTACAAAGCTTGGAGCGCGTATCAAAAATAGAAATTGATATGTTCACAGACCCAACAAAGCAGAGAGAATCGTGCGCCAAATTGATGCCCTTTATCAATTTGTGTGCATAATTGTTATTGTTCACACCACAAATATGCGAAGTTGTGCCGAAATCAAGCAGGGGTGTGAACAGTAACATTGATATGGAGAAAGGGCATGATGAGAAAACGGACTGAGAAAAAAACAGTTAAGGAGAACGACAGTGCGATTGTAAAAATGCCAGATATAAAAACAAAAACACGTGTTATTATTGTGTTGGGTATTCTTAATGTACTGCTTGCGGTATCTTACTTTATGTTGACACATTATGCAGTCAAAACGGTTCAAGTAGATGGAAACAAACATTACTCCGCAGAGGAAATTAAAGCGATGGTCATGACAGGCTATCTCGGGGACAATTCCCTTTATCTGTCTCTCAAATATAAAAATAAAGGAATAGAGGGGGTTCCCTTTGTGGAGACGATGGATGTCATTATTCAGTCAAATGACACCATACGAATTAATGTATATGAGAAGGCGCTTGCAGGATATGTGCAGTATCTGGGACGATATATGTACTTTGACAACGCGGGGGTTGTGGTTGAGGCATCTAAAGTTACAACGAAGGGAATACCGCAAGTGACAGGGCTTGATTTTGATCATATTATTCTTCATGAGAAACTTCCTGTGGAAAATAGTCAAATTTTTCAAAATATATTGAATATCACAAAATTGCTCAATAAATATGATGTTCTGTGTGACAGAATACAATTTGATAGAAACTATAATGTCATACTTGGCTATGATGAGGTAAAGGTCGATATTGGAGCGCTGGAGAATCTGGATGAGAAATTGATGCAGCTTCCACAAATTCTACCATCATTGGCGGGAGAGCGAGGAACACTTGATCTGCAAAACTATACTGCGGACCGAAAAAGTGTTACTTTTGAGCGAGGGAAATAAAGGTTTGTGCTGAATTGAAAAAAGAAAAGTAAAAAATAGGTTGATTAATTGCTAAAAAAATTATATGATAAATTAGATGGAATTTAATAGGAATTATGAAGGAGGAAGGAAACTTGCTCGAGATTAGATCAAATGAAACAGATGCAGCGGCAAGGATAATAGTAGTAGGTGTAGGCGGTGCAGGAAACAATGCCGTGAACCGAATGATAGATGAGAAAATAACCGGTGTTGAATTTATAGGTGTAAATACAGATAAACAAGCTTTACAGCTATGCAGGGCACCAAAGCTTCTACAGATTGGCGAAAAGCTGACCAAGGGGCTTGGCGCTGGCGCAAAACCTGAGGTTGGAGAGAAGGCAGCAGAGGAGAGTTCAGAGGATATCAAAGAGGCGTTAAAGGGCGCTGATATGGTGTTTGTCACCTGTGGTATGGGTGGCGGAACTGGTACTGGTGCCGCACCGATTGTGGCGGCGATCACAAAGGAAATGGGAATCTTAACCGTTGGCGTTGTCACCAAGCCTTTTAAATTTGAAGCGCGCACACGAATGACCAACGCACTCGCTGGAATTGAAAAATTAAAGGAACATGTCGATACACTAATTGTCATTCCCAATGACAAGCTGCTTGAGATTGTTGACAGGCGGACAACCATGCCAGATGCGTTAAAGAAGGCGGATGAAGTGCTTCAACAGTCTGTGCAAGGCATCACCGATCTTATTAATGTGCCTTCTGTTATCAACCTTGATTTTGCGGATGTACAAACTGTCATGAAGGAAAAAGGAATTGCACATATTGGTATTGGGTATGGTAAAGGGGAGGACAAGGCGGCAGACGCGATTAAGATGGCTGTTGAGTCTCCGCTTTTGGAGACTACTCTGAGCGGAGCGACGGATGTCATTCTTAACATCTCTGGCGATATCTCTATTTTTGATGCAAATGATGCTGCAAGTTATGTGCAGGAGATTGCGGGGGAAGATATCAATGTTATCTTTGGTGCAATGTACAATGAAGATATGGCTGACTCTTGTACGGTTACTGTAATTGCGACAGGAATTGTTGAGACACCGTCCAACTTACCGATTAATAATATGGGAAGAATTAACAGCAATTTTTCAGTACGACCCAACAATATGCCCAATACGCCAACTAGACCAAGACCACAGGCACCAGCGGGAATTACTCCAATACAGCCTAATGGACAAGTACCGCAACCAAATGTGCCACCAAAACCGCTTAATGGCATTAAGCCTCCAACAGATTTAAGAAGTAATGTGAAGGAGCAGACATTGAACATACCAAGCTTTTTATCCAAACGTTAAGCAACAAACATATCAATCATAAAAAGTCGAAAAATAAACATTGTTTTGTCCCATGCTTTGACAAAAAAGCATGGGACTTTTTTGTATAATCCATATAGACGGACGGAGGTGATACGAATTTATGAGGTATATATTGACATTTTTTTGGCACAAAATGTTCTAATGGATATGCAACTGCTGATTTTAACGCTGCTGCTTTTAAAGGAGAAGATTATATTTCACAGGGTGTTTGCTGCTTCTTTGATAGGAGGAGCAGGCGCAGTGCTCATTCTGATTTCTGGAATTGGATTTCAGATTGCCTATATTTTGCTGGTGCTTGCATTAGATTCAGGAATGCTTTTAATCTGTATTGGTCAACCGATTAAGCATGGGCTGACGGGGCGAAAGCTAGTTATGGGAATTATCTATCTACATGGCATGGTCTTTGCCTATGGGAAGCTTATGGAGTGCACAGCTAGGCTTGTGGGGGAGGGTTATGCGCAGATTTTGGTGCCTGCAGCGATTGCAGGTGTTGTGCTGTTTATTCTTGCTTATCGCAAATTTGTGGAATCAAGACACATATATGAGGTAACATTGACAGAGGAGGGGGAGAATGTTGTATATAAAGCACTATTTGATACAGGAAATTTTTTGACAGATCCCATATCCGGGAAACCAGTATCTGTTGTGGAAGAGACAGATATAACAAGAAGATGGCTGGAAATGTACCCGCAGAAATACAAGATTATTCCTTATCAGAGTGTTGGGAGAGCACATGGGATTTTGGAAGGGATTGTAGTTGATGAACTGATGATTCAAAAAGAAAGGGAACAGGTGGTAAAAAAAGGAGCGGTGATAGCCCTTTATAAAGGGAAATTGTCGAGGGACGGAACGTTTCAGATGATATTAAACCGCAGCCTAAATGGATAGAAAATAGAAGATGGAGGAAGTTTCAGAATGATCATAAAGCTATATTTACCGGGAAAAATGCGGTTGACACTGTGGAAAAAAAGTATAAAAAACGCAGTGGGGAATGAGATTCATTATATTGGTGGGTCTGAGGTGTTGCCACCGCCACTTGAGAGTGAAGACGAAAATAAAGCAATCAATGGGCTTGAGACAGAGCATGCCAATGAGGCGAGGGCACTTTTAATAGAACATAATTTGAGACTTGTCGTATATATTGCAAAGAAGTTTGATAACACTGGTGTTGGTGTTGAGGATTTGATTTCTATCGGCACGATTGGGTTAATAAAGGCGATTAATACGTTTAACCGGAGTAAAAATATTAAGCTTGCAACCTATGCATCACGATGCATTGAGAATGAAATTCTGATGTACTTGAGAAGAAATAGTAAGACGAAACTGGAAGTTTCGATTGATGAACCTTTGAATGTCGATTGGGATGGGAATGAGCTTTTGCTGTCAGATATTCTTGGAACAGACGAGGATGTCATCTACAAAGACTTGGAGAGCGAGGTGGAGAGAAGTCAGTTGAAACGGGCAATCTCCAAACTGGGTGAGCGGGAGAGAACCATTATTATGTTGAGATTTGGTTTGAACAATCCAGATGATATGGAAATGACTCAGAAAGAGGTGGCGGATTATCTTGGAATCTCTCAGTCCTATATCTCGCGGCTTGAGAAAAAGATTATGAAGCGACTAAAAAAAGAGATGGCAAGTTAAGAAATTGAAAACGCAATGTATTTACACCCTTGTACATATGTTGACAAAAGCTAAAATAGGCAATTGTTGGCATACTTAAAACAAGGAGGAGTATAGATATGGCACTTGGAAAAGTTGAGATATGTGGTGTAAATACAGCAAAGCTTCCCGTATTAAAAAACGAGGAGAAACAGGCGCTTTTTGCAAAGATAGAACAGGGAGACAAAGAGGCAAGAGAGGAGTATATTCGAGGGAATTTAAGATTGGTTTTGAGTGTGATTAAACGGTTTTCCCAATCGAATGAAAATGTGGATGATCTGTTTCAGATAGGGTGTATTGGACTAATTAAGGCAATCGACAATTTTGATTCCAGCCTTGATGTAAAGTTCTCAACCTATGCGGTTCCTATGATTATCGGTGAAATTAGACGGTTTTTGAGAGACTCTAGCAATCCAATTCGTGTGAGTCGTTCCTTGAAGGATACAGCCTACAAGGCGATTTATGCAAAGGAGAATTTGACGAGAAAGAACTTGCGAGAGCCAACAATCATGGAAATTTCTGAGGAAATCGGGATACCAAAGGAGGATATTGTGTACGCACTTGATGCAATACAGAATCCTATGAGCTTGTATGAGCCAGTGTACACAGAGGGAGGAGACACGCTTTATGTGATGGACCAAATTAGCGATAAAAAATGTAAGGAGGAAAACTGGGTTGAGAACATTTCTTTGAGTGAGGCGATGAAGCGGCTTGACGAGCGGGAAAATGAGATTATTAACTTGCGGTTCTTTGAGGGAAAGACACAGATGGAAGTTGCTGAGTACATTGGAATTTCTCAGGCACAGGTATCGCGGTTGGAAAAAAATGCATTGCGTACCATGAAAAAATATTTGGCGTTCTAATAAATTTTCAAAAAAGTAACTGACAGACAATATATACTATTGACTTAATCGTAGAAACAATTTAAAATAGAGGTTAAGTGGGTAAAGCGTATCAGAATTATTCTGAACCATTACCCTTACAAAACAATATAGCATATAGTGTGAAAGGATGTTACTTATGAATGAACAAAACAAATCAGGTCGCAGGTTTAGCATTAAGTGGTTGGTGATTTCATTAGTCTCATTGCCGATGATGACAGCATGTATTGTGATTGTGATGGTTTCTACATTGGCACTTAGGCAGGGTATGGAGTCAGAAACATTTAAGACATTGGGAGGTTTGGCTACTGGTACATTGCTTGCCCTTGATGGTGTATCTTCGGGTGAGTATTCTATGCAGGGAGAGGATTTGTACAAGGGCGATGTCAATCTTTCTCAGCAGATGGGAGAATTGGTTGATAACTATGCAAACAAGAACAATAGTCAGATTACTTTGTTTTTTGGCGACACAAGACGCGCTACAACGATTAAAGATGCACAGGGAAACCCAATTATTGGAACGAAAGCTGCCCCTCAGGTTATCACAAAGGTTTTGAACGAGGGTCAAGAGTATTCCAGAAATGATTTTGAAATTAACGGTGATCTTTACTATGGATATTATATTCCTGTGAGAGACAACTCAAATCAGATTGTTGGTATGATCTGTGCGACAAAAGAAAGAGAGACAATCAAAAATTATATTGCCTTAAGACAGAGCTTTATTGTAGGTATGGCAATTTTGATCTACATTGTTTGTATTGTCTTTGCGACGGTTGTCACTAAGAGAAAGATTCAGTACCCACTCAATTCACTTTCAATCGCTGCTAGAAAGATGGCAAAAGGCGATATTGATGTTCATGTTGAAAAGACATCAAACGATGAACTTGGCGATTTGGCAGAAGATTTTATACAGATGGCCGAAACAATTGGAGAGCAGGTGCATATTACAGAGCAGGTTGCTGAGGGTGATTTGACTGCAACATATAAGAAGGCAAGTGAAAATGATGCACTTGGAACAGCGATTGTAAAGATGCTTCGCGATAACAATAGAAATTTATCCACAATTCGTGATGCCGCAGCAAGAATGACGTCAGGAGCGAATGAAGTTGCGAGTGCGAGCAACTCTTTGGCACAAGGTACAACACAACAGGCGAGTGCGATTGAGGAAATTACAGTTTCTATTGAGGAGATTGCAAACGGTGCGAAAGTAAATGCAGATGATGCGAACCGAGCAAATGAGCTGGTACAAAATACGAAAGATGGAGCAATTCGCGGCAATGAACAAATGAAGCAGATGATTGCGGCAATGCAGGATATCAATGAATCTTCAGAAAATATTTCTAAGATTATGAAAGTGATTGATGATATTTCATTCCAGACAAATATTCTTGCATTGAATGCTTCCGTGGAAGCAGCGAGAGCAGGAGTACATGGAAAAGGTTTTGCAGTTGTTGCAGATGAGGTTAGAAGTTTGGCAAATAAATCCGCAGAGGCAGCAAAGGATTCCGCAGTGATGATCGAGGATTCTATCAAGAAGGTGGAGGTTGGTTCTAAACTTGCTGTGGAGACAGCAGCAGCACTTGAGGAAATCTTATTATCTGTTGAAAATATTGCCTCAATTGTCAGCAATATTGCAGAGGCTTCTGTAAATCAAGCAAGTTCAGTGGGACAAGTAAACGCTGGTATTACACAGATTGCGGACGTGGTACAAACAAACTCAGCGACTTCAGAACAATGCGCTGCCGCAAGTGCAGAACTTTCAAGCCTTGCAGGACAGCTTCAAAATGCAGTAGGCAAGTATAAACTTCTCGCAGGAAAAGGCAGAAACTCGGATTTTGGCTCGATATCATCTGATGATAGTGATTATATTGACAATGAAAGCATTATCTCACTAGATTCTGATTTCGGTAAATATTAAAGACAAAATAAGTTGTTGTTTCCTACCCCGGCAGCAAAGTGCCGGGGTAGTCTTTCATATGGGAAAGTAGTGGAGAAATTTTGAAA
This sequence comes from Lachnospiraceae bacterium, assembly GCA_949383255.1. GTDB lineage: Bacteria > Bacillota > Clostridia > Lachnospirales > Lachnospiraceae > COE1. The sequence goes on along the minus strand of CASJPF010000001.1, from coordinate 140,618 downwards.
GTGTATATAGCACAGATGTATGAGGTAGAGGAGGCAAAAGAGCAGCGATTGTGCTCCTTGCTTGATAATAACAGAGCGCAGAAGGTATCTGGATTTCAAAATAGAAAGGAACGAACGCGCAGTATCTTTGCGGGACTTTTGCTTCGCTATGCTTTTTTACAAGAAGGCTATGGAATTGATGCATGGCAGCAGGTGGAGATTATAGAGGGAACCTATGGCAAACCATATTTAAAAGGATATTCGGCATTTCATTACAGTCTGTCTCATTCTGGGGAGTGGGTGGCGTGTGCAGTGGACACAATGCCTGTAGGAATAGACATACAAGAGATAAAGTCATGGAAAATGACTCTGGCAAAGAGATTTTATCATGAGGAAGAGTACAATCGATTGATTGTGCTGCAAGACTCAGATATGAATAGACAGACAAGGGAATTTTATAGAATGTGGACTGCAAAGGAAAGTGCAGTGAAGTGGAGTGGCAGGGGAATTGGTGGTGGTATCCGCCAGCTTTTAACAGATGCAGATTACAAATTTATCTGTGATATTCATCAGAAACAGCAAATCAAGATAAAACAGTATCACATTTCAGAAAACTATATTGTCTGTGTATGCAGCGAAAATGATAATTTCCCTGATTTACCACAACTGGTAGATTTGGAATAAAGTAAATGGAGGGAAACAAATGCTAAAAGTAAATGGAAAAAATGCAGTGAAAAAAGGTGAGATAATTTTTCAGGAAGGCGATGAACTGAAGCAAATTGGAATTGTTCTCTCTGGAAAAGTACTCATGCAGGGAAAAAATGTAAAAATGGTTCGACCGCATGGAAGCTATCTGGCATTGAATTTGTTGAACAATTCAGTTTATAGTGCAACTTATACTGCGCTCGAAGATTCTGTGATTTATGCACTTCCTGTGGAAGGAGAGATGACAATACAGAACATCATTGCTAGGAATGCGGATTATCGTGCGATTATGGTTTCCTCTCAGTTTCGGATAGCAGTGGAACTTTATCGCATTAAGTCCAGCTTTAATGAGCGTGCGGCAAGGTTGTGTTCCTTTGCACAGAGAAGTTATGAGGAGTACAAGGAACTTTGTGCGACGGTAGGTGTTCCAGTGGCGGGCATGGAAGAACTTGAGGATCTGCAACCATTCGAGGAGACACAACAGGATAATGAATACAAAATTACATACTATGAAGAGGGTGCTAAAATTCCATTGAATGCAACAAAAATGTACTTTTCTTATAGTGAGGCGATGGCACGTTTTCAGGTTGATGAAATTACAGAACTTGTGATAGCATTTCTGGAAGAGTGTTCTGAGGCGACAGAATATATTAAGAATGTGATGGATATAATGTGCTTGCGTGCGAAGAATAATCTGTTTGAGCATATTTATGAGAAGGCGTATGAGATGAAGGAGAAAACAGATATTCCAAGCGAGATACATACACTTTTAAGCGGTATTATTGATGAGATTGCATTTCATCATAAGGAGTTAAGAAGCCAGTCGCAAGATATACCAGAATTTTGCATGGAGTCATTTCAAGAGAAGGCAAACAACCTAGTATCAGGGGAGGCGCTTGTCGTAGAGACAAAATCACAGGAAGAGCGGGAGGAAGAAATCCAAAGGGATGTAGTATCATTGAAAGGTTCTATGGAACAGATTATAAAGTTTGCGGGATTTGATGAGACAGAGAGTGAGACACTTAAAAAGAATATAGACTATCTGGTGAATGCGCCAGACAGAATGTCTGTGGAGGATGATATTAAGAAGGCAAAGAAGACGATTACACCATTAGTATTTAAGCTCTATTTATTCTGTTATCGAAAGATTAGGGAAAGACTACTCGAGCCGCCCAAAGCAGTTGAACTGTTTATGAATTATGGTATGTTGGATGAGCGTTTGCTGGATGAGGAGCATTTACAGTTTTTATGTGGTATTGAGCCGGAAGTGAATGAAGGTCCATGTCAGGTAGTTACTATGATGGAGTGGCTTGACATGATATATGAAGGAAAACGCGATCCCTCCAAGAGTGAATTTGATGAGGACTATGTGGAAAATCTGCGCACACGAAAAAAGCAGGGTGAGATTACAGAGGCGGAACAGAAAGAGCTGTTTAAAAATATGGATTGCCGCGTAGAATATGAGATTATGAATATGCAGATGAGCAATTCTCGTACACTGTACGGACAACCGTCTTCCTATATGCCGATTCTCTACAAGGAAGCAATTTTTGGGTATCTTGACAAAATACTTGTAACCAAAAAGAAGATCAACGAGAGTGTGCTGCACTTCTCAAAATTGGATTACTCTGTATTTTATAGGGAAGTTATCTATTCCAATACAGAACTTAAGATTTTCAATGAGACAGTGATGAAAAATGTGTATCCAGATGTAATATTGTTTCCGCTGTTTGGAACAAACGCGTCTATGTGGCAAGAGATTGGAGGAAAAAATAAAGGAACACCGGGGCGATTTTGCTTTCCAATTATGACAAGCTCTAATATTGATGATTTGATGGTAAAATTGTTTGGGCGTTTTCGCTGGGAATTGTGTCGCTGTATCCAAGGTATGGCATGGAACGATGTCAAAGTGAAATCGCTTACCTCAGAATATATGGATTATATTCAGTTTTACCGGAAAAATCGAGACTTGTCAGAAGAAGCGCGGGATAAAGTAAAATTGCAAATTCAAAAGGCAAGAAATAATTCCAGAGAGACATTTTTGATTGACTATGAATCTTGGATTAAAAATGAGGCAAACGGCTCTATGAAAATGAATAAAGTGGCACGCGAGATTCTTGCGACTTACTGCCCATTTGAAAAAGAGCTTAGAATGAAACTGAATGCCCAGAGACCATACGAGGTGGCACAGGCACGCGGTTTCCGAAATTCACAGAAAAAGAGACAGGAGTTTGAACTTAAGCTTAAGGCATTACAGAAGGTGACACAAAAAGTTCCAGCTGAGATGATGAATACCTACAAATTTTATGCAGATATGTAAAAAAATGAGTGCTTAGGCACTCATTTTTTTACGAAAATTTATATGGTTTGTATCTCTGCTGTAACAGGTTAATTTGACTGAACTGTTACCTCTGATTCATTCGGGTTAGATTCATATATCCCATTATCCAAGGTGCTGCCAGATTCGGGGAGAGAAATCACCACAGTTTCAATACGGTTGTTATCGACCTTTTTTGCAGTGAGTGTAATGCCATCTACAGTGACGACTGATTCTCCTTCTGTTGGGAAGCGGTCCAGCAATTCAATCATAATTCCACCAATAGAATCATAATCCTCTGAGTCAAATTTAGTTTCCAGAACATCATTGATATCATCCAATTTCAGACTTCCGCCCACCTCATAGGTGTTATCTGCAATTTTTTTCAAAAGTTCCGCCTCATCTGCATCATATTCATCTCGAATTTCACCCACAATTTCTTCGAGAAGATCTTCTACGGTAATCATACCTACAGTAGCACCATATTCATTTAAAATTAGCGCGACGTTGGTTGTGAGCAGTCGCATTTCCAACAATAAATCTGCCGTCTTCTTATATTCATAAGTATAGTATCCCTCACGTAAGATATCACGGATTTTAAAATGTTCTCTGTTTTCAACTAACAGAAAATCTTTTACAATCACAATTCCAATAATGTTGTCAATTTCATTTTCATAGACGGGGATACGCGAGTACATGGACTCTCGGAACAAACTTAGTAATTCTTCGTAGGAGGCGTTGACGTCAATTGTGGTCATGTCAATACGGGGAATCATAATATCTTTCGCCACAGAGTCGCCAAATTCAAAAACATTGTAAATCAGCTTTTTTTCTTCTTGCTCAATAACACCATCCTCATGACTTACATCCACATAGGTTTTTAGCTCTGTCTCAGTCATCATCACGCGAGATGAGGAATCTATATGCAGAAAATTGAGAAATAAGCCAGAAATTTTATCAATGATAAAAATGACAGGGGTCAATATCTGCATTAGAAGATAGATTGTGTTAGCATATGCAAGTGATAGTTTTTCATTGTTGCACATCGCCCATGTTTTAGGAACAATCTCACCAAAAATCAATACAAGTAGTGTGAGAACACCTGTACCAATTCCGACAGCAGCATTTCCCCAAAGTCGAATGACAAGAGAAGTCATCAGAGAGGAAGCACTAATATTGACAACATTGTTACCAATCAAAATTGCACTGATTAGTTTGCTTCTATTGTCAAGAATTTTTTGCAACTTAAGAACCCTTTTGGAAGGGTTTTCGTCCGCCATTGCACGCACCTTGACATTGCTTAACGTGGTGAGCGCAGTTTCCGCAGAGGAAAAAAATGCAGACAAAATCAAAAGCACAACTAGAATTACAAGTTGTATGACACCGGGGGTATCCAAAACAAAATCACTCCTTTATTCAAAACATAATTTAAAACGTACCAGCATAAATTATAACAGTGTTAAGGAAATAATACAAGATTATATGTGAAAAAATAGGAGGTTGTATATTGTGAAAAATGCATTTGGAACGGAACGTCTAGTGGCACTCTTAAAATGTCTTATAGCAGCTTATCTGATAACTGGTGTTCTTTTATTGGCAGTGGCAGGAGTGCTGTACAAGTTTTCTATTGGCGAAAATATTGTGGATGTCAGTATTATTGTGATTTATTGTATTTCTTCTCTGTTGGCAGGACTTTTTTTCTCCAAAGGGGCGCCGAATCATAGATTTGTCTGGGGAATGCTGGCAGGGGCGGCATACTTTCTGATTATCTGTGCAGTATCTGTAGTGGCAGAGCCTAATTTTATGCCATTGAGCAATGCTTGTATCACAACGCTTTTTATTTGTCTTGGCAGTGGGATGCTAGGAGGAATGCTGGGGTAATAACATTATAGTGTTTTACCAGATATTTCTGTGTTTAGAATCATTAATATTTTGTAAAAATCATTTCTTTTTTGTTACAATATGTTATACTGGCTAAGGTGTATTTGAAAAATGCTTTCTGACAGATGTGTGTTATAGCTTGTGGGAGATTTGTGTCAAATGAAGGAGGCGTAGCGGGCTGCATCGACTAAATTTGGCGCAAATATCACACAAAGTAAAACGTGCAGATGACGGGAATAATTTTTTAAACACGCCTTAGAGCGTATGGATGAAAGTCTGTTACGCTTAGGAACTGTAAAAAAACTGATACAATCTGTGTTGGATATTTTCTTACAGTTTTTAGGAAACAGTGGGTAATAATAGAAGAACGAGGAGAGTGATTATGAAGTACAAGTTACATAGGAAAACAGCAGGATTTAAGGCACTTTTGATGGCAATGATAATCGCTGTGTCAGTAGTTATTCCGCAGATTCGTGTACAGGCAGCGCCAAACGAGGTTGTACAAGCAGCACTGGGAATTGATGTGTCCCGTTATCAGGGGGCGATTGATTGGAATCAGGTAGCAGCATCGGGTGTGCAGTTTGCAATGATTCGGGTTGGATATCGCACACAATCTACTGGCATTTTAAATGAAGATCCTTTTGCGCGGTATAATCTCCAGGAGGCGCAACGCGTCGGGCTGAAGGTGGGAGCATATTTCTTTTCTTCTGCGGTAAATGAGGCGGAGGCAGTTGAGGAGGCATTGTTTACAGCGAATATTATTGATAAGTATCGCATTACATTTCCGGTAGCTTATGACTGTGAAGGCTTTCGGAATGCGACTCATAGACAATACGCTCTTGGAAGAGACGTCAGAACTGCACTGGCTGTAAAATTTTTGGACACAATTGCAGCGCGGGGATATACACCAATGTTTTATGCATCCAGAAATGAGATGACGGACAATAAAGATTGGAATATGGATATTCTTAACAGATACAAAGTGTGGGTTTCGCAGTATCCGGCGCAGCCATTTCCAATCACCCCGGTCAGCAGCTATGCAGGTGTGCAGGCAATGTGGCAGTATACCTGCAAGGCAACAATTCCAGGGATTGCTGGAAATGTAGATATGAATGTTTCCTATTTTAATTATGATGGGATTGCAGAGCCAAAAGATCCAAGTGGTGCGCCTCTAGTGAATGCGGCAGTTGTACAATTTCAGGATGTAATTGAAGTTGTGACCCCTACAACCACAGTAAATTTGCGGACTGTGCCAAGTACAGACAGTCTCGATACAGTTGTAGTGCCAATTAATCCGGGAGATATGATTTTCCGCACAGGAATTGGGAATAATGGCTGGTCGAGAGTGCTCTTAAATAATCAAGTGTTATATGCTTATACAGCGTATCTGCAAAAGGTGTTGTAAAATGAGAAAATGTGTGATATACTACTTTAGGTTAAAATAACTTGAAGGAGGCAATCAGTATGAAACATATTAAGACATTGACAACTAGAGACTATAAGGAATCTGTAAAAAAGGGTGGATGTGGTGAGTGTCAGACATCTTGTCAGTCAGCTTGCAAAACATCTTGCACAGTTGGAAATCAGAGCTGTGAGAATACAAACAAGTAATTTTGCAGTAGCATTTTGTCACAGGTATAATGATTTCACAATAAAAGAATTGGAAATAAGCAGCGGTTCACATTAAAAATCGCTGCTTATTATGTGTGTGTTTAAGTGTAGGAACTGTTTGCGATTAGGTGATACAGGAAGGGAAAAAAATTGATACATCAATATAAAAACAATGGATATAATATCGTTTTGGATGTCAATAGTGGTTCGGTGCATATTGTCGATGACATTATTTATGATGTGATTGGTTATATGGTGGAAACTGGACTGGAACATGAGAATAAGGCGGTGGCATTCGAGACACTTAGCAGGAAATTTGCGGACAGGGCAGAGATATTATCTGAACTTGTCGATGAGATATATGTGTTGAGAGAGGAAGGAACGCTTTTCACAGAGGATATTTATGAGAAAAGCATTGACGCCTTTCAAAAACGAGAGACAGTGGTGAAAGCACTCTGTTTACATATAGCCCATGACTGCAACCTCAAATGTAAATATTGTTTTGCGGAGGAGGGAGAATATCATGGTCGGAGGGCATTAATGAGCTATGAAGTGGGAAAGAAAGCATTGGATTTTCTGGTGGCAAATTCCGGCAGTCGTGTGAACCTTGAAGTGGATTTTTTTGGCGGGGAACCGTTGATGAACTGGCAAGTCGTAAAAGAGTTGGTCTCTTATGGCAGAAGCCTTGAGGAGCCGCATCACAAGAAATTTCGATTTACACTCACAACAAATGGAATATTGCTCAATGATGAAATCATTGATTTTATGAATCGCGAGATGGCAAATGTCGTGCTGAGTGTGGATGGACGAAAAGAAGTCAACGACAGAATGCGTCCGTTGGCTGGTGGACAAGGCAGCTACGATTTCATTATTCCAAAATTTAAGAAGGTGGCGGAGAGCAGAAATCAGACAAACTATTATGTGCGTGGTACTTTTACACACTGGAATAAGGATTTTGCAGCGGATGTTTGCCATCTTGCCGATTTGGGATTTAAGCAGATTTCTGTTGAGCCAGTAGTAGCACCAGAAAGTGCGGATTATGCGCTTGTCCCATCAGATATTCCAGAGATTCTTATGGAATATGATAAGCTTGCGACAGAGATAATTAAGCGATATAAAGAAGGAAAGCCTTTTCAATTCTTTCATTTTATGATAGATTTAAAAGGAGGTCCTTGTGTTTACAAGCGTCTGTCTGGCTGCGGATCAGGTACAGAATATCTGGCAGTGACACCGTGGGGAGATTTTTATCCGTGTCATCAGTTTGTGGGACAGGACAAGTTTCTGATGGGAAATGTGGATGATGGGATTACCAACACAAATATTCGGGAACAATTTAAGGCATGTAATGTATATTCAAAGGAGAAGTGTAAGAGTTGCTTTGCAAAATTTTACTGCAGTGGAGGATGTGCGGCGAATTCTTATAATTTTCATGGAGACATCAATGATGTTTACGACCTAGGTTGTGAGCTTCAGAGGAAACGTGTTGAATGTGCAATCATGATAAAAGCTGCTCTTGCCGAGGAAGATGCCAAGGCATAAGCTGCAGAAAGTAAAGGAGTATACGGGCAATGAAAAAAAGTAAAGGGATAACTACTTTGGTCCTGACAGTGCTGATTATGGCAGTATTAGGATTTGTGGCAATATGGGGGATTGGCACAAAAAAGGCAGGTTCTGCATCGGGAATTCGGCAGGGACTTGACCTTGCAGGCGGCGTGAGCATCACATATCAGGTGATAGGTGATGAAAATCCCTCTGCGGAGGATATGGGAGATACTATTTATAAACTGCAAAAGAGGGTGGAAACATACAGTACAGAAGCGCAGGTTTATCAAGAGGGTACTGACCGCATTAACATTGAGATTCCGGGTGTGTCAGATGCCAACTCAATTCTTGAGGATTTAGGCAGACCAGGTGCATTGTATTTTATTGCGCAGACAGATGCAGATGGCAATCAAAATTATTCTTATACTGGTTCAGGACTGACAGGATATTCCCTAGACAAGACAATCGAGGAGTTGCAGGCAGCAGGTAGTATTGTGTTGGAAGGAACAGATGTTGCGACCGCACAGGGCGGTTCTGGCAGTGACAATCTTGGAAACAGTCAGTTTGTTGTGGACCTTACATTTACAGGGGAAGGGACAACAAAATTCGCCGATGCGACAACAAAAGCATTTGCGAAGGGAGAGACAATTGGTATCTACTATGACGGAGACTTTATCAGTGTACCCACTGTGCAGGCAGCGCTTACAGATGGCAAGGCTCAGATTACAGGTATGGGTAGTTTTGAGGAGGCAGAAAAAATAGCAAGTCAGATAAGAATTGGCGGCTTGAAGCTGGAGTTGGAGGAGTTGCGTTCTAATGTGGTAGGAGCACAGCTTGGTGAGGAAGCAGTAAAGACAAGCTTACAGGCAGCGTTGTTTGGTTTGATCATTATTGCGGTATTTATGATTGTAGTGTATCGCTTGCCTGGTTTATCTTCTGTGATTGCGCTGATTATTTATACCTGTTTGATTGTGATTTCCCTCAATATATTTGAAATTACGCTGACACTTCCGGGAATTGCAGGTATTATTCTTTCAATTGGTATGGCAGTGGATGCAAATGTTATTATTTTTGCGCGTATCAGGGAAGAAGTTACGGCAGGAAAGACAGTTCGGAGTGCAATTGAAGCAGGCTTTCAGAAGGCGCTTTCTGCAATTGTGGACGGCAATGTGACGACTTTGATTGCTGCTTTTGTGTTGGGGACTAAAGGTTCAGGTACTGTGAAAGGGTTTGCTTACACGCTTGCGCTTGGTATTATACTTTCTATGTTTACAGCACTTGTTGTTACAAGACTGATTCTTCGGGCATTTTTTGCGGTGGGCTTTAAAGATGTGAAATACTATGGTACAAATAAGGAAAGGGGAACAGTTAATTTTCTTGGAAAGAAAAATATATTTTTTGCTGCTTCTATTGCAGTGATTGTTCTCGGTTTTGTATTTATGGGTATCAATGGCGTTTCCACTGGCAAAGTGCTGAATTACAGCCTTGACTTTGTGGGTGGTACTTCGACAAATGTTACGTTTAATGAAGACATGGAATTATCCGCAATTGATGCAAATGTGGTTCCTGTGTTCAGTGATGTGACAGGAGATGGTGCAGTACAGGTACAAAAAGTAGCGAATTCTAACGAGGTAATTTTTAAGACGAGAGAGCTGAATGTGGAGGAGCGGCAGACTCTGGAAGATGCACTGGTTGAAAAATTTGCGGTCAATAAGGAGCTAATCACAGCAGAAACAATCAGTTCGACAATTAGCTCAGAGATGAAAAGCGATGCTGTTGTTGCAGTTATCATTGCCACAATCTGTATGTTGATTTATATATGGTTCCGGTTTAAAGATATCCGATTTGCGGCAAGCTCTGTTGCGGCATTGGTACATGATGTACTTGTTGTACTTGCTTTCTATGCTGTTGCAAAGGTGTCTGTGGGCAGTACATTTATTGCATGTATGCTTACAATTGTCGGTTATTCTATCAATGCGACGATTGTTATTTTTGACCGTATCAGAGAAAATCTTGGCAGTATGTTAAAGAAGGATACGCTAGAAGATTTGGTCAACAGAAGTATCAGCCAAACTCTTTCAAGAAGTATTTTTACATCTCTGACTACTTTTGTTATGGTTGCGGCACTATATGTTCTGGGTGTGACTTCCATCAAGGAATTCGCACTGCCGTTAATGGTAGGTATTGTATGCGGTACGTACTCTTCTGTGTGCATAACGGGTGCACTTTGGTATGTGCTTAGGACAAGAATAAAGAAGGCATAAGATTTCGTTTGGGCTGCGGCTAATGCCGCGGCCTTTTCCTTAGAAATGATGAACAAATGTATAGTTTTTGAAAGAAGGAGGCGCGTCGAATGAAGACTATTACAAAAAAATATGGGATTTCGGCGGCTGTTTTAAAGTGGATTGCAGTTGTGACAATGATAATCGATCATTTTGCAGTGGCTGTTTATCCACAGTTTGTAAGTTATGAGTACAGTGTTTATTATATTATGCGAAAAATAGGTAGAATTGCATTTCCCATCTATTGTTTTTTGCTTGTGGAAGGTTTTTTTCATACGAAAAATGTAGTAAAATATTTTCGGAACTGCTTTTTGTTTGCCATATTGTCAGAAATTCCTTTTAATATGGCAATTTTTGGGAAAGTGCTTTATCCGAGGGGGCAGAATGTGTATTTCACGCTGTGTATTGGACTGGCGACTCTAATGATTCTCAATAGATTAAAGGAGCGTCAAGCACCACAGTATATGTTGCTGCGGATAGTTATTATTGTATTGGCAGCGGGAGCAGGGCAAATTTTGGATGTGGATTATCATTGGAAAGGCGTTTTATTTATTATAATGTTTTATTATATGCGTAATATGCAAGAGTGGATCCGCAATCTTGTTGGAATTTGTGCATTTGCATATGAGGTTACAGCGCCACTTGCATTTATTCCAATTCATTTTTATAATGGAGCGCGCGGCAGGCAGATGAAGTATCTTTTTTATGCAATTTATCCAATACATTTACTCATTTTTGGTCTAATAAGATTATATTTGAGTTAGAACTTTAAAGAACTATAATAAAAGTGGGAGTTTTCTCCAGTTGAGATAAAATGACAATGATGAATAGAGAAGGAGTAACAAGAATGTACACTTATGAAATTAATGCGGGATACAGTGTGATGGATGCATCTCTACATATGAAAATTCCTGCGATACTGGATTGTTTTCAGGATGCGGCAATCTTTGAGGCAGAGAATGGAAAAATTACAGTTGCGTATCTCTATAACAGACAACTTGCATGGCTTCTCAGTTCTTGGCAGATTGTGATTGACAGGTGCCCAAAGCTAAACGAAAAAGTTAAAATAACAACAATGCCCTATGCTTTTAAGGGTTTCTTGGGATACCGTGGCTTTACCATGACAGGTGAGGATGGTGTAGTTATTACCAAGGCGGCATCTATCTGGACTTTAATGAATACAAAAAAGCAATGTCCATCGCGGTTGACACAAGAACTTCAAGAGGGATATGAGATGGGAGAAAAACCTGTCATGGACTATGCACCAAGGAAGATTGCTTTGTTGGGGGAACCTCAAATTAAGGAGCAGTTTAAAGTCAGAAAATTTCAAATTGATTCCAACCAACATATGAATAATGTAGTGTATGTTAAGCTTGCAATGGAGGTGTTGCCAGAAGATATTTCTATCAAAGAGTTGAGAGCAGAGTATAAAAAACCTGCACATTTAGGAGAGGAAGTGGTGGCTGCAGTCTGCAAGGCAGAGGGTAAATATCAGGTGGTTTTGCAGAATCCGGCGGGGGATATCTATGCGGTAGTTGAATTTTCGGTATTAGAAAGGTAGGGTATAGACAGATGAGTAGATGGATGGTAGCTGCAAAGAGGGCTGATTTTGATGCGGTTGCTAAGAAGCATCAGATTAGCCCTGTGCTTGCACGGATAATCAGGAACAGAGATGTAACAGATGACAAAGATATTGACAAGTTTTTAAATGGTACAAGGAAAGATTTGTATGCACCAGAACTTTTGAAAGATATGGAGAAAGCAGTAGAGATTCTTCTGGAAAAAATAGCGCAGGGAAAACAGATACGAATTATAGGGGATTATGATATTGATGGAATTTGCTCTACTTATATTTTGTACAAAGGACTTACAGCGTGCGGTGCGCGGGTAGACACAGCGATTCCGCACAGAATACGCGATGGATACGGACTGAATGACCATTTGATACAGGAAGCGTATGATTCTGGAACAGACACAATCATTACATGTGACAATGGAATTGCCGCTTATGATCAGATTGTGTTTGCCAATGAATTGGGTATGTGTGTGGTGGTGACAGACCACCATGAAGTTCCTTACGATGAAGTAAATGGAGAGCGGCAGTATAAGGTGCCGCCGGCAAAAGCAGTTGTTGATCCCAAGCAGGAGGATTGTAACTATCCTTTTCCAGAAATCTGCGGTGCAGTTGTTGCATACAAACTAATTTTGATGCTCATTGCAAAACATACACAAAAAAATTGGCGTGATGTAATGGAGTCTGAGGTTGGTCTTGAACTTTTGGAATTTGCAGCGTTTGCGACAATTGGAGATGTGATGGAGTTACGCGACGAAAACCGCATTCTGGTTAAAAGTGGTTTGGAGTTAATGGCACATACAAGAAATATAGGATTGGGAGCACTAATGCAGGCGACGGGAACAGACCCAATGCACATAAAACCCTATACCATTGGTTTTATTCTTGGTCCTTGTTTAAATGCGACTGGAAGATTGGACACTGCGGTCAATGCGCTGGAGCTTTTTCAAACTATAGATGTGGACAAAGCGGCAACCTTAGCAGGAGATTTAAAGGCTATGAACGATAGTAGAAAGGATCTTACTACAAAAGGTGTTAAGGAGGCTATAGAGCAGATAGAGGAGACAGGATTAGATAAAGATAAAGTGCTTGTTGTGTATCTTCCCGAGGTGCATGAGAGTCTTGCAGGGATTATCGCGGGCAGAATCCGTGAAAAATATTACAAACCAGTTTTTATACTTACGAGAGCGGAGGAGGGGGTAAAAGGTTCTGGGCGTTCTATTGAGGCGTTTCATATGTATGATGAGATGACAAAGTGTAAGGAGTTGTTCACAAAATATGGCGGACACAAACTTGCAGCAGGATTGTCCTTGCCAGAAGAAAATGTGGAGATGTTTCGGCAGAAACTTAATGAGAACTGTCAGCTTACAGAGGGAGATTTTGAACAAAAAGTGCTGATTGATGTGCCAATGCCAATGGCATACGCTAGCTTTCATTTTATTGCGGAACTTGAGAGACTGGAACCTTTTGGAAACGGCAATCCCAAACCGCAATTTGCACAAAAAAATATTCAATTTATCAGTGGAAAGTTGTTAGGGGCAAATCACAATGTTGGGAAATATACAGTTGCGGATGAGGAGGGCAGGCGATATGAGTTGATTTACTTTGGTGATATTGAGGCGTTTCATACATATGTGGAGACGAAATGCGGCAATAGCGCACTGGATTATCTGTATCGAATCCAGCGGGGAACTTTAGAGGCTGCTCCCGTGCCAATTGTGTTGTCGGTGGTGTATTATCCCGATATAAATGAATATAAGGGAACAGTCACATTGCAGATGGTGATGAAATATTACCAATAAAGTGAAACGGCTATTGATTTATCTTTTGTTAAGAAAAATAATGTTATTTTTATGAAATAAACACATTTTTGACACATTTATTGGGTATAGTAATATACAGATAGTTGAAACACTCACTATCTCCCCCCTCATAAGAAAATATACAATAAGGGCCATGCTGTGCATGGTCCTTATTGTATGTATTTCTTCTAATATTTTTTAATAGATTGTTGCAGTCTTTTATATCTGATATTGCGTTTACAGTTCAGCCTAGGACTTTGTACTACGCTACAAAGTCCGTAAGAGAACATAGTGGCAGAGGTGCGTCAAGCCACAGAACGTGACTTTGACACCACAAAGTGGTTTTGCATAGCTTGATGCTTGCAATAGAAAGCTGAAGGCTGAATTGCTATAGATTGCGAGAAGATTCCAAGAGGCTATCTTGATAAAAAGAAGGGGATATGGTATTCTTTAGGGTAGGGTTTATGGATTTTGAATATATTATAATAAACGTAAAGCAGGATGGAAGTTTGTTATAAGCTAGGAAAGGCAGGAAAAGGGTAAGTGAAAGGGATATATCGGTGCAGGGATTTACTAAAGGGGGTTGCATATGAATGCATCAAGGGCAATGCAGATGTGGAGATATCTGCGGTGGCAAGTGATTCCAGAAAGATTGTAGAGGGCTGTGTTTTTGTATGCATACAAGGAATTAACTTTGACGGGCATACAGCGGCGGCAGAGGCAGTTCAGAAGGGAGCGGCAGCACTTGTAGTCAGTCATGAGGTGACGCTTCCAAAGGAGGCGGAAATTACTATAATTAAAGTGGCAGATACGCGATATGCTATGGCGTTTATCTCAGCAAATTATTTTGGCAATCCGGCGGAAAGTATGAAGATTATCGGTGTGACAGGCACAAAGGGAAAAACAACAACGGCGTATTTTGTGAAATACATATTGGAAAAAGCAGGTTATAAGGTTGGTTTGATAGGTACGATTGAAATAATTATTGGGGAAAAGGTGATTCCCTCATCACATACGACGCCTGAAGCTTATGATTTGCAGCAGTATTTTAAGCAAATGAAAGATGCGGGCTGTCAAGTGGTTGTAATGGAAGCGTCTTCACAGGGATTTAAGATGCATCGAACCCAAGGGTTTATTTTTGATTATGGCATATTTACCAACATTGAGCCGGACCATATTGCGCCGGGGGAACATGCGGATTTTGCGGAGTATTTGTCATGCAAGGCAATGCTGTTTCGCCAGTGTAAGGTCGGAATTATAAACAGTGATGATAAGCATTGGCAACAGGTTACTGCAGGGCATACTTGTTCATTGGAAACATATGGCTTTGAGGAGCGTGCAGATCTGCGCGGGAGTGATTTAAAATTGGTGACGGGCGCAGGATATTTGGGAATTGATTTTAAGGTGTCAGGGCTAATGAATCTTGAGATTGAGACAGATATTCCCGGAAAATTCAGTGCTTACAATGTACTGACTGCTATTGCAATTTGCCGACATTTTGGTGTGGGAGAACAGGATATAAAAAATGCTCTTCTAAGAGCAAAAGTGAAGGGCAGAATTGAGATGGTAAAGGCGTCAGACGATTTTACGCTAATGATTGATTATGCACATAATGCTATGGCGTTGGAAAGTCTGCTCACCACATTGCGGGAATATCAACCCCACCGTCTGGTATGTTTGTTTGGCTGTGGTGGGAACCGCTCAAAACTTAGACGCTATGAGATGGGCGAGGTAAGTGGAAAGTTAGCGGATTTTACGATTATCACTTCGGACAATCCGCGCTTTGAAGAACCGCAGGATATTATTGAGGATATTAAGATTGGTATTGGCAAGACAGAAGGAAAGTACATTGAGATCTGTGACCGCAGGGAGGCAATTAAATACGCAATTACACATGGGGAAAAAGGAGATATTATCGTGCTTGCTGGAAAGGGACACGAGGATTATCAAGAGATTAAGGGGGAAAAATACCCAATGGATGAACGAGTGATGATTCAGGAAATTTTGGAGGAACTTGCTCTGGACAGGAGACAAAAGAAGCAATGACAGGCAGATTTGCGAATATTATTGTGGATATATCCCATGAGAAAGTTGATCGGCCTTTTCAGTATCGCATACCAGAGAAATTGATGGGAAAGTTAACAGTTGGAATGGCAGTGATAATACCTTTTGGGCGTGGAAATAAGCGGATGAAAGGGTATGTAATGGAAATTACAGACCGCGTGGAATACGATGAAAAAAAATTAAAGTATATAGATTCTATTGTGAAAGATGGTGTCAGTGCGCAGGGAGATTCGCTTAGGTTAGCATGGTGGATTAGAGAAAATTATGGTTCTACTATGATTGCTGCATTAAAGACGGTGCTGCCAGTAAAACAGAAGTTAAAACAGGTAGTCAAAAAGACAGTAATCTGTAAGGCTGATATGAATACAGCGATGGCGAAGGCAGAGGAGTTTGCAAAAAAACACCAAAATGCAAAAGCGCGTTTAATGAAGGAATTGGCAACGCAGCCAACACTGCCATATACATTGGTTACAAGTAAGCTAAATGTTACAAATCAGACGATACAGGCATTGGAAAAGGCTGGATTGGTCGAGATACAGGCAGAGGACACTTATCGGAATGTACTGCCGGGAATGATGGCAGAGTTGGATGGGTGGAAGAAAAAACAACTTTCTGAGAGCCAGCGCACGATTGTAATGAGTATTATGAAAGATTACAAGACAGGTATTCGCAGCACATATCTGATTCATGGAGTGACTGGAAGCGGTAAGACAGAAGTTTATATGGAATTGATAGAACAGATGCTAAATGAGGGTAGGCAAGCAATTATGCTGATACCAGAAATCGCACTTACTTATCAGACCTTGGTGCGTTTTTACCAGCGTTTTGGCGACAGGGTATCTGTGATGAACTCCCGGCTCTCAGCGGGTGAGCGTTCTGATCAGTATGAGCGCGCAGCGCAGGGGGACATTGACATTATGATTGGTCCGCGGTCTGCGCTGTTTACGCCATTTGAACGGCTTGGACTTGTGATTATTGACGAGGAGCATGAAAATAGCTACAAGAGTGAAAGTATGCCAAAGTATCATGCAAGGGAAGTGGCTGGTGAGCTGTGTCAAATGAAAAATGCCAGTTTGGTTTTGGGATCAGCAACACCGTCCATTGAGTCTTATTATAGGGCAAAGAAGGGAGAGATTCAGCTTTTTACTTTAAAAGAGCGACTTGCAGGTGGTCAGTTACCCAGAGTGTATGTGGAGGACTTGCGCGATGAGCTAAAAACTGGAAATCGTTCGATTTTTAGCAGACGGCTCTACAGCCTGATTGCAGACCGGTTACAAAAAAGAGAACAGACAATTCTGTTTCTTAATCGCAGGGGATATGCGGGATTTGTATCCTGTCGGGCTTGTGGGCACGTTATGAAGTGCCCACACTGTGATGTATCCTTGTCTGAGCACACAGACCGTTTTCAGAAAAATAGCAAGTTGGTTTGTCACTACTGTGGTTATATGATGCCAGGAGTAACAAATTGCCCTCAATGTGGATCTAAGTATATTTTGGGTTTTCGAGCAGGTACGCAGCAAATTGAAGAACTTTTGCACAAAGAGTTTCCGGCGGCGCGTGTGCTTCGCATGGATGCTGATACGACGAAGACCAAAAACAGCTATGAGCAGATTTTATCTCAGTTTGCCAATGAAGGGGCTGACATTCTTGTAGGGACGCAGATGATTGTGAAGGGACATGATTTTGCAAAAGTTACACTGGTGGGAATACTGGCGGCTGATATGTCTTTGCATGCTGGGGACTATCGGGCAGGTGAGCGCACTTTTCAACTGCTTACACAGGCAGCAGGCAGAGCAGGAAGAGGTGCACTTCCCGGAGAGGTTGTGATACAGACATATCAGCCAGAACACTATGCAGTTGTTCATGCTGCGAATCAGGATTATGAGCATTTTTATGCGGATGAAATCGCTTATCGTGATATAATGATGTATCCGCCAGCTGCACATATGATGGCAGTACTCGTACTATCTGACAATGAAAAATTAGGTGCAGAACAAGCAGATATGTTAGCAGCGCAGGCGAAACGGCAGTTTGGCGACCAGAGATTGGTCTTAATAGGGCCGACAGAGGCATGTATTGGCAAGATTAATGACATTTATCGATATATTTTTTACATTAAGCACAGGGAATATCAAGTATTGACAGCAGTCAAAGACGCACTGGAGCAGACGATTCATGCAATGGAGTGGAATGCAGACAGTGTGCAGTTTGATTTTGACCCAATGAACAATTATTAAAACATAAATGAGAAAGGGAAGAAAAATTATGGCAATTAGAGCAATCAGAGAGATAGGAGATCCCGTATTAAATAAGGTTTCAAAGGAAGTGAAGGAGATTACGCCAAGAGTACAAGACTTGATTGATGATATGTTTGAGACAATGTACGAGGCAAATGGTGTCGGGCTTGCTGCAGTTCAGGTGGGAGTTTTAAAGAGAATCGTTGTGATTGATACGGGAGATGATCCGATATTGCTTATTAATCCCCGTATTGTAGAAGTTAGTGGAGAACAGACAGGGAATGAGGCATGTTTAAGTGTTCCTGGAAAGACAGGTTCTGTGACAAGACCAAATTATGTCAAGGCAGTCGCGCAGGACGAGGAGTTGAATGAATTTGAAATTGAAGGGGAAGAACTATTGGCAAGGGCGCTGATTCATGAGATAGAGCATCTTGACGGGCACCTATTTGTGGAGAAGGTAGAAGGTCCCCTGATGGATGTGGAAGTCGTGGAGGAAGAAGAGTAAATGAAAGTTGTTTTTATGGGAACACCTGACTATGCAGCAAGGGCATTGGAAGCGATTATCAATGCAGGGCATGAAGTGACAGCTGCTGTCACCCAGCCAGACAGACCAAAAGGAAGAAGTGGTCAAGTGCAGTGCTCACCGGTGAAGGAGTGTGCAGTAAAACATGGGATTACAGTGTTGCAGCCAGTTAAAATTAAGACACCAGAGGCGATTGAGGAATTAAGAAGGTATGTGGCTGATATTTATGTAGTAGCTGCTTTTGGGCAGATTCTGTCAAAAGAGATTTTGGAGACGCCCAAATTTGGTTGTGTTAATATCCATGCGTCTTTGCTGCCAAAATACAGAGGTGCAGCGCCAATTAACCAATGTATTATAGATGGTGAGAACGAGACAGGTGTCACAATTATGCAGATGGATACAGGAATTGACACCGGAGACATACTTACACAGAAAAAGGTTATCCTAGAAGATAAGGAGACTGCAGAGACACTTTTTGACAAGCTTACACAGGCTGGTGCAGAGTTGATTGTAGAAACGCTCCCCAAAATTGAACAGGGTGTGCTTATACCAACCAAACAAGATGAAAGTGGTGCAAGTTATGTTAAAATGATGGATAAAGCAAAAGGAAAGATAGACTGGACTTGCGATGCAGTCTCTATAGAGCGGCTTGTCCGGGGACTGAACCCGTGGCCGAGTGCCTATACTTTTTATCAGGAGAAAACAGTAAAAATCTGGCGCAGTGATGTGGTGGAATTATCTACGGAAGATACACAACAGCCCGGAACTATTGTTCGAGTTTCAAAGGATTTTTTTGATGTGGCTTGTGGAAAAGGGATTTTGAGAATTTATGAGTTACAATTAGAGGGGAAAAAACGCATGGATACAAAAAGCTTTTTGCTGGGAAATCCGTGGAAAACGGGAACACTTTTAGGTACAGTATCATTCTAAAAACATAATTGTAAAACAAGAAAGGAGAAGTTATGCCATTTGGTTTTCGATATTATTTTGATCCTACGTATATCTTAGTGCTCATCGGCGCAGTGCTTAGCATTATTGCTTCTGCGCGCGTCAACTCAACATTTAGTAAGTATGCAAGAGTGCGGAGTATGTCTGGAATGACAGGCGCACAGACCGCGGAGGCAATTTTACGTAGTAGGGGAATCTATGATGTGCGGGTGGAGCATATCAGAGGGAATTTGACAGACCACTATGATCCGACAAGGAAGGTGGTGCGACTTTCAGACAGCGTTTATGGCTCGACATCTGTCGCGGCAATCGGTGTGGCAGCGCATGAGTGTGGGCATGTCATGCAGCATCATGAAGGCTATGCGCCGCTCAACTTTAGAACTGCGCTGGTTCCAGTGGCGAATATTGGATCAAAGCTTGGGATACCTATTATTCTTGTTGGACTGCTGCTGGGAAGCAATCCGGTTTTAGTAAATATTGGAATCTGGGTATTTTCACTTGCAGTTCTTTTTCAGATAGTGACGCTTCCTGTGGAGTTTGATGCTTCTAAAAGGGCACTTGTCTGCATAGAGCAGTATGGAATTGTGACAAGTGATGAGCGCAAAAAGAGTGCGAAGGTATTGAAGGCGGCAGCGTACACCTATGTTGCGGCAGCAGCGGCGTCAATTTTGCAGTTGTTGCGGCTTATAATGTTGTTTGGAAAACGGGATGATTAAGAATGACGCAGAGACAAAATAAAACACAGAGCACAAATCAGCGCATGATTGTGCTGGAAATGCTTTTGACGGAAACGGTGTACTCTCATATGATTGTGTGGGATGTGCTAAATAAGTACAATTATCTGCCACAACAGGAGAAATCTTTTATTAAACGGCTTTATGAGGGTACTTTAGAGCGTCAGATAGAGTTGGATTATGTGGTTGACCAGTATTCTAAAGTGAAAACAGATAAGATGAAGAAGGTTATCCGTGCGATTATGCGTATGAGTGTATATCAGATTTTGTATATGGATGCAGTTCCTGATGCGGCAGCTTGCAACGAAGCGGTAAAACTTGCACAGAAAAAGGGTTTTTCCGCACTGAAGGGTTTTGTAAATGGTGTGCTTAGAAATATTGCACGCAATAAAAATAATATTTCGTATAATAGCATGTCCGTAAAATATTCTATGCCAGACTGGATTGTAAATCTGTGGATAGAACAGCTTGGTGTTAACAGAACAGAGACAGTGCTTGCTGGGCTTTTGGAAGAACATCCAGTGACAATTCGTTTTCGAGAGATTTTAGCGCAAAAAGGAGTCACAACAGAAACGACTGTAGATGCTGTGCAAAAGGCACTTACGGAACAAGGCGGAACAATGCAACAGCATGTATATCTGCCTTGTGCGTACAAAGTGTCAGGAACAGATGATCTCACAAAATTACCCTATTATTTAAGTGGTGCTTTTGTGGTGCAAGATATTAGTTCCATGCTTGCAGTTATGGCGATTGGCGTTGAAGCATATGTGAGACAAAAGAAAATGCAAGACAGTGACAGAACAAAGATTCGAGTCCTTGATTTATGTGCAGCACCAGGTGGAAAGTCAATGCTGATAGCGGATATCCTAGAACAGTGTGATGTCGATTATGCTATTTTATCGAGAGATATTTCAGCAGAAAAAGTTCGTAGAATGTTGGAAAATTTTGAACGCTGCAATTTGAACCATATGACGGTCGAGACAACAAATGCCATAGAAGAGGAAGTGCAACTTGTGGGAACTGCGGATATTGTGATTGCAGATGTTCCTTGTTCAGGTCTTGGCGTGATTGGAAAAAAGCGCGATATTAAATATAGAATTACGCCAGAGGCAGTTGAGGAAGTTATTGTGCTGCAAAGACAGATTCTTACGGTAGCAGCACGGTATCTAAAGGCAGGTGGGCGGTTGCTATTCAGTACTTGTACCATTAATCAAAATGAGAATGAAAAGCATTTTATGTGGCTGCGTGATGCGCTGAAACTAACGCCGTTGTCGCTGGATGATATGCTGCCCTCCTGTCTACATACAGAGACAACTAAGAATGGATATCTACAGTTGTTGCCGGGTGTGCATGATGCAGATGGATTTTTTATCAGCGTGTTTTGCAGAGAGGATGAATAGAAAGGGAAGGCACCAATACGATGGAGAAAGAATCCTATGATATGAAATCAATGACTTTGGATGAAATTAAGACAATTATTACAGAAATGGGCGAAAAGTCGTTTCGTGCCAAACAACTGTATGAGTGGATGCATATAAAACTTGCACGGAATTATGACGAGATGACTAATCTGCCTAAGAGCTTGCGGGAAAAGTTAACAAAAAATTATCCATATACTTCTTTGAGAGAAGTGATGGTGCAGACATCAAAAATTGACGGAACCAAAAAATATCTCTTTGCGCTTGCAGATGGGAACTATATTGAAAGTGTCTGGATGCAGTACCATCATGGAAATTCTGTGTGCATCTCCTCACAGGTAGGGTGTCGTATGGGGTGTCGATTTTGCGCTTCAACGCTCGACGGATTGGAGAGAAATCTCACTCCGTCAGAAATGCTTGATCAGATTTATGCGATTGTTAGAAGTACCAAGGAGCGAGTCTCCAATATAGTGGTGATGGGCACAGGGGAACCGCTGGACAATTATGACAATCTACTTCGCTTTATACAAATGGTTTCCGATGAAAATGGTCTTCATATTAGTCAGAGAAATATTACTGTCTCAACTTGTGGCATTGTGGAGAATATGAGGCGGCTTGCCGATGAAAAATTGCAGATTACACTGGCGCTGTCCCTTCATGGCTCTACACAGGAAAAAAGACAAGAGTTAATGCCAATTGCAAATAAATATGCGATTGATGAAGTAATCGATGCCTGCCGTTATTATTTTGCGCAGACAGGTAGACGCATCACGTTTGAGTATAGTCTTGTCGGTGGAATTAATGACACAGAAGCGGATGCAGAAAATTTGTGCAAATTGGTGAGCGGACTGAACTGTCATGTCAATCTGATACCAGTCAATCCTATTAAGGAGCGCGATTACGTTGTGTCTGAGCACAGAAATGTCCTTTGTTTTCAGAACAAGTTAGAAAAAAAGCATATTAATGTTACAGTGCGCAGGGAGATGGGTAGAGATATTGATGGGGCTTGCGGACAGTTGCGGAGAAGGTTTGGAGACTTGAATTAAGATTACACATGTGCTAATATAAGTAGAAGTGTGAAAATTGATGAAATCATTTTCACTGATTGGAGGAGAAAAAGTGGAGTTATTTTCTATAACGGATGTTGGCAGGAGAAGGGAAATTAACGAAGACTATCTATATACTTCGGATAAGCCAGTGGGAAATCTTCCAAACCTTTTTATTGTGGCTGATGGTATGGGCGGGCATAACGCTGGAGACTATGCGTCAAAACATGCAGTGGACAAGGCAGTATCAGTGATTGAACAGTATACACAAGAGTATGATGCAGTGAATATATTACAAAAGGCAATTGATGATGCAAACACATATATCCATCAGATTGCAAAAAGAAACAGCCAATTTAAAGGGATGGGAACGACGTTTGTCGCAGTGACTGTTGATGGAAATCATGTGACTGCTGCCAATGTAGGGGACAGCAGAATGTACATTATTAATGATTTTATAACACAGATTACCAAAGATCACTCACTTGTTGAGGAAATGATTGATATGGGAGGAATTGATAGAGAAGCAGCGCGGAGTCATCCAGATAAAAATATCATCACAAGAGCGGTCGGTGTAAAAGAGTATGTGCTTGTGGATTTTTTTGATGTGCACATCGGACCTGCAGAGAAATTGCTACTTTGTACAGATGGACTTACCAATATGCTAAAAGATGACGAAATACACAAGATTATCGTTGAGAGCAGCAGCTTGGAGAAAGCTGGAAGACATTTAATCGAAGCTGCCAATCAAAACGGTGGGCGAGATAATATAGCTGTGGTTCTTGTGGAACCGTTTGGAGGTCGGAATGATTAAGTTGGGAATGCTGATTGGCGGCCGTTATGTGATACTAGAAAAAATTGGTACTGGCGGCATGTCGGATGTATACAGGGCAAAAGATCAAAAGCTGAACCGGTTTGTGGCGGTTAAGGTGCTGAAGCAGGAGTTTTCGGAAAACCGAAATTTTGTGTCAAAATTTCGTGTGGAGGCACAGGCGGCAGCAGGGCTTATGCACCCGAATATTGTGAATGTCTATGATGTGGGAGAAGAGGACGGGATTCATTATATTGTAATGGAACTTGTGGAGGGTATCACACTCAAAAAATATATTGAGAAAAAAGTTAGACTCACAACGAAGGAAGCCATCAGCATAGCGATACAAGTTGCAATGGGTATTGAGGCGGCCCATAACAATCATATTATACATAGAGATATCAAGCCTCAAAATATCATTATCTCCAAGGAGGGGAAAGTTAAGGTAACAGATTTTGGCATTGCAAAAGCTGCATCGAGCAATACAATTACTTCTAACGTAATGGGTTCTGTCCACTACACATCGCCAGAACAGGCAAGAGGAGGTTTTTCGGACGAAAAAAGTGACATCTATTCTATGGGAATCACGATGTTTGAGATGTTGACAGGAAGAGTGCCATTTAATGGGGATACAACAGTGGCAATTGCCATTAAGCATATACAGGATCCTATGCCTCTACTGCGGGATTTTGTGCCTGAAGTACCACAGAGTGTAGAAAACATTGTTATGAAATGTACGCAGAAGAGTCCGGACAGGCGCTATCAGAATATGAGTGAGATGATAGCTGATTTAAAACGTTCCCTTATTAATCCTGACGCTGTAATTGCGCAGGTGGATACAGAAGATGATATAGGAAAAACTAAGATTATGCCAAACAGTGAGCGGACAGCATCTATTTCAGTACCGCCAGTATTAAATACAGTTTGGGAAGAGAAAGTGCCACGGAGAGAAACTTATGCAGATGATGCGGATTTGGAGGCCATGCCAGAGCTGATAATGCCCGCAAATACAAAGAGAAAAAACAACAGTTATGAGGAGGACACTTACAGCGAGTCTTATTACACCGACGAAGAATATTATGAAGATGTTGAAGAGGTCGTAAAAGAGAAGCCTGTAAGGAATACCAAACAGAAAACACAGAAGGGTACAAATCCTTCTAACACAAAAAAAACAGTGAAAAAAACACAAAACAAGTCCTCAAAAAAATCTGGAAAAAAAGCTGGAAATAAATCTGAGAAAAATAATAAACAAAATACAAAGACAAAACAGAATAAAGCCAGTGTAAGCACAAGTAAGACGTATAATTATTATGACGAGGATTATGTTCAGGAGACTGTCAATCGCCAAAATGTTCGAGAGAGTACATATGATTATGAGGAGGATTTTGCCAAAAATTATGGCAAAAATGAGTATGATTACAATCCGAAAGCGGAGGGCTTTACAACAATTCTCACTGTGATTGCTGCGGTGATTATCGGTTGCATTTTGTTATATTTTGTTGGGCAGGCAACTGGAATGTTTGAGCAGATTGGAGGGACACCGCTTCACAATAAAGTGAATGGGAGTGAGATTGAAAATGTGGTGATGCCAGAGTTTGCAGACCGAGATGTTGAGGAAGTGAAAGAGGCGCTCAATTCCGTTGGGTTGGGATATAAAACCACATTTATTGAATCGACACAATACACAAAAAATAAGGTGATATCGGCTGCGCTAGAAGATGGTCAGACAGTGCTTGCAAATGATAGCATTCCAGTGAATACAACAATTGTACTTACGGCAAGTGCGGGCACAAATGGAATCAATGTTCCTTCTGTGCAAGGGTTGTCGGAGGCAGAAGGAACAGCCACATTAACCAAAGAGGGATTTAAAGTGACAAAGACACAGGAGGCTTCCGCAGAATATGCAAAAGGAACAATTATTGCACAGTTCCCGGAGGCAAATACTACAGCGCCACTTGAATCTGAAATTACAATTGTCATTAGCAATGGTAGCGATGAGGTAGAAGTACGCATGCCGGGTGTTCTTGGCAATGCGAAGGAAACAGCAGTTCATACGTTGGAGTCTGCGGGATTGGTGGTAAATAGTATTGAGGAATCGTACAGCGAATATCCAGAAGGACAAATTTGTTATCAGAGTTATGAGGCAGGAACAACTGTCACAGCGGGGACGACTATTGATTTGAAAATAAGTATTGGAAAGGAGACTGCAACTTACAATTGTAGCCTGCTCATACAGGCACCAGAGGATTATATAGGCGGCAATGCAGAGGTACTTCTCACGACTGCAGATGGTGCACAGCAATTGTGGTCTGCGCAGAATGTAACTGCGTTTCCTGTGTCGATTAACTTAAATAATTTTACAAGTCCATCGGCTTATGGAATTGTAATTGTCACCTATGTGAGAAATGAAGAGGAACCTGTGATAGATGCGGACGGGAATCAGACAGTGCAGGTGGTGCCAAAGGCAGTGCAGACAAGACAGAATGTACAATTTACAAAAAATTAGGAATTTTGTAAAGGAATAATTTATATTTGAGGTAGGAACAAAGCAGGTAATGTTATGCAAGGTAAAATCATAAAAGGAATTGCAGGATTTTATTATGTTCATGTCCCTGACGAGGGCATTTATGCATGTAAGGCAAAGGGAATTTTTAGGAAAGAGAATATTAAGCCACTTGTGGGTGACAATGTAGATATAGAAATTACACATGTAAAAGATTGTGAAGGAAATATTAAAGCGATTCTCCCTAGAAAGAATGCATTGTTGCGTCCAGCGGTTGCCAATATTGACCAGGCATTGCTAGTTTTTTCTATGACAAAGCCAGAACCGAATTTTAATCTTCTTGACCGTTTTCTAATTATGATGCGGCAGCAGGAATTGGACTGTATTTTGTGCTTTAATAAAAGCGATCTTTCAGATAATGTTCAGAAAGAACACATTGCACGAATTTATGAGCATAGTGGATATCAAAGCCTGTTTTTGAGCGCTGAAAATAAGGAAGGAATCGATGCGCTAGAGGAAAAACTGTACGGTAAAACGACAGCAGTAGCCGGACCAAGTGGTGTGGGGAAATCGTCAATTATAAATTGCTTGCAAAAAGATAAACAGATGGAGACGGGGAAGATTAGCGAGAAGATCGCCCGTGGAAAACATACAACGAGACATTCTGAGCTGATTACTGTTTCTGGAACGACCTATATTATGGATACACCGGGATTTAGTTCGCTGTCCTTATTCTCGCTAAAAAAGGAAGAATTGAAAAATTATTATCCAGAATTTGCGCCGCATGAGTCTAGTTGCCGTTTTCTGACGTGCGCCCATATTCATGAACCAATATGCGGAGTGCGCGAGGCGTTGGCAAAGAGTCTCATTAGCGCGATAAGGTATGACAATTATGCAGCATTTTATGAAGAACTAAAGGAAAAAGAAAAGAGGAAGTATTAGTATGAATTATTTATGTCCCTCAATACTTGCAGCAGACTTTTGGGAGCTTGGAAGACAGATTGCACTTGTGGAAAAGGCTGGTGTGCCTTACTTGCATATTGATGTGATGGATGGCATGTTTGTACCATCTATCTCCTTTGGAATGCCAGTGCTTGAATGTGTGCGGAAAAAATCGAAACTTTTCATGGATGTACATATGATGGTGAAAAAACCAGAGCGCTATATAGAAGAATTGATTCGCCTAGGCGCTGACGGTGTAACAATTCATGTAGAGGCATGTGATTGTATAACGGAAACTCTTTTAAAAATTAGGAAACTTGGCGTGAAAACAGGACTTGCAGTGAATCCAGAGACTCCTGTAAGTGCAGTGTTTCCTTATATGGAATTAGTGGACATGGTATTGGTGATGACAGTGCATCCGGGATTTGGTGGGCAGAAATATATATCAAGTTGTTTTGATAAGATTAGAGAAATGCGTCGTGTAATCAACCAGAGCTATCCTGAAGCGAAACTAGAGATTGATGGCGGGGTAACGCTGGACAATCTGGAGGAGAATCTTGCGGCTGGTGCGAATGTCATTGTGACAGGGTCCGCTGTATTTAAGGGGGATATAGAAACCAATATTCAAGAATTTTTAAAGCGTATGTAGCTGCTTTTCACAAGTCAAGAGTGCGTATTTTGTGAAGATATGATTCAAAATTTTTATAAAATGGATAAAAAAGGTTTTATTGAGTCAAAAACTGTGTTATAATACAGAATGCCTGAAAGGTGGTGAGATTATGGCAAAAGTGATGGTAGTGGACGATGCTGTTTTTATGAGAATGACAATTAAAAAGATGCTTGAAGCACACGGACATTCTGTGATTGGAGAAGCAGGAAATGGTGTGGAAGCAGTAAAAAAATATGTGGAGATAAATCCAGATGTTGTGTTGCTCGATATTACAATGCCCGAGATGAATGGGGTAGATGCGTTGAAACGCATTAAAGAAGTCGATAAAAAAGCAAAGGTGATTATTTGTTCCGCAATGGGACAGCAGGCAATGGTTGCACAGGCTATTCAAAGTGGCGCGAAAGATTTTGTTGTGAAACCTTTTGAAGAGGGGCGATTGGTTGCTGCTGTGGATAGAGTAATGGCAATGTAAATGCCAATTTGGGCGTCTTAAGAAATAAAATACATAAAAAATAAAAATAATGGTAGACAAACCATTATTTTTATTGTATGATATAGAAAACGTTTTCCAGAAAACGTTTTCTATATCATACAATTGATAATAATATATAATGGATTCTGAGAAAAGCGGGTGATTTATGAGTTGGTTTCAATAAGAGATGTGGCAGGAAAAGCAGGAGTAGCAATTTCGACAGTATCAAAAGTGCTAAATCACTATCCTAATGTGAGCGAGGAGACAAGAAGAAAGGTAACTGCTGCAATTGAAGAGCTTGGCTTTGTCCCCAATACAATTGCGTCAGCGCTGTCCTCTAAGAAGACTGGAAGAATTGCACTTGTACTTGATGTAAACAGACATGCGCAGACGGTTGATGAGATTCCAATGCAATATATTATCGGTGCGATCAATCAAGCAAAAGAAAAAAACATGGATATTATCACTGTTTTTTTTACAATGATTGCCGAGATGAATGTGGAGGAGATGACACGGTATTTTCAATCCCAAAGTATAGAGGGACTGTTGATCTGCGATTTGTCAAAAGATGATGCCATCTTGAGAAAGTTGGTGGAGGAAGGCAGATTTAAATGTGTGCTTATTGATGCACCTGGTGTGAATGAAAATACATCAAGTATTCATATTGATAATGCAAAGGCGCAGTATGAGGTCGCTAAAAAATTCTTGATAGGAAAACAAAATAAGAAAATTTTATATCTGTCTGGGAAAAAAAATGGCTATGTCTCTGAGGAACGTCTTAATGGTATGAACGAGCTGGCAAAAGAGATGGGGCTTGAGGTGTTGGTCAGAACGGGAAATTTTAGCGAACTAGAAGCAAGAAAGTTGACAATGCAGTATGCAAGGAGCAAAGATGCAATTATATGTGCGTCGGACTTAATGGCAATTGGTGCAATGAAAGCACTGATTGATATGGATATTTACAGACCTGTGTGCGGGTTTGACGGAGTAAGTCTAATGGGATATGCAGGGAAACAAATGCATACAGTAAGACAGGATTTTGAGCAGATTGCGGCGAGTGCTGTGGATGAGCTTTCCCGCTTATTAGAAGGGGGAAGCGGGCAGGATATTGTGATGCCGCACAAATTGATTCGTATTAAGTATTTAGATGTAATTTCATAGAAATAACAGAATATGGTTTTTTACAATGCATATAAATAAAAGCAACTATCAACAACATTACAATGCTGCAATGGCAGCGGAAAAGGAGCAGAGCAATGAATGTAAAAGCAAAATTGGAAGCGACAGCACAAAAAATGTATGGCAAAGCGATCAGAGAGCTTGATGACAGCCAGCTTTATTTCGCAATTCTAAGTATGACAAAGGAAATGATGCAGGACAAGGGCGCAATTAAGGGAAGCAAGAAGATTTATTATATCTCGGCGGAGTTTCTGATTGGAAAATTGCTTTCCAACAATCTAATTAATCTTGGTATTTATGAGGAGTTGGAAGCAGTTTTGAAAGAAGAAGGAAAGGAGCTTAACCGCATTGAGGAAGTTGAGCCAGAGCCATCTCTTGGAAATGGCGGACTTGGAAGACTTGCAGCATGTTTTTTGGATTCCATCGCAAGCCTTGGACTTCCGGGAGATGGTATCGGTTTAAATTATCATTTTGGTCTGTTCAAGCAGGTATTTAAGGATAGACAACAGACCGCAGAAAAGAATGATTGGATTGAGGACCAATCTTGGCTTACAAAGACAGATATTTCTTTCCCAGTATATTTTGGAAAGAAGAAAGTAATGTCCAGACTCTATGATATTGATGTGATTGGATATGAAGAGGGTATTAATAAGCTGCATTTGTTTGATATTGAGACAATTGACGAGAGCATTGTACAGGAAGGAATTGATTTTGATAAGTCTGATATTGATAAAAACCTTACACTGTTTCTCTATCCAGATGATTCTGATGAGGCAGGTCAGCAGCTTCGTATCTATCAGCAGTATTTTATGGTGTGCAACGGCGCACAGTTAATTTTAAAAGAGATGAAAGACAATGGTTATGATTTGCACAAGATGTATGACCATGCAGTAATTCAAATCAATGATACGCACCCAACAATGGTAATTCCTGAATTGATTCGTATCCTTACTGAAGAGGAAGGATTTGACATGGATGAAGCGATTGATGTGGTTCGCAGAACTTGCGCATACACAAATCATACAATTCTTGCAGAAGCGCTTGAGAAATGGCCAGTAAAATATTTGCAGAAAGTTGTTCCACAGTTAATGCCAATTATCTGGGAGTTAGACAAGAGAGCCTCTATCAAATATAAAGACCCTGAGGTGCAGATTATTGATGATAAAATGCGTGTGCATATGGCACATATTGATATTCACTATGGTTTTTCAGTGAATGGTGTTGCGGCAATCCATACAGAGATTTTGAAGGATTCAGAACTGAATCATTTCTATAAAATTTATCCAGAGAAGTTTAACAATAAAACAAATGGTATTACTTTTAGAAGATGGCTTTTGTCCTGCAATAGAGAGCTTGCAGCATGTATTACAAAGACAATTGGAGCAGGCTATAAGAAAGATGCAGCAGAGCTTGAGAAATTAATGGAGTATTTGAATGATGAAGCACTGTTGACAGAGATTAAGGCAATTAAGAGAACAAAGAAAGAAGAGCTTGTAACGTATCTCAAGGAGAAAGAGGGGCAGGACATCAATCCAGATTCCATCTTTGACATTCAGATTAAGAGACTTCATGAGTACAAGCGCCAGCAGATGAATGCGCTTTATATCATTCATAAATATCTGGAGATTAAGGAGGGAAAGAAGCCATCTACCCCAATCACTTTTATCTTTGGAGCAAAGGCAGCACCAGCATATATTATTGCACAGGACATTATTCATTTGTTGCTGTGTCTGGAAGAGATTGTCAATAATGATCCAGATGTAAAGGACTATATGAAGGTGGTAATGGTAGAGAACTACAATGTGAGCTATGCAGAAAAATTAATACCAGCATGTGATATTTCAGAGCAGATTTCCTTGGCTTCCAAAGAGGCAAGCGGCACTGGCAATATGAAGTTCATGCTCAATGGTGCGGTGACACTGGGAACAAGTGATGGCGCAAATGTAGAGATTCATGAGCTGGTTGGAGATGACAATATCTATATTTTTGGAGAGAAGTCTGAGCAGGTTATTGAACACTATGCAAAAGCAGATTATGTGGCAAAGAGCTTTTATGAGAAGAGCAACGTAATCAAGGAGGCAGTTGATTTTATTACCAGCGAAAAGGTATTGAAAGTAGGAAACGAGGAGCGTTTAACCAGATTGCAAAGAGAGCTGATTAACAAGGATTGGTTTATGACACTCTTAGATCTTGAAGATTATATTGCTACAAAGGATAAAATGTTTGAGGACTACAAGGACGAGGTAAAGTGGAAACATATGATGCTTATAAATATTGCGAAAGCAGGTTTCTTCTCATCAGATAGAACAATAGCAGAATACAATAGAGATATTTGGAAATTGAGATAAAAGTTTGTTTGAATCGAGTAGGGAAGATTTGCCTTCCCTACTTGATTGCATATAGTATTGATAGAGCGATTATAAACAAAGTCGATAGACGCCTTGTGTGAAGCGTTCAATAATTGGAGAAAATCTATGACAAAAAAGCAGTTTCGATATGATATGCAGCGCGGTTTGGGAAGTTGTGTAGCAGCGTTAAAAAATATGAATGATTCCGAGAAGGAACGATTTCAGCCGCTTGTACTGTGGGGCTGTTCTCGTGAGATGGCGTATGATGCACAGTGCGAGGATAGCAGAAGTTTTTATCTGTATGAATTAATTATGGAGTTTGCAGATATTACACCTTTTCTTGATGTGATTGAAAAACGTTTAATGCATAGTATGCACTCACGCGGGTGGGAGTTTGTACAGGACTGTAATCTGTTGGCGCTTTTTGTGTATGATGGAAATAGACGGGCATGGAGGATATTGACACATTGTTATGATACGTTGTTGCAGATTTTGTCAAAGAAGCACACAAAAGAAAGATATGGTTTGCTCCCAGAAAGAGATAACCTTGAACATATGTGTGTTTCTCTAGTATGTAATTGTTTTGACGACCGAAAGCGGAAAACGAAGTTATATAAGATGGTTGTACGGGATTTGGGCATTTTGATTAGTGGAAATGCGTTGTTCGATTATGATGATTTTGAGTGGTTTCAGGCAGCTAGTAAGGATACTTTAGGGGAAAAAACAATTCAAAAGTTACTATACGAAACAAATACGAATGAAAACATTAAGAACTATGCACTTTTTAGAAAGAAACGTCTTGAAGAAAGAAAATTAGAATCGGAAAGAAAAAAGAAAATGGAGCCGGAGACAGCAGACGAAATTTATCGACGGTTAAAAAATGGAGAGAAAGTGGGTCAGATGTGCTCTCTAATGTTAGGGCGCACTTTTATGAGACAGGGGAAGAAATTGGAGATTTCAAAATTGGCTGCGTACTATAGAGATGAGAAGGAATTCGATATTCGCTATGATCTTCTGCGATTGCTTGCGAATAGAGAGTGTGCGTGGGCGCCTACATTGTCTAGTTTGTTTGCGGATTCGCAATCAGAGCATTCTGAGTTATCCGAGAAAGCTTTCACAGCCTTAAGCTATTATCCAAAAGATGTGCGTGTAAGAGATTATGCAATTGCATTGTTACAGAAAAAAGAACATATTGCAGAAGCAGTGTCTATGCTTGCTGTTAATTATGAAGCGTCGGACAAAGAACTTTTTGTGCAGTCAGTTAAGCAAATCCCTATTACTTATGAAAATGGTTTTTGGCATTCGGCGTTTTTTGATGTTATGGATGTGTTTCATGCTCCTGGAAAGAAAAAACCAAAGGAATTGTTGCCTTATATGTATCAAAATACATTGTGTTCTTTTTGTAGGGAAGATGTTGTTCGGGAGATGGGCCGCAGGCATATGTTGACGCGTGAATTGTTAGAAGAAATGCAATATGACTGTAATAGTGATATTAGGGACTATGCAGGCAAAAAATTGCGGATGATTAAAAATAATTTCCAATAAAAGTAAGAAAATAGTAAGAATTTATCAAGGGTTTTGAAAGGTACAGATGTTATAATGTTTTTTAGAAAGATTGAGAGAAAGGGGATTTCTATGAAACATTTAACAATAACTGTACCTTGTTTTAACTCGGAGGATTATTTGGAGCGCTGTGTGGATTCGCTTATTATTGGTGGAGAGAATGTGGAGATTATTATTGTCAATGATGGCTCAACAGACCGCACAGGGGAAATCGCAGAACGGTATGCAAGGCAGTTTCCTGATATTGTGACTGTGGTGCACAAGGAAAACGGAGGGCATGGTTCCGGCGTGAATACAGGACTTGCGCTTGCCACAGGAATGTATTTTAAAGTGGTAGACTCCGATGATTGGCTAGAAGAAAATGCATATAAAACACTGTTAAAAAAGATAGAGGAATGGTGTGTGCAGGGATTTGGTCCTGACTTATTGATATGTGACTATACATACAATCATTTGGAACAAAAAACAGAGAAAACAATTCATTTTCAGAATGTATTTCCAGAGAATAAAGTATGCACGTGGGATAAAATTGGAATTTTCCGCCCATCGCAGTATCTGGTAATGCATGCGCTGATTTATCGAACAGATATTTTAAGAAAATCAAGAGTGGTATTGCCAGAGCATACGTTTTATGTAGATAATTTGTTTGCGTATTGCCCGTTGCCTTATGTAGAGACGCTTTACTATATGCATTTAAATCTTTATCAGTATTACTTGGGCAGGGAGGATCAATCTGTCAATGAGAAAGTGTTGATTTCGCGCATTGAGCAGCAGATTAAAGTGACAAAAATGGTTGCGGAGAGTGTGGATTTGCATAAAGTCAAAAAGAAATATCCTAAACTAGCCCATTATATGTGTCGCAATGTCTCAATTATGATGGCGATTTCTTCCATTCATCTATTGTTAAAAGGCGACGAGCAGGCAAAGACCAGATATTTGGAATTGTGGTCCGATATTAAAAAAAGTGATCCAGGATTATATTATAAGTTGCGGTATACGAAACTTAGTGGATTTACAAATCTTCCGGGAAAACTTGGGAAGCTTGCTACAGTTGGTGGTTATCGGCTTGCAAGGAAAATATATCAGTTTCAATGATATAAGGAACTGTTCAAAAATAATCTATGCATCTTGGCTTGCCTATTTCTCCGATTGCACATATCAAAAAGCCTCGCCGTAGCCCGCTACGCCTGTGTTTTTTGATATGCACCCTCGAAGAAATATCCTGCGCAAGCTGTACATGTTATTTCTGAACAGTTCCTAAGGAGAATGAATTAATGGCACAGATTTATATTGCATTTGTGGACACACCAGGATTTTTTGCATCACTAATACGACGATTTTTAAAACAAAGATATATTCATGTTGTGATGGGATTTGACGCAGCGTTGCGAGAGGCTTACAGTGTAGGGCGGCGCAATCCGGCAATTCCAATATTTGCTGGTTTTGAGAAGGAGGACAAGCATAAAATATTACATGCATTTCCAACGGCATATTATCGAGTTTGCGAACTAAATTGTACAGATGCGCAGAAAAAGGCATTGCAAAAAAGAATGGAAGAAGATTATAAAAATCGGTTTCACATTCATTATGCAGTGCTTGGATTGCCTTTTATTTTAATGAATTGTCCTTTTTATATTCACAACCAATACACTTGTTCTTCATATCTTGCAAAAGTTTTGCAAGAAAGTGGGATTTTTATTTCTAAGAAACATTTTTCTCTGGTCACACCAAAAGATTTTTATAATTATCAAAATTTGCGTGTAATATTTGAGGGAGAATTATCTCAAATGGCATCAGAAATTTCTTGCAAATTTTTAGAGGGAGTTAGCGGAGGGAATATATGCATATAAAATATATGAATCGTAAAGAGGTACGCAGATTTGTCATTCATATGGGGATTTTTGCCGTTGTTATGGCACTGACTTTTTGGAGTGTTTTCCGCGGGCAGGATTTTGGGCAGATTGTGGCAGCAATCGGTCAAATGTCAGGGGGATATATGGCAGCAGCAATTATTTTGGCAATCTTTTTTGTCTCGGCAGAAGGGGTTATGATTTGGTACCTGTTGCGAGGAATTGGGGAACAGACAACGTTGCTGCGTTGCATTTCTTACTCGTTTATTGGTTTTTTCTTTTCGGGCATTACGCCCTCGGCAACGGGCGGACAACCAATGCAATTATATTATATGCGCCGAGACGGCAATACGCTCTCGGCGTCTTCTGTTGTGTTGATGACGGTTGCTGTAATCTATAAATTTGTACTTGTATTAATTGGCATTGGTATTGTAGTGTTTTGGCGAAGACCATTAAAGTCCTATTTACAAGGGTATTATGGATTGTACTTTTTGGGACTGTTTTTAAATGCTGCTTTGGTGGTGATTTTGCTAATGGTTATGTTTTCGCAGGGAATTATTAGAAGCTGCTTTTATAGGGTTGAGACGCTGTTGGTTCGTCTTCATTTGTGGCAGGGAAAAGAGTCCAGAAGAGAAAAAGTAGAGCAGTTTTTATCCGGGTATCAGGATACAGTTCTTTTTTTGCGAAGTCATAAGAAACTAATAGGAATAACAATAGCAGGAACATTTGTACAGCGCTACAGTGTGTTTGTGTTGGCGTTTTTGGTGTATTGTGGATTGGGGCTTTCGGGCACAGCAATGGTGGATATTGTGTTTGTGCAGGCGGCAGTTTATATTGCGGTGGATATGCTTCCAATTCCCGGGGCGCAGGGAATTACGGAGGCAATGTATCGAGGTGTGTTTCAAAAGATTTTTGTAGGAAATTATCTTGTGGTATCCATGTGCATCACAAGAGGGATTAGCTTTTATTTGGTAATGTTAATTGGACTTGCAGTGTTTTGTATGGTGCAGAGACAATGAGAATTCAAGAATGCGATCAGCATTCTTGATGCGGTGTGCGAGTCATCTTTGCTGACAGATTACGGATTCGCACGCCTGCAATCTTGCCGGAGTCTTATCTCAGTCGAAATTGTACTCCCACTGATATAAAATTGTATTTTTCTTACTATTTATAAAAGTGGGAATCTTTTTCCACTGAGATAAATTAAAAATCGCATGAATTATTTGTCTGCATATAGTATAATAAAAAGAAAACAGGTGAGAACAATGGACAATACTTTTTTATCACAGCTTACAAATGGAATGATAGATGAGGTCGAAACAAACAGAGGTAATTCCTTTATCATTGTTTCCTACAGTGATTGTCCCCGCTGTGACAATCCAGATCAGACAATACGACTGAATATTGGCAGCAATACGGTGATATTGGATGAAAATAACAATCGTATTTCGCCGCGGGATTTACAGAAGGGAATGGTTGTTAATGCTGCTTTTTCTAATGCGACGACCAGAAGCATTCCACCGCAGTCAATGGCATTTGTCATTCAGGTAACTGCAAGACCACTTGAGGATCAGGTAACTGTTGGCAGAATTGTTGATGTTGACAGGCAAAACAGAAGTTTTACTACAATTAGCGATGGAAATATATCCTCTGTGATACGATTTCATATGGCAGATGATGCCAAGATTTTTAATAGTTTTGGCAGACCAATGCAGTTTGCGAATCTCGTTCCAGGCTTGCGGGTGAGAGTGCGTCATGCCGCCTTTATGACATTGAGTATTCCGCCGCAGACAACGGCTTTTGAGGTGCGTGTAGTGACCGTTTAAGAAAAAATGTAACAGTTCCAACAGGTCTTCGCAAGACCTGCGAAGACCATATGAAAACGTAAAGATTGTAACAGGAAGCCAAAGGCTGAACTGTTACAAAAAAGTGTATAGGAGTTCTAAATGACAGAGGAAGATTATATTAAAGAACAAATGAAATTAAGTAGCAAGATTCAACGCGAAAATATGGTTCATCTGTCTCAGGTACAGACAGTAGCGGGAGTGGATCTTGCCTATTGGAAGGAAGAAGACAGACAGGAATATGCTGTTTGTTGTATTGTGGTAATTGATTATCACACATTTGAAATACGCGAAAAAGTTAGCTATGCGAACAAAATTGAGGTGCCTTATATTCCAGGTTGCTTGGCATTTCGTGAAGTTCCATTGTTTTTGGAAACCTACAAAAGAGTTACAGTCATTCCAGATGTAATATTTTTTGATGGAAACGGATACTTGCATCCAAGGCATATGGGATTGGCAACACATGCAGGAATCCTGATTCAGAAGGCAACTGTTGGCGTTGCGAAGAGTTATTATAAAGTGGGAGATGTGGATTTTGTTATGCCTGCTAATACAGCGCAGGCATTTACGGAAATTGAATTGGATGGAGAGCACTATGGGCGTGTTTTGCGCACACATGCCAATGTCAAGCCGATTTTTTTGTCGGTTGGGAATGCGATTGATATTGATACGGCAACACAGATGGCAAACAGGCTGACAACAAAGGAAAGCCATGTGCCAGTCCCAACTAGACTTGCGGATTTGATGACGCATGAAAAACGTAGGGAGCTAACAGAGAAAGCCAAAGGCTGAACTGTTATAAAATACGCTCCACAAGAAACACGGCAACACATGCAGCCAAAGCCACAATCAACAGGCTTTTTCCGCGGTATGCGGCAATAATGGCAGTGATAAGTCCTGCAAGTGCTGAGGAAAGGCTTGCGGTGGAATACAGAATAGACGGAAAGGTCATGGCGGCAAGACACGCGTAGGGCACATAGTATAAAAAAGATTTGATATATTGATTCGTAATTTCTTTTTTTGATAGTGCTAGTGGCAGCATACGGATTAAGTAAGTTACTGCCGCCATGACAAAGATATAAAGATAGATATTATGTGTCATTTTATGCTTCTCCTTTGTGGCTTTCGTCGCTGATCGGTTTTAGCCATGCTGCAATTCCTGCAATAACAATGGTTGTGATTATAATGACAAAACCAGACGAAACTTTTTTGAGTAGTGGCAGGATAGAGAATAAAAAGCTTAGTCCCATTGCAGATAATACGACAAGTAAAATTGTGCGATTCTGTCTTGCAGGGGGAATAATAATGGCAAGAAACATTCCGTAAATCGCAACACCAAGCGCACTAATTACAAAGGCAGGCAGAAGTGTTCCTGAAATTGCGCCGACTAAAGTTCCCAAAACCCAGCCAGGCACAGCGACACTTGTAAT
Organism: Lachnospiraceae bacterium; assembly: GCA_949383255.1. Classification (GTDB taxonomy): domain Bacteria; phylum Bacillota; class Clostridia; order Lachnospirales; family Lachnospiraceae; genus COE1. The sequence goes on along the minus strand of CASJPF010000001.1, from coordinate 102,344 downwards.
GCCATAATGGTATGCAGGTGTTAGAGAGGTGCTTAGACTGGCATCTAATGCGAAGATTTCGTCAGTTACACTGTATGCTATAAGATATCGGTGCCAGTTTGAGGCAGAGCGATCTAGTTTTTGGGCAAGGGAAAAAGACATTAGGCAGTAGCGCAGATTGATGACTAACTGTGTCAGAGCAATCTCAATATAGGTGCCGCCTGCTGCGATAATTCCAAGACCGGAGAACTGTCCTGCAGAAGTTACGTTTGTCAATGATATAAGAACTGCCTGTAAGATACTTAATCCTTTGGTAGCAGTTTCCATTCCAAATGCGAAGGACACTGCAAAGTAGCCTAAAGCAACTGCAATTCCGTCTCGCAGTCCATTTCTGTAATCTTTTGTTTTCAAGAGTCTCTCCTCATTTCTGTAAAATGCTTATATTTGGCATAAGAATTTCACTACTTTTATAGGCACATAAAAAGCAATCCTATCATATTACTGTTTGCGCTCATTCGTTTTTGGCAAACAATAGGTATCGTTTGCCAAAACAGTAATAATTATGTACACAGAATGCAAAAAGACAAACATTTTGGCGCAAGAGTTTTACTGTTTTTATGGGCTCATAAAAAACAATCCTATAATACAATAAGTAAACAGGTTTGTCAATTGTGAGATTGAAGTTGTTTGTATAGTATGATAAAATAAAGGTTACTATTCACGGTATGGAAGTCGTTCATAGTAACGATTCGGGCGATATTTAAATTTTTGCTTTGCAAAAACGCTCCATATCGAAATCATATTCTTACAGAACGCGTATTCTTGAACCATGAAAAGTGACAAATAAAGTACAAAGAGATGATAATAAATAAACATAATGAACTGATAGGTAGTAATTGTATCGATGGGAGGTGAATGGATGAAAATTAGAGAAATAATGGAGACTCTTCAGTTAAATAAACTGTTAGATAGAGGTGATAGAAAACATAATCAGTTGATGACGCCGTGGGGAGAGCATATTGTAAATGAACAGACGGAGGTTGTTTTGACGGAGTATCCTAGACCACAACTTATGCGAAAAAATTATACTATTTTAAATGGAATCTGGAAATATGCATTTACAGATGAAGATGTCAGACCTGTAATTTGGGACGGGGATATTCGCGTACCATTTTCGCCAGAGACATATCTTTCAAATGTACAGCGTCAGTTAAAACCAGAGGAGTTTTTGTGGTATGAGCGACGGCTGATAATTGACTGGATACCAATGGAGAAGCGATTGCTGTTGAATTTTGGTGCCTGTGATGAGCGTTGCCGTGTCTATGTGAATGATACCTTGGCGGGTATTCATTCTGGTGGGTATCAGGCATTTACAATTGATATTACAAATTATATACAAGTTGGAAAGAACACTTTGCGAATTTGCGTGCAGGATAAAAGTGATACTTCTTATCATGGACGGGGAAAGCAGGCGCTGAAAAATGGTGGCATGTTCTATACTGCGCAGAGTGGTCTATGGCAGACTGTATGGTATGAGTGGGTTCCTGAGACGCATATTCAGGAGTTGCGCATTACTCCGGATTATGATAAAGACCGCGCAATATTGGAAATAATATCGAACAAATATTCGGAAAAGGAAATTTCTGATGGGATAATTTCTTGTAAAGTTTTATTGTTTGACCAAAATCAAATTGTAAACGAGTTAAAAACAAATGTTTTGGCAAATGAAAAGGCTGTTATTGAGATAAATATTCCAGACAAAAAGAGTTGGACACCAGAGCGCCCGTTTTTGTATGATATCCGAATTGTCTATGGCGAGGATATGGTGGAGAGCTATTTTGGGATGCGTCTTTTTAGCGCAGAACCAGACAGCAAAGGGGTTCCAAGGTTGTGCTTGAATCATCTTCCTTATTTTCAGAAAGGAATCCTTGACCAAGGGTATTATCCAGAAAGTCTGTTAACGCCAGTGAGTGACAAGGCGATGATTTTTGACATTGAAATTGCCAAGGCAAAAGGATTTAACATGATACGCAAGCATTGTAAAATAGAGCCAATGCGTTGGTATTATCACTGTGACAGGCTTGGAATGCTTGTCTGGCAGGATATGATTAACGGCGGAACCACCTATAATTTAGTAAAGACTTGTTATATTCCCACAGTGTTATTTCCGCTGCGACATAAGCGGGATAATGATTATAGCTACACTTCACGCGCAGATAAAAATGGTAGGGAAGAGTGGAAAAAGGAGTGCATTGAGACAGTGAAACAGCTTTATAATTGCACTTGTATCTGCACTTGGGTTTTATTTAACGAAGGCTGGGGGCAATTTGATGCAAAAGAAAATACAGATATGGTGCGGGCAGTGGACAGTACACGTATAATTGACGCCCACAGTGGTTGGTTTGATCAAGATGCAGGGGATTTAAAGAGTGAGCATATCTATTTCTTTGAGCTTGTGGCAAAGAAGAGCAAAAAGCCTTATGTCATATCGGAGTTTGGCGGGATTTCTCTTGCTGTTTCAGATCACACATATTCTGACCGATATTTTGGATATGGAAGCCAAGGGGATAAAGAAGCGCTAAAATCCGCATATAATGAGCTGGACAAGCGGGTTCAGGAATTAAAAAAAGAGGGTCTGTGCGCATCTGTCTACACACAATTGACAGATATTGAGGAGGAAATCAATGGTATAATGACCTATGACCGCAAAGTTGTGAAGTTGTGAAGACTATCGCAATAATAGAGGATGATGTGCATATTGGAAATATTATTGAAGCGTGCATGCACAAGGAAGGATATCAAACTTAGCGTGCATATTCTGGCACAGAAGCATAGTATATGCTGATAAATAAAAGTTTAGATAAGCCGGATTTAATTCTGCTTGATTTGGATAGGATTTCTGTGGAGCGCTTTTTGATCGCTTTTATACAGTTGAGACTGGAAGAAATTCTACAGGATTGGGACTTTCAATAGCAAAGTATTTGACAGAGCGCATGGGCGGAAACATTTTAGCAGCGTATAGGAATGGAAAATTGGTAATTACATTGGAATTTTATGCACATGGGCACTTTAAAGAAGAATATTAATAAGCCGACAGATACCCGGCAAGCAAATAGGGGAAGAATTTTCTTCCCCTATTCCAATTTATACAGTTTTTAAATTAAATCCAAAATAATTTACTGCATTGTTATAAGAAATTCCTTTTACGATTTCTTCAAGAATTTCCATATCAGCAGGGAATTCTCCATCTTCAACCCAATTTCCAATCAGATTGCACAGAATGCGTCTAAAGTATTCATGTCTGGTGTAGGAGAGGAAGCTTCTGGAATCTGTCAACATGCCAACAAATCCTGAGAGGTTTCCAAGGTTTGCCAAGGAAATCATCTGATCCTGCATACCTGTTTTGTGATCGTTAAACCACCATGCGCTGCCCTGCTGGATTTTTGCACATGCAGTGGAATCTTGGAAACAGCCGAGGATTGTGCCAATTGCTTGGTTGTCATTTGGATTTAGGCTGTAGATAATAGTCTTTGGCAGTTGGTCCGTCTTGATTAGAGCATTCAGGAAATCGGCAAGTTCTGCGGATGGAGCATAGTTGTTAATACAGTCATAGCCAGTGTCGGGACCTAGCTGGTCATAGCGCAGTGTGTTGTTGTCGCGCTTACAGCCATAGTGAAGCTGCATTACCCAGTTTAAGCGGTGGTACTGTTTTCCGACAAAGAGCATAAAGGCAGTCTTATACTGCAATTCTTCCTGTCTGGTAATAACATCGCCGCTTTTTCTCTTGGCAAAGATTGCCTCGATTTCCTCGTCGGAAGCAGGTTGATACATTACATATTCTAGTGCGTGGTCAGAAACGCTACAGCCCATAGAAGCGAAAAAATCAAGTCGTTTTAACAGTGCATCTTTTAAGTCTGCAAAGGAGTTGATAGAGACACCGCTTACATTTGCGAGCTTTGCAAGATAGTCAAAATAGTCTGGTTTTTCGATATTCATTGCTTTGTCTGATCTCCAAGCGGGAAGAACCTGCACGTCAAAAGTATCGTCGTCCGCAATCTGTTTGTGGTATGAAAGGGAATCGATAGGGTCGTCGGTTGTACAGATTAATGTTACATTTGAGCGCTTAATGAGACCGCGCACACTCATATTGTCTTCCTTGAGTTTTTCATTACAGAGATTCCATACTTCCTCGGCGGTATTTTTATTAAGGACACCTGTGTAACCAAAATAGCGCTGTAACTCTAAATGTGTCCAGTGAAAGAGTGGATTGCCAATTGCTTTGCCGACACATTCCGCCCATCGAAAGAATTTTTCTTTGTCAGATGCGTCTCCTGTAATAAATTTTTCGTCTACCCCACAAGAGCGCATAAAGCGCCATTTGTAGTGGTCGCCACCAAGCCATACTTGAGTGATGTTGTCAAATTTGCGGTTGTCTGCAATTTCTGCGGGGTTGATATGGCAATGATAGTCTAGCACAGGTGTTTTCTCCGCGTAGTTGTGAAAAAGACTGCTTGCTGTTTGGGTTTGGAGCAAAAAGTCCGGGTCCATAAAAGTTTTCATGATGATTCCTCCATTTTCTTTTTATATTAAAGAGTTGTACCTCTTTTGATCAGTTCGCCGGAGAAGATTACTTTCTGGGGCATTTCGTTGTTGGTCAAGATACCAATTAATGTTTTTACAATGTGATGGCATAATGTTTCCAAACGGTTGTCGACGCTGGTAAGTTCTGGGTCACAGCAAGTGCTGAGAATCGAGTTGTTGTATCCTATAATTGATAGTTCGTTTGGTATAGAAAGACCTTTCTTGTGAGCAAATTTGACAGCGCCGATGGCGAGATTGTCATCGGCTGCCACAACAGCACGATATTTGAGAGAGTGGTTAAGGTTCGATAAAAAGTCAGCAATTTCAGGGAGATTTGTATGACTTCCCGGAAAATACTGGATATATTCCATACGGAGAGGAAGTCCTTTCTGTGTCAGTGCACTCTGATAGCCAGACAGCTTTCGGAGTGCAGAGTAAGAGTGGGAATTGTACAGATAAAGGATATCCTGAATGCCAGTGTCGATAATATAAGAGGTAGCCTGCATGGTTGACTTAAAATCATCGCAGAGGCTGCAATATACATTTTCACAATCAAAATCCGCATTTAACAAAAGGATTGGAATTTCTTTTGCCGCTTCGCGAATATAATTGTTCTCGGTATCATTGTCCGCAACAAAGTTGGAACCGACAAGTATTACACTGTCAACTTTTTTGTTGACAAGAAGATTTAGATATTTCTGTTTATCTTCAAGTTTATATCCTGTGCAACATAGAATACAGTTATAGTTATTTTCCCGTAATTCCTGTTCGATATGGTATATGGCATTGGCGAGATAGAGGTCGGAAGAATCAGCACATAGAATCCCGATTGTGTTCATTGAGTTTAAGCCAAGTCCTCTGGCAAAAGCATTAGGAGTGTAATCACATGCTTCTATGACAGCAAGAACTTTCTGGCGTGTCTGTTCACTTACATTGTTAGATCCATTCAGCACACGCGATACCGTTGCTATGGATACACCAGCTTTTTCAGATACATCATATATAGTCATAAGAGCCTCCTTTCTGGCAATCTTTTAGGATTTTCGCCAAAGAGTTGTCAAGATAAAGTAAGAGTATACTGACATACTCTAATGTAACAGAGTATGAAAGCACTACCATTAAAATAAGTTTACTATGAAAATATCCGAAAATCAAGTATAAGATTTGTATTGGTATTACTATTCATGTGCAGGAGCGTGTATAAACTGCGCATTTCGTGAGAACACGATTCAAAAGTAAGGGACGACAAAACTTTTAATGTCGCCCCAAATCATTGCTATGAGCAGTCTTCTAGACCATGAATAGTAACATATTAGTATTGACTATTTAAGAATGCTACGTTACAATGTAAGTGCTTACAATAGAAACGGGCTATTTTGTGTGTAGTATATCCTAAGAAACTTATTTTTGCAGGCAAAATTAGTTCGATTGAAGGAAAAGGAAGGTATCATTATGGAATTAAGAACAGCAGCTTCACCAAAGGATGTGAAACATTACACAACAGAAAGACTTCGAGAGGAGTTTTTGATTGATGACTTGTTCCACTCAGGGGAACTTAAATTAGTCTATAGTCATATCGATCGGATTATAACGGGTTCTGCGGTGCCTATGGATCCAATCGCACTGGCAGCGGGGGACGAGCTTCGCGCGGAGTATTTTTGTCAGAGGCGTGAACTTGGGGTAATTAATATTGGTTCAGCGGGAATTATTACCATTGATGGAAAGAAATATGAGGTAGGACATAAGGAGGGTATGTATATTGGCATGGGTTCTAAGGAGATAATATTTGAATCCGCAGATGTACAGAATCCAGCAAAATTTTATCTAAACAGTGCGCCAGCACACAAAACATATCCGACAAAGTTAATTAAGCCGCAGGGTGAGGCATCGGAAGATATTGTGATTATTAAAGATGAGAATAAAGTGGAGCTTGGATGTCTTGAGGATGCAAATCATAGAGTTATTAATAAGTATATTCTGCCGGGACAGGTGGAGAGCTGCCAGCTTGTGATGGGCATGACAGCATTGAAACCCGGCAGTGTGTGGAATACAATGCCTTGCCACACACATGATAGACGCATGGAGGTCTATCTGTATTTTGATATGCCCGAGGATGCATTTGTGATGCATTATATGGGTGAGCCACAGGAGACAAGACATATTGTTATGAGAAATGAGCAGGCTGTAATTTCTCCAAGTTGGTCAATTCATTCGGGAAGCGGCAGCCGTGCTTATACATTTATATGGGGCATGGTGGGAGAAAATCAGGATTTTGATGATATGGATGGAGTTCGTACGCAGGATTTGAAATAAAAGAATTGCGTAGAAATGAGACGCTCTGACAATCACTGTGGTTGTCAGAGCGTTTTTGCGCTATTGGCATGTTTTTCTTCACTTTGGCGGCGAGTGATCAGTAACTTTTTTGCATATATTTATAGTAGATATTGAATAATCGCATTGTTTTTGACAAGAATAGAGAAGTGAGTTTGTGCGTATTGCATAATTATTGTAATTAAGTTAAGGAAATATGTATAAGCAAGTAACAGAGAATGTGATAAAATAAGTATAAATATAATAATAATTCACAAAAAGAAAGACTTTATATGATATTTTTCTACAGAAAAAGATAAATTTTTTTGGGAAGTTGCGTCGATGTGGAAAATCATGTAGAATTAAAAATATATACACCTTTGTCAGAAGATTCCTGCATTGGCAGATGTCGGGTCATCTGAGAATACTTGGTCTGTATCAAATGGTTAGACTTTAAAAGGAGGATTATTAAGTATGAGGTATATTGGTTCGGGACTAGAAAGAAAATATTATCCGCCTACAGATGAAGTTGCTGGGTTTTCCATTCGGCCTGGAAAATTTTTGGAGAATGGGGCAATTAGGGTTGACGAGGGAGTGAATTTTACCATTCATTCCAACGGGGCAAAATCTTGTAGCCTCTGTCTGTTCCATGTGGGGGAACATGAACCTTACGCGGTGATACCATTTCCAGATTCTTGCCGCATGGGTGATACGTATTCTATGGTGGTCTATGGATTGAAACCCAGAGAGTTTGAGTATGCATACCAGTTTGATGGGGAGTACAATACCAGTAAGGGATTGTTGTTTGACAAGACGAAATATATTCTTGATCCCTATGCTAGATCGGTTGCTGGGCAAGAAATATGGGGTAAGGAAAAGCCTGTTTCAGAACGCATCTATAAGGCGCGTGTTGTGGATGGTGGGTACGATTGGGGAAATTTTAAGAATACCAGTTTGGAACCAAAGGATTTGATTATCTATGAGATGCATGTGAGAGGATTTACACAGGATAAATCTTCAGGAGTTGAACATAGGGGAACCTATGAAGGTATTCGGGAGAAGATTCCTTATTTGTTGGAACTTGGTATTAATGCAGTGGAGCTTATGCCTGTTTTTGAGTTTGACGAGACAGAGGATGTGCGGATTGTTGACGGTGAGAAGTTAATTAATTATTGGGGATACAGTCCTGTATGCTTTTTTGCGCCCAATGTCGCCTACGCGTCGGATACACGTGCGGGGAAAGCTGGAAATGAGTTTCGGAGCCTAATTCATGAGTTGAATGCGAACGGAATAGAGGTTATCTTAGATGTTGTATTTAACCATACAGCAGAGGGAAACGAGATGGGACCGTGTTTCTCGTTTAAGGGCATTGACAACAATATTTACTATATGCTGACTCCTGACGGGAAATATTACAATTTTAGCGGATGCGGCAATGTAATGAACTGCAATCACCCAATTGTGCAGCAGTTTATTTTGGAATGTCTGCGCTATTGGGTTGTTTCCTACCGAGTTGACGGATTTCGTTTTGATCTTGCCTCAATTATGGGACGCAATGAGGACGGTTCCCCTATGAGTAAGCCTCCATTGTTACAGAGCCTTGCATTTGACCCAGTGCTTGGCAGTGTGAAATTGATTGCAGAAGCATGGGATGCAGGTGGATTATATCAGGTGGGAAGTTTTCCGTCGTGGAACCGCTGGGCAGAGTGGAATGGAAGATATCGCGATGATATGCGCTGTTTCCTAAAAGGAGATTATGGTATGGCGCAGGCAGCAATCAATCGTATTACGGGCTCTTTTGATTTGTATGGAAAGGAAAACCGCGGGGAGAATGCAACAGTCAATTTCCTAAACTGTCATGATGGTTTTACATTGTATGACATGTATGCTTATAATCAGAAACATAATGAGAAAAATGGCTGGAACAACACGGATGGAGCAAATGACAATAATAGCTGGAATTGTGGCGTGGAGGGCGATACAGAAGACCCTGAAGTTTTGACGTTGAGAAACCGCCTTAGAAAAAATGCGTTTGCAATTTTAATGTGCAGCAGAGGTGCTGCAATGTTTCTTGCGGGAGATGAGTTCTGCAACACACAGTTTGGCAACAATAATGCTTACTGTCAAGATAATATTGTGTCATGGCTTGATTGGACACGCAAAGAAGAGTACAGTGAAATGTTTGAATTTTGCAAGTTTATGATTAATCTACGCAAGAATCACCCGATTTTGAGAGGACGTTCTGGACCAAGTGGCTGTGGGTTCCCAGAAGTTTCCATTCATAATAAAACGGCGTGGAACAGTAGTTGCGGACCAGATACGCGCACGATTGGCATTATGTTTGCTGGACGAACAGCGGGAAATCGAGAAGACGATATTATCTATATTGGGGTGAATGCATTTTGGGAAAAGGAGGAAGTACAGCTTCCAAAGCTGCCTCTTGGAAGAAAGTGGCGCATTATTATGAACACAGAATTTGAGCATACCCCAGACACAGACTATCATAAACTGACCAATTGGGTAACAAAAGATGCACTTATTATGTATCCGCGGTCTGTTGTGATAGCGATTGTTGATAAAAATTAAATAAAGAACTGTAAAATGGGAGGTATATTAAGTAATTATATTTGTTGATAAAAATGATTAAATGTGTTTGAATAGACTCAAAGGAGGGGGAATATAAACATATCAAATATCACAAACTAAGCTAAAATATCTTGCTGTATTATTAGTGTTTCCGTAAGTATTCCAAAGCAGTAAAACAATCATTAGAAGATGCAAATACAGCATTTATGCGATTTTTTAAGGAACAATCCGCTTTTCCAAGATATAAGAAACGAATCGTAGATGAGCCAAAAATGTATTTTGTTAAAAATAACAAAAAGGACTGTCTTTGTGAATGACATAGGATAAAAGTACCCTCTTTAGGGTGGGTACAATTGTAAATCAGTGTATTGAGAATTTTGGCAGCGGATTGAATTATAACAGAAAAAAATGGAACAAACTTCTTGAAGAAGTCATGGAGGATAAAATAAAAACAATGAAACATTATCCCCTAACGAAGAACTTGTTCAGGACATTCTATCGATCCTACATGTGTTTTCTTGTAGGTTATTGGGCTAAGGAAATATCAAAATCAAATCAGGGAGGACAAAGAAATTGCTAAAGAGTTACAAAACTGAAATCAATCCAACTCCTGAACAGAAACGGATTATTAATAGAACCATTGGCGTATGTAGATATATTTATAATTTTTATCTTGCATATAACAAAGAGATATATGATAAAGAAAAGAAATTTGTATCTGCGATGGATTTTTCAAAATGGCTTAATAATGAATTTATTCCTGACAATCCAGAATATTGCTGGATAAAAGAAGTTTCCAGTAAGTCTGTTAAACAAAGCATCATGAATGCGGAAAAAGCATTTAAAAGATTTTTTAAACATCAGTCTAAATTTCCAAGGTTTAAAAAGAAAAATAAATCTGATGTAAAAATGTACTTTGTAAAAACAGATTTAAAATCAATTATCCAATGTGAAAGGCACAGGATAAAGATACCTACTCTTGGCTGGGTAAGAATAAAGGAAAAAGGTTATATTCCAACAATAAAATCAGGAATTTTAATGAAAAGTGGTGCTGTTTCCTATAAAGCAGGAAGATATTATGTTTCTGTATTGGTAGAAATTCCAGAAGAGGAAAAGCCAAAGTTAAATGATTTTGGATTGGGAATTGACTTAGGTATTAAAGAATTTGCAGTTTTGAGCAATGAAATAGTTTATAAAAACATTAACAGGACACAAAGACTAAAAAAATTAGAGAGACAATTAAAAAGAGAACAGCGCTGTCTTTCGAGGAAATACGAAGACTTAAAAAAGCGCAACAAAAAGAAAGGAGAAGCTGCTAGACAGAATATCCAAAAACAGGTGCGAAAGGTACAGAAACTTCATCAAAGAATAGATAATATCCGCACAGATTATATCAATAAATGTGTAAATGAGATAGTGAAAACCAAACGATCTTATATAACCATTGAAGACTTGAATCCATCTGGAATGATGAAGAACAGGCATCTATCCAAAGCAGTTGCTGGGCAGAAGGTTTATGGATTTAGGACAAAATTACAATCAAAATGCAATGAATTTGGAATAGAATTAAGAATTGTTGATAGATTTTATCCTTCCAGCAGATTATGTCATAAATGTGGAAGTATTAAAACGGATTTGAAATTATTTGATAGAGAATACATTTGTGAATGTGGCTATTGTGCAGACAGGGATTACAATGCAAGTCTTAATTTAAGAGATGCAGGAGCTTACAAAACAGCATAATGAGGCATTTGTAAGTATGTACCGATGGCTGGTCGAGAATTTACGGCTGTGGAGTGTACAATGAGTTTGATAAACACATCGAACTTGTGAGTAGATTATGTCTAGGCATATCAAAAGCATACACTGTGAAACAGCAAAACGGATTTCGTAAGAGCCGTTAATTCTCGGTATGGATTTGAGTATTTTTTGTCCATATTTTGAGTAGCAGGTATATGACGTGTTAAAAAATTTAAGGGTGAGAAGTAAACTTTTCTTCTCATTTGGTATTGTAATTATTATCTATATTATTGCAATTATGGCATCTTTAATTGGATTGAAAAGTGTATTTAAAGAGTTGAGGGATTTCTATGAAGTTCCGTATCCAATGGTTAAGTCGGCTTTACAGGCACAATCTACAGCAAGACAGATTCAATTAAATGTCTTCCGTGCTTGTACCGCAATAAATAGTGAAGATGCAATACAATCTTATTTGTCCGAGATTGATCAGAATGTTACCAGTCTAAATGCTGCTTTGCACGCTCTGGAAGGGTATTATGATGCAAACTCTACATTGCTTCAATCTGTACAGGTCGTTGCACAGCAGACAAGTGAGGCAAGACAGAAGGTAATTGATCTCCTTAAAGCCAATGACTTAGAGGGTGCTATTGCTATGATCGCTGGGGAATACGGTGATGCCGCTTCAAGTTTGCAGGTTACATTGCAGGATATTATTGATGACAGCCAGACAAAAGCAGATGACTATTACACTACTGGAGCTTTAATAAATCAGCGCTGTTCAACTACATTGTATGTACTTTCCATTATCAGTGTCACATTTACATTCATTCTTTCTATTAGCATTATTCGTGGTATTACGCATCCAATTGCTGAGATTGAAAATGCTGTAAAGGGAATGGCAAAAGGAAATATGAGTTCGGAAATCATATATAAATCCAGGGATGAACTTGGTGTGCTGGCGGAGAATCTTCGTTTTGTATTAAAAACTTTATCCGCATATATTTCCCATATATGCTCTAGGATGGATTCTCTGTCAACAGGCGATTTGACGGTCAGGATGGATATGGATTATCTTGGAGAGTTTGAATCTATTAAGCATTCTGGAAATAAAATTATCAAAGCGCTTAATGATACGTTTGGGCAGATTCATATAGCTGCTGAGCAGGTGTCAAGTAGTTCTGAGCAAGTGTCAAATGGCGCACAGGCGTTAAGCCAAGGTTCTACAGAACAGGCAAGTTCTGTAGAAAGGTTGGTGGTCACCCTAAATGATCTGTCAGAACAGGTAACGCAGACGGCTGGAAAGTCGCGAGATGTCAATAATCTAATTCTGGAAACGGTCAGAGAAGTAAATGACAGTAACACCAAGATGGAAGCTATGATGGGTGCCATGACAAAGATCAATAATTGCTCAAGTGAAATAGAAAAGATTATCAAGACAATTGAAGACATTGCATTTCAGACCAATATTCTTGCATTGAATGCAGCGGTGGAAGCTGCTCGGGCAGGAGAGGCTGGCAAGGGGTTTGCTGTTGTGGCAGACGAGGTGAGAAGTCTCGCTTCAAAGAGTGCAGAGGCAGCGAAAGATACAAACATATTGATTAGCAATTCTCTTACCGCAGTGACAGAGGGAAACAAAATTGCGGAAGACACCCAAAAGTCTTTGATGACTGTAGTGACAAGCGCACAGCAGATTGAGAGCAATATGGTGCAAATCACAGAGGCTTCTGACATGCAGGCAGAAGAACTCCGCCAGGTTACTTTAGGAATCGACCAGATTTCTTCCGTTATCCAGACAAACTCCGCAACCGCACAAGAAAGTGCTGCTGCCAGTGAGGAGTTATTTAATCAGTCAAAACTGCTCAAGCGCCTTGTAAATCAGTTTCGTACAGGTGGAGATTTTCGGGATCGTTGATAGGGAATTGTAATAAAAAGATATTGCATTACATAGGTGAAAATAGCAAAAAAGCAGGAATTTAAAAGAGTTCCTGCTTTCTGTGTACATAGATGGTATCTAAAGGAAGATTGACAATGGTTTTTTAATATCAATAGAAAAAACAAAGAAGCCTGATTGCTCAGGCTTCCTGTTGTGTAAAAGGGGAATTCTTCCGGAATTGCTAATTAGCAAGTCTAACATCTCTGCTAAACATACTATTATAATACAATGAAACAAGCCTATAATCTATAACTATATTGTAAAAATATAGAAATATATTAGCCAAATTAAAAAATATCAGCTATTTTTACACAGCTTCTAATGTCTACATAACGGTTCAAAAATTGTTTTTCTTCCAATATATCCTGATATTCGCACAAAAAGGATGCCAAGGAAGGAGCCGAAACTGTCAATCATTACGTCACGGACAGAACAGCCACGCCCGCGAACAAAATACTGATGTAGCTCGTCAAGAGAAGCAAAACCTACACACAAGAATCCACTGATGATAATGAGCCAGATTCCTCGTATGCCATATACATACAATGGGAATGACACGGAAACTGCAAGCAGAAAATATTCTGTAAAGTGGGCAAGCTTTCGCACAGAATAGTGAATTTTGCGAATACTGCGTGAGATTTGCTTGTCCGTCAGTTCTAAGTCAAGAGCCTTATCGACAAAGGATATCGCTGTGTAAGATACATTGTAGCTTAGATTGGAACTGGTGGTGCCATCTTGCGCTGAGAGACAAAATATTAGATACATCATCATCAGTGCAGGGATAAAGGATAAGGGTTTTAATAGAATACGCAGTAACAATTTCATAATAAGTCTCCTAATAAAGATTTTATACATTCTGTTAAAAAAGATATCCTTATAGTAACCAGAAAGTATTATGGCAAGCAAGAAAAATTTCATAAAATTTTTTCTTTTGGATTCAAGGTTTAATTTGGCAAGAATAATTATGCTTTTTGGATTCTATCCACTTTTTTTAAACCATTGGCAAATGGTAAAATATAGGCTATAATACACATATAGGATCATTCTTAAATCTACAGAAAGGGGAAAATTTATGTAAAACAGCAAGTGAGACATCTGTCTAAAAAGGATTGCAAAACACTTTGGTAATTTGCCACACTGCCAAAAACCTTATCAATCAAGCGATATATAATATAAGACAATACTATTTTGCAGAAGGCAAATATCTGAATTACCAAAAGAATTATACTCTACACAAAGAGAGTGGGAATTACAAAATTATTAATTTTAATATGGCACAACAGATACTCAAAGAAGTAGATGGCAGTTTTTGGTCATTCTTTGTAAATATTCCATATAGTCAATTTTAGAATAAACTTGAGCTTTGTAAATTGAAACACCAAACTTCTTAAATAGAGTCATTAAACTCTTAGAAGCTCTGACTTTTTAGGTCAGGGTAGTTCACGTTAGAATATTATTTATATACCAGAAAGATATAAGGGAGGGAGTCTTATGCACGACAATCTTAGACTTTCAAGGGATGAGATTATCATATGTTACAAGGATGATGTGGCACGTCTAATGCAGTATTTGTCATGGTTACAAGATAAGAGTGGGACTGTTGCGACAGATATTTACAATGGACAGGGAATTGAAAAAACCTCGATGGCAGTTCCAGTTTATGACGCAACGCTGCTTGGTTTTGTTAAGGAGGTGAAACAGACCGATTTTCTCAACAGAAATTATGTGTATACGTACTCAAGATATCGAATTAAGACTGCGGCGGACGAACTGCGAATTATCAGTGCCTGTTCTTTGCAGGAGATTACAGTTTTGGGAGATATTTTATCAAAATATGTTCTGCGCGGAGATATCAAAGGAGCTGTCTGGGCAGAGGGCGTTCAGAATGGGGTATATCTCGCACTCCTGTTGAAATTGAAGGAACTGATGGAAATCAGGCAGCCGTTGGAGTACTAGGCTATAGGAGCATAGGCATGGGAGAAAAATCATTACAGAAAAGAAAGTATATTTTGGAGAAGGCAAGAGGCGTGTTTTGTCAGAAAGGATACAGGGCTGTTACAATGAAAGAGATTGTGGAAGCTTGTGGTATTAGCCGAGGAGGTCTTTATTTGCATTTTATAAACACAAAAGATCTCTTTGAGGCGGTGCTTGCACAGGAGCATATAAATGCTGAAGCAGTACTCCGAAATGCGAAAGTACAAAATGCTTCTCCAGGGGAAATGCTGTTGTTGTATTTAAATGCGCAGAAAAAGGTGATCCTAAAAAAGAAGGATAATCTTTCGACAGCGATATACGAATATATGTTTGATAATAAGATACGTGGAAAAAACAATCCTGTGCGAAGACAGTTTGAGGCGTCTGTGGCAGTTCTGGAATCGCTGATAGCGGAGGGAGTGGCGCAAGAGTGGATGGTCTGTGAGGATATCGCAGAGGCGGCACGCAATATTGCATATACATTCGAGGGTTTAAAGATATCTTCCTGTACAATTGGCGTTTCTGCGGAGGTTGTAGATAAGGAGATTGCTTATATTATGGGGATATTAGGTATGGTGGTGAAGTAAGAAAAACTTAGGAGGAAAAACGATGCAGGATACACTAGATGCAGTGCGGGAGCGATTTTCAAAAGACCGCTTTGCAACCGTAAACGGCGCGGTAATTGAGGCTGTGGATGAAGGATTTGCCAGATGTTCCATGAAGTTAAACGACACCCATCGCAATGCGTTAGGAGCTGTGATGGGCGGCGCAATTTTTACGCTGGCAGATTTTGCCTTTGCGGTGGCTTCCAATTGGAATAAGGACCCCAGAGTATCGCTCACAGCTTCTATTAGTTTCCTTGGCAGGGCAAAGGGAAGTAAATTAATTGCAGAGGCTTCAAAAATAAGAGAAGGCGGAAAAACTTGTTATTATGAAATTACTGTCAGTGATGAGCTTGGAAGTCAGGTGGCACATATGACCTCCAATGGTTTTGCAGTAAAGTCATAATGAGATAAATTTGAGTGTAAGATGAATTGGAATGTAGAAATTGGTAAGAATAGCATACAAGTGAAATAAATTAGCAAAGATATTTTATAATATAGAAACAAAAAGGAGGATTTTTTATGAGAGAAGGAGCAATTAACAATAGAAAGGTAGCAATTGTGGGCTGTGGTTTTGTTGGTTCTGCCACAGCATTTTGCCTGATGCAGAGTGGTCTGTTTTCGGAGATGGTGTTGATTGATGCGGACCATGACAGAGCGGAGGGCGAAGCGCTTGACATTGCACATGGGATTCCATTTATTGGACACGTAGATATTTATGCGGGGACTTACGATGATATTGTGGATGCTGCCATTGTAATTATTACGGCGGGGGCAAATCAGAAACCGGATGAGACAAGGCTTGACTTAGTGCACAAGAATGTAGGCATTTTTAAAAGCATTATCCCTGAGATTGCAAATAGAAATTATCAGGGCATTATATTGGTTGTGTCAAATCCAGTTGATATTCTTACCTATGTGGCATGTAAGCTTAGCAATATGCCAGAGGATAGGGTAATTGGATCTGGAACCGTGCTGGATACAGCCAGATTGAAATATAAACTTGGAGAACATCTGAACGTGGACAGCAAAAGTGTTCATGCCTTTATTATTGGAGAGCATGGAGACAGTGAGATTGCCGCATGGAGCAGCGCCAATGTATCTGGTGTGCCGCTAAATGATTTTTGTGAGTTAAGAGGACATTTTCAACACGAAGAATCTATGGACCGCATTGCAGAAGAAGTGAAAAATTGTGCTTATGAGATTATCTCCAAGAAAAGAGCCACTTATTATGGAATTGCAATGTCTGTAAAGCGAATCTGTGAAGCAATTGTGCGCAATGACCGCTCTATTCTTCCAATATCGCGTATGATACATGGCGAGTATGGCATTGAGGGAATGGCGCTTAGTATGCCGGCTGTATTGGGTGAAGATGGCGTGCAAACTAGAGTGCCCATTGCGCTAAATGAGGATGAACAGAAAAAGCTGAAACAGTCTGCGGATACACTTGCATCGGTGATTAAAGAATTAGATTTGAATTAATAAAAGAAAAGGTTGTATAATGGGAACGTTTATTACAGGTGTAATTTTACTGGCGGCTGTTGGCTTGGCTTTGCGCAGTATGATACGCAGTAAAAAAAATGGAAAATCGCTACAGTGCGGAGGCGACTGTAGCAGGTGTAAAGGCTGTTATTGATAATGCATTTGTCTGTAAAAGCAGAAAGACATTATTGTCGCAATAATCCAGCCAATTGGCCATGCACACCAGATGCCAATGGCGCCAAACCAATTTGAGAAAAGGAAGGCGAGTACAACGCGCAGAATTAAATCCGTAAAGGTTGCCGCCATAAAGGGTTTCATGGCGCCAGCACCGCGGAGTATGCCATCTGCCACTAATTTTGCTGACACGACAAAATAAAAGGGAGATAGAATCCATAGAAATTGTTTTCCAGTGAGCAAAGCTTCTGAGGAAGAGGAATCCATAAACAGCAAAAGTAGATATTTTCCAAAACAAATGTATAAGATGACAATGGGGATACAGATACACCAGACTAATTTTAGACCGGCATGGAGTCCATTTTTTACCCTTGCAGGAAGTCCGGCGCCAATATTTTGTGCCGTGAAATTGGACACCCCATTTCCAAGTGTGGTGAAGGAAGTAATCACCAGATTGTTGAGTTTGACGGCAGCAGAGTATCCAGCGGTAACACTAATGCCAAAGCTATTAATAACACTTTGGATAAAGATATTTCCAACAGAGATAAAGGATTGCTGTAGGATACTTGGTATAGCAATTACAGCGAGTTTTTTGAGCAGTGCTGAGGAGAACAGCGCTGCTTTTTTGTCTGTTTTAATACGAGATAACCGCTTGAGGATTAATCCAAGCGACAAAATGCAGCTAATGCCCTGACACAAAAAAGTTGCCCATGCGACACCTGCAATTCCCATAGAAAAGCATTTTACAAATAAAATATCAACTGCAATGTTTGATATGGATGAGAAAGCAAGGAAATAAAATGGCGTTTTGGAGTCTCCAAGAGCGGAGAAAATGCCAGTGGCAATATTGTAGAAAAATAGGAATGGAAGACCAAGTATGTAGATATTCATATAGAGAGCAGAATCTGACAAGATTTCGGGCTGTGTTCGCATCTGTTCCAATAGCGTATCGCAGAACAAAAAACCAAAAAGCATTAGTATTGCGCAAAGAACTGTGCTAGAAATTAGGGTTGTGTAGACAGCGGTTTTCATTTTGGTGTAATCTTTGGCGCCAAAAAATTGTGATACAATAACGGAACAACCAATGTTGCAACCAAAGGCAAATGCAATAAAAACAAGTGTGACATTGTAACTGTTGCCAATTGCTGCTAGTGCATTTTCTCCAATAAATTTGCCGGCGACAAGACTGTCTGCAATGTTGTAGAGCTGCTGGAAAATAATACTGCCAAACATGGGAAGACAAAATTTCCAGAGAACAGTTTGTGGGTTTCCTTGAGTGAGATCTTTATTCATAATAATGGAATCCTTTCTTTAAAATTTGTGTATTTACAGAAACAGCAAAACTTATTATAATAAGAAAATAGTAATATGAAAAGCGTTTATAAAAATTTAATATTTTGTTCGCTGACTGTTTGCTGATATTTCAGTAAAATGAAAGCGTTGTAATGACGATATTGTTTTGGGGGATTTACACAATGAATATAAGACGTGCGCAAGAAAAGGATATTGACAAAATGAATGATTTACTTTATCAAGTGCTTATGTTGCATCATGCTGGTAGACCTGATTTGTTTAAGGGAAATACGAAAAAGTATACCAATGAGGAGCTTTGTGAGTTGATTTGTGATGACACAAGACCAATTTTTGTGGGAGTAGACGAAAAAGATCAGGTGCTTGGTTATGTATTTTGTGTCTTTCAACAACATATAAAAAGTAATATCCTGACAGACATTAAGACATTATATATTGATGATCTGTGTATAGATAGTACCAAAAGGGGACAACATATCGGGAAAAAGTTGTATGAATATGTATTGCAGTATGCAAAGGATCAGGGATGTTACAATGTCACATTAAATGTGTGGGCATGTAATGAGCATGCTAGATGTTTTTATGAGCATTGTGGTTTTGTGCCACAGAAAATTGGAATGGAAAAAATATTAGACGGCTGATTTCTAATAAAAATACAATCTATTTTATAATGTAAAAGAGGAATTACAATGATAAAAAACACCAAAAAATTTATACTGATAAGTTTTTCGATTTTGATTTCTGTATGTATTTTAATACTTACGGTTACATCTGTGTACATATCAGGTAAAAGCGATGGGGCAATTAATGAGATTGGTATGATTTATATGTCCGCAGTTGCAAAACAAATGCAGGAGAAATTTGATGCGATCGTTGATTTACAGATATTGAAGATGGAAGGGATTGTGCAGAGACACCCGCCAGAGACAATGGAATATGGACCTGAAATGATTGAACAGCTTGTGGTTAGTGCACAAGTGCGAGATTTTTTGTATCTGGGATTATATGCGGAAGATGGAGACTGCGAAGTAATTTATGGCAAAGAGGTGGAATATGAGAGTGAGGAAGTCTTTCGCAGAGTGTTTCAGGATAGTAGCTTGAGAGTATTTTCGGGATTTAGTGCCGAGGGAGAGCGGGTGATGTGCCTGCTGATTGATGTTGCCTATCCTATGAAAGATGGCAAGGTAAGCACTGCTATGGTGGCTGCAATGCCAATGGAATATCTGGAAAATGTGCTTGCACTAGATGGAGAGAATTCTCTTATGTATTCCTATATTATTCGCAGAGATGGCACTTTTGTGATTCGGGCAAAGCAAGAGTCTCTTTTTGAAAATATAAGTGAGACTTTTTGTGCATATAATGGAAAGCAAGCAGAAGAGTATGTCAGTGAACTGCAAGAGGCAATCAATAATAATACGAACTATGCTACGATTGCCTGTGTAAATCAAGAGAAAAGATACCTTTTGTGCACTGGACTGCCAAACTCAGAGTGGTATTTAATTTCTTTGATGCCATTTGGCGTATTGGACAGAATTTTGGAAGGTTTGAGCCTTGAGCGCCAAATTACAACATTAATAATGTGTTTTGTGATTCTTGGTGGTATTGTAATTATTTTTATTTTATATTATAGATTGTCAAAACAACAACTGTTGGAACTGGAAAATGCAAGACAGGAAGCTGTCAAGGCAAACAAGGCAAAGAGTGAGTTTCTTTCCAGTATGAGTCATGATATCCGCACACCGATGAATGGCATTGTGGGAATGACTGCGATTGCAATGGCAAATATTGATAATTCTGAACGTGTTAAGGATTGTCTTAGAAAGATTACACTGTCCAGCAGACATTTGCTTGGACTAATCAATGATGTCTTGGATATGTCAAAGATTGAAAGTGGAAAGTTAACATTAAACATGAATCAGATATCACTGCGGGAGACAATGGACAGTATTGTAAACATTGTACAGCCGCAAGTAAAAGAGCGACAGCAGCATTTTGATATTTTTATCCAGAAAATCATAACAGAGGAAGTTCACTGTGACAGTGTACGATTAAATCAGATTTTGATTAATTTATTGTCAAATGCGCTGAAATTTACACCAGAAGGTGGAAGAATTAATGTATATTTACAGCAGGAGCCGTCTCCTTTAGGAGATTCTTATGTGCGATGCCATTTTCGTGTCAAGGACAATGGTATTGGAATGACAGATGAATTTCAGAAAAAGATTTTTGATACATTTACGAGAGAAGAGAAAGCACAGATTGATAAGATTGAGGGAACTGGACTTGGAATGGCAATAACAAAGGCGATTGTGGATACCATGAAGGGCAGTATTGAGGTGCGAAGTGCAATTGGAAAAGGAACAGAATTCCATATTACACTCGATCTGGAAAAAGCGGATGTCATGGTGGAAGATATGAAATTGCCGCCGTGGAGAATGTTAGTGGTAGATAACAATGAAGATCTTTGTCAAAGTGCAGTTTTGTCGTTAAGAGAGATTGGAATTGATGCGCAGTGGGCAGCAAGTGGCAGGGTTGCTGTTGAGATGGCAAAAAAATGTCATGATGAGCAAAATCCTTTTGAGATTGTACTTTTAGACTGGAAGATGCCGGATATGGATGGCTTACATACAGCACGCGAGATGCGAAAACATCTAGGAGAGAATGCACCGATTTTAATTATCTCTGCATATGATTGGAGTGAGATAGAGGAGGAAGCCACAGAGATTGGCATTCAGGGATTTATATCGAAACCGCTGTTTAAATCCAATTTGTTTTTGGGACTGAGACACTATATGCTTGATGAGTCTGAAAAAGCTGAGATAAAGGAAGCTGAGTTTCACAACAGTTTTTTGGGTAGGCGGATTTTGCTGGCAGAAGACAATGATTTGAACTGGGAAATTGCAGAGGATCTTTTATCTGAAGTAGGATTTGAGCTGGAGAGAGCAGACAACGGAAAAGTCTGTGTTGAGAAATTTGAGCAATCGCCGCAGGGATATTATGATGTTGTGTTGATGGATATTCGCATGCCAATTATGAATGGTTATGATGCGGCGAAGGCGATTCGTGCCTTGGGGCGCCCAGACGCAAAATTGCCTATTATAGCGATGACAGCGGATGCTTTCTCAGATGATATTCAGCGGTGCCTTGACTGCGGTATGAATGAGCATGTAGCAAAGCCAATTGATGTCAATAGGCTGACACAGCTTCTAAAAAAGTATTTATAGCGAGTAGGGAAGAGTGCTCTTCCCTACTCGAACTCTGTTTTGTCGCCCTCGATTAAATAGTCACAGGAGACGCCGAATATATGCGCTAGAGCACGGATTTCAATGTCCGTCACATAGCGTTTATTTGTCTCTATGCGGGTGATTACATTTTTATCCATATCATACCCGGCTAGTTGGAGTTTGTTGGATAAGTCTCGCTGCGAGAGGTAATGCTTTTTTCTCAGCGCAATAAGGCGTTTGCTGATCAGATTTTTTTCGCCGGAGCTGGTTTTGGGCTTTGGCATAACGAAAACCTTCTTTCCATAATGTTACGATGTTACGTATCACTTTTACAACCTAACATTAATGATTTTAAGGGATAAACTAGAAAAATAGGGTTGTAAAAACGGGACAAATAAGGAATTATAAAGGAAGTAGGAAGAGATTGTCATGAAGATAGAGCAATTAAAAAATATTGTCGTTCCGCTGTTAGATTGGTATCACAACAACAGCAGAAAACTTCCTTGGAGGGAGAGCAAGGACCCATATCGAATCTGGGTGTCAGAAATTATGTTACAGCAGACAAGGGTTGAGGCGGTACTTTCATATTATGAGCGCTTTATGGAACATTTTCCCACGGTGGAATCGCTTGCGGCATGTGATGACGAAGTGCTTTTTAAATTGTGGGAAGGGCTAGGATACTACACACGTGCGCGTAATCTAAAAAAGGCGGCACAAATAATCTGTACACACTTTCAGGGACAGTTTCCAAGACAGTTCGACCAGATTCTTGCACTGCCAGGAATTGGCGCATACACAGCGGGAGCAATTGCATCAATTGCCTTTGAACAGGCAAAGGCGGCTGTGGATGGAAATGTGCTGCGTGTAATTACCAGATTGACACAGGATAATCATGATATAACAGATGCAAAGTTCCGAAACAAGATTACAGAGGCGCTAGAGGAGTGTTATCCAAAAAGACACAGAGGCGATTTTACACAGAGTCTAATGGAGCTTGGCGCAGTTGTTTGTGTGCCGAATGGAGTACCGCAATGCAGCAGTTGTCCAATCAATCAATTTTGTGATGCTTACACCAACAAAACACAGCTTTTATATCCAGTAAGGAAAAAGAAGGCTGCCCGCAAAGTAGAGAAAAAGACAATTTTCATATTGTGCTTTGAGGAAAAGATAGCACTTCGCAAACGAGAGGCTGATGGAGTTTTGTCTGGAATGTGGGAATTGCCAAATCAGGAGGGAACGCTGACAAGGCAGCAGGTTTGCCAATGGCTTGCAGAAAGAGGGCTTATGGCAGATACAATAAAAGAGCCTTCTAATAAAAAGAAGCAATTAAAACATATCTTTACCCATATTGAATGGCATATGACTTACTGGGTAATTGTTTGTAACACAACTGGAATAGACCAGAATTTCGTGTGGGTTACAAACGAACAATTAGAACAAGATCTTGCACTTCCAACAGCTTTTAAAAAGGTGTATCAGGCAGCTTTGCAGGAGAATTGTGTCTGCAAGAGGATTTAGGAATCCTCTTGCTCAGGCACATACACCATAATATCTTCAATGCGGCAGTCAAGAATGCTGCATAATCTGTTGAGAATAAGCGTTTTGACAATCATATTTTTGCGCAGCCGTTGAAGCTGGGCTTTGTCAACCCCATATTCCTTAATGAGTCGATATTGGCTGATACTTTTCTTTTTGAGTGTTTTCCATAATGGGTCATATTTTATCATTTTATCTGTCCTCCTTTCCTTTGTATTCTAATGAAGAAAATAAGCAAAGAACATGGTGCGTGTACGCACCATGTTCTTTTGACAGAGTATAGAGAGAAAGAAAATTGGTTATGCTATATTTTGTATCTATATAGAATTTTTGCGTTTTTTATGCATAGAAAGAAAATAGAAGGAGGATTTTTTATGTCATTGATTAACCGTGAAATTGTGGATTTTAAAGTGCAATCATTTGTAAATAATGAGTTTAAGGAGGTGACAAAGAAAGACGTTCTTGGCAAGTGGAGCGTGTTCTTTTTCTATCCAGCAGACTTTACATTTATATGTCCTACAGAGCTTGAAGACTTGGCCAATAAATATGAGGAATTTAAAAGAATTGGCTGTGAGATTTACAGTGTTTCTTGCGATACTCATTTTGTTCATAAGGCATGGCATGATGTGTCAAAGACCATTCAAAAAATACAATACCCAATGCTTGCAGACCCAACAGCCGTCCTTGCAAGAGGCTTTGAGGTTTTAATTGAGGAGGATGGACTTGCAGAGAGGGGAAGCTTTATTGTCAATCCACAAGGAAAGATCGTAGCCTACGAGGTAATTGCAGGTAATGTTGGTCGAAATGCAGACGAGCTGTTTCGGCGGGTGCAGGCGTCTCAGTTTGTGGCGGAACATGGAGATCAAGTATGCCCTGCAAAGTGGCAGCCCGGAGGAGAGACATTAAAGCCAAGCCTTGATCTAGTGGGGCTGTTGTAGGTGAATCTATGAAGGCACATGACAGATTGTATGATGTTATTATAGTGGGAGCAGGACCGGCAGGATTGTCGGCAGCAATTTATGCCGCAAGGGCAAAGTATCGGGTACTTGTGCTCGAGAAAAATGGGATAGGCGGTCAGATTACTATTACTTCGGAGATTGTTAATTATCCCGGTGTGGAGATGGCAGGCGGAAAAGAACTAACAGAGCATATGCGCGTTCAGGCAGAGCGATTTGGTGCGTCTTTTATAATTGCAGAAGTGTTGGATATGGAGCTTGAGCGAGATGTCAAACTTCTTCATACCACAAAGGGAGACTATGAGGCGTTGGGCGTTGTCCTTGCTCCTGGTGCCAATCCTAGAAAGCTTGGATTTCAGGGGGAGAAGGAATTTCAGGGAAGAGGGGTAGCATACTGCGCAACATGCGATGGAGAGTTTTTTACTGGAAAGGATGTGTTTGTCATAGGAGGCGGTTTTGCGGCGGTCGAGGAAGGCATGTTTCTCACAAAATATGCTCGAAAAGTCACATTGATTGTGCGCGAGCCAGATTATACCTGCGCAAAAACTGTATCGGATAAATTAAAGGATTTTCCAAATATTAAGACAATTTTTCGCACAGAACTTAAGGAAGTTGGCGGAGAACATGTGTTATCCTACGCAGTATTTTTAAATAATATAGATGGAAGTCAGTGGAGATATGATGCACCGCAGGGAGATACTTTTGGAATCTTTGTATTTGCGGGATATGTACCAAATACAAAGTGGATTGCGGGCTGTGTGGAGCGAAATGAACAAGGGTATTTAATTACAGATATAGATAGACAAACTAATATTGCAGGCGTTTTTGCGGCTGGAGATGTGTGTGTCAAAAATCTTAGACAAGTTGTGACAGCAGTCTCTGACGGGGCAATTGCAGCGACTTCTCTGGAGCGGGTTGTGTCGGAGCTTCACACAAAACTTGGCATTCCAGATTTGTATCAGACAACAGAGCAGGGTAAGACCCAAAAGAAACAAGATGAATATGCGTATTTTACAAAGGGTGAAGGATTTATTAGCAATGAGATACGACAACAACTTACAGGAATTTTTGCAAAGTTTTCTGCGCGTGTCACAGTGCGTGCGTGGCTTGATGAAAGCGCCTTTTCTGGTGAGATAAGAGGATTTTTAAATGAGCTTATGAGTATAACCGATAAGGTTGTCTGGACAGAACAGCAGACTGAGGATGCCGTAAAACCAGAATATTTGCCAGCGATGGAAGTACTTGACAGCACAGGAAAAAGCAGTGGTATTTATTTTCATGGGGTGCCAGGAGGGCATGAATTTAATTCTTTTATCATTGCACTATATAATGTGGCAGGACCCGGACAACAACTGGACCACCACACACAAGAGCAGATTGTAACGCTTTCAGAAAAGACAAATATTAAAATTTTAGTATCGCTCACATGTACAATGTGCCCGGAGTCTGTGATAGCAGCACAGCGAATTGCAGCCATATCTGAGCAAGTTACAGCGGAGATGTTTGACTTGTCCCATTATCCAGAATTAAAGGAAAAATATAATGTTATGAGTGTTCCCTGTATTGTGATAGATGATAAAAAGACTGTGTTTGGAAAAAAGAATGTGGAGGAAATGTTGGCTTTAATTTCATAATAATTCTTAATTGTTATAAAAAAATGTATATAATTTGATACGTAACAGTTTGCTTTTGCCAAACTGTTACGTTTTTTAATGTGTGGACCCATGCAGAGGAAATAAGCCTGCTATGCGACGCACAGGTCACGCGGTGAGTAGGGAGAGACTTCCTTACTCGATTTTATTTTTTAATGATTTTAAAATTTTACTTGACAAATAAATGAATATATGATTAAATGTTCATATAAGAAAGAGATAGGAATCACAAATTGTTTCGTTATTTCTTACAGGTCTTTCGTATATTACGGAAAGGAAGGTGGTAGTGTGATGGACACAAAAGTCACAACAGAGACAATGGAGGATTTGGCAGCAGTGTTCAAGATATTTGGAGACTACACGCGGCTTACAATTCTCTCGTTACTGATGGATTATGAGGAGTTGTGTGTGGGGGACATTGCAGAGCGGCTAAATATGACACAATCAGGAGTGAGTCACCAACTAGCCCTTCTAAAACAAAGTAAGCTTGTAAAGACAAAGCGCGAGGGAAAGAGTATCTTTTACTCTATTGCCGACGAACATGTTTCCGCCATTATCCGTATTGGAATGGAGCATGTGCTGGAAGATTAGGAAAAGTGAAAAATTGATTAAGGAGGAAAATGAGCATGAAAAAAACGTACAAAATTGAGGTGGATTGTGCAGCGTGCGCAGCAAAGATGGAGGAGGCAGCAAAGAAGACTACAGGTGTCAAGGATGCGACAGTTGCCTTTATGCCACAGAAGATGAAAGTTGAGTTTGAGGATGACGCAGATATAACAGCAGTTATGGCAGAAGTGTTAAAGAACTGCAAAAAAGTGGAGTCTGATTGTGAGATATTCCTGTAAAAACGCCAATGGCTCTGCAGTTAATGCACGAGCCATTTCTTTTATGCGCATGGGCACCCAAAGGAATATTGTCAGCGAGGCTGACGGGTGCCCAGCGCGGCGAGTAGGGAAGTAATCTTCCCTACTCGATACTTATACGCAGACCCGTGCAGAGGAAATATGCCACTAAAGTGGCGCGCAGGTCGCGCGGCGAGTAGGGAAGATGAGCCTTCCCTACTCGATTACACATGAGAACAAAAAATATTAAAAAGAAAGGTTATTGTTCAGACAGGAATTAGCAGTGAACAGTAACAAAGGAAGTGGTGGAAATGACAAAAAAACAAAAAAAGGTATTGATTCGTATTATTGTCTCTGCAATACTTGTGGTGGCATTCAGTTTGATACCAGTTGAAAATTCGTATCTGCGATTGGTATTGTTTTTAATTCCATATCTTATTATTGGATATGATATTCTTCGAAAAGCAGTGCTTGGCATTATAAATGGTCAGGTGTTTGATGAAAATTTCCTGATGGCGATTGCCACGGTTGGCGCCATTTTTTTAGGGGAATATCTTGAGGGGACTGCTGTAATGCTTTTTTACCAAATTGGTGAGCTGTTTCAGAGCTATGCAGTGGGAAAAAGTCGCGGGAATATTGCAGCGCTTATGGATATTAGACCGGACTATGCAAATATTGAGCAAGATGGACAGCTCGAACAAGTTGATCCAGATGATGTGGAGATTGGAACTGTAATTGTCGTACAGCCAGGAGAAAAAGTTCCAATTGATGGCGTGGTTGTAAGTGGAAATTCAACACTCAACACAAGTGCATTGACCGGCGAAAGTCTTCCTAGAGAGGTACAGGAAGGGGATGCTGTTATCAGTGGTTGTGTGAATTTATCTGGGTTACTTCGCATAGAGACAACTCGAGAGTTTGGAGAATCCACAGTCTCAAAGATACTGGATTTGGTTGAAAATTCCAGTATGAAAAAGTCAAAGTCAGAGAATTTTATTACGCGGTTTGCAAAGTATTATACACCGATAGTCTGCATTGGTGCACTTGCGCTTGCAATTTTGCCACCTTTGGCAAATCTTTTGATGGGAAATCCGGCGGGTTGGTCACAGTGGATTATTCGAGCACTTACAACACTGGTTATTAGCTGCCCCTGTGCGCTGGTTATCTCAATACCACTTAGTTTCTTTGGTGGTATTGGTGGGGCATCTGCAAGAGGCGTGCTGGTAAAAGGGTCTAATTATTTGGAGGCGCTTTCTGAGACGAAATATGTAGTGTGCGACAAAACTGGTACACTGACAAAAGGGGTCTTTGAGGTAACACGGATTGCGCCAGTGGATAAAATAACAGAAGAGATGCTTTTGGAGTTGGCGGCATATGCAGAGAGCTATTCCAATCACCCAATTAGTAGAAGTTTGAAAGAAGCATATGAAAAAAGAACAGGAAAACAGATAGATGCCGCAAGTGTTTCTGATGTGGAAGAGATTAGCGGACATGGTGTTTCAGCAGTGATTGACGGCAGAAAAGTTTCCGTGGGAAATGTAAAGTATATGAGATTACTTAATATTTCTTATATAGAACCAAAAAACATTGGAACAGAGGTTCATGTTGCAGTTGACGGAAGCTATGCGGGGTATCTATTGATTTCAGATATTATTAAACCAAGTGCAAAGGCTGCAATTGCAGGACTGAAAACGGCTGGAGTAAAGCAAGTGATTATGCTGACAGGAGATGCAAGAACTGTTGCGGAGGCGGTCGCACAGGAGCTTGGTGTGGATGTGGTAAAAAGTGAGCTGTTGCCAGCAGACAAGGTTGCGGAGGTGGAGCGGCTTTTGGCACAAAAGGGAGAGAAAGAACGACTTGCATTTGTCGGTGATGGTATTAATGATGCGCCGGTACTTTCCAGAGCAGATATTGGAATTGCAATGGGAGCATTGGGATCTGACGCGGCAATTGAAGCTGCGGATATTGTACTGATGGATGATGACCCAATTAAAATTGCAACAGCCATGAATATTTCCAGAAAAACGTTGCGCATTGTACATCAAAATATTGTATTTGCGTTGGCTGTCAAGTTTGCATGTCTTGGTTTGGGTGCAATTGGTTTTGTCAATATGTGGTGGGCAATTTTTGCGGATGTTGGCGTGATGATTCTTGCAGTATTAAATGCTACCAGAACATTAAAAAAGTAGGGAAAAAATTCCCTACTTTTTAAAATCCTAAAAGATATTATTGACATCAGTCTAGGATTTTGGCTTAATATAGATATAGGAATATTAAATTTTTATAATATTTGTAAAGAGAGGGAACAAAAATGGGCGGCTTTTTTGGAGTAACATCACAGCAGGATTGTGTCTTTGATCTTTTTTTTGGAATTGATTATCACTCGCATCTGGGAACAAGACGGGGTGGTATGGCAGTTTATGGAAAAGACGGGTTTAATCGGGCGATTCATAATATTGAAAATGCGCCGTTTCGCACCAAGTTTGACAAAGATGTGAATGAAATGCATGGAAATTATGGGATTGGTTGTATCTCAGACTATGAACCGCAACCATTGATTATTCGCTCGCATCATGGAACTTATGCGCTGACAACTGTTGGAAAAATCAATAATACGGATGAGTTGATGCAAGGTCTATTTGATGTGGGACATGCACATTTTCAGGAGATGAGTGGCGGTGAAGTTAATGCTACAGAACTTGTTGCAGCGCTAATTAACCGCAGAGAAAATATGATTGAGGGCATTAACTACGCATTGGAGTCTATTGATGGTTCCCTGTCAATTCTTCTAATGAATAAGGCAGGAATTTATGCAGCTAGGGACAAATATGGAAGAACGCCTGTTGTGATTGGCAAAAAAGAAGATGGTTTCTGTGCATCTTTTGAAAATTTTGCATACAAGAATCTTGGATATGTGGATTATAAGGAATTAGGACCAGGGGAAGTGGTTGTGATGACAGAGAAGAACTGTGTCACGCTGGTAAATCCGCAGAAAGATATGAAGATTTGCACATTTTTATGGGTATATTATGGTTATCCTGCAAGTTCTTATGAGGGAGTGAATGTGGAGCAGATGCGCTATCGTTGTGGGGAGAAGATGGCGCAGCGGGATAATGTAACGCCAGATATTGTGGCTGGTGTACCAGATTCTGGCATTGCACATGCAGTGGGATATGCGAATGAGTCAGGGCTTCCGTTTTCCAGACCATTTATCAAATACACACCAACATGGCCGCGATCTTTTATGCCAACCATACAAAGTAAGAGAAACCTGATTGCAAAGATGAAGCTTTTGGCAGTTGATGACCTGATTAAAGATAAAAGTTTGCTTTTAATTGACGATTCCATTGTTCGAGGAACCCAGTTGCGAGAGACAACAGAATTTTTATATCAAAGTGGCGCAAGAGAAGTGCATATTAGGCCAGCTTGCCCGCCACTGTTGTATGGCTGCAAGTATTTGAATTTTTCGCGTTCGTCCTCAGAGTTAGATTTGATTACCAGACGTGTGATTGAGCGGTTAGAAAATGGCAATATCACAGATGAAATCTTGCAGGAATACGCAGATCCAGAATCAGAAAAGTATGAACAGATGGTTGAGGAAATTCGGAAAGAGCTAAATTTTACTTCGCTGCGCTTTAACCGTTTGGATGATATGTTGGATGCAACAGGAATTGAACATTGTAAACTCTGCACATATTGCTGGAATGGAAAAGAGTAGTGTGAAATCAAAGATTTCACCATCTTGATTTGAGTGCCCGCCCAAGCGGGCAAATGGGAGTTAGAGTGAGAAAGGCGGCGGAGAATGAAAGAGAAAAGACAAAAGAAAATGGTTTCTATTAAGGTAAAATTGCTGGGAATCATTTTGCCAGTGGTGATTGTCATTATGGTATTGCTGGTCGGATTATTATATTTTATTTCAAAAAATATTATTAAAGAGTACTCTGAGAATTTGCTTGGCTCTTCTATTGACAACCAGACAAATCAGATTGAGGCGTGGCTGAATGAAAACCTGTCTGCGTTTAGCGCAATAAAACAGGCAATTGAGCAGACAAAACCCAGCACGTCTAATTTACAGGCAATATTAGATAGTTATTATGGTTTTCGTGATAATTACCCAGAGGGATTTTATATTGCGGATGCAAATGGAAAATTAATGACTGCCTCTGCGTCCGAAAAAAAAGAGACTGATCCAACGCAGTCTGTATGGTATCAGGAGGGATTAACCCGCTGGAATATGGGACTGACAAACGCATATACCAACGCGGAGGGTAGAAAGGTAATTAGTGCATCTGGAATCTTAAAGGATGGGTCTGACATTGTCAAAGTAATCTCGGCAGATCTTACGCTGGAACGTATTAGTATTATTGTAAATAGTTATATTGAGATGGAACAGGCGCAAGCTTTTTTGGTAAGCAGCACAGATGGGACAATTCTGGCGCATCATGAAAATGATTTGATTTCAACAAAGCTGAAAGATTCCAAGGATGCATTTATGCAAGATGTCTGGCAAAAAGTGGAACAGTGGGATTTTGATATGGCAGAGATTGATCACAATATGACTGCATTTTCACAGATACAGGGAACCGATTGGGTGCTAGTATCTTATATTCCAACAAAAGTAATCTATGCGGATATTAATAATGTACGCAATATGACCCTTGTGTTTGGGCTGTTGTCTATTCTTTTGTTAGCAGGGTTGGTAGAGCGTGTTGTTCATATGGTGATTCGGCCTGTCAAAGAGTTAATCAAGGTGATTACAGCGATGACCAATGGAGATTTTACTGTGCAGGTCAAGGCTGGCAGCAATGATGAAATTGGTGCGATGAGCGGTTATGTGGAGCAGTTTATTCAAACAATGCGGCAGATGATTGCCTCGATTCATACAATGTCAGACAAGCTCAATACACAGGCAGGAAACAGTGATACAATTTCGCATGAAATGTATGATGCTTCTAAGAGACAAGGTCAGTCTATGAGAGAGCTTAATTCTACCGTAGAACAATTGTCCCTTTCTGTCGGTGAGATTGCGGAACATGCAACAACACTCGCTATGGTTGTCACAGATACAAAAGAAGACGGTGAACAGGTAGATAAACAGATGCAGGAGGCTGTAGTAGTCTCTCAAAGTGGACAGTCTGATTTACAGCGCGTCAGCAGTGCAATGGATACAATTAATGTATCCGTACAGAAGCTACAACAATCAATTGATGAAGTTGGAAAAGCTTCCTTGGAAATTACAAACATTACAGAAATTATTGGAAATATTGCGGACCAGACAGCGCTACTCTCCCTCAATGCATCAATTGAGGCGGCGCGGGCAGGAGAGGCAGGCAGAGGGTTTTCTGTGGTGGCAACAGAAATCGGCCAACTTGCCAATACCAGTGCCGACGCTGTACATAATATTGAGGGGTTCATTGGACAAATTAACAGTCTGGTAGGAGATACTGTGAAACAGACAAAGGAGAGCGTGGAAAATATTAATCACAGCAGCGGTCTCGTGGAAGATACACTTCATACATTTGACGCGATATTTGGCAATATTGAACAGGTTAGCACATTAGTTCGTGAGATGATAAAAAAGGTGGAAAAAGTGGATGATGTGGCGACAAATGTTGCTGCAATCACACAGGAACAAGCGGCAAGTTCCGAGGAGATTTTGGCGACCTGTGAGTCAATGGTACGCCAAGTAGACAATATAACTGGAAATAGTGAACGTGTTTCAGAAGGTGCAAAAGAGCTAACAGCGTCGGCAGAAGAACTATATGAACAGGTTGCTAGATTTAAGGTTCGAGAGGGGGCATAACAATGAGAAAAAGTAGAAATTGTTTGAGAAGATATGTTTCCCTGTGTGTTCTCTCTATAATCCTAATTGTTGCTGTGTCGGGTTGCGGGCAGGCAGCAGGCGGGAAAAAAGGAGAGATACGAATCTTTTTTGCCCTAAATAAGATGGATACCTTTCGGGAGACGCTTGTAGGAGGCGCCGCAGAGCGCGCTGAACAGAAAGGCGTACAGATGGATGTAGGAGATGCACAAGGCTCGATAGAGAAGCAGGTAGAACAGCTAAAGCAAGCGGCAGCAGATCAGTATGATGTAATTATATGTAGCCCTGTTTCTGTAGATACTGTGGTACAATTAAAGATGAGTGCTGGGGAGATACCAATTGTATTTGTCAATAGCTGTCCTGATGAAAAGTATTTACAGCCCGGAAAATATGTTCATGTTGGTTCTAGTGAACAGGTTGCAGGAGAATTTCAGGCGGAGTATATCTTGCAGAAACTTGCTGGAAATCAACAGATTAATGTAGTGTTAATCAAAGGACCAACAGATCACTCTGCAACAGAAGGGCGCACAAATGGAGTGAAAAGAACGTTTGAAAAAAGTGGAAAACAGATTCGCTATGTGTTTGAAGACAATGCCAACTGGGATGCACAGCAGGCAAAGGAGTTGTTTGAGCTGTTTTTAAGCACAGGAGTTTCAGCGGATTGTGTGATCTGCAATAATGACGAGATGGCACTGGGCGTTGTGGAGGCTTGCAAAGAAAATGGGATTGACAGCAGCACACTTCCGATTTTGGGTGTGGATGCAACAGCGGCTGGATGCGAGGCAATTCGCAGCGGCGAGATGGCATTTACAGTATATCAATCTGGAAGTGGGCAGGGATATGCGGCAGTAGATACAGCAATTGAGCTTGCCGGAAAGGGAAATATGAAAGAGATTGCGGGGAGCACAGAAGATGGAAAGTTTGTGCGTGTAGATTTTGAGCGTGTGGACAGTGGCAATGTCTCTCAGTATGCAAAATAATTGTTTATAGCACAGAATAGTTGTTATAAGTTAGGAAGCGGGAAATAAAAATGTGTTGAAAAATCAATTTAAACGATTATAATGAAAGAGGATTACGATAACTTGAAGACAAACGGAGGACTCAGAAAATGGGAAATGTAAAGCGTATTTACGTAGAGAAAAAAGAATCCTTTGCCGTTAAGGCTAGGGAACTTGAGGAGGAATTAAAGAGCTATCTAGGCATCACTGGATTAAAGAAAGTCAGGATTTTTATTCGTTACGATGTGGAAAATCTTACAGATGCTATATTTGATAAGGCTTGTAAATGTGTGTTTTCGGAGCCTCCTGTAGATGATTTATATATGGAGAACATTGATTTGCCAGAAAATGCTCACTGCTTTTCTGTGGAGTATCTGCCAGGACAATTTGACCAGAGAGCGGATTCAGCAGTACAGTGTGTACAGTTTTTAAAAGAGGATGAACAGCCTATTATTAAGACGGCTGTCACTTATCTATTAATTGGAACTATTTCAGACAGTGAGTTTGATAAGGTGAAAAATTATTGTATCAATCCTGTGGACTCGCGGGAGACTGGATTGGAAAAGCCAGAGACATTGGCGCAATTTTTTGCGGAACCTGCGGATGTTGGAAGTTATGACGGATTTGTGGATATGGATGAAGATGCGCTGTCAGAGCTGTATGATTCCCTAGGACTTGCTATGACATTTAAGGATTTTGAGCATATTCAAAATTATTTTAAAAATGAGGAGCATAGAGACCCGACTGTCACAGAAATTAGGGTGTTAGATACCTACTGGTCCGATCACTGTCGCCACACAACGTTCTCTACAGAATTAAAGGAAGTTACGTTTGAGGAAGGATACTACACAGATCCCATAAAGACCACTTATGAAAAGTATCTTGCTGTTCGAGAGGAAGTTTTTGCAGGGAGAAAAGACAAGTATGTCTGTTTGATGGATTTGGCATTGATGGCAATGCGAAAACTAAAAAAAGATGGCAAGTTGGAGGATATGGAAAAGTCAGATGAGATTAACGCATGTTCCATAGTCGTTCCTGTAGAGATTGACAAGGAAGATGGAAAGGGCGTTGTCACAGAGGAATGGCTCATTAATTTTAAGAATGAGACACATAATCATCCAACTGAAATTGAGCCGTTTGGTGGCGCAGCGACTTGTCTTGGCGGTGCGATTCGCGATCCCCTCTCAGGGCGTACATATGTTTATCAAGCAATGCGCATTACTGGTGCAGCGGACCCTACAGTGCCAGTAGGCAATACCATGCGCGGGAAACTTTCACAAAAGAAGCTGGTGCGTGGCGCAGCAAGTGGTTATTCTTCTTATGGAAATCAGATTGGACTTGCGACAGGATTTGTCAAGGAAGTGTATCATCCAAATTATGTGGCAAAACGAATGGAAATTGGCGCTGTGATGGCAGCGGCGCCAAGAGCAGGGGTTATTCGTGAAAATTCAGACCCCGGAGATATGATTATTTTGCTCGGTGGGCGGACAGGTCGAGATGGCTGTGGTGGAGCGACGGGCTCTTCCAAAGTGCATACAACAGCGTCTTTGACCACCTGCGGCGCGGAGGTTCAGAAGGGAAATGCGCCGACAGAGCGTAAACTACAGCGATTGTTTCGCAGGGCTGAGGTCAGCAAAATCATTAAAAAGTGCAATGATTTTGGAGCAGGCGGCGTGTCTGTTGCAATTGGAGAGCTTGCAGATGGTCTTGTTGTGGATATGGATAAAGTGCCAAAGAAATATGCAGGTTTAGACGGGACAGAGCTTGCAATCTCAGAATCTCAAGAGAGAATGGCGGTTGTTGTAGACCCAAAAGATGCAGACCAATTTCTTGCATATGCTGCGGAGGAGAATCTTGAGGCGGTAAAAGTTGCAGTGGTTACGGAGGAACCTAGATTGGTGTTAAAGTGGCGCGGCAATAAGGTTGTGGATATTGCAAGAGCTTTTCTAAATACAAATGGAGCACATCAAGAAACAGGCGTATTTGTGGATACTCCTGTGGAGGAGGACAATTATTTTCATAAGATAGCAGTGAAAAAAGTGGAGGAAGCGCTGGAAAAAGATAATGTAAAAGAAGCAGTTCTCGCCACATTAAACGACTTGAATGTATGTTCGCAAAAAGGTCTTGTGGAGATGTTTGACGCGTCAATTGGCGCAGGCAGTGTGTTTATGCCTTACGGTGGTAAGTATCAGCTTACAGAGACACAGACTATGGTTGCAAAACTTCCTGTCTTAAAAGGAAAGACGGACACCGTGACAATGATGGCACATGGTTTTGATCCATATTTGTCTAGTTGGAGTCCATATCACGGAGCGATTTATGCAGTAACCGAATCAATGGCAAAAATTGTGGCATCAGGCGGCGACTACACAAAAATACGATTTACGTTTCAAGAGTATTTTAGGCGTATGACAGAGGAGCCTTCTCGTTGGAGTCAGCCATTTGCAGCGTTACTTGGCGCGTATGATGCGCAGATTGGCTATGGACTGCCTTCCATTGGCGGCAAAGATTCTATGTCAGGTACATTTAATAAAATTGATGTGCCACCCACACTTGTTTCCTTTGCGGTTGATGTCGCGAAACAGCAGGACATTATTACACCAGAGTTAAAGTGTGCGGGGGACAAACTTGTTGTATTTGACTTGCCCAAAAATAAGTATGACCTTCCAGATTATAAGAATGTGATGAAACTTTATAGTGGTATTGCGAAGCTGATTGCTGACAAGGTGATTGTAGCTGCTTATGCGCTTGATTCTAAGGGGATTGTGGCATCAGTGGCAAAGATGGCATTTGGCAATAAGATGGGTGTGGAGTTTGACAGTGCACTTGATGCGAAGGCGCTTTTTGCAAATGAAATAGGAAGCATTATCGCCGAAGTTTCTGCGGATAAATTGGATGCGCTTGCTGCAAGTGGTGTGGATTACAGGACTGTTGCAACAGTGTGCGCTGAGAATGAGGGCTTTGTATATCAGGATACAACGGTGTCAATGGACGAGGCGTTAAAAGCTTGGACATCAAAGCTTGAAAAAGTTTTTCCAACCAAGGCGGTTAAAGGTACAGAGGCAATTGAGACAAAACTTTATGACACCAAAGAGATTTATATCTGTAAAAATAAAGTGGCAAAACCAACGGTATTTATCCCCGTATTTCCCGGCACAAACTGCGAGTATGATTCAACGATTGCATTTGAGCGCGCAGGTGCCAATGTTGTGACAAAAGTATTTCGCAATCTGTCTGCGGAAGATATTAGAGATTCTGTGGATACGTTTGTACAGGCAATTGCGCAGGCACAGATTATTATGTTCCCAGGTGGTTTTTCGGCGGGGGATGAGCCAGACGGAAGCGCGAAGTTTTTTGCGACTGCCTTCCAGAATGCAAAGATGAAGGAGGCAGTAAACAAACTGTTAAATGAAAGAGATGGTTTGGCGCTTGGTGTCTGCAATGGATTTCAGGCAATGATTAAACTTGGCCTTGTGCCTTACGGCGAGATTGTTGGTCAGAAGGAGGATTCGCCAACATTGACTTATAATACAATTAATCGCCATATTTCTAAGATGGTCTACACAAAAGTTGTCACAAACAAGTCTCCTTGGTTGCAGCTTGCTGAGTTAGGAAAGACTTACGCCACACCCGCTTCCCACGGTGAGGGCAGATTTGTGGCACCGCAAGCATGGATTGACAAACTTTTTGCAAATGGACAAGTTGCGACACAGTATGCGGACTTTAACGGAAATATTTCTATGGATGAGGAATGGAATGTAAATGGCTCTTATGCCGCGATTGAGGGTATTACGTCACCAGACGGAAGATGCCTTGGCAAAATGGCACATGTGGAACGTCGCGGAACTGCTGTTGCAAAGAACATCTATGGAGAGCAGGACTTAAAGATATTTGAGAGCGGTGTATTATATTTTAAATAAGTAAAGTAGGGGCGTAACAGTTCAGTCAGGACTTTGCACTTGCTGCAAAGTCCGTGAAATACCGTGGTGGTTGATAGGCATCAAGCCACCACGAAGTGGTTTTGCATGGCTTGATGCACGTAACAGAAAGCCGAAGGCTGAACTGTTACATAGGGGCTATTTTTGAAGGATGCCAAGATAGACAAATACATAGAATTTTGATATTATAATCTATGAGAATGTTCATTCGTGTGGTGATAAAATGATGAATGTGGTATTTGTAGGAATTGGAATGCTTGGCATTGGGATTATTGTTTTTGCGTTGATGCTTCTGCTTCGGGGTGATGGTTCAAGGGAGCAGAAGCTAATGCAATATTTTCTTTTGGGGGCATTGGTGCAGAATGTCGGATATTTGCTAGAATTGACAGCGCCGACATTAGAAGCTGCCATAGTGTCTGTCAAAATGCAATATCTGGGTTCTTTGACAGTCCCGATTAGTTATTGTTATTTTATATTTAGTTATTGTTGTGAAAAAGCGCCAAAAAAGGTTTTGCGTGTTTTAAAGATTGTTGATGTCTTTATTATAGGGCTTGTTTTTACTTGCGATTTACATACAATTTATTATCGCAGTATTCAATGGGTAGAAACAACAGAGGGACACGGTTTATTGCACTTGGAATATGGACCAGGATATTGGATTTTTATGGTCTGCGGAACGGCGATTCCATATGTTTTGTCTCTTTATGCGCTGGTCCGTTTTTGCGTTAAGAGACCAGAGTATGCTGCTGACAGAAGATGTGGGCTAATTTTGGTGCTTTCTTTTCTGCCAGTTGTGGCACTTTATGCGTATTCTGCGAAATTAACACGCACGTATGATTCCACGCCAGTGGTTTTGGGGGTGGTGCTTTCGAGCGTAGTAATTTTAATTTGGATTAGAAAGGTATATGATTTTAGCAGTCTGGCGTTTGGCATATTGCTTAACAGTATGAGTGACAGTGTGATTGCATTGGATGAACAGCGACAGATTACGAATTTTAATCCAGCAGCGGCAAGAATTTTTAAGGATTTGGACAGTCAAATGATTGGGAAGCCAATCGAGAGATTAAAGGGATTTCCTCAAGATATGCTGGGTCAGGAGGAACGGTGGGAATTTTGTCTGAATGACAGGTTTTTTCAGGGACATGTAGAACCAATTTTTGATGAATTTAGGAAGAACAAGGGGTATGTTGTTCTCCTTTTTGATGTGACAGAGACAAGAAATTATATTGAAGAAATTAAGCATGTGCGGGAGCAGGCAGAACAGGCTAATATTGCAAAAAGTGCTTTTCTTGCAAATATGTCTCATGAGATTCGCACGCCAATGAATGCCATTGTAGGGCTGAGTGATATTATAATGGAAGAAAGCCGTGGAAAAAAAGTATATGAGTATGCCTGTGATATTAAATCGGCTTCGCGTAATTTGCTGGCACTTATCAATGATATTCTTGATTTATCTAAAGTGGAATCAGGAAAAATGGAGTTGGTGCTGACAGAGTATCATGTAGTTTCGCTTGTTGACGAGGTTCTAAGCATGATGGAGGTTGTGGCATCACAAAAAGGTCTTTGTCTAAAAAAGAAGTATGATATGTCGATTCCCTGTCGGTATCTGGGCGATGAGGGAAGAATTAAACAGATTTTAATTAATATTCTAAACAATGCATTGAAATTTACAAAAAAAGGCTATGTTGCATTCTCTGTCACTGCAAATCGAGGTGATAGAGAGGATTTGGAGATTCTTTCTTTTCGGATAGAGGATACAGGATGCGGTATCCGCGAAGAAAACTTAAAAGAAATTTTCGATAATTTTAAGCAAGTAGATTCAAGAAGAAATCGCGCTGTTGAGGGAACAGGGCTTGGTCTTTCCATCACCAAACATCTAGTAGAGCTGATGCAGGGAACGATTCAAGTAGAAAGTGTGTATGGTGAGGGAACTACATTTACAATAAAAATTCCACAAAAGATTGTGGATGACAGACCTCTGTCGGAGGTGCCAGTGGCACAAGCACAGACAGAAGAAGCCTTGAATTTCTTTACAGTGAAGGATTGTAGGGTGTTGGTGGTAGATGACAATCGAATTAACAGAAGAGTTGCTATTAATTTTCTGCGGACCTATGGCTTAGAGATTGACGAGGCAGACAGTGGAGCTGCCGCGATTGCACTTGTCCATAAGATAAGGTATGACATTATTTTTATGGATCATATGATGCCAGAAATGGATGGAATAGAGACAGTACAGAAAATACGAAGTGAGTGTGGGGATTATGGTAAATTTCCAATTATAATCGCATTGACAGCGAATGCAATGGAGGGAGTCAGGGAAATTTTTCTAAAAAATGGTTTTCAGGATTTTATTACGAAACCGTTGGATAGGCGGTCTTTGCACGCAACGTTACTTCGATGGATTTCGGAGGAAAAGCGAGTAAAAGATGAAACTTTAACACAGGTGGAACAAACAGAAGATAGCAAAGACATAGAATTTCAAATAGACATTACTGGAATTGATATGGAAAAGATCGCAGGACAATATTTGGATAATCGTGAGGACTATTTGGAACTTTTGGACTTGTACTGTCTGGATGGAAAACGAAAATTAATCCTTTTGCGTGAACTTTGGGAAAAACAGGATTATAAAAATTATGGGATTGAGGTTCACGGCTTGAAGAGTGCTTCTGCCAATGTGGGGGCTATGGCAATCTCAGAATGTGCTAGAGAGCAGGAAAAGGCTGTTGATAGAGGGGATATAGATTATGTTGACACACATGCAGCACAATTGTTAACAGCATATGAGGCACAGATAGAACATATTATTCAATTTTTGGAACGTGTTCAGAAACCAACAAATTCTGGAGAGAAAAAACAAGCAATTGATCCTGAAAGTTTTGTGTGTGAGATAAATGAAGCCCTAAATAGTTTGGACAATTTTCGCGCGAAGGATTGTGCACATAAAATAGAGGAGATTTTACAATATCAGTTAAATCCTGAGATTGAATCCAAATTGATAGAAGTGCAAAATCAGTTGAAGTTATATGAAGATGAGGCAGCAGAGCAGATGCTTCGAGAATTGTTGGAAATAAAGTGGTAAAAGGAGAAACTAAATGGGAAAAATGCGAATTTTAGCGGTGGATGATAACAGCATTAGTCTTGCGGCAATTGAGCAGGAGCTAAAAAAAGAATATGAGGTGATTCCAGTTAATTCCGGTGCGCGTGCACTGCAATATTTGCGGAGAGAAAGACCAGATTTGATTCTTTTAGATATTCAGATGGCGCAAAAAGATGGGATTGAAACGTTGAGAGAAATCCGCCAGATGGAGAGATGTTGGGGAATCCCAGTGATTATGCTCACCTCAAAACAGGATAAAGCCACGGTTGTGGAGACATCTAAATTAGGAATATATGACTATGTGATTAAGCCATTTAAAGGAGAAGATTTACATAATCGAATAGACCGTGCGCTAAAAAAATAGGAGGTGTTTGAGCGGTTTGACAACGAGAGAAGAAGCGCTAAAATATGGACTTACATTTCAGGAGGTGTATCAAGATGCACCATTCCATGATGCGAATTGGGTATTAGTGCGCTGTAAAAAGAATAAAAAGGCATTTTTGTGGACCTATGAATATGAAGGGCAGATGCGTATTAATATAAAGGTTAGTCCAGAGTGGCGAGATTTTTGGCGGGATACATATGCAGCGGTACTTCCAGGCTATCATCAAAATAAAGAGCATTGGAATACTGTGATTCTTGATGGGAGTATTCCCGACGAGGAAGTGAAACGAATGATTGCAGAAAGTTATGATTTGGTAAAGGGGAAATAAGAGATGGCAATTCAATATAAAATATCGGCAGTGGATATAATAAAGATGCTTGGATACACAGAACCTGTAAGCGAGGAAGAATGGAAAGAACAGCGAAGGTATTATGAGCGCAAGTATGGAGGGAAACTGCCAATGGATAAATCAAGGATGGAAATTTTTGAGGAGGAGTATCATCGAAAGTTTCCACAGATATTAGATGAATTTGTGCGTTTGGCAAGTGACCGCCCGTTGTTTGAAACGGCAGATATATGGGTATTCGGGAACCTTTTTCCTTATTTCTCTTATGAAGATATTGAACAGTGGATTGAGGATGATAAGGAATATTGGGAGGAGTCGCCAGAAGAGTATGAAGATGAGGAGCACTATCAATTTTCAAAGATTCCTAGGGAACAGTGGAAAGAACATGTTTTAAATTATTTACAGATTGGTAGTGATTATGCCGCAGGTGTTGTGAATTTTGGTATTTGTGAGACTGATTTGGAGAAAGAAGACCCACCA
This sequence comes from Lachnospiraceae bacterium, assembly GCA_949383255.1. Lineage (GTDB taxonomy): Bacteria > Bacillota > Clostridia > Lachnospirales > Lachnospiraceae > COE1. The sequence continues at coordinate 60,397 of CASJPF010000001.1, read as the reverse complement.
GTATATTATTTGCATGAAGCCGATTCTATTAAGGAATGGAAAGTGTTGACAAATACGCTATCTGAGTTTCTTGGAGGAATTGTCTGTGATCTGTTGGCAGGAGCGAATTATTTTACGGCTCAGAATGTTCTGGAGGAGGATTGCTGGGAGTTTTGCGAATATAAAAACTTGGACCAACTGTCACAGCGACAGATTGTGCTTTCGGAGATGACAAAATATCCTTCCTTTTATGGAGATGATGTTTTTTATCGCATCTGTTTGGACAAGGGCACAAATACGCTGTATTTGGTTAACAATGACAAGGATTTGCTGGTGATACAAAAGGCAGAATAATTTTTAAAAAACGATTGCATTCAGAACAATTTTGAGTTTATTTCAAAGCTTCTTTTGGTTAATATAAAACACATAGGTTTTATATTAACCGATTTAGACTAGCGATTGCCGCTTGCTGTTCTTTGAACTGCATATCAATTTTGTCTCCATTAGAATACTTTACAACAATTTCATATCTATAAAATGAATCTTTGGTAAAGGCAATTTCTTTGTCTCCATTAATAATATAAGCACAAGCATCTTGAATATTGTAAAATATTTTTGCATCTCCAAATAAAGATATAATAGAAATACTCTCTAATGTTCTTTCTAACGCATTTCGTATACACATCAAAAAGATTTTCCATTGTTCGGTATTGTTATTTATTAAATAATCACCAATTAGTTGCAATTGAGTTTTCGTTAATGCTTCAAGCTGTTCAACACGGCTTTGCAACACTTCTTCCGAAGTATTTTCATCCCAATGTGCATCAATACCTTGTGAAGCAAATGCATCTTCAATAGCATTAATTGAAAAATATAATAATTTGAATCCTTCTGATTTCATTTGATTTAATGAATTTTCTGTAAATTCTCCTGCCAAAACAGCTCCATAGAAAGGACCATACTCACTATATCGACTTACCAAAGGTTTAATGGCCGCTGATATTTCCTGTGCTTTATTTTTTGAATGTTTTGTATATCTTCGCCATGCCATTTCAATAAATGCTCTGGGGTTTCCAATTTTTGTTTCGGATCCTTGATATTCGATTACAATATCTAACTTATGCGTATTTCCATTAATATCAATCCATTTTACTTCGCTTTGATTGTTTCTTGCAGGTCTTGGATGCCTATAATCTAAATACATACCATATTCATTTGCGATAGGTTGACAATGCCTAATTAAAGTACATTCTAATAAATCTCCTATAATTTGACCAAAGCGATGTGCTGGTGATTTTGCCATTATAATTTTACCCCCTTATCCATAAACGACCTTCTTTTAAAGGAACCTTATGTTTTCTATTTTTCCATTTGACATTTCTATCCCTAATTTTTTCAAAATAATAATTTTTAAAACCCGCAGCAATCGCTAATTGACCTAACCATTTATCTACAGGAACATATATTCCATATGGTGCTGAATCACCAATGACAAAACAAACTGTAGCTCCTTCTTTACAAACTTGCCGGAGCTCCTGCCATACTTTTGCTAAGTCTAAAAAGTAAAGTGCTATCATTGTGTGATAGTTTTTTCTTCCACCATGATTTTCTTTTTCCAAATCCAATTTTGTACATACATCTAATATTTCATTGTATATTGGTTTTAGTAAAGGGTCTTTTAAATACTGAAAGGTATCTTTTTTTTCTTTTGAAACCATTTGGGAACAGGAACGAATAAGCCCTGGTCTAATTTTACTTTGTAAGTCTCCCCAACAATTGATTTCTCCTAATACAGATAATTCCAATCTTGTTGCATCTGCATAATCATAATTGTTTGCGTATGGTGGAGATGTTATGATAAGATCAATACTATTTTTTTTAATAGTTGATGCTTTTCTTGCATCTTGTTTGATTAAGGTAGCGCATTGTTTGGCTTGGCTTTCTTGAAATATTTTCATATCTTCACACATTAAATTAACTTGATTAGAAAATGCTTCAAAAGCAGATAGTACTTTCTTTTTTTTCTTGTTCGGTAATATATACTGCCATATAGCTGTTCCAACATGTGAAGATGCACGCAGCATGGAAACAAAAGCTAACCAAGATAATTTGTACGAAAAAGAAGCATTAGATTTAGAATATAATGCCTTCTTTAAGTGATCAATTTCTTTTAAATTTTTTTCGTCATAGCATTTTAGGACAATATCAGGATATTGTTCAATTGGTGAGTGATCATTTTCTGCTTGCACTAATATATCATTAGCTGTTTTTAAAAAGGAGTCTATATCTGATTTCCAAAGCAGTTTTCCGGCAGCAATTTCATATATTAAAGGATGAGATTCATAGCCATATGAAGGAACACCTAACTTATCACATGATAATAATGTGGTTCCTGAACCTGCAAATGGATCAAGGACTCTAAAATAATCACTATGGATAGATTTTGATAAGTATGTCATTACAGTCTCTTCAATCCATTGAGCCGAAAAACCAGCCGTATATCGAAACCATCTATGAATTGGCAAGGACATATTATCAATGAATGTAGAAGTTGTATCTGTCTGTAAAATTTTACTCATAAATATAATACCTTTCTGAAAAACTGTTAAGGAACTGTAAAAAATGTTTTCTGTCATTTATACGTCTTAATATAATATCATATTTCTGTAGATGTTTCTATAATTTTTTCAGAAGTAGAGATGTACTTGGAGTACTTTTTATGGGTAGAATAATCTCAAAAAAATGATTGCATTTAGAACAAATGTATGATAAGATAAAACAAACATAAATTTGGAAAATTTGTTTGCTTTTGTACACATTTTTTATATTGAGAGAAAGAATGGTTTAAAATTAAAGGCTGGGGATAGAGATATGAATGATAAAATACAATTGCATCCAACGTTAAAACCGGCAGTTGCAGAGGGCGAGCAGAACACAGAATCAGGGCAAATACTTACAAATATAGAGCTGCATACAACACAGACCCAATCAATTATGGAAAAGCTTGCAATTTTGTCAGATGCCGCAAAATATGATGTGGCGTGCACAAGTTCTGGTATTGACAGAAAAGGGAATGGGCGTGATATGGGAAACTGTGTGGCGGCAGGAATTTGTCACAGTTTTTCGGCGGATGGCAGATGTATTTCTCTGTTGAAAATACTAATGTCAAATGAGTGCGTTTATGACTGTAAGTATTGTATTAATCGCAAAAGTAATGATGTGCCGCGCGCAACGTTTACTCCCGATGAAATTTGCGAGTTAACAATAAATTTTTATAAAAGAAATTATATTGAAGGGCTGTTTTTGAGTTCTGGCGTCATCCATAATCCAAGCTACACAATGGAGTTGCTTTATCAAACCCTTTACAAGCTTAGGAATGAGTATCATTTTCATGGCTATGTACATGTCAAGGGAATCCCGGGCACGGACCCAATGTTAATTCAGCAGATTGGCTACTTGACTGATAGAATGAGTGTAAACTTAGAGCTACCCACAGCGGAGGGGCTGGAAAAGCTTGCGCCTAACAAACACAGGAAAGCAATTTTAACGCCAATGCGCCAGATACAAAACGGCATTGCGCAGGGAAAACAAGAGCTTGCGCTGTACCGCAATGCGCCGTCATTTGTACCAGCAGGACAATCTACACAGATAATTATTGGAGCGACGCCAGAAAGTGATTATCAAATTATGTCTGTCGCAGAAGGGTTATATGATAAGTTTGGTTTAAAGCGGGTATTTTATTCTGCTTATGTTGGGATAAATGAAGATCAGGCATTGCCTTCGATTCATACAGCTTCCCCACTGCTGCGCGAACATCGATTGTATCAGGCGGATTGGCTGTTACGATTTTACCAGTTTCGTATAGAGGAGCTTTTAAATGAAAGGCATCAGAATTTTAATGTCTTATTAGATCCAAAGTGTGACTGGGCATTGCAGCATTTGGATCAATTTCCAGTGGAGATTAACCGAGCGGATTACAAGACGCTTCTGCGTGTACCTGGTATTGGCGTGAAGAGCGCACAACGCATCTGTAAGGCGAGAAAAAGTGGTGTGCTCAACTTTGACAATCTGAAAAAAATCGGTGTGGTGTTAAAACGTGCATTGTATTTTATTACTTGTAATGGGAAGATGATGTATAAAACGAAGCTTGAGGAGGACTATATTACAAGGAATTTGCTGGCAGAGCGGGAAAAGTTACCGTTTGACAAAGACGGAATAACCTACAAACAGTTGTCGCTGTTTGATGATACCCACGAAAATGCAGAGCAGTATTCCAATTTGTATTAGTGATTTGATTATTTTTCAAACACGCCCTAGAAGGGATTTTATATGGAAGAGTATGTATTAATTTGTGAAGGCAGTACAGAAGGAATTTTAACAGGTGTTTATGAGGCGTATCTTTTAAAAAAGAGAATGGGGATAGAAAGTCATAATTGTATTCATCTTGCGATAAAGGAGCCAGAGATGCAGCGTCTGTTTACGCATTATGAATCGATACAAACCGATGCAAAAAAAGCGGAGAAAGTAAGCAATACGATTGAAAGGCAGTTGGGAAAAGAAACATGGTATAGAATTAGTATGGCGATGGTATCCTGCTATGAAGATAGGGCGGATGCGGTATACCATACAATTGTTCTTGGCTTACAATTGCGGGATAATAAAATTACAGACCGATTACAGGAGGATTGTGTACAGCGCACATTTCAGTGTGCACGCGCATCTGACAATGAGTTGTGTCATCTAAAACAATTTTTGCGTTTTTTAGAGTTACAAAATGGTATGTTGTATGCAAAAATTAATGCAAAACATCATGTTCTTCCGTATTTAATGCCACATTTTGCTGACAGACTACCCGCTGATAATTTTGTGATTTACGATGAGAATACACAGACTTTTGGATTACATGCAAGCTATCAGAAGTGGTATTTAATGCAGGGGGTAGATTTAGACGAGGAGCGGTTGGTTTACTCTGAACTTGAGAATGAATATCAGGAGCTATTTCGACGTTTTTGTAAAAGCGTTGCAATTGAGGCGCGTGTGAATCCTGCATTGCAGAGAAGCATGTTGCCAATGCGCTTTCGACCAAATATGACGGAGTTTCAATAATAGTTCATTAGAAAGGGGAAAAGATGGCAATTATCGGAATTGATTTGGGTACAACAAACAGTTTGGTATCTTATTGGAAAGAGGGAACCGTAAAATTGATTCCCAATTCTATGGGCAGTGTGTTGACACCAAGTGTGGTTAGTGTCATGCAAGATGAGATTTTTGTAGGGCAGTCCGCAAAAGAGCGAGGATTGACGCATGGCAGTGAGACGGCAGCCTCTTTTAAGCGTTTTATGGGGACAAAAAAGAAATATCAGTTGGGGAGCCAAATATTTACGCCCACAGAACTTTCAGCACTTGTCCTGAAAAAATTAAAACAGGATGCGGAAGCGTATCTTAATGAGCCAGTGGAGGAAGCAATTATCACAGTTCCGGCATATTTTAATGACAGACAGAGAACAGATACCAAACTTGCAGCGAAAATGGCAGGGATTCATGTGGAACGGCTGATAAATGAACCGTCGGCGGCAGCGCTTGCCTATCAGACCGCACGGAATCAAGAGGATGCTGTACTTTTAGTATTGGATTTTGGGGGAGGAACTCTTGATATTTCTGTTGTGGAATGTTTTGAGAATGTAATTGAAATTGAGGCAGTAAGTGGTGATAATCATTTGGGCGGCGATGATGTTGACCAACTTCTTTATAAAGATTTTATGGAAAAACACTCTGAACTTTCTTTGTTGGATGAAGAGGGCGCCGCTGGACTGCGAACTGCTCTGACAGAGGCAAAATGTGCACTTGGCAAGCAAGACAAACTTATGGTTTCTTATACTTATGGGACAAGTACAGTTGAGGATTATATAACACAGGAACAGCTGTTGGAGTTGGGATTGCCAATATTGGAGCGCATTCGACATCTGTGCGCGCAGGCGATGCGAGACGCAAAATGCAAGGAAAATGAGATTGATGATGTAATTATGGTGGGTGGTTCCTCACAGCTTTATTTTGTACAGCGGTTTATTGAAGAACTGTTTGACAGACCGCCAGTAGTAATGGACAAGACGGATAAAGTTGTGGCAAGAGGTGCTGGTATTTACGCAGGAATACGAATGCGTGCTGCGGATATTAAAGACCGCATGATGACCGATGTCTGCCCATTTACACTTGGAACGAATGTTGTGTGGGATAAGGAAGATGACAGACCACATATCTGCCCTGTTTTAGAACGCAACTGTCCACTGCCTTTTTCAAAGACAATTCAGTTATATACCACTGGAGATTATCAGGAATTAATGCGCGTTGGTATCTATCAGGGGGAAGCGTACTATGCAGATGAGAATGTGTGTCTTGGAGAGCTGCTAATTGGAGTTCGGCGGCGTCTAGCGGGTCAGGAAGGAATCCGTGTAACTTTTTCCTACGATATTAATGGTGTGTTGCAAGTTGAGGCGGAAAATGCTATGCATCAGGTCGTTAAAAAGTTGATTGTCAATGATGCACTGAGCGAGAAAGAGATAGAGGAAAGTCTTATACAACTAGAACAACTGAAGATGCCAGATAAAGAGACAGAGGAATATGCACTTATTCACGCCAAATTAGAATGGTTGTATCAGCAGCAGACAGGGACAGCAAGAAATCAGACCGCGGGAATGCTGTATCATTTGAAGACAACAAGGGAAGAGGGAAAACATCATTTATATGTAAAAGTGAAAGAGGAAGCCAAACAGTGGTTGGTGCAGGCGTCAATGTATCTTGATGCATTTGAGCCAGAAAATTAGGAGAAGTACAATGAATACGATTTGGGAAATTCTTGAGATTGAGCCTACATTGGATAAAAAAGAGATTCGCAGGGCGTATGCTGCTTTAAGTCGTAAATATCATGTGGAAGAATTTCCAGAGGAATTTGCCAGAATCCAACAGGCGTATCATGCGGCATTGGAACAGGTGCAGGATCAGGAGAATAAGACAACACAATTGATTCAGGTCGCTGCGTTTGACAATATAGAGCATGATGAAGACTATAAGCCAAATTCTATTTTATTGCGTTTGGAACAGTTTCGCCAAAATCAAAAAGGTTCCTCTATTACATATAACAGCGAAGAAGTGATTGTTCAAATTATAGAATTGTTGACAGAATACAATCAATTGACCAATTTAGACCAAAAAGAATCTAACAGATTGCTTGTATGGCAGAATTTTATATTATCGGATGCATTTCTTACAGTTTATGACAGGGAAGAGTTTGTGAAAAAGCTTGTACGAGAGATTTCTGCTTGTAAAGCGCTTACTTTATCGGAACTGGAACCAGAATTTTTAAGTGAATTGTCACTGGTTTATGGTATTGTTCATTTTGATGACATAGGAAGATATGACCTTGGGAATAAGGTTGCTTTGGGAGATTTGCTGTTGGAACAGAACGGTGCGGATTGGTTAGAAGTTAGACCAACTGCGCAGCGGGTTAGCCTAAGTTATTCTTTCTATTCGTTTCGCAAGTTGTGTCAGAGTGCGCATCGGGGAGAACTTAAAGATTATCAGTTAGATAAGTGGGGAAATCTGTGTTTTCATGCGGAGGATAACTATATTCCAAAAGTGACAGCAGAGGAAGAACCAAAGTGGCAGTTGCGAATCGAATCTGTAATTGAACCGTTTGCGCCTGCTTGCGTGGCAATGCACCGCTATCTTGTTGGGCACTATGGGATTTCAGAACAAGTTTGTCATTGTATGCGTGAAAATTTTGAAATTGATGGAAGATTGGGTGAATATCCGCTGTGCTCTTATCAGGAAGCATATGAGCAAATGTGTCAGAAGTATCCCCAGATGAATCAATCTGAGGTCGCCAAATTGACAGAGTGGAAACTTGCATTACTGTCAGATCCACCTGTATTTACAAAGAGAACGCTGGATTTGGAGATAATGGAGTGGCTGATGTTGGTCTGGAAAGTGCGACAGTGTTCTGTAGAATTGACCCAAGAGGTCTATGATGCATATAAAAATGCGGGGGCGATTTTCCTTCCATTATTAGAGATGCTAATTGCACGTTTAATAGAATGCAAAAATGAGTGTTCCTGCAAATGCGAAACAAAAATAGAGCAAGTGTCCTTGCAAAATGGTTGTTTTTGGTATTATTTTCTAGGAACTGTATATCCATACACAAACAATGGACAGAAGTGGACAGAATCAGATTATCACTTTGCGCTTTCACAATATATGAAACAAGTATATCCTGTCTCAAAATACTTTATAAGAAAATTCTTTTCAAAAGAAACAAAGTCGCCAAAGGATTGTATGCATTTTGTTTTGCAAGTGGGAAGACGGGAAAAGGTTGTATATTTGGAAGAAAAAGAGATTCGACTCGTGTTTACTTTGCATCATGTAGAGTATTTTTTAGAGGGAACACCTGTTTTTTATCAGGTACTTTCTTTTGCGGAGTTGGCGGCATTGCCAGAATCTGAAGAAGGAAATGTAACATTTTTCTTACTGCTGCCCATTGCAAAGATACAGGCAGAGGAACAATGTAGAACAGAGGTGCTGCGACGATTCAAATATTTGCCATTTTATGAGCCTACTTGGAATTTTCTTGTGGATTGCATCATGCGAAATACAGATTGGGAAATCGCGCCAGAGCACCCACAGAAACAGTTAGAGGAAGTGTATTATAGTGAAAACACATTCCACTGCTTTCGGGGTAGGCTGACAGGAAGAAAGTTTACAGTAGAATACAAGACACCAAAAGGTTGGTATGCAATGAAGCTGTTGCATGGAGAGTCGAAGAATACGCGAGCGGTCGAGGACAAAACAGAACGTCTTTGTCTAATGCATAAAGTTGTAGATGGATTTTTGCCGCCAGAGCCAAAGTTGTTAAAAGAAATTTCAGTTAGAGGAAAGACCCCGCGACAAAAGGCGGATGCTGTGTATCGTATGCTGATGGAAGGTGGGCAGCTATTAGGAATTAATTTTTCTATTGTTCTATGGTTTTGGGAAGATGGGGTTATCCTTCCACGGCTGTGTTATCTATTTATAGATAACATTTGGAATGCAGCAAACACTTTGCTTGAGATTACAGGGGAACGAAAAAGTGTTTATCTCAATCGAGAAGAACGTCTAAAACGCATAATAGGAGAATCTGCAAGCATTGTGGGATATTTTAGTGTGGAAAATTTATTGCCGTTTCCTGTTGGTTTTGGCGAAAGTAGAAAGGTTTATAGTTATTTTAATCATAAATTGATTGTGGCGAAAAGTTATCCAGAATTAATAACAAAATGTATTGACTTGGAGCATCTGGATAAGATTGAGATAGATGATGGAGTGCGCACTGTAGATTTGTTTACAAGAAAACTAGAAAATTGGTATATGCATCGTTATCTTCCTGAAACAAAAGAGTATGAGGAAAATTATCCTTTTGAGGTGTTAAGAGAACTATTTGAAGAATTATAACCAACATATTTTAGATAAGAAACATTTTATTTGCCTTTTTTTAATAAAAATTATATACTAATGTAAAAATATGAAAAACGGAGATGACGGTAGATGAAAGTAGTTGAAAAACAAACATTAGATGAGGAGCGCGCTTTGTATGGAAGTAAAGGAATTCTGATAAAGGAATGTTCTTTTGATGGTCCAGCGGATGGAGAAAGTGCGGTAAAAGAGTCCTCAGATGTTCAGGTAAACAAATGTTTCTTTAACTTGCGCTATCCATTCTGGCATGTGCATGGATTGACCATTCATAATTCTGAGATGACACCACTGTGTCGCGCTGCGCTTTGGTATTCTGACCATGTGGAAGTTACAGATACAAAAATGTATGGTATTAAGGCGTTTCGTGAGTGCAGTGATGTGGTAATTCGCGATTGTGATATTATTTCGCCAGAGTTTGGCTGGTTTGTGAAAAATATTGAAATGACAAATTCTGTGGCAGAAAGCGAGTACTTTATGATGCGCTCAGAGAATATCACATTTAAAAATGTAACATTTAAGGGAAAGTATTCGTTCCAATACATAAAAAATGCTGTGTTTGAAAATTGTAATTTTGATACAAAAGACGCTTTCTGGCACGGTGAAAATGTTATTGTGCGAAACAGTGTTGTGAAAGGGGAGTATCTTGCATGGTATGCGGATGGACTCACCTTTGAAAATTGTAAAATTATTGGCACGCAACCGCTATGTTACTGCAAAAATTTAAAGTTGGTTGACTGCGAGATGATAGAGACGGACCTTTGCTTTGAGAAATCTGAGGTGGAGGCACAAATAACAACACCTGTGATTAGCATTAAAAATCCATTGTCAGGGACCATTGTTGTGCCGGCGGTAGATGAGATTATTATGGATGATGCAAATGCAAAAGGTAAAATTCGTTACAGTTCAGTCTAGGACTTTGCATTTACTGCAAATTATGGCTTTATAAGTCACGTAAAACTGTGTAGTGGTAGAAATACATCAAGCCACCACGAAGTGGTTTTGCATGGCTTGATGTCTGTAACAGGAAGCCAAAGGCTGAACTGTTACTAAAATTCAAATCGTTGCTTAGATAGGGCTTGAAAAAGGTTTTAAAGTGTGCTATGGTAAAGAAAAGCAGAGGATTTTCTATATTTTAGGAGGTATTTGGATATGAAAAAATTGTTGGCTATGGGACTTGCCTGTGCAGTAATGCTCGCTCCGGCGTTTTCCGTAAATGCCGCAGAAGAGGTTGAGACCTGTCATATCGGAGGCTGTAAATTAGGGGAATGTTTTATGGATGCAGACGGTGATGGAATCTGTGGAAATCACTACTTCGTTGATGAAGATGGCGATGGAATTTGCGATTTTCATTGCTATTCAGATGTCAATACAGACGGAATCTGTGACTATTTTGTAGATGCGGATAAGGATGGAATCTGTGATCACTGTCATGATCATGGAAAACCAGTTCCAGCAAGTACACTGGATGGTGCTGCAAGCACCACAGTAGCTCCAAGCACACCTACAGTAACCTATGCAGCGCCAGCTCCTACTGTGACCTACACAACACCTACTGTTACTTATGATCCCAATTATTATTATGGATGTCATAGCAGCAGGCATCACAGCAGTGGACATCATGGACGTTGCTGGTAAATCTTTTCGATAGGTAGAGAGCACGAACTCTGAGAAAGTGTGACAGGGTGTAGTTCTCCTCAGAGCATTATAAGAATTGTTGTAAGCAAACTTTCGCAGTTCTAAGAGAGTAGTTTTGTATTTATGCGCAGACCTGCGCAGAGGAAATATGCCACTAAAGTGGCGCGCAGGTCGCGCGGCGAGTAGGGAAGATAAGACTTCCCTACTCGATTAATTTGTATATGTACGAAATCTCTAGCTTTTTTGGAAAAAACACCTTTTTGGAGGTGTTTTTTTTCTGCACAAGGCACCCAAAGAATGGAAATTGGTAGGCAATAAAGAATTTAAATAAAAGATAGTAACAGTTCAGGCAGGTATTTGCACTGTGCTGCAAATACCGTAGGAAAGCGTGGTGGCTGCAAGCAAAAATTCATCGCCAAAGGCGATTTTGTATGAATTTTTGCCTGTAACAGTGAAGGTATCTGAACTGTTACAAAAGATATTCGTATAACATTTGGAAAGGAAAAAGGATTTTATGATTACAATATACGGAAAATATACAAATGCGATTGTTTATACAACGGAGAATGAACAGTATGCAATGGATGATTATGCGCGCAAGCAGTTACAGATGATTTGCGACCACCCTTGTGCCGCAGGAAGCAAGATTCGCGTTATGCCAGATGTGCATCCCGGAAAAGTAGGAACCATTGGATTGACAATGACAGTGAGGGATTTGCTGATGCCAAATCTTGTCGGGGTGGATATTGGTTGTGGCATGACAATTGCGAAACTGAAAGCGAAACGTCTGGAATGTCAAAAATTGGATACAATTATTCGTGATAATGTGCCTGTTGGTGGTGCAGTCAGAAAGAACTGTCATAAACTGAGTGATAAAATTGCACTTCGCAGACTACATTGCTATAAGGCGATTGAGGAGGCAAAGGCGGAGCGCAGTATTGGAACCCTTGGCGGTGGCAATCATTTTATTGAAGTGGATAAAGACGAAGAGGATACACTTTACCTAGTAGTCCATTCTGGTAGTCGCCATCTTGGCATGGAAGTGACAGAGTATTATTTAAAAGAAGGACAAAAAGAATCTCAGATGAAAAAGCAAGGTCATGCTCCATATGAATTGACTTGTCTGGAAGGAGCGTTATTGCAGGATTATCTCTATGATTTGGAAATTGTGCAGGAGTTTGCGCGTCTGAATAGAGAAGCGATGATTGATGAGATTACGCGCGGTATGAAATGGAAGGTACAAGACAGTTATACTTGCATTCACAACTATATTGATTTTTCAAAAGATGTGCCTCTTTTAAGAAAGGGGGCAATTAGCGCGCAAGAAGGTGAGCAGGTTATTATTCCAATGAATATGCGTGATGGAATTATTTTAGGGACAGGGCTTGGCAATGTGGACTGGAATCAGTCGGCTCCGCATGGTTCTGGGCGTGTTTATAGGCGCTCAGAAGTGAAGGAGCATCACACTGTCTCTGAGTTTAAAAAGGCGATGGAGGGAATTTATTCCATTTGCATCAATAAGGATACCTTGGATGAGTCCCCGTTTGCGTATCGTAAGATAGAAGATATGGTGCCAGTAATCGAGGAGACTGTAAAGATAGAGAAAGTTATTAAGCCAGTCTATAATTTTAAGGCAGGTGCGGAGAGATAAGGAGGTATTAAATTGATTATTACGATTAGTCGAGAGACAGGAAGTGGTGGACATACGGTAGGTAGATTGTTGGCAGAGCGATTGGGCTATGATTTTTATGATAAAGAAATTGTGGCATCTGTGGCAAGCAAAATGGGGATTGATGAGAAACTCATTTTGGAAAATGGTGAGAATATGTCTGATCAAGATTATATTGATATGAAAAGTGGCTTTGTGCCATACTACAGAAAAGCACAAGTGCCTTACGAGGAAATTAAAGAGGCACAGGACAAGGTAATTAAAAGTATTGCAGAGAAAGGAAACTGTGTGATTGTAGGGCGCGGCGCAGATTATATTCTCAGGGAGCGCGATGATGTTTTTCATGTGTTTATTCACGCGGATATGGAGCATCGTGTGAAACGTGTCCAGCGTCATGAGGGCGTGACAGACCAAGAAGAGCGTGTCCGAAAAGAGCTTATGCAAAAAGACCGTTCAAGGGCTACTTACTATAGATATTTTACACAAAAAGAGTGGGGAAAAGTTGAGAATTATACACTCTCATTGGATTCTGGTATCTTTACAAAAACACAGTGCATGGAACTGATTGTTCAGGCAATAAAGATGAAAGAAAAAAACAAAGAGGCATAAAATGGAAAAAAGTATATATCATACCATTATATTAAAAGAAGATATTGAAAAATTGCTTACACTTAGCGATAATGAAAAAAAAGAACTTCTTTTTGTACTGTTATGGGAATATCTGCCTTGGAAATCTTTAGAGGAAATGAATGAAGTACAAAAGACACTATATCTTGCCTCGAAATTGGAGGACATCTGTCAGATTGACATGCTCCCTTCTTTGTCTGCGGAAAAAGAGTTTTTTCTTGCTTTGCCCGAAATAAAAAAAGCATATGAAAACTTAGGTGCATTCAAATCGGCGGCACTTTTAGATGAATTTATATCATTGATACCTGCTAAAACAGTGCCTGAATGGGAATGGTTTTTTGAGGGAGAACGAGGAGATATTATTGAAAGAATTGACGGTGAATTATGTGATTATCCAGATGGACTTATGATTAATTTTTATATTGCGTATCTCTCTAAACCTCAAAATGCAAAGCAACTTTTTACAGGGCTAAATAATCGATCCCTATAAAGGCTATGTAACAGTTCAGACAAGCTGACCTGTTACTGCAAAAATCCATTAAAAATCGCCTTTGGCGATGGGATTTTTGCTTTCAAGTTTTATGTTTTCGCACGGTCAGCGCAGTAAATGCGCAGACCTATCTGAACTGTTACAAGGCTATTACAAATTTTCTAAACTTATTAGATAAAAACTTGCAATCTAAAAACGATTGCGATACAATTACACAAGAGTATTTTGTATTGAAAATATTAGAAAATAAGCATCTTTTACAATAGAAGATGTTAAAAAAGGAGTAAAAGAGATGAACAAAGAGTATTCTCCAAAGGACATTGAGAAAAAGTGGCAGAATATCTGGGATAAGGAGGAGGCCTTTAAGGTCGGTGTGGACAAGACAAAACCAAAGTATTATGCGTTGGTAGAGTTTCCGTATCCGTCAGGACAGGGACTTCATGTAGGGCATCCAAGACCATATACTGCGATGGATATTGTGTCAAGAAAACGCAGAATGCAGGGCTATAACGTTCTGTTTCCTATGGGGTGGGATGCGTTTGGCTTGCCGACAGAAAATTATGCAATTAAGAACAAGATTCACCCAAAGATTGTGACTAGGAACAATGTAGAGCATTTTAAGAATCAGTTAAAGGCGCTTGGGTATTCGTTTGATTGGTCCAAGGAAGTAAACACAACAGACGAGAACTATTACAAGTGGACACAGTGGATTTTCTTGCAGCTTTTTAAGAAGGGGCTTGCCTACAAGAGCGAGATGCCAATAAACTTTTGTACTTCTTGCAAAGTTGGGCTTGCCAATGAGGAAGTGGTAAACGGTGTGTGTGAGCGCTGTGGTTCTGAGGTTATTCGCAAGATGCAATCACAGTGGATGCTGAAAATTACGGATTATGCAGATAAATTAATTGAGGGGCTTGACCATGTTGATTATATTGAAAAGGTTAAAGTTTCGCAGAAAAATTGGATAGGGCGTTCTGAGGGTGCTGAGGTAGAGTTTAAGATTAAAGATAAGGATGAAACACTTTTAATTTACACAACAAGACCAGACACTCTTTTTGGCGCAACCTATATGGTAATCTCGCCAGAACATCCATTGATTGAGAAGTACAAGGCTGAGATTGGAAATTATGCAGAAATAGCAGCTTACCGCGAACAGGCTTCTAGGAAGTCCGATTTTGAACGCACAGAGTTAGCAAAGGATAAGACAGGTGTGTGCATTCATGGTATTTCGGCAATTAATCCAGTCAACAACAAGGAAATTCCAGTGTGGGTTTCTGACTATGTATTGATGTCATATGGTACTGGTGCGATTATGGCAGTTCCAGCGCATGATACAAGAGACTGGGATTTTGCGAAAAAATTTGGTCTTCCTATTATAGAAGTAGTTGCGGGCGGCGATGTGCAAAATGAAGCGTTTACAGATGTTGCGACAGGTACGCTTTGCAATTCGGATTTTCTAAATGGAATGGAAGTAAAGGATGCAAAGAAAGCAATTACAAATTGGCTTGAAGAAAAAGGAATTGGCCATAAAAAAGTTAATTTTAAGCTACGCGATTGGGTGTTCTCCCGCCAGCGCTATTGGGGTGAACCGATTCCTATTGTGAATTGTCCTTGCTGTGGGTACGTTCCACTTGACGAGAGCGAATTGCCTTTGAGATTGCCAGAGGTAGAAAGTTATATGCCAACAGATACAGGTGAGTCACCGCTTGCTGCGATGCGCGACTGGGTGGAGACCACTTGTCCAAAGTGCGGTGGCAAGGCGGAACGCGAGACGGATACCATGCCACAGTGGGCGGGATCTTCTTGGTATTTCTTAAGATATATTGATCCAGATAATAACAAAGAATTTGCATCAAAAGAGGCGCTTGAATACTGGATGCCAGTTGACTGGTACAACGGTGGAATGGAACACACAACACTTCATTTGCTCTACTCAAGATTTTGGCATAAATTCCTGTATGATCAGAATTTAGTGCCTTGTGATGAGCCGTATAAAAAGCGTACTTCGCATGGTATGATTCTTGGTGAGAATGGGGAGAAGATGTCCAAGTCAAGGGGAAATGTAGTAAATCCTGATGACGTGGTAAATGCATTTGGTGCAGACACACTTAGAACCTATGAAATGTTTATTGGTGCTTTTGATTTGAGCGCAGCATGGAGTATGGAGGGCGTTAAGGGGTGCCGTCGTTTCCTTGACCGTGTATGGAAACTTCAAGATATGATAATTGACCAAGAGAATTATCGGCCAGAGATGGAGACAAAAATTCACCAGACAATTAAGAAAGTTTCCAATGACTTTGAGGGATTGAAATTCAATACCGCGATAGCGGCAATGATGGCGCTTGTCAATGAATTTTACAAGGCAAACAGTGTCACAAAAGGCGAGTATGCCACACTGATTTTATTGTTAAATCCAGTGGCACCACATATGACAGAGGAGCTCTGGGAAATGCATTTTGGCAATGGAAGAGCTTATCAGCAGAAGTGGCCGGAGTATGACGAGGCAAAGACTGTAGAGTCTACTGTGGAGATTGCAGTGCAAATTAACGGCAAAGTAAAGGCAACTTTAGAAGTTGGACTTGATGAGGAAGAGGTCTCTGTAAAGGAGAAAGCACATGCGATTCCTTTGATTGCGGAACTTACAGCCGGAAAGAACATTGTGAAGGAAATCTATGTAAAAGGTAGAATATTGAATATTGTAGCAAAATAAAATAACTTTAATTTCTATTCAATAAATATCAATGTACGGGGGCAAAAATGGTGAATGATATTTTGACGCCGATGAATCATAGAGAAATTGAATACAATGCAAAGAAACTGTCGGGGTGTAATATCCCCGACAGTTTTCTCTGCGCAGACTTGTGTGAAGAAAAAGAAAACAGAGCTGTTTTGTTAAAGTGGCTTGATGAGACAGGAAAACGTGTGTTTGATGAAGATTTAATAATGGATTATGGTACAGACTGTCTAAGGCTGTATTTGCTGTTTGAACAGACGCCAAAGGAGAAAGATGCACCTTACTATGATAGTTGGAAGGAGGGCGCACTCGAAGGCATTTACAAGTTTCTTAGCAGATACAGAAGAATGATACTTGTCGCTGATTTGTGGAACAGAAGCGGTAACTACAACAAAGAAATGCTTTCTACAGAGCGTATTTGTAGACTTAAAGAGGCAGTAGAGAACACAAACCGAAAAATAAAAGAATGTATCAACCGTGGTAATACAATGTCAAATCGCCATAAAATTGTATCAGCATTGATGGAGCTTTTGAATCTATACCAAAAAGAATTGAAGATTGGGGAGATTGTAGCTAAGATTCATGCCCATGCAATTGAGACGGCTGTTCCACATGGAAGTACAGAGAACAAATTTGAGATGGAACAGAAAGAAGAACAAGCAAAAAACCCAGAAGTGACAAAGCTTTGCCAGAAGTTTATTGCGTTGATAGCGCCATATGCGCCAAGTCTGTCTATAATATTGTGGACATCAACTGTATTAGGAGAACTAATTGCTGTTCATGGGTCAGGAATGCGCTGAACTGCGCATTCCGTAAGAACATGATTCAGGAGTGAGGGGCGATTTTTGCGTAGCAAAACTTTGAATATCGCCCCGAATCGGTTACTATGAGCGACCTTCTGGGGCGTGAATAGTAACGATAACTATATTTTTTGTATTTCCTTGCCATTTTTGGTTGGAACTGATAAGATAATAATCAGGAACTGAGAAAATGAGGTGAAAGAATGGCATTCTCAAAGGGAAAACGGATAGAAGATGAAACAAGCAAGCGCATAGAAGACCTTGCAGTCAATATTGGTTGCCATGAAGGTGTGGATGCACTGACCGTCACAAGATTATGCAAGGAGTTAAACTGTGATAGGAGAGTGATTTACAATCGATTTCGGGATATTGATGAGATTAATTTGCTGGTCGCACAGCGGTGTAACGAGGAGATTTTGGCAAAGGCAAAGACCGCTATAACGCCCCAGGTTTCCTTTTATGAGAATATGACAGCGCTGGTTCAGGCAATGTTTACTTATATTTATGAAAAAAATGCCTATTTTCAATATTATACAATACTTTATACAGTTACAGACAAAGGTTTAAAAAATGAGATTGTTCATTATTTGACTTATTTGATAGAGCAGGGAAAATTATCTGGTGACGTGCGCGCAGAGATAAATAGCAGCGGGGTGGCGCAAAATATTTGGATTCTTATGACAGGGATTGGCAGTATGCTTGCAGCGAATGTCAATTATAAATATCAAGAGGGACTCAATACATTGTTGTATGGCGTGGAGGCATTGGTTTCTTATATGAAATAAAAATAGGACATAAAAGATATAAGTTAGAAAGTATAAACAGTTAGAAATGGCAAAGGAGGAGTTATGGTAACAGTAAAACTTGGAAATACAGGGATTGTGGCAAATAAAAATGGTTTTGGTGCACTGCCAATTCAGCGAATTGACACGGAACATGCAGTAAAACTTATACATATGGCGCTTGATGGCGGTGTGAACTTCTTTGATACGGCAAGGGCATACAGTGATAGTGAGAAGAAGTTAGGGATTGCTTTAGAGGGGATTGACAGAAGTAAATATTATATTGCGACAAAGACAACTGCACAGACAGGCGAGAAAGTTTTTGAGGATTTGGAGACTTCGCTAGGGCTTTTAAAAACAGATTATATTGATATTTATCAATTGCACTGTGCACCGCGGTGTTTTCGGCCGGGTGATGGAGATGGCGTTTATGACGCTGTTGTAAAAGCGAAAAAAGAAGGAAAAATTCGACATATTGGAATCACTGCACATTTGTTAAATGTTGCGGAGGAGGCAATTGAGAGTGGTCTGTACGAAACATTACAATTTCCTTTTGCATATATTTCTTCAGAGAAGGAGATTGCGCTTGTAGAGAAGTGTGAGAAAGCGGGAATGGGTTTTCTCGGCATGAAGGGACTGGCAGGCGGATTGTTGACAAACGCAAAACTCTGCTACTGGTTTGCTTGCCAGCATCCTTCTGTGTTGCCATTGTGGGGAGTGCAGCGTGAATCTGAGCTTGCGGAATTTTTGGCTTGTCAGCAGGAAATGCCACAGATGAACGACGAGCTGAAAAAGATTTATGAAAATGACCGAAAAGAGTTGGCAGGAGAGTTTTGTCGTGGGTGTGGTTATTGTATGCCTTGTCCCAAAGGTATTAAAATCAATAATTGTGCACGTATTTCGCAGCTTTTGCGCCGTTCTCCATCAACAAATTGGCTGGGGGAAGATTGGCAGGCAGAGATGGCAAAAATTAAGGAGTGCCTCCACTGTGGACAGTGTGCTTCCAAGTGTCCATATGGACTTGACACGCCAAAACTTTTGGAAAAAAATCTTGAGGATTACGAAAATGTGTTGGCAGGCAGAGTGTGTGTAAGTGAATAAGTTAGAAAAAAGATTATGGGAAAGGAAAAGGTATCATTATGGAATTTGCGTCAGTATACCACAGAACCGTTGATAATTATTGCTATATGCTTGATGAGGAGCAGCTTATTATTAATCTTAAAACAGGATATGATGTAAAAGAAGTAAATATTGTCTATGGAGACCCGTTTGCAAATGGTATTCTTGGCGGCGGTGAGGAATGGACAGGGCAAAAAGCAAATGTTCCATTTAAAAAACGCCTAAAATATCAACTTTGGTGGACAACGACAATCAAGCCAACATTCAAGCGCTTAAAATATTATTTTGAGTTGGTGACAGAGACAGAGCGTTGGTATTATTTTGAAGATGGTTTTGTCAGTGAAGAACAGATGCAGATTAAGGGGCGGAGCCGACAGTGCTTTACTATGCCTTGGATGAACCCCGTTGATGTCAATCGGGTTCCAGCGTGGGTAAACGAAACTGTGTGGTATCAGATTTTTCCAGAGCGGTTCTGTAATGGTGATTCTTCCCTAAATCCTGAAAATACAAAACCTTGGAAATATGAGGGCGGTGTTGGGCATCATGATTTTTACGGCGGCGATTTAAAAGGTATGACGGACAAGCTGGATTATTTAAAGGATTTGGGGATTACTGGAATCTATACAACGCCGATTAATGAATCTCCTTCCAACCATAAATATGACACAACGGATTACGAGAAAATTGACCCTTGTTTTGGCAATGATGAGACCATGAAAAATTTTGTGGAACAGGCACATGCGCGTGGAATCCGCGTGATGTTGGATGCTGTTTTCAATCACAGCGGATATTTCTTTAAACCGTGGCAAGACGTGTTAGAAAATGGGCGCGATTCTAAGTATTTTGATTGGTTTATGATTAACGAATGGCCGTTGTCAAATCAGTGGGATGCAGCAAAGAGAGGGCAGTTGTATACTTTTGCTTTTTTTGACGAGATGCCAAAACTCAATACGAACAATCCAGTGGTGCGTGAGTATTTCATTGGAGTAGCCTGTGAATGGGTAAAAAAATATGATGTGGATGGTATTCGCATGGATGTGGCAAACGAAGTGTCGCATGTATTTTGCAAACAGCTTCGACAGGCTGTGAAAGCGATTAAACCAGACATTTATATTTTAGGCGAGGTATGGCATGACGCGATACCGTGGCTCCGAGGAGATGAGTTTGACTCTGTTATGAACTATCCGCTTGCAGGTAGTATGAAAGACTTTTTCTTGGACAAGAGCCTTACTGGCGAGGACTTTGAATTTATGATTAACCGCTGTTATACAAATTATATGCAACAGACCAATGATGTGCTGTTTAATATGCTTGACTCGCATGACACAATACGTCTTCGGAATGTGACAAGTGGACTAGACGTTTATAATTGTCTCTTTGCATTGTTGTTTACAATGCCAGGTAGCGTTTGTATCTATTATGGCACAGAGATTGGTATGGAGGGCGGTTTTGACCCAGACTGCCGCAGATGTATGCCTTGGGAAGATATTGAGCAGGGAAAATATAATGAGCAAATCTCGATTACAAAGCAGCTTATTAAGCTTAGAAAAGAAGAGCCATTGATGCGGGAGCGAAATTTTCATTTTCCGGCAGATTATAAAAATCCACGCGTGATTCAGCTTCAAAAGATGGGCTGGGGAGAGACCCTTGAGGTAATTGTAAATAGCAGTGATGAAGATATTGAGATTGTAAGAGATAAAGATAATAAGATTATGTTCTCAAGAAATCTGGAGGGAGATATTTTACATTGCAATGGCGTTTGCATTCGGTATCTTGGAAGCAGGAAGAATATTTAGGAGGTTTTAAAAATGAAGATGTTATCATTGGAACAGGAGCTTAGGGAGAATGCCTATCCTGGAAGGGGAATTGTCATTGGTAGGACAGCAGATGGAAAAAAAGCTGCAATTGCTTACTTTATTATGGGCAGGAGTGAGAACAGTAGAAACCGTGTTTTTGTAGAAGAAGGAGAGGGGATTCGCACACAGGCATTTGACCCTTCTAAGTTAAGCGATCCCAGTTTAATTATCTATGCGCCAGTTCGTGTGCTTGGCAATAAAACCATTGTGACAAACGGAGACCAGACAGATACCATCTATGAATTGATGGATAAACAACAGACATTTGAGCAGGCGCTTAGAACAAGGGAATTTGAGCCAGATGCACCAAATTACACACCAAGGATTTCTGGTATTCTTCATATTGAGAATCACAGTTTTAACTATGCAATGTCCATTTTAAAAAGTAATAATGGAAATCCAGATGCCTGCAATCGTTTTACCTTTGCATACAATAATCCAATAGCAGGCGAGGGACACTTTATCCATACTTATATGGGAGATGGAAACCCGCTTCCAAGCTTTGAGGGAGAACCAAAGCTTGTGGGGATTCCAAATGATATAGATGCGTTTGGCGATCTTGTATGGGATAGCTTAAATGTGGAGAATAAAGTATCACTGTTTATCCGGTTTATTGATATTGAAACAGGAAGATATAAGTCAAAGATTTACAATAAAAACAAGTAGGAGAATTGAATATGAAAGAATTTGAATTGAAATACGGCTGTAATCCTAACCAGAAACCCTCTAAAATATACAATAAAGATGGTGAACTGCCAATTGAAGTATTAAATGGAAAACCAGGGTATATTAACTTCTTAGATGCATTGAATGGATGGCAGCTTGTCAAAGAGTTAAAAAAGGCGACTGGACTTCCTGCTGCGACTTCCTTTAAACATGTGTCGCCCGCTGGAGCGGCTGTGGGACTTTTGTTAAATGAAGTGGAGCGAAAAATTTATTGGGTAGAGGATATGGGAGAATTGTCTCCGCTTGCAAGCGCATACGCAAGGGCAAGAGGCGCTGACAGAATGTCTTCGTTTGGCGATTTTATTGCATTGTCCGATGTGTGTGATGTCGATACAGCAAAATTGATTAAGCGGGAAGTATCAGACGGTATTATTGCGCCAGGATATGAGCCGGAGGCACTTGAAATCTTAAAAGCAAAGAAAAAAGGAAATTATGCAGTGATTCAAATGGATCCAAATTATATGCCAAATCCAATAGAGACAAAAGAGGTCTATGGTATTACTTTTGAGCAGGGCAGAAATGAGCTTGTAATTGACGATTCGCTGTTTGCAAATGTTGTGACAGAGAACAAAGAAATTCCAGAACAGGCAAAACGAGACCTTGCAATTGCTATGATTACCCTAAAGTATACACAGTCAAACTCTGTGTGCTATGTAAAAGGCGGGCAGGCAATTGGCATTGGCGCAGGGCAGCAGTCGCGTATTCATTGCACGAGGCTTGCGGGAAACAAGGCAGACAATTGGTTTTTGCGCCAGAATCCAAAAGTATTGAATCTGCCATTTCAAGAGAAAATCGGTCGTGCCGACAGAGACAACACCATTGATGTATATATGAGTGAAGATTATATGGACGTGCTTGCAGATGGCGTCTGGGAAAAGTTTTTTACAGAAAAACCAGAAGTGTTTACAAGAGAGGAGAAACGTGCTTGGTTAAATCAAATGACAGAGGTGGCACTTGGTTCTGATGCGTTCTTTCCATTTGGAGACAATGTGGAACGAGCACATAGAAGTGGCGTTTGTTATATTGCGCAGCCCGGCGGTTCAATTCGAGATGACAATGTAATTGAAACTTGCAATAAATATCATATGGCAATGTGCTTTACAGGGATTCGGCTGTTTCATCATTAAGATAGCGCATTCTGTTCAAAGCGCCATTGTCTTGGTGAACTACCGTACACATGTTTGAATGCGCGTGAAAAATGCAGTTGATTTGGATAGCCGACTGCATTGCCGATATCGGATATAGATAAGCTGGTGAGCTTTAGAAGTTCAGCAGCTTTTTTCATGCGATAAGAAATTAAAAATTCCTGTGGGGATTTTCCCATATTTTCATGAAAGATTTTCCCAAAATAACTTCGGTTTAAACCACAAGAAGCCGCAATTTCCTCTACAGAAATGGCGTTCTGAAAATTTTGCTCAATAAATGAGATGGCTTCACGAATATAAAAGTCACGAAGGCTGTTTCCTTTGTTCAGTTGGGTCAGGTTGCAGGAACGCACAAGACTGTCTATAAATAAATAAAGATGTCCAATTAGGTGAAATGGAGATTCTTCTTTGTGATTGACAATATAAAGCATCTCTGATTTCATTAAATCTGCCAAATCTTTGTAGCGTGCCTTATAGACTGGTTGGTCTACACTCAGTCCAGCAAGTTCAATAGTCTCTTTTGCACGCAGCCCGTCAAATTCAATCCACACATACTCCCACGGAATCTCATGGTCAGCAATATACATATTAATTTGGTTTGGAAAGCACATAAATCCTTGTCCACTTTTGACTGCGTATTGAATGGATTCTCCCTTTGCATTGTTACTATATAAAATGCCAGTGCCAGAGATGCAATAATGAAAAAGATAATGGTTTCGCGCAGCAGGACCAAAGGAGTGTGACGGGTCACACTTTTCCCAGCCAAATTGATACAAACCTAAATCAATAAAGTTCTCACTCGGAAAAACAGAAAATATTACTTCACTCATGTTTTATGCTCCTTATAAAATAGTCTTTTAGGATTTTTCTTGTACTTATATTATCGAGTACAACGAAAAATTCCAAGAGTCTATATTGATATTGCTGTAATTATTGTTTCGGTAAATTTATAAAGTATCACTGCATTTATAGAGCAATCCAAGTGATTTATTACAATTTATAGAAGGTGAAAGGTGCATCTCAATAAAAATTGTTGTATAGAATGTCCTTTACAAGCAATCTATAATGTACATTCTACACAAAAATAAAAATATGGTCTAAGAACAGTATATACCCAAATGCTACTTAACTTCAAGATAATTCTATAAAAGTGGCATTAAGGCATAAAATTGGTAAAATCATGCCATTTACGATAGCATAATGGTATGTTAAAGTATATATATCAACAAAAAGGAGGAAAAACAGAATGAAAGGAAAAGCAGTAAGGCACTTTGGAATCGCATTATGCTGTATCGCAGCGGCAAGCATTCAGGGATGTGCAGCTTCGGGCGATAATGGAAAGACAAAAATAGAAATTGTCCAGTACAAACCAGAAGCTGCAAGTTATTTTGCGATGGTGGAAGAAAAATTCAATGCGGAGCATGA
Organism: Lachnospiraceae bacterium; assembly: GCA_949383255.1. Taxonomy (GTDB): domain Bacteria; phylum Bacillota; class Clostridia; order Lachnospirales; family Lachnospiraceae; genus COE1. Next base: position 35,915 of record CASJPF010000001.1, on the reverse strand, counting down.
TGATATTCAGCTAAAGATTAGTTCCCCCAATGACGCAATGACCATTTTAAGAACAAGGTTTATTCGTGAGGATTATCCAGATATAATAGGCATTGGAGGAGACATCAATTATTCCTATTTTGTAGATGCTGAGATTTTGGCAGATGTTTCAGATTATCCGGGGCTTCAAAATATCAAGCAGGCATACCGCGATATTGATGAGGCATTGGAGTTGGTCCCGACAGAGGGAACCTATGCAGTTCCCTATGTGGCAAATGCGGCAGGTGTGCTGTACAACAGGGATATGTTTGAGCAGCATGGATGGGAAATTCCGCAGAATTGGACAGAGTTACAGACATTGTGCACACAAATTCAGTCAGAGGGAATCCAGCCGTTCTATTTTGGATTTAAGGATACTTGGACTTGTCTTGCACCGTGGAATGCTATGGCGGTTAGCCTCGCACCTGCTGATGTGACAAAGCAAGTGAACAGAGGAGAGACAAATTTTGCAAAGGAATATCGTGAGGTGTCAGAGAAGTACCTAAGCTTGTTGCAGTACGGTTTAGAGGACCCATTTGCATATAGCTACAATGATGCCTGCACAGCCTTTGCGCGGGGAGAAGCGGCTATGTATCCTATTGGAAGCTATGCAATTCCTCAGATTTTGTCAGTAAATCCAGAGTTAAATATTGATTCGTTTGTGATGCCAGCAAATGATGACGCGGCAAAGAATACATTAAACTCTGGTATTGACTTGCAGTTTTGTGTGACTGCGGACTGCAAAAATAAAGAGGCGGCCTATAAAGTTTTGGATTTTCTGCTTGCGGAGGAGAATCTGCAACAATATATTGATGCGCAGATAGCAATTCCATGCAAGGAGGGCAATTTCACACTGTCTCCCATGTTGGATGGTATGAATCAGCATATTGCAGAGGGCAGAATGACAGACTATCAGGATCATTATTACCCATCTGAGATGGCTGTTGACGCACAGATTCAGACATTCTTAATCCAGAAGGACATAGATGCATTTTTAAAGAAATTTGACACGGATTGGTTGCGTTACAACAGAGATATTATCCGCATGGTACAAGACTACGAGAAATCGCAAGGAAATTAAGAGAAGGGGTGTGGAGATATGAAGAATGAGAGAAAAACAACATTTTTATTAATTACAATTCCAATATTGGCATTGTTTGTCTGCTTTAACACGATTCCGCTGATTCGCGGCGTGATTTATAGCTTTACAAATTTTAAGGGATTTGGTTCTTACGATTGGATAGGGTTCCGCAACTACATAGATTTGTTTACAGATGCGCGTGTTGGCAAATCATATTTGTTTACATTTAAGCTCGCTGTTGTGACAACCATTGTGGTCAATGTGATTAGTCTTATTCTCGCACTTGCACTGAACAGCAAAATACGAGCAAAAAGCTTTTTTAGAGGTGCATACTTCCTGCCAAATATTCTTGGCGCGCTGGTTGTAGGTTATATCTTTAACTACTTTTTTACCTATATTCTTCCTGCAGTGGGCGCTATGATTGGTTCTGACTCTTTAAGCAAGAGCATTTTGTCAAATCCTAGTTCAGCGTGGCTTGGTATTATGGTTGTCTGTTCATGGCAGGCAGTTGCAATGAATACAATTATTTATATCTCAGGTCTGCAAACTGTGCCAGAAGATGTATATGAGGCGGGTGGATTAGATGGTGCGACTGGATGGAAGCAATTCCGTTACTTAACATTTCCACTGATTATTCCGTTCTTCTCGATTAATATGGTGTTGAGTGTAAAGAATTTCTTAATGGTATTTGATCAGATTATGGCATTAACCAAGGGTGGTCCTGCGCAGAGTACAGAGTCTATTTCTTACTTGATTTACAACAATGGTATGTCAGGCGGACAGTTTGGCTTCCAGAGTGCCAACGCAGTTATTTTCTTTATCGTAATTGTGACGGTTTCTGTGGCACAAATGAAATTTACTGGTAAAAAGGAGGAGCAGTTATAATGAAGGAAGGTATGATGAATAAGAAAACAAACTGGACAGCGATGGTTGTGCTGATTCTAGGACTTTCTGCAATTGCATTCCCGCTGTACATGACAATTATTATTGCGTTTAAGCAGCCTGCGGAGATGACGAATAGTGTCAGTGGGATTCTGTCTCTTCCAAAAACATGGAGTCTTGACAATTTTAAAGAGGCAATGCGTGTGACAGATTTCTGGAACTCTCTGAAAAACAGCCTTTTGATTACACTTTTGACTGTGGCACTGTCCATTATAATTCACTCCTTAATGGGGTATGCACTTGGCAGAAATAAAAGTCATAGCAAGTTTTATAGTTTTGTGTATCTCTTTATTGTAAGTGGTATGTTCGTTCCGTTTGCGATTTTAATGATGCCACTGGCAAAGCAGACAGCGGAATTAGGATTGGCAAACTGGTTTGGTGTTATTATTTTGTATGTTGTATTTTACATGCCAATGAATATTATGTTATACTCAGGTTATCTAGTGAATATACCAATGGCATTGGAGGAGGCTGCAAAAGTTGACGGAGCATCGACATGGAGAACATACTGGAAAATTATTTTCCCGATTATGCGCCCAATGCATGCGACGGTTGCGGTATTAACAGCACTGGCAGTATGGAATGACGTTATGACGCCGCTGGTTATTATGGCGGGTTCTGATCAGAATACATTGCCGTTAGCACAGTTAAATTTCCAGACGCAGTTTGGTACAAACTATAATCTGGCATTTGCTTCTTATTTGTTGTCACTAGTTCCAATACTGATTTTCTATATTATTTGCCAGAAACAAATTTTGAATGGTGTTGTAAACGGCGCAGTAAAGTAATTTAGGAGAAAAATGTATATGGCAATTCAATTTCAAAAGGATAATCAAGTTTTTACATTAAATACAAGACACACGACTTATCAGATGAAAGTGGACCGGTTGGGTTTTCTGCTACATCTGTACTATGGGAAGCGGATTTCTGGAAATATGGATTATCTGCTGACCTACTATGACAGAGGCTTTTCAGGAAACCCGGCGGATGCCGGAAATGACAGGACATACTCTATGGATGCCTTGCCACAGGAGTACCCGCAGGCAGGAACTGGCGATTATCGCAATAACGCTCTTGTGATACGCAATGCGGATGGCTCAGAACACTGTGATTTGCGCTATGTTAACCATGAGATAAAAAGGGGAAAATATGCGTTAAAAGGACTTCCTGCTGTGTATGCGGCTGACAATGAGGCGGAGACGCTCGAAATTGTCTTAGAGGATTCGGTTAGCAAAGTGCAAGTGCGACTTTTGTATGGTGTGCTAGAGGAAGTGAACATTATCACAAGAAGCGCAAAGATTATAAATTTGGGTTCCGATCAAATTTATGTGGAGAAGGCAGCTTCAACATGCTTGGATTTCATAAATGGGGATTATGATTTTATTAGTTTTTGCGGGCGTCATGCGATGGAACGTAATTTTCAGCGGACAAGGATTGCGTATGGGTGTCAGGTGATTGGGAGCCGCAGGGGAACTTCCAGTCATCAGTACAATCCTGCAGTGATTATCGCAGACAAAGACGCGACGGAGGAGATGGGCAGTTGCTATGGTATGGTTTTTGTCTACAGTGGAAATTTTAAGTGTGAGGTGGAGCGAGATCAGTATGGACAGACAAGAGCCTTGATGGGGTTAAATAGTGATCTGTTTCACTATCCGCTTGAAAAAGGGGAAACATTATTGATACCAGAGACAATTTTGTGTTATTCAGACGAAGGGTTTGGCACATTGTCAAGACGGTATCACCAGTGTATAAGGAGACATCTTTGCAGAGGAAAATACAGTTGTCAGTCAAGACCAGTGTTAATTAATAGCTGGGAGGCAGCCTATTTTGATTTTGACGGTGAGACAATCTATCACTTGGCGGAAGAAGCAGCGGAACTTGGGATTGATATGGTGGTGATGGATGACGGTTGGTTTGGCAAGCGCAATGACGATAACAGCGGTCTTGGCGATTGGCAGGTCAATGAGGAGAAACTTGGCTGTACATTGGGAGAACTGATTCGGCGCATCAATGCCATTGGAATAAAGTTTGGCATTTGGATAGAGCCGGAAATGGTATCGGAGGACAGCGATATTTATCGCAATCACCCTGACTGGGCAATTCAAATTCCGGGGAGAAAACCAGTTCGCGCACGAAATCAATTAGTGCTTGATTTTTCCAGAAAAGATGTGCGGGACTATATTTTTAACCAGATTTGCAGCGTGCTTGACCAAGGGAATATCGAGTATGTAAAGTGGGATATGAACCGAAGTCTCACGGATATATATTCTATGGAAAATGCACAGGGAAAAGTGACGTATGATTATGTGCTTGGCGTGTATGATTTTTTGGAACGATTAATGCAGCGTTATCCAGATATGTTGATAGAGGGTTGTAGTGGAGGCGGCGGCAGGTTTGATGCAGGAATGTTGTACTATACACCACAAATCTGGTGCAGTGATAATACAGACGCGGTGGACCGTCTGCGTATTCAATATGGGACATCGTTCTTTTATCCAATTTCCGTGGTTGGCTCGCATGTGTCCGCGGTTCCAAATCACCAGACAGGAAGGAGTGTCAGTCTAAATACGCGAGGCGTGGTTGCAATGGCGGGCACGTTTGGATATGAATTAAATCCTAAGACACTTTCCAGTGAAGAAAAAGAAGAGATTAAAGGGCAGATTATACGCTATAAAAAATATGAGGCGCTAATTTGTAAAGGGGACTATTATCGTTTGTCGAATCCATTTGCAGATGCGTATGTGGCATGGGAAACTGTGTCAGAGGATAAAAAACAAGTGTTGCTTAGCGTGGTAATGCAGGAGATTCACGGAAATATGACAGTGAATTATGTTCGACTAAAAGGGCTAAATCCAGATGCTGTTTACAAGAATGCAGAGACAGGGACATGCTATTATGGCTCTGCACTAATGGCAGCAGGATTGCCAATGCCAGTTGAGATGGGAGAGTATCAGGCGTATCAGATTTATATGGAGGCGTTGTAAGAAGGTGAAAAAACAGGGCTTTTGGCCCTGTTTTTTACGCGGATTTATTTTTTGTATTGTCTTTTCTTCTTCCTTTGGAACGTCTTTTATGAAAATGTTTTTTCGTATTGATAGAAGCTTGCTGCAATGTAGATTCCGATAGGTCTTCTTGCTGTGGCTTTGTCTCCGCGGCCTTGTCTAAGTTCTTTTGGGCGGTGGAAAGCATTAGTTTAATGCGGTTGAGCTGATTGACTTCTGAAGCCCCTGGGTCATAGTCAATAGCGACAATATTAGCCTCTGGGTGACGTTTCCGCAATTCCTTAATCACACCTTTGCCAACAACGTGGTTTGGCAGACAGCCAAAAGGTTGTGTACATACAATATTCGGAGTATCTGTATGGAGCAATTCAAGCATTTCCCCTGTGAGGAACCAGCCTTCGCCTGTCTGGTTGCCAAGGGAGACAATCTCTTGTGCATTTTTTGCTGTCTCATAGATGTCAGCAGGCGGGATAAAGTGTTTGCTTGCAGCAAATGCGTCGCTCATTGGTTTTCTAAGTGTTTGGATTGCTTTAATTCCAAGTTTGCAAAGCTTTGCAGCTTTTTTGCTGGTGCCAAGGTTTTCTGCCTTGTAAAGCTGATTATAAAAGCAGTAGAACATAAAATCCATCAAGTCGGGCACAACTGCCTCAGCGCCTTCGTGTTCTAGTAATTCTACAAGTTGGTTGTTTGCAGCAGGAGAAAATTTAACCAAAATCTCACCAACAATTCCCACACGTGGTTTCTTAATATTTAAAGTAGGAATTGCGTCAAACTCCGCAATCATTTCACGACACATTTTTTTGTAGGTGTAAAATGACAGGTATTTACGACTAAGGAAGTCGCAACACTTTTGAATCCATTTCTGGTGCACTGCATCAACAGAACCAGAGACAGCCTCATAAGGGCGCATTCTGTAGACACATCGCATAAAAATATCACCAAAATTCACAGCATAGATTGCGCGCAGCAATAGCATTGGCGTTAATTGAAAGCCCGGGTTGCTCTCTAATTTTGAAAGACTGATAGAGATAACCGGAATATGTTGGTAGCCCGCCTTTTCAAGTGCGCGGCGGATAAATCCAATATAATTTGTTGCGCGACAGCCGCCACCTGTCTGTGACATTACAACAGCAAGATGATCGGTATCATATTTGCCGGAAAGCACTGCCTCCATAATCTGTCCAACGACCAATAAAGATGGATAACAAGCGTCGTTATTGACATATTTTAATCCCATATCAATGCTACCTCTGTTGTCATTGTTGAGCACAACTAGATTATAACCACATCTTCGGAAAGTTGGCTCAAGCAAATCAAAGTGAATCGGAGACATTTGCGGGCAGAGTATGGTATAATTTTTGCGCATTTCTTTTGTAAAAAGAACTCTTTTTATGCTGCTAGGCTGAATTGTTCGTTCTTGATGACGTTCCTCGCGCACACGAATGGCTGAAAGCAGAGAGCGAATACGAATACGCGCCGCACCAAGATTATTTACCTCGTCAATTTTTAGACAAGTATAAATTTTGCCTGAACCGGTTAAAATATCGTTTACTTGGTCTGTGGTGACAGCATCAAGTCCACAGCCAAAAGAGTTTAGCTGAATTAAGTCTAAGTCGTCTCGCGTTTTGACATAGCTTGCTGCGGCATAAAGTCTTGAGTGATACATCCATTGGTCAGACACAATTAGCGGGCGCTCTGGTTTTGCTAAGTGCGATATTGCGTCTTCTGTGAGCACTGCAATTCCATAAGAATTGATTAGCTCAGGAATACCGTGGTTAATTTCTGGGTCAATATGATAGGGCCGACCTGCAAGTACAATGCCGCGTGTATGGTTTTTCTCAAGATATGTAAGAACCTCCTCCCCTTTTCGGGACATATCTTTTCGCGCGTTGTCAAGTTCCTGCCATGCCGCATTGACAGCCTCTCTTAACTCATCAATAGAAATATCTGGAAATTCTTTTTCTAGTGATTGTAAAATCAGGGCAGGCTCGCGAAAAGACATAAATGGATTTTTAAACACGACTTCGCCGCGTTCAATCGCTTCCACATTGTTCTTAATATTTTCAGAATAAGAGGTTACAATTGGGCAGTTGTAGTGATTGTTTGCCTCGTCAAACTCATTTCGCTCATAAAACAGTGCAGGATAAAAGATAAAGTCTACGTTTTGTTTGATAAGCCATTCCACATGACCATGTGCAAGTTTTGCAGGATAGCATTCGGACTCGCTTGGTATAGATTCAATGCCCATCTCATAAATTTTTCTATTTGACAGCGGTGAGAGCACCACTTGATATTTAAGTTTTGTAAAGAACGTAAACCAAAAAGGGTAGTTCTCATACATATTCAATACTCTTGGTATTCCTACGCGCCCACGCGCTGCCTCGCTTTCCGAGAGTGGTGTGTAGGAGAACAATCTTTCTAGTTTATACGCAAATAAGTTTGGAATGTTATTGTCTGTTTTTGTTTTCCCTAGACCGCGTTCGCAGCGGTTGCCGGATATGTAACTTCTGCCATCGGAGAATTTGTTGACAGTCAGACGGCAGGAGTTCGTACAGCCTTTGCATTTTACAAGCGAAGTAGTAAAAGCAAGTTCATTAATCTGGTCAATGCTCAACATGGTGGTTGATTTTTCTACAGCGGATTGATAGCGCTCCCTTGCGATTAGCGCGGCGCCAAATGCGCCCATAATGCCTGCAATGTCAGGGCGAATCACTTCACAGTTTGCTATCTTTTCAAAACTGCGCAGCACTGCATCATTGTAGAATGTTCCGCCTTGCACAACAATATTTTTACCAAGTTCGCTTGCATCAGAGACTTTAATTACTTTAAACAAGGCATTTTTTATAACAGAGTAGGCAAGACCAGCAGAAATATCAGAAACCTCTGCGCCTTCTTTTTGTGCCTGTTTTACCTTAGAATTCATAAATACAGTACAGCGTGTGCCAAGGTCAATTGGATGTTTTGCAAAAAGCGCTGCTTTTGCAAAATCTTGCACACTATAATTCAAGGATTTTGCAAAGGTCTCAATAAAGGAACCACAGCCAGAAGAACATGCTTCGTTGAGTTGCACGGAGTCTACTGTCTGGTTTTTGATTTTGATACACTTCATATCCTGACCGCCAATGTCAATAATGCAATCTACAGCAGGATTGAAAAAGGCAGCGGCATAATAGTGTGCCACCGTTTCGACTTCGCCCTCGTCTAACATAAAGGCAGCTTTGAATAATGCTTCTCCATATCCTGTAGAGCAAGAGTGAACAATGGATGCATCATCAGGCAACAGGCGATATATTTCTTGTATAGAAGCAATAGCAGTATTTAATGGACTTCCGTTGTTATTGCTATAAAATGAATATAATAGTGTTCCGTCTTCTGCAACCACTGCAATCTTGGTAGTGGTAGACCCTGCATCAATGCCTAAAAAGCATTTTCCATGATAGTTACTTAAGTTTGCATTTTTCACATGATAGGAACGATGTCTTGCCTGAAAGGTTTTGTATTCTGCCTCGTTGGAGAACAGAGGTTCCATACGGGCAACTTCAAATTCCATTTTAATGTCAGAAGAAAGTTTTTTTACCATTTCAGACATAGAAAAATAGGTTTCTTTTTTGGCGTTGAGTGCCGAGCCAATTGCGGCAAAAAGATGTGCGTTTGCAGTGTCAATAATATGCTCCTCGTCTAGCTTTAAAGTGCGGATAAATGCTGCTTTCAGCTCGGAAAGAAAATGCAGCGGTCCGCCCAAAAACGCCACATGACCGCGGATTGGTTTTCCGCAGGCAAGTCCGCTGATGGTCTGATTGACCACTGCCTGAAAAATGGAGGCTGACAAGTCTTCTTTGGTTGCGCCTTCATTAATCAAAGGTTGAATATCTGTCTTGGCAAATACCCCGCAGCGCGCTGCAATGGTATAAAGTGATTTATAATTTTTGGCATACTCGTTTAGACCCGATGCATCTGTCTGAATCAGTGAAGCCATCTGGTCAATAAAAGAGCCTGTGCCACCGGCGCAGATGCCGTTCATGCGCTGTTCCACATTACCGCCTTCAAAATAGATAATTTTGGCGTCTTCACCGCCAAGCTCGATAGCGACATCTGTCTTAGGGGCAAGTTCTTGCAGCGAGGTAGACACAGCAATCACTTCCTGCACAAAGGGCACGCCTAAATGATTGGCAAGAGTTAATCCACCAGAACCAGTTATCATTGGATGAAGCGTTAAGTTTCCAAGTTTTGCGTAAGCATCTTGCAAAAGCGAGGAGAGCGTCTCCCGAATATTGGCATAATGGCGTTTGTAGTCAGAGAAGAGCAGATTGTGTTCTGCATCTAAGATGGCGACTTTTACCGTAGTTGAGCCAATATCAATTCCTAGTGTATAAAACTCCTTATTTTTTTTATTCATGTAAATAACCATGCCTTTCTAAAATGATATATAGGAACTATATGCAATGAAATTCAAGAATGCCAGTGGCATTTTTGCTGCAGCGTGCATGTCAATAAGCTGACATATTTACAAGTTGGCACACCTGCAATTCTGTACTCGACTTTTTTAACATACTTCTGCTATTATACGACAGTGGCACGCAAAACGCAATAAACCACTTGATTAAAAGTTCGTGAAAACTTTATACTTTTTTGGAAAAATTTAACGAAATTTTTTGGGGACAAACAACAAATTGTTATATATGTATGAAGAAACTGGCGAAAATAATACTGTAAATCTAAAAAAAGTATTATTTTTCCATTGGTTAAATTTAGATTGGTTTACATTTTTTGTTGTGAATGATATACTGAGAAGACAAGTGAATTTTAAAGGTGAAAGGCAGGAGTGTAAAAATGAATTTTCTGAATAAAATGGAGCGGAAGTTTGGAAAATACGCAATACCGAATCTATCACTATACTTGATATTAGGGTATGTGTTGGGATACGCAATGCGATATATCAATCCAGCAATTGTGGATTTTCTAACCTTAAATCCATATCTAATACTGCATGGTCAAATCTGGCGGCTTGTCACATGGATTCTTATACCGCCGTCAAGTCTGGATCTCTTGACGATTGTAATGTTAATGTTCTATTATTCTGTGGGGACAAATCTTGAGCGGACATGGGGAACATTTTATTATAATGTATATCTTTTGATGGGAATGCTCTTCACTATTATTGGAAGCTTTTTAATTATGGGAATCAGTTATATTCCTGGGTTCCGCCGCTACTATGAAATGAGAACTATTTTGTATGGAACAGAAACTTATTTTCTGCTTGTGGCACGCAGCTTTAGCACTTATTTTGTCAATATGTCTATTTTCTTGGGTTTTGCGGCGACATTTCCAGATGTGCAGGTGCTGTTAATGTTTATTATTCCTATCAAGGTAAAGTGGATGGGAATTGCCTATGCAGTCCTTTTGGGAATACAATTTTTGCAGAGTGATCTTGTGGGCAAGATTATTATTGGCGCATCTCTTTTAAATTTTGTTCTGTTTTTCTTAATGACACGAAGCGGAATTGGTATGCGTATCTCGCCGCGGCAAGTTAAGAGACGACATGATTACAATCGGGAAGTGAAACGGGCAAAGCCAGCGAGCGTAGCAAAGCACAAGTGTGCGATTTGTGGCAAGAACAGTGAGGACAATCCAGAAGCAGAATTTCGTTTTTGCTCCAAGTGCAATGGAAATTATGAATATTGTCAGGACCACCTTTTTACACATACACATGTCAAGTGAATAAATTTGTAATCGTTCAGACAGGTCTGCGCATTTACTGCGCTGACCGTACAAAAATATAAAGCTTGAGAGCAAAAATCCCATCGCCAAAGACGATTTTCAATGGATTTTTGCAGTAACAGGTCAGCTTGTCTGAACTGTTACATAAATTTTGAGATGTTATTTAAAGGAGGGGAATTATATAGCATGGAGTTTAATCATATAAATTTTGCGCAAGTTCTTGAGGAGCTAAGAGACACAGCGCGACTTCAGGGAAATATGTTGACAAGCGAGCAGCTTAAAGAGGCTTTTGACCAGTGGAAGCTGGACAAGGAACAGATGACATTGGTACAAAATTATTTTCGCAGTCATCATATTGGTATTGACGAGTTAGGAGATTTGGAGGAGAATCTTTCGGGGGAAGATGCTAATTTTCTGGAAATGTATCTGGAAGAGTTAAGAGCGCTTCCAACTGTGTCAGACGGCGAAAAGCGCGCTGTAATGATGTCTGCGTTTGCCGGCGATAAAAATGCGCAAGCGAAATTAATAGAAATCTTTTTGCCGCAGGTGGTGGAAATTTCTAAACTCTATGCGGGGCAGGGTATATTTGTGGAGGACTTAATTGGCGAGGGAAATGTCGCTGTCACCGCGGCTGTATCTATGCTAGACTGTGTGGAGGGCATTGACGAGATAGAGGGCTTTGTTGGCAAAATGATTATGGATGCGATGGAGGAGCTTATTCGCGAGGGCTCAGACAATTATCAATTTGATGAGAATGTGCTAAATAAGGTGAATGATGTGAATGACAAGGCAAGAGAGCTGTATGACAGTTTTCTTCGGAAAGTCACAGTGGGAGAAGTTGCGCAAGAACTTGGCATCTCGGAGGATGAAGTGCGGGAGGCAATGGAGTTTTCCGCCAATCGAATTGACTATATTGCACAATAGAGGGACTGGCATGGAGATACAAAACAATCATGATTTTAAATATGTGATTCAGGATACCAATTGTGTTTATTTTGGCAGAGAACTGACGTACGCAGAGATGATGGACAAGGAAGATGTGCCATTTAAACTAAAAGCAGTGATTAACGCACATATTGCAAGAGAGACTGACTTGAATCGAAAGATGGCAGACCATATTTTGGAGATAACGGAAAGTGCATTTTCCTATCGTATTTTTGAACAATTAAAATTGACGGTGCGTGTTTGCTATAAAACCACCAAAAAGGGATTTGGCGGCAAAATAAAAGAAAAATGGGTGCACAAAACATGTTCCATTGGACAGTTTTGCAAGGAGTACCGCGAAAAGACAGTGCAGGGTGAGGTGATGATTGAGGATTTTTCTATCTCAAAACTTGCCTTGTTAGCCTTAAGCATATAGGAATATAGATAGAAAGGACTATTTAAGAATGAAAAAAATTGAGGACTTGACAGCTTACGAAGTAATTGAGAACAGGCAGATTGATGATATTGGCGCTATGAGTTGGCTTTTGCGGCATAAAAAGACAGGCGCAAGGATTGCGCTGCTGCAAAACGAGGATGAGAATAAAGTTTTTTATATTGGATTTCGCACGCCACCCACAGATTCCACAGGCGTACCACATATTGTGGAGCACACTGTCCTTTGCGGGTCTAGGGATTTTCCGGTCAAGGACCCTTTTGTGGAGCTTGTAAAAGGGTCTCTTAACACCTTTTTAAACGCTATGACATACAGTGACAAGACGGTCTATCCAGTTGCAAGCTGTAATGACAAAGATTTTCAGAATTTAATGCATGTTTATCTCGACGCAGTATTTTATCCCAATATTTATCAGGAGAAAAAGATATTTCAACAGGAAGGCTGGCATTATGAGATGGAAGATGCGAACAGTCCACTTACCTTGAATGGTGTAGTTTACAATGAGATGAAAGGGGCTTTTTCGTCGCCAGATGAAGTGCATGACAGGGAAGTATTTAGTTCCCTATTTCCAGATACGCCATATGGAGTGGAATCTGGTGGAGACCCTAAAATAATTCCAGAACTTAAGTACGAACAATTCCTAGAATTTCATAGAAGATATTACCATCCGTCAAACAGTTATCTTTATCTATATGGAAATATGGATATGGCAGAAAAATTAGAATGGATTGATGAGAATTATCTAAGTCGCTTTGACAAGCTTGAGATTGATTCTGTATTAAGACAGCAGGAGGCTTTTGAAAAGCCAGTTGAGGTATACAAGGAATATCCAATTATGGACGGAGAGTCTTTGGAAGATAATACGTATCTCTCATACAATACGGTTGTGGGGACAAGCCTTGACAAAGAGTTATATTATGCAATGCAAATTTTGGAGTATGCACTGTGTTCTGCCTCCGCGGCTCCTTTAAAACTTGCGTTAATCCATAAAAATATTGGCACAGAGGTCTATTCTGTGTATAATAATGAAATATATCAGCCATATTTTTCTATTGTGGCAAAAAATGCAAATGCTTCCCAGAAGGAGGCGTTTGTCCAGACAATTGAGAGTGAGCTTGCCCGCATTGCGAAGGAGGGCATTGATAAGAAATCGTTGCTTGCAGGATTAAACTATTACGAGTTTCGATACAGAGAGGCGGATTTTGGTTCCTATCCAAAAGGGTTGATGTATGGACTACAGATGTTTGATTCTTGGCTGTATGATGACCATATGCCATTTGATATGATTGAGGCAATTGGCGTTTTTAAGGATTTAAGAGAGAAGATTGATACAAATTATTTTGAAAATTTAGTGGAGAAGTATCTTATAAACAACCAGCACAAATCTATTTTGGTGGTGGCACCCAAAGAAGGGCTTACCGCAAAGGAAGAAAAAGAACTGACAGAGAAACTTGCCGCATATAAGGCGAAGCTGTCTGCGGAAGAAATTGCACAGATTGTTGCAGATACAAAGGCGCTGCGCGCATATCAAGAAGAGGAGGATGCGCCGGAGAAACTTGCTTTGATACCAATGTTAAAGCGCGAGGACATGAAAAAGGGAGCGGAAGATTTTGTAAATGAGCTTCGCAGCATTGGAGACACAAAGGTTTTGTTTCATGAGATTCAGACAAATGGAATTGGCTATATTAAGTTTATCTTTGATGCTGCCAATATTCCAGCAGAATTGTTTTCCTATATTGGAATCTTAAAAAATGTATTGGGATACATTGACACAGAACAATACAGTTATGGTGAACTTTGCAATGAAATTAATATTCATACAGGGAATATTGTGAGCAGTGTGAACACTTATGTGAATGCAAAGAAGCTTGACGAGTACAAGCTTACCTTTGAGATAAAGACAAAGGCCATGTATGATGAGTTACCAGTGGCATTTGCACTGATGACAGAGATTATGACAGCTTCAAAATTTACAGACGAGGGTAGGATTCTTGAGATTCTTGAGGAGTTAAAGTCGGTTATGCAGGCGAATTTACTCTCTGCTGGACATACGTTTGCCGCGGTGCGGGCAATGTCGTATTTTAGTGAGACAGCGGCTGTGTCAGAGCTTGTGAATGGTCTGCCTTGCTATCGGATGCTTGAGCAGTTGACAGAGGATTTTGACGCCAATAAGAAAGAATTGATTGCAAAGTTAGAGGAGCTAACAAAGTGTATCTTCCGACCAGAAAATCTGTTGGTTGACATTACAGCCACAGAAGAGGGATTTGAGCGCATCAAGGAGCTTGTACCGCCAATGAGGGCAAAACTTTTTACTGTGCCAGTTAAAAAAGAACTTTTTGCAATCTCTACTGTAAAGAAAAACGAGGCATTTTCCACGTCAGCGCAGATTCAGTATGTGTGCAGGGCTGGAAATTATATGCGAAATACAGACTATGCATATACAGGTGCGCTGCGTGTATTAAAAGTAATGCTGTGTTATGATTATCTCTGGGTTAATGTGCGTGTCAAAGGCGGTGCATATGGCTGTATGTGTAATTTTGGAAAGACAGGAGATAGTTATCTTGTGTCATACAGAGACCCAAATTTGAAAAAAACAGTTGACATTTTTGAGAAAACAAGCGATTATTTAAGAGAATTTACTGCGGATGAGCGCACAATGACAAAGTATATTATCGGTGCTGTCAGTGATATGGATGTGCCAATGACGCCGGCTGCGAAGGGAAGCCGTTCTTGTGGTGCGTATTTGACAAATCTTGATTTTGCAGAAGTGCAACACGAACGAGATGAGGTACTTTCTTGTAGTCAAGAAGATATTAGAAGGCTTGCGGGCTATCTCGATGCGATTATGGCAGAAGAAGCTGTCTGCGTGGTGGGAAATGGTCAGGCAATTGAGGAAGATAAAGAATTGTTTATGAAAGTGCAAAACTTAGTAACAGTTCAGACAAGCTGACCTGTTACTGCAAAAATCCATAATTATTTAGAATAGGAAATGGTATGATGAAGGAAACGCATAAGTCAGGCTTTGCCGCGCTGATTGGCAGACCGAATGTGGGAAAATCGACGTTGATGAACTGTTTAATTGGACAAAAAATTGCGATAACGTCGAAGAAACCACAGACCACTAGAAATCGCATACAGACTGTGTACACCTCTGAGGAAGGACAAATTGTCTTTGTGGATACGCCAGGGATTCACAAGGCAAAAAATAAGTTGGGGGATTACATGGTAAATGTGGCAGAGCACAGTCTGCGGGAAGTAGATGTGATTTTGTGGCTGGTGGAGCCAACAGATTATATTGGGGCAGGAGAGCAGCATATTATCGAGGAATTAAAAAAAGTAAAAATCCCTATTATTTTAGTGATTAACAAGATTGATACCGTGAAAAAGGAACAGCTTCTTGCGTATATTGATATTTACAGAAAACAGCTTGACTTTGTGGAAATTGTGCCAGTGTCGGCATTAAAGAAAGATAACACAGATGTTTTAATTGCGCAGATTATGAAATATTTGCCAGAAGGTCCTGCATTTTATGATGAGGATACCATTACAGACCAGCCGACACGACAGATTGTGGCGGAGCTTATTCGGGAGAAGGTGCTGCGCAGTATTGACGAGGAGATTCCGCATGGTGTGGCAGTGACAATTGAGTCCATAAAATATGGCAAAAAACTGGTTGATATTAATGCGACAATTATTTGCGAGCGGGACTCGCACAAGGGAATTATTATTGGAAAGGGCGGACAGATGCTCAAAAAGATTGGCTCTTTGGCACGCCCTGAAATTGAGGATTTGTTGGAGCAGCATGTCAATCTTCAGCTTTGGGTGAAGGTGAAAAAAGATTGGCGTGACAGTGATTTCCTTATTAAGAACTTTGGATATGATCCCAGAGAAAATGAATCGGGATAATGAATAAAATCGTTCCATAAGCACACCCTATTAATGTGGTATACACAATACGGAAAGGGAAGGAACGATCAATCAATGCACGAGGATGGATGGAGCCGGTTTATGCAGACAGGACAGGTATATGACTATCTGGCTTACAAGGGGCATCCTGAGATGGAAGAAGCCAAAAGTAAGGCAGGAGAGACACATGAGTACAGCGATGCAGGATTTCGTAATACTGACAGGAATTGTTATCAAGGCAGAACCGATTGGGGAATATGATAAAAGAATAGTAATACTGACAAAAGAGAGAGGAAAAATATCAGCCTTTGCCCGGGGAGCCAGAAGACCAGGCAACAGGCTGATGGCTCCTACCAATCCCTTTTCCTTCGGACAGTTTCAGTTCTATGCAACCAGAAATGCTTACACATTGTCGGAGGCGGAGATTACAAATTATTTTGAGGAGCTAAGACATGATTTTAAAGGTGCATATTATGGAATGTACTTTTTAGAGATTGCAGATTATTATACAAGGGAAAACAGTGATGAGACAGCAATGCTCAAGCTTTTATACCAATCATTGCGCGCGCTAACCGCACAGAATTTTGATAATAAACTGGTGCGATTTATATTTGAGTTAAAGGCTGTTGTGCTCAATGGCGAGTTTCCAGGCCGAGCGACAAACGACACTCTTTTGGAGTCCACAGCATACACGATTGATTACATAATGAAAACACCTGTTGAGAGGCTTTTTTCGTTTCAAGTAACGGCAGAAGTATTGCAGGAATTGGGAGCTTATAGCAGGAAAGTTTGTCAAAATATTATGGACAAAAATTTTAAAAGTCTTGAAATACTTGAAAATATAGATGAATTTGTTTATAATAAAACGCAGTGAAAAATATAAATCTTTTGTGAGTGATATGGAGATAAGAATGAAAAGGTTTTTGAGGGTAGGAAATACTATCGTTGCAATGTTTTGCTGTTGTGTATTGTGTTGTGTTGCCTGTGGGGAAGTAATACCCGAGGAAGAAATGACAGAATCTGGATTAGAGACATCAACGACATCAACAATTTCTATAAAAAAAGATGGAACCATCTTGAGCAAAATTGTTGAAGCATTTACAGAACAGAACTATTATGAGGTGGATGGATTAAAGACTATGATTGAGTCTTCCATTGCGGAGTATCAGACAGAAAATGCTGCGGCGCAAGTAAAATTAAAGAGCTGTAAGGCAAAAGGCGATAACGTAAATGTGGAGATGGAGTTTGGCGATTATCAAACTTATGCAGGTTTTAATGACGAAAGCTTTTTTGCTGGGACAGTGCAGGCGGCAAACAAGGCAGGCTTTGATTTGAATATGACCCTAAAAGGAGCGCAGGCAGAGAACACAACAATCTCAAAACAGGATCTTTTGGGAATGGGTGATAATCATATTGTGATTATGGAACCGTCAGCCGAGGCAGAAGAAATCACACAGACTGTACGTGTGGAATGTTTTGATGATATTTTATATGTGGGAGACGGTGTTACAGTCACTGGAAAGAAAAGTGCAGATGTAACAATCTCAGATGGCTATAAAGTAATTGTGTTTCGATAAAGGACAAGCAAGTAAGACAAAATAGAATGAGGTTAGGAGACAAGCGAGATGGAAAAGACATTGGACAAAATTGTAGCTTTATCAAAAAGCAGAGGATTTGTATATCCTGGTTCAGAGATTTATGGTGGACTTGCCAACACATGGGATTATGGAAATCTTGGCGTTGAGTTAAAAAACAATGTAAAACGGGCATGGTGGCAGAAATTTATTATGGAAAATCCATACAATGTAGGTGTGGATTGCGCAATTTTAATGAATCCGCAGACATGGGTGGCATCTGGCCATCTTGGTGGTTTTTCTGACCCTCTGATGGACTGCAAAGAATGTCATGAGCGTTTTCGTGCAGACAAACTGATTGAAGACTATGCAAGTGAGAATGGTATTCCTTTAGAGAAGCCAATTGATGCTTTTTCGCAGGAGGAAATGAAGAATTTTATTGAGGAGAAACAGATTCCTTGTCCGACTTGCGGCAAGCACAATTTTACAGATATTAGACAGTTTAATTTGATGTTTAAGACCTTTCAAGGCGTGACAGAAGACGCTAAAAATACTGTTTATTTAAGACCGGAAACCGCACAGGGGATCTTTGTAAATTTTAAGAATGTACAGAGAACTTCTCGAAAGAAAATTCCTTTTGGTATTGGTCAGATTGGTAAATCGTTTCGCAATGAGATTAGTCCGAGTAATTTTACATTCCGCACACGAGAGTTTGAACAGATGGAGCTTGAATTTTTCTGCGAACCGGGTACTGATCTTGAGTGGTTTCAGTATTGGAGAGGGTTCTGTCGCGATTGGCTTGTAAGTCTTGGCATCAAGGAAGAAGAGATGCGTCTGCGAGACCATGCGCCAGAGGAATTGTGTTTTTACTCAAAAGGAACAACAGATATTGAATATTTGTTCCCTTCTATTGGCTGGGGTGAACTTTGGGGCATTGCGGATAGAACAGACTATGATTTGACACAGCATCAAAATACTTCTGGGCAGGATATGTCCTACTTTGATGATGAGAAGAAGGAAAAATACATACCATATGTTATTGAACCGTCGCTTGGTGCAGATCGCGTGGTGCTTGCTTTTCTCTGTGCAGCATATGATGAGGAGGAAATTGGTGAGGGCGATATGCGGACAGTGCTTCATTTTCACCCTGCAATTGCGCCAGTTAAGATTGGTGTATTTCCGCTTAGCAAGAAACTGAACGAAGGCGCAGAGAAGATTTTTACACAGCTTTCTAAAAAATATAATTGTGAATTTGATGATAGAGGAAATATCGGTAAGAGATACCGTCGTCAAGACGAGATTGGCACACCGTTCTGTGTGACTTATGACTTTGAGTCAGAGCAGGACAATGCGGTGACTGTGCGTTTCCGTGATTCTATGGAGCAAGTGCGCATTCCAATTAACGAGCTGGATGCATATTTTGCGGACAAGTTTGATTTTTAATGTTGTAGATTTTGGAGGAATAAGGGTGAAAGAAAAAAAAAGAAAGGGATAAAATGCAAACACATATCTTTCACCCTTTGTGTTTGCGCCTCAAGCGAAAATGCTTGCATTTTCATTTGAGGCTTGGTGCAAATTGTGAAAAACTATGGAGTAAACGAGCTTCGGAGAATGTTTCTTGAATTTTTCGAGAGCAAAGAACATTTGGCAATGAAAAGCTTTTCGCTGGTGCCGCACAACGATAATAGTCTGTTGATTATCAATTCAGGAATGGCGCCTTTAAAACCATATTTTACAGGACAGGAGATACCGCCAAGACGTCGCGTGACAACTTGCCAAAAGTGCGTTCGGACAGGCGATATTGAGAATGTGGGAAAGACAGCAAGACATCTTACTTTTTTTGAGATGCTAGGCAATTTTTCATTTGGAGATTACTTTAAAAAAGAAGCACTTACTTGGAGCTGGGAATTTTTGACAAAAGTGGTGGGGCTAGATCCAGAGAGACTTTATCCCTCGATTTATTGTGAAGATGAAGAAGCTTACAATATATGGGTCAATGAAATTGGTGTGCCTGCGGAAAAGATTACACGTTTTTACCGAGATCCAGAAACTGGAGAGTGTGATAATTTCTGGGAACATGGTGCTGGTCCTTGCGGTCCTTGCTCTGAAATTTATTATGATAGAGGTATGAAATATGGTTGCGGTAAACCAGACTGCAAGGTTGGCTGTGATTGTGACCGCTTTATAGAAGTTTGGAACAATGTCTTTACGCAGTTTGACGGCGATGGCAAGGGACATTATGAGGAACTTGCGCAAAAAAATATTGATACAGGTATGGGATTGGAACGTCTTGCAGTTGTGGTTCAAGATGTGGATTCTGTCTTTGACATCAATACAATGAAGGCGATACGAGACAAAGTGTGTACTGTGGCTGGGATAACCTATCAGGAAGATGAGAAGAAAGATGTATCCATTCGACTAATCACCGATCATATTCGTTCTGCGACGTTTATGGTATCCGATGGCATTATGCCAACCAATGAAGGACGCGGATATGTGTTACGGCGCATTATTCGCCGTGCAGCGCGTCACGGAAGAATGCTTGGGATTGAGGGTACTTTTATGGCGGATTTTGCAAAGACTGTGATTGAAGAGTGCAAAGACGGCTATCCAGAACTTGATGAGAAAAAGGACTTTATTTTTAAGGTATTGACGCAGGAGGAAGAAAAGTTTAGCAGGACAATTGACCAAGGACTTGCAATTCTTTCTGATATGGAAGAAAAGATGCAGGTGGCCGGCGAGACAGTTCTTTCTGGTGACAATGCATTTAAACTGTATGATACTTATGGATTTCCAGTGGATCTTACCTGCGAGATTTTGGAGGAGAAAGGCTTTTCCATAGACGAGAAAGGGTTTCACAGTGCGATGGAGGCACAGCGCACCAAGGCGAGAACTACACGGAAAGAGACAAATTACATGGGGGCAGATGCGACGGTTTACGACTCGATTGATCCAGCTATCACAACTGTGTTTGTAGGGTATGATACGCTTGAGGCCACCTCAAAAGTTTCTGTGCTCACAACAGAGAGCGAGCTTGTGGAGGCACTTTCTGACGGGGAGATGGGCACAATCATTGTAGATGAAACGCCTTTTTATGCGACGATGGGTGGACAGCAAGGGGATAAAGGAACGATTACCACTACATCTGGTGAATTTGTAGTGGAAGACACTGTAAAGTTGCTTGGTGGAAAAGTTGGGCATATTGGCAAAATGACACGCGGTATGATGAAAGTGGGAGATGAGGTTACACTACATGTTGACACAGCACTCCGCACAAAGATTTGCAAAAATCATTCCGCGACACATTTATTACAGAAGGCACTTCGTGAGGTGCTTGGGACACATGTACAGCAGAAGGGTTCTTACCAAGACGGAGAGCGCACGCGTTTTGACTTTAGCCATTTTGAGGCATTGACTGCGGATGAGTTGGCGGCAGTTGAGCGAATGGTCAATGAGAAAATTGCCGAGAACATTGCTGTGGAGACACAGGTGATGACAATGGATGAGGCGAAGAAAACAGGTGCGATGGCACTGTTTGACGAGAAGTACGGCGAGACAGTGCGTGTCGTATCTATGGGGGATTTCTCCAAGGAATTTTGCGGTGGTACGCATGTAAAAAATACAGGAAATATCACGACTTTTAAGATTGTGTCCGAGAGTGGTATTGCGGCGGGGGTACGCCGTATTGAGGCGCTGACTGGCGACAATGTGTTTGCGTATTATCAAAATCTGGAGCATGAGCTTGCAGCAGCAGCAAAAGTCGCAAAGACAACACCTGCAAATTTAATAGAAAAGATTGAACATATGATGGCAGAACTCAAATCCTTGCAGAGTGAGAATGAGGCACTCAAGAGCAAGGCAGCGAAGGAAGCGCTGGGAGATGTCATGAATCAAGTGACAGATGTAAAGGGCGTAAAGTTATTGGCAGCGCGCGTTGATGGTGTGGATATGAACGGTTTGAGAGAGCTTGGCGATCAACTGAAGGCAAAGCTTGGCGAAGGGGTTGTTGTGCTGGCGTCTGGCGTGGAAGGAAAAGTCAATCTTGTAGCGATGGCGACAGATGAAGCGATGTCAAAAGGTGCTCATGCCGGAAATCTTATTAAGGGAATTGCAGAGATTGTAGGCGGAGGCGGAGGCGGGCGCCCAAATATGGCGCAAGCAGGCGGCAAAAATCCTGCTGGCATTGACAAAGCAATTGCGGAGACAAAACTTGTGCTTGAGGGGCAGCTTAAATAACACAAGTAATTTAGTAACACACAAATACCATTAATTTAATAATAATTGAAAAAACTATTGACGTATGTGCGATTTGTGATATAATCGAGATGTGCAATTAAATATACCCGAACAGTCTAGCACACAATAATAGAGGCTGGAGGGAGGTTAGGTGTGATAGCATGTCAAATGTAATCGTTAAAGAAAACGAGACTTTGGATAGCGCTTTACGCAGATTTAAGAGAAGTTGCGCTAAAGCCGGGATTCAGCAGGAAATCCGTAAAAGAGAGCATTATGAAAAGCCGAGCGTAAAACGCAAGAAGAAGTCTGAAGCAGCTAGAAAGCGTAAATATAATTAATTTTAATTAATTGAATCGGGGTCCTTGGCTGTTAGGCCAAGGACTTTTGCGTGAATGGGGGGATTGAAAGATGGAAAAAATATCTTTGTGGATGAGCAAGTTTCAGTTTGCAGGGTATGATTTATATCATTTTATTGCATGCTTTTTCCTATTTAGCATTATTGGATGGATGGTAGAGTCGGCGTATATGTCGCTTTGTAATAGAAAATTAACCAACAGAGGATTTATGACAGGACCATTTTGTCCTATCTATGGTTTTGGAGCGACGCTTGGATATATTTTTTTGCATCCGTTCGCACATAATATTATTGCGTTGTACATAGTAGGTGCGTTTCTTGCCACTTTGTTTGAATATCTGGTGGCAAAGCTTATGATGAAGCTGTTTGGTGAGGTTTGGTGGGATTATAATAATAAGTTTTGTAATTATAAAGGTGTAATCTGTTTGGAAAGTACGCTAGCGTGGGGATTGTATGCCGTTATTATTATTTCGTTTTTATTTGAAAAAGTTATTAGTTTTGTAGACAGATATCCAAGGGCTTGGGTACTAAAAACGATTGCGTTGGTTCTGGCAATGGCAGTGATTGATTTCGGTTATCATTTTGCTATGTCAGTCAAGATTAAAGAAGAGACGAGAGAAGGGCTATACGAGAAAAAAGAGGAGATTATTGACTTCTATCATAAAATGATTGGAAGGTAATGTTCGTATATGATACACATAGGAATCTAAGGAGAAGAGGGAATCTTCCTCACTTGATTAAGATAGAGAGAATATCGCATTGCGGTATTCTTTCTTTGTGAATAAGTCATATAAACTATCATATTTGCATAGATTTCATATAAGTAAGGTATAAGGACTGCTTTATGAAATGGATTCGAGAAAAGATATATAGAATGATGGCTACAACAATGCTTTTGGTCCTGTTGAGTCAGAGTATTGTTTATGCGGAGGAAACACAAAGCAGCGCTGTAAATACAACGGCTGTCAGCTTAACTTCGCCATCAGCAATTTTGATGGAAGCATCTACAGGGACTGTACTGTTTGAAAAAAATCCAGATGAGGTGCGAAGTCCAGCAAGTATTACAAAGATTATGACGTTGCTTTTAACTTTTGAAGCCCTAGAAAAAGGAAGGATTAAGCTAGAAGATGAAGTGACTACAAGTGCTTATGCAAAATCTATGGGCGGTTCACAGGTATTTCTTGACGAAGGAGAAATACAGACAGTCGATACCTTAATTAAGTGTATTACAGTGGCGAGCGGCAATGATGCATCTGTGGCAATGGCGGAGTATGTTGCGGGAAGTGAGACAGAATTTGTCAGCATGATGAATGAAAAGGCAACTCAGCTTGGTATGACAAACACGCATTTTCTTGATTGCTGTGGATTGAGTTCTGACAGCGGGCACCATACCACAGCGAGGGATGTTGCAATTATGTCCAGAGAACTTATTACAAAATATCCGCAAATTTATAAGTATACAAAAATATGGATGGAGGATATTGTCCATGTGACCAGACAGGGCAGTAAACCTTTTACATTGTCAAGCACTAACAAATTGCTAAAACAGTATCAGTGGACAACAGGATTAAAGACAGGTTCTACCAATGCGGCAAAGTATTGTTTTAGCGCTACAGCACAGAAAGATGGAATTGACTTGATCGCGGTTATTATGGGGGCACCAGATTTTAAAGTGCGGTTTTCGGAGGCGCAGAGTTTACTGGAATATGGATTTGCATTGACCCGGTTGTATGTGGATGAAAATAAGGAGATGTTGGGAGATATCCCAGTTACGGGAGGAAAGGCAGACCAACTTGCGGTGCAGCCCAAAGGAACTTTCCGGTATCTTGATGTCACAGGTGCAGATTTTAATCAAATTGATAAGAAGTATCATTATCTTGAACTTGTCACCGCGCCTGTCGAGAAAGGTGCAGAAGTCGGATATATCAGTTATAGTCTTGGTGGCAAGGAACTTGGCAGAATGCCGATTATTGCAGCGGAATCAGTACAGAAGGCATACTTTATTGATTATTTGAAAAAGATACTACTGAAATATTTGATATAGAGATGGAACAGGAGAAAAAATAGAATGCAGAGTGTATTTTGGGCGGTCATTCTGATAGTCCTGCTGTTGGCAGTGGCGTTTCTTGTAGTTGGAATGATAGATGGCAATCGATTTGTGACAGTGAAGGAGGAACTAAAATTGCCAAATCTGTCACAAGAGTGCAGATTTGTGTTAATATCTGATTTGCACAATAAAGTCTATGGGCATAAAAATGACAGGGTGGTTGCGTCCATTCAGAAGATAAAACCAGATTTTATTGTGCTGGCTGGAGATTTAATCACTGCAAAGGTGCGTGAGGATATGACACCGGGAATTGAGTTGGTGAGGGCGCTTAGCCAAAAGTATCCAATATACTATGGACTTGGAAATCATGAGTCCAGAATAAAAGAGGACCCAGAAGAGTTTGGCGAGAAGTATAAACAGTTGATAGAGGCAATATCTTGCAAAAATGTAGTGATATTGGATAATAAGGCAATTGATATACCAAAGTACAATATTCGGATAACTGGACTGAACCTTGACTTAGATTACTTTGTGCACTTTCGAGTAAAGAAGATGCAAGAGAACTATCTTCAAAAAACATTGCCCCCACAAAATTCTAGCAGGTGCAATATATTGATAGCACACAATCCAGATTATTTTGAAGAGTATGCACAATGGGGGGCGGACTTGGTGCTCTCTGGTCATGTGCATGGTGGTATTATGCGTCTGCCGTTGCTGGGTGGTGTTATTGCACCTTCCTATCGATTGTTTCCAAAGTATGATGGTGGTATATTTCGTCACGGGAAATCTTGGATGCTTTTAGGAAGAGGTTTGGGATCGCACACACTGCCATTTCGGTTTTTTAATCCAGCGGAATTGTATGAAGTGATTTTAAAACCGATCGAATAACAGTTTGCATTGCTTTTTCTCCCGATTCTATGTAAAATAAAAAGATATATATGTCTTTAATTTTACGAGAGTCGGGGGTTTTTATATGGGATTGTCTGTCAGGCTGGAGGTATTTGAGGGACCGTTGGACTTGTTGCTTTATTTGATTGAAAAAAATAAGCTCAATATCTATGATATACCGATTGTGGTTATAACAGAACAATACCTTGCATATATCAGAAACATGCAGACAGAAGATATGAATATTATGAGTGAGTTTCTTGTGATGGCGGCGACTTTGCTTGATATTAAGTGTAGAATGCTCCTCCCAAAAGAAGTCAACGAGGAGGGAGAGGAGGAAGA
The DNA here is from genome assembly GCA_949383255.1 of Lachnospiraceae bacterium. GTDB lineage: Bacteria > Bacillota > Clostridia > Lachnospirales > Lachnospiraceae > COE1. Next base: position 10,428 of record CASJPF010000001.1, on the reverse strand, counting down.
TCCAAGAGCAGAACTTGTGCAAAAGTTACTAGAGTATAAAATGTACAAGTATATGGCGCAAGAATTACAGGACAGGCAAGTGGATGCCGCTAAGACTTGGTATAGAAAACCACTGTTGCCAAAAGAGGTTTCCATGTACCAGTACCCAATTAATTATGAAGAACTTGCAGGAGGAGTCGATCTTGTAAAGTTACATGAAATTTTTAAGGCAGTTATGCGGCGGCAGGAGGACAAAATTGACCCAGTTAGAAGTCAGTTTGGCAGGATTGAAAAAGATGAGATTAACTTGGAGGAGAAACAGATTTTTATAGAAACGTATGTGAAAAATCACAGGCGATTTAGTTTTCGGAATTTGTTGGAAAGACAAGGAAGTAGAATGGAAGTGATTGTTACTTTTATGGCAATCCTTGAAATGATGAAGCAGGGGACAATTTCAATAGAGCAGGAAGATACCTTTGCAGACATTGTTATTACATCAAGTTTAGTGGCATAAGGAGGCGGTTTCTGTGAGTGAGAAAAAGATGATGGCAGTAATCGAAGCCGTGCTGTTTGCGATGGGAGAATCCGTGGAACTTTCCAAATTAAACCATGTTCTGGAAGTACCTACAGAGCAAATTCGTGAGCTGATTATGAGGATGAACGAGAACTATAAAAAAGAAGACCGAGGGATTCATATTGTGGAGCTTGAAGATGCAGTGCAACTTTGTACCAAGACTGGACTGTATGAGTATCTAATTAAGATGGCAAAAGCGCCGCGGAAATATACCTTGTCGGACACACTGTTGGAGACGCTTTCGATTATTGCATATAAACAGCCAGTGACAAGGCTTGAGATAGAAAAAATACGAGGGGTCAGTAGTGAACATGCACTCAATAAACTGTTGGAACTAAACTTGATACAAGAGCTTGGGCGGCTTGATGCGCCGGGGCGGCCCTTGCTTTTTGGAACAACTGAGGAATTTCTAAGAACGTTTAACGTGAAGTCAATAGGGGATCTTCCTGTGATAAAGCCAGAGCAAGTGGAAGATTTTAGAAAACAGGCAGAGGAGGAAGCCTCATCAGAATCGAAACTGAAAGTGGAAGTATAAGCATGAAAAAAGGAGATAGGGGTGGAGAGAAATGTTGCGGGAAAAGTCCTTATGGGAAATGCTTGAGGAAAGAGGGGTCAATGTAAAGAGAGCACTTTTGATTATGAAGGGAAATGAGGAGGCTTATAAACGATTTCTGGCAGAATTTTTTGAGGATCCAGATTTTGTGAAGCTAGGGGAAGCGATTAGGGCGAAAGAGACACAAAACGCTTTTACATATGCGCATGGACTAAAAGGAATGGCGGCTAATCTTGGTCTTGATAGAATTTATGAAATGTTGGATATGTTGGTGGAAATACTGCGCTCCGACAAGTTGGAAGGCGCACAAGAGATTTATGATACTGTCATGCAAAAGTGTGACAGGATTGCAGGATTGCTTTAGTAATCCAATATTCAGGTATGTACAGGAATGAAAAGAAAACTTGAGGTGTTTGGATTTTTGCGAAAATCTGGTATACGCAAGCAGTTGTATACCATTTATATTCTCGCTGTTTTTTTTCCGGTGGTTTTGATTGGAATATTTCTTGTGAGTAATACATATAAATTGTTGACAAACTACCATAGAGATCTTTTGGAATCGGATAACTTGCGGGTGCGGACGATCCTTTTTGAAATTACAACGCAAGCGTATAATATTTCGGAAGAGTTATCTTTTAATGCAAGAGTGGCTTCTATCTTGAAGGGGAGTTATGCTTCAGAGGAGGAACTCGCCTATGCAGTGAATCAATCTTCTGAAGTAGTTGATAATTATATGTACCATTATACGGAAATTGCACAAATCGATATATATTGTGACAACCCGGATATTCGGGAGTACAAGCAGTATCACAGAGTAGATACACAGACAGAGAAGGCAGATTGGTATCAGCGTGCTGTCTCTCAGACCAGCGTATTTTGGAAAGAGATGAAAAGTGTTGACAAATATAACAATGAGTATTGGGGGCTGTGCCTAATAAGACGGATACCACTTGTCAAATCAGACTATCATGCGGTATTGGTAATCCGCATCAGTGATAATTATTTGAAAACACGCATTAATAGTGTGGAGTACAGAAACTGTGCATCGGTTGACGAGGGGGTTGTATTCTATGCTTCTGACAGGGACGATTATGGAAAAGCACAACCGGTTGAAATTGACTACGATAAAATATATTTTCAATATGTCGGCAGTAGAAAAATAAAGAATAAAACTTGTTTTGTTGGGATATCAACACTTCGTTTGTATCAGTCGGATTCAAAAATTTATATCTGTACAATCAATGATAAATCTTATGATAATATTAGTAGCATTATAGAGACTTGCCTGATTATCATTCTTCTTGCCATTTTGGTTCCGGGCATTCTGATACATTTTTTTACCACTTATTTTACAAAGCGTGTATCTACGCTGCGGCATGTAATGCATCAGGCGAGCAATGAGGACTATGATTTTAAGGAGATGGTGCGCGGTGATGATGAACTCTCAGAGGCTTTTGAAGATTTAGAGATTATGGTCCAGCGCATTAAGGAAAAGGATGCGCTGATGTATCAGACTATGCTGAACGAACAGAAACTTGTGAACGAACAGCAGAAAATGGAGTTTAAGATGCTTGCAAGTCAGATTAATCCGCACTTTCTGTACAATACGCTGGAGACGATAAGAATGAAGGCATATACTGTTGGAGATAGGGAGGCGGCGACGGCTATTAAACTTCTGGGAAAATCGATGCGGTATGTGTTGGAAAATAGTGGTACAACATTTACCTCTCTTCAAAATGAGCTGAATCATGTTGAAATTTATATGAAGATACAGAAGCTGCGATTTGAAGAAAAATTTGACTATGCGTTTCTGATTGCAGACAAAATTGATGTGAGCAAGTGTATTGCATTGCCACTCTTGCTACAGCCGATTGTTGAGAATGCGATTCTACATGGGTTGGAGGAGCGGGAAAGGGGTGGTATGATTACAATTCGGGTGGCATGGGCGGCAGACAACACGGAGCTGTGTATTTCTGTGTCTGACAATGGCTGTGGCATAAGGCTAGAAACATTGGAACAGTTGCGGGAGGACATTGTGACGCGTAATCCGGAGAAAAAAGAGAGTATTGGTTTATATAATATTAATCAGCGCATAAAACTGTGCTATGGAACTGCATATGGAATGACAATTGATTCAGAAAGTGGCAATGGGACAACAGTCACAATTCATTTGCCCAAAAAGGTAGTCCACAATCTTTGATAATAAATATAGAAAAAGTGCTGTAAAAATTTTTGTTTTTTACAGCACTTTTTCTATATTTATTTATTTTTACAGTAAAAAATAAAAGATGCATAAAAAAGTTGCTGTAAAATATAATTAATTTTTTACGTATTTTTATCATTTTAACTTTCGTATAATAAATATATAAAATTTTAAAGGGGGTAATTTAATGAAAGCGAATGGCAAACCAAAGGCTATAAAACAAAAGTTTAGTTGGCAGCTTATGTTCAAACAAAGATATTTGTTGTTAATGTCTGTGCCTTTTGTAATATGGCTGATCATTTTTAAGTACGTACCGCTATGGGGATGGACAATGGCATTTCAGGATGTCAGACCAAAGACATTTGCTGTGCCAGTTTGGGAGCGTGATTTTGTTGGATTTGGCAATTTCAGCAAAGCATTTACAGACAGATTGTTTAAACAGACGATGATTAATACAATTGGAACGAGTATTCTAGGCATTTTGCTAGGTACTGTATGCGCAATTATCTTTGCGTTGATGCTCAATGAAATACGATTTGTAAAGTTCAAGAAAGTGACACAGACTATCTCTTATCTACCCCATTTCGTGTCGTGGGTGGTTATTGCAAGTATCGCAAAGATGGTGCTTAATGATGGTGGTATGTTGGATACATTGTTCAATACCAGAATGAAGTTGATGAGTACCAATTCACCAGTGTTCTGGGTTGTTGTCTGTTTTATTAATGTCTGGAAGGAGATGGGCTGGGATGCGATTGTGTATCTGTCAGCTATGGCGGGAATTGACGCCGGACTGTATGAGGCAGCAAAAGTTGACGGAGCGGGCAGATTAAAAAGAATCTGGCATATTACACTGCCGGGTATCAAGCCGACGATTGTGGTGCTGCTAATTATGAGTATTGGAAGTACTTTGAACGTAGGTATGGAACGCCAGATGCTTTTGAGTAATGGTATTGTACAAGATCATGCGATGGTTCTTTCTTGGTTCTCGTACTTGAGAGGTATCGGAAACAGCAATTACGGTGTTGGTACTGCGATTGGTATGTTCCAGTCCTTAGTGGGAATCGCACTTTTATTGATTGCAAATAAGATTGCTGGTCTTTTGGGCGAGAGCAAACTGATATAAGGAGGTGTAGACCGTGAACCGCACAAAAATTAAGAGCCGTGAAAACATATTGGACTGGGTGTTGTTGGTAGTCTTTATTGTTTTGATTATTATTACATTGTATCCGTTTTTGAATGTGCTTGCGATATCTTTTAATGATCCAATTGATACAATGCGCAATATCAACTTTGTGATTCCAAGACAGTTTACACTCAGTAATTATGTGTACATATTTGAGGAAAATAACTTGATTTCACCATTGATACTTTCCATTGTAAAGACAGTAGTCGGTGCTGCGACGGGTGTTATATGCACAGCAATGCTTGCATATGTGCTGAGCAGAAAGGATTTTTATTTTAATAAGGTATTTACGCTATTGTTCGTTGTCACAATGTATGTCAGCGGCGGTTTGATTCCAGAGTATTTGCTGTTGATGAGAACATTGGGGCTGGGCAACAATTTCTTAGTGTATATTCTTCCCGGTTTAATCTGGGTTTACAATGTTATTCTTGTGCGTTCCTTTATAGAGGGGCTTCCAATTGCGTTACAGGAGGCGGCACGCGTGGATGGAGCCAATGATTTTATTATCTGGGCAAGAATTATTTTGCCTCTGTGTAAGCCAGTTTTGGCGACAGTGGCACTGTTTGTGGCAGTGGGACAGTGGAATTCTTTTATGGACACTTACCTCTATGCAAAGGAGCTGCCGACACTGCAATATGTATTGTATGAAATTATGGAGACAGCGACAATCAAGATTGACCCACATGCGGCGGAACAGATGAAGAATGCCGTATCACCGCTTTCTGTGCGCATGGCTATCACGATTGTAGCAACTGTGCCAATTATTATTGTATATCCATTCTTACAGAAGTATTTTGTGGGTGGTATGACAGTTGGTGCAGTGAAGGATTGATTTTGCTTGTACAGCACATATAGTGTATGCAAGATAGAAAAAGAAGGGAGAAGAAAGTATATGAAAAAAAGACAGATTTGCGCATTACTGTTATCTGCAGTGATAGTGGCAAGCAGCCTTAGCGGCTGTGGTGGCAAGGGTGATAACAATTCGCTCACAAGCAGCAACACACAGCAGTCATCAAACAGTGAGACGGGAAGCGGAGGCACAGCAAATGAGAATCAAGAAGTAATTGAATTAACATTCTTTAGTGCAGATGGTACACAGGATGACCCGTGGACAGACCCTGTAGCGCTGGCAATCACAGAAAAAACAGGGGTGAAGTTAAAGACGACTTATCCGATTGGCGGCAATGATGAGAGTGAGGCTGTTGCTCTGATGATCGCAGAGCAGAAATATCCAGATATCATCTTTGCAAAGGGTTCTGCAAACAATTTAATCGAGGCAGGTGCGATGATGGATATGTCTGACTTGATTGATGAGTATGGTCCGAATATTAAGAAGCTTTATGGTGAAGAATTTGACAAACTTAGAGAGTCTGCAGATGATCCAGCAATTTATCAGTTATCTGCGTATGTGGTAGGCGGTGAGAAGTTCAAAGATTGTGGTTCCGCGCAGATTCAGTGGGATGCATTAAAGGCGAAGGATTATAAGGTGCCGGATACCCTTGAGGAATTGGAGATAATGATCAAGGATTATATTGCATCTAGCCCTAAGACCGAAGATGGTCTTGACAGAATTGGAATTACATTGTCTACATCAGACTGGCATTGGATGATTACATTGGGCAATCCAGCAGGTGCAATTGCAGATGGAGCGCCGGATAATGGGCAATGGTTGATTGATGAGAATAATCAGGCAATTTATAAATTTCGTTCCAATAAAGAGAAAGAATACTTCCGCTGGATGTGCCGCATGTACAATGAGGGAATTTTAGATCCCGAATTTGCGACACAGACAAACGATGACTATATCGCAAAGATTGCATCAGGGCGTGTTGTGTGTCTATTTGACAAAGATTGGAACTATCAAGATGGTGAAAAGGTTCTGAAGGCAGATGGCAAACTTGGCGCTACATATGCAGGACTGCCTTTGACAATGGATAAGGATACAAAGTGTCCGAATCTGATGTACCAGGGTCTTACAACGGGAACAGGTGTTGGCATTTCCTCTACCTGTGCAGATCCTGTCAAGGCAATTAAGTTTATTGATTTTCTTTGCTCTGATGAAGGTCAGGTATTGAATAAGTGGGGGATCGAAGATGTGAATTACTTTGTGGACGAGAGCGGGCATCGCTATCGTACTGACGAGGAGATTGAGATGTCTCAAAATGATAAAGATTATTCTAAGAATACAGGTGTTGGTTTCCATAATTATCCATTTCCCTCTTATGGTGATGGAATCCTCGATCCGACAGGTAGCACATACACAACGACAAGCAAAACTTCTGTGATTGCAGAGTACAATGAGGAGGAGAAGGCTGCATGTGAGAAGTGGGGTGTAGAGCTTCTGGTAGATATATTCCCGCAAGCAAGTGAGTTTGAGATTCCTCCTTATCCACCTCTTTGGGCACTTGCAAAGCCGATGGAGTTTGATGAGATTGCAAATCAATTAGATGAAGTATCATGGTCTGCACTGATTAAGTGTGTCACAGGTTCTGAGGCTGATTTTGATAATAATTATGACAGCATGATAAAAGAACTTGAGAATACAGGAATGGCTGAGGCAGAGCAGATGCTTACAGAGATTATTGCAGAGAAGGTTGCATTGACGACAGCTAATAACTGATATCGTTTAGAAAAGCAGTAGGCATTTCGAGTCTGCTGCTTTTTATGCACATGGGCACCGAAAGGAATATTGTCAGCAAAGCTGATGGGTGCCAAGTGCGGCGAGTAGAGGAAGTAACGTACTCTGCCCATCAAAATTTTAGCTGTTTTCTATATTCTGCTGGGCTAATGCCAACATATTTTTTAAATTTTTTGTGGAAGTAGTCTACATTTTTGTAACCAACCCGTTCCGATACCTCGTAGACTTTGATATTTTGCTGTTCGAGAAGTTTTTTGGAGTGTTCAATACGTCTGTGATCAATATAAGAGTTAAAGTTTTCTCCGATGACTTTTGTGAAAAGTTTACCCAGATAGGCACTGTTATAGCCAAAGAGCGGTGCAATCGTCTCAAGTTTGATATTGTTTTGGTAATTATTGTCTATGTAGTAGAGAATATCGTCAAGTATGGAGTCTCTCGACGAGTTGTCATTGGTGTCCATAATAGATTTTACTTGCTCAGAGATGTACAGGATAATCTCATATAGATAGTGACTGTGTTCAATATAGTCAATAATGGCAGAGTTTGAGGGAAACGAGACACGCGAATTATTGTAAATTTTGTTGATATTCTCTTTTAACTGTAAGAGTACGTCGGTAAGAAAGAGCCGGATGGACTTGATAGAGCTGTCCACGTTGTACAAATATTGTTCCATAGCAAAAAGGGTAGAAGCAACCTGCTTGCGATTGTTTGCCTGCAAATAGTTTGTCAGTGCATTACAGTACATATTTAGTTTGTCATCACTGATAATAAGACTGTTGGAGCTCATCGTCGGAAGTTCGCTGTAGCCAAGCGTATGTTGTCCCTGAATACAGAAAAAGCGTCGTTTGATTAGGGTGAAGGCTTCCTCGTAGGATAGATAGATTTCATCAAGACTTTTGACAGGATGTCCATATGTGAGAAAAAAGGAATCCAAGGGACTTCCCTCCTGAAGCTCCATTTTCTCATAATGGCTTAAAAAATCTTCAAACCGTCTAAGCGCGAAGGAACCTTTTAGTAGAATTACATTTTTGTTATCCTCCTGAAAGGACTCAAAGGAGTGATTACCGCTGTTTGTGATATTTAGAAGATCAGTAAAGAGATAGTTTTTGTCGTCGGATATGGAGCCAAATTTTTCGTAGATTACTACCTGATAGATGTCTGCTTCAAGCTGCATACTTTGAAAATCTGCCGAGGAGAGTTCAGCAGTGTTATCCTTTGTCCAAATGCCTGTAATCAGTTCATGAAGAATTACATCTTTGGCTTTTTCGCGGTAGAGTGCAATATTGTCAGAAGCTCGGTGTTCCTGCATTAAACTTTCCTTGATTGTGTGGATAGCATCAAGCAATTCATCCTCGTCAATCGGTTTAGTCAGATAGCATTCTACGCCATAGCGAATTGCTGCCTGCGCATAGGAGAAGTCTGAGTATCCACTCAATATAATGAATCTGCCGTTGTATCCTTGTTCGCGCGCAATACGGATAATGTCAATTCCAGTAAGTTTTGGCATACGAATATCCAGAAGGACTAGACTAGGATTGTTTTTTAGGATACAAGAAAGTGCCTCCTCACCATTTGCGGCTTCTCCACATAGAGTAAAACCGAGTGATTTCCAGTCAAGTATGCATTTCAGACCATCGCGTATATTTTTTTCATCGTCGGCGATCAGTAATGTTTCCGTGATTGTTTTCATAAAATTTCTCCTAAGTATTAATTAAATTTGGTTATTAGATGTAGTTACATTATAGTATAAATGCCTAAAAAAAGAAAGAGAGAGGTGGGTAAATGAAGAGATTTTTCTGTCTGTTTCTAATATGCAGTTTTATGGTAACAGCTTGTTCTAACATAAGAGGGAATGCGGATTATCTGTCGAATCTCGATGAAAACAACTGCCCCTATGAAAAGTTTATTGTCGTGGATGTGTTTGACTTTTCTGCGAACTATCAGGGTATTCAGTCAGGATGGTTTGGGGAAGTTGTGAGGAAGAAATTTAATATGGAGCTAAATATTATTTCACCAAATATCACGCGCGGCGGAGAGACACTTTTTGATGTGAGAGTGGCAGCAGGAAACTTGGGGGATTTGATAATTTGTAAAGGAGTGAATGGCCAGTTGCAAGATTTGGTCAATGCGGGGTTGCTGTACAATATGGAGGAAGATCTCAAGGGAAAAGGAATTTTGCGGTATCAGACTGCAATTGAAAATCTGAACAATACCGTGGCACAGGAAGGTGTCTATGCGATTCCATCGCAGGTATCTGTCAATGGTCCTAATGTGCCAAGCGAAGGGATTGAACCTGTGTATGGACCATATATCCGCTGGGATTTGTATAAGCAATTAGGATATCCCGAAATCAACTCGATAGAGGACTTGCTACCAGTATTAAAACAGATGCAGGAGTGTTGTCCAATTGCAGAAAATGGTGCGAAAACCTATGGTTTTTCCTTTTTTAGAGATTGGGATGACAATATGATGAATGCAGTCAAACAACCCTGTTGTATGTATGGATATGACGAGTATGGTGTGGTGCTTGCAAAGGCAGACGGATCGGATTATCAGAGTATTATAGATAATGATTCTGTGTATGTGCGCATGTTAAATTTTTATTATGAGGCAAACCAATTGGGGTTGATTGACCCAAAGTCAGTGAGTCAAAATTATGAGCAGTGTTTCGAGAAATACAGGGCGGGAGAAATATTTTTTTCCCCGTGGCCGTGGTTGGGAAAATCGGCTTACAACACAATCACGAATGTGGAGCAGGGAAAAGGTTTTATGGTGGCGCCTGTCAAAGACATGCAAATTTATTCTTATGGATGTTATCCATATGGCAATCAGGACAGTATTATTGCGGTTGGATCACAGACGCAGGACCCAGAGAGGCTTGTAGATTTTATTGACTGGCTCTATTCTGACGAAGGTATCATGATGAATGGCGCGAGTCTTTTAGGAGCGGCAGCGGGACCAGAAGGTTTGGCTTGGGAAATGCGGGAGGATGGACCATATCTTACTGAATTTGGAAAGGAAGCATTGTTGAATGGCGGTCAGATTGAAGTTCCAGAGGAATATGGCGGTGGAACTTGGGAGTCAGGCACATCACAATTGAATTATAAAGCTGTAGTGCAATGTGAAAAGAGCACAGAGGGATATTACTATTATTATGAATTATGGGATAGCGTAAGAGAGCTTGACAGGTCTCCTCTAGTGAATGATTGGCGAGAAAAGATGGACGCTGATAATACAATGGAGTACCTAGTGTCTGCTGATTAGGTTTAAAACACTTGATTTTATCGACTTTTACCGC